>NZ_CP092831.1:1095000-1790000 GCF_022531965.1 Paenibacillus peoriae | reverse complement strand
TCGTCTCCAATACGAATCGTAAACAATCGATACTGGCAAACGGCTAATCGTTCTGAATACTGATACTTTTCCCCTTCTGCCACATTTTCATAAAGGAACGCCGCTGCTTCAGTATAACCTTTTTTATAAGAATCCTCGGCTACTTCAAAAAGTGAAGGAAGATAAACAGGATTATCTAGCAACATACCTACAACTCTTCGCAAGCAATCAAGTCGTCCTAGCTCCACGCAGCGGTACAAAAAAGGACTGATTCTTCGCCAGTTGAGCGGTTCTTCTTCAATACATTCATCAATATAACGTTCATAAAAATAATCCGGTGGTAAATCCATTCCCATAGTGATGCGATCTAGCTGGTGAACTGAAATTGATCGGTTGCCCGTCACAATGCCACTAACTGTACCTACGTTCAAATCAATCATGTGACCAAACTCGGTCATGGTTAAGCTTTTCCGTATCAGATAGGTTTGTACTTCTGCTCTAATCGTAGGTGTGATCTCCATAGATAAGCCACCCTTTCAACATAAACTCGACATATAATATGCAGTTAAACGATGTAATAGAGAAATGGTTAGTAAAAATCACTTTATCACCCATAATTGTATCGTCTTTTAGAACAAAGCCATACACCCTTCAGTTGTGTACAATAACACACATTACATTTTTGCACTTTTTACATATATTCCTCAAAAGAAGATTTCCTCATATTGCTGATATACAGCAAAATAGGTAATAAAAAGGCTAGACGGATCATTCCGTCTAACCACTTAATAATGGTGATTTTCTAGGTTCTACTGTGACCTTGAACTTGAGACCTTTTTATTCTCACATTCCTCCGTGTTTTCCAGTCGGCTCGTAAGTAGATCCTTTGTCTTGATACTGAAGGGGGATAACCATTACCGCTGCTAGTGTAAGACTTGTTACCAAGAAAGCTATCATCACTTTACGTCCCATCCTCATCCACCTTATTAATCAAATTTCTGTATGCTGCCTTCGTTTCAAACGATGCATACTCCAGATAGGATTCATACAGCTTTACACATTTAATTATATACGATTTATTGTTTGCTAATGTAGATTTTTCCAAACAACTTAATAAAAAAGTAAATCCATCTGCAAAATTATTTTTATTAAAGTAGTAAACCGCTAATTCAAATGTAAAATGAGCATAACGTTCTATAATAAATTGTTGATTGTAGACACCTACACCCTCATGTTTATCTCGCATAGCTAAAATTCCCGTTTGAAATTGATTTAGAATATGATCAACATTTAAATTAAATCGATTAGCAGCTTCAATTACGTTATCTAATCCAGGAAGTGTCTCTTCTTTCCTTGAAGAAAAAAACGCTACATAATCATTCAAAACACCAATTTCACCAGCGTGAAGTTTATTTACATAAGCGTTGGCTTCAGCCCATTCTTCATATCGCCTTTTCCATTCCATGGTAATGTCATCAGTTTCCTTCACCCAACTTAGGTCAGCATATGTGTACGTATGTTGAAGCGCTTTCTCATAATCTTTATGTGCTTCGCAAACTTCATCACGAAGTAAATGAGAAAAAGCCCAATAAGCAAACAGAGGAAAGCTTGGTTTCTTTGCATTTTCTTTTTTGGAAGGATGCCGTTGTTGCTCCATGTTATATTGAATTTTTGCCTTGTCTCCCAAAGCTTTAGCGAATAATTCTACTTTGTCCCATTTTCGTAACGAACGGTATGTATTCGCCAGATCTTTTAATGCATCTAACTGTTCTATCTCATCTAGTCGATCAACGTATATTTCAAATTGAACGGCTGCTTCATAGTTTTTCTCTTGATTATCTCCTTGTCTCGTTTGGAACAAACGGTACTGACACATAGCCAGACGTTCTGAATATTGCTTTTTCTCACTTAGAGCCACATTCTCATATAGAATAGTTGCCGCTTCGTAAAGCCCTTCTCTAAAAAGTTCTTCGGCAAGCTCAAATAAAGATTCTGAATAGCCTAGTTTATCCATCAATAAATTAACCACATCATGAATGCAGTCCAATTTATTTAATTTCGCACAATTATGTATAAAAGGACTCATTCGACGCCAATTCGGATTAGCCTCTGTTAAATACTCAGACACATACCGTTCGTAGTAATAGCCAACGGGAAGCCCCATTGCTTTTGTAATTCGATCTAACTGATCGACTGAAAGTGTGCGGTTCCCATTAATAATACTGCTCATGGTGCCCGGATTCATTTCTGCTTTTCTAGCTAAATCACTTAGGATTAAATCATGATCTTTCATATGTTTTGTTATCTCTGTGAGTATCGTGGTTGTTGTGTTGTACAAAGTAACCACCCCTTGTCAGGAACTTAGTAGGATATCAACTCATTAAAAAAGGACTATTGCAATCCAATGATTGTATAGCCTTTCCGCAATTCATTGTACCATCTTTTGGCACAATATCATATACCTTTCAGAACCTTACTTAAGATACCTTTGAAGGGTTTGTAAAGAAAATTAAGCTCTATAAATCCTGAGACATACGAATCATATCTCTACACTGTATGCCATTCTCATAAATTTCTTCTAGATAGTTATGTCTGATAAAGAAATCTAGATCTACACCTACAATTCTAAACCCGCATTTTTGGTAGAGGGCTAACTGCCCAATGCTAGAGTTTCCTGTGCCCATTTCCATCGTTTTATAACCTTGTGCCCTAGCTGTTTCAATGGCATGTGTCACTAATAGTCTGCCTATTCCTTTACCATGCATATCTTCTGATACTGCTATATTCACTAACTCAACTGTTTCAGGTCTTGTAGGTAAAAGAACATAGACTCCAACAATATGATTGTCAATTTCTGCTACATAACACTGCCCTCTTTTCAAATATTCCTCAACAAGTTGGCGCGAAGGATCAGCTAGTAACAAGAGATCTATTGGATATTTTTCATTTGAATTAAGTAGTCTAATATTCATATATTCTCTCCTGAATGTATTATGGCCCCCGGGTTTCCCCCCTTATCGTAAGCTTTATTCCAGAAATCCGGGGGTGATGGCGATGAGATGAAGCCTTAACTCAGGTTGACCTCAATTCATACAAACCATTATGCAGTGAAAGACGGGCAGAGTATGGACCTTCAAACAAGACACTGGTATTAAATACGGCCGGAAGCCTATCATCAGGAAACCAAGGCCGTTGCTTGTCTATGACTATAAATGATCCTTCTACATTCCCTAGCGGCGCGAACTTTTGTCCAGCCCCTCCCCATGGATCAAGTTGGAACGTTTCGGTGATTATCCTAGATACTTCAGGGACATCATCGACAGGAAGACCGATCTCGCTTATATGAAGTAGAGAGTTGGGCCCGAAAGCTTCAGTGACTGCATTGTCGAGTGTATGGTGAGCGATGAACTCGACAAGGTTATGATCCGGATCATAGAAGTAAAGCGCTGTTGCATTCCAGTTTTCGAAAAAAAACTCATCTTCTTCGGATCTTGAAATCAATGAAATCCCACGGTCGATGACCCACTGTTTTGCTTCTATAAATTTATTCGTTGGAATCGTAAACGCAATATGATAAAATTCATTTTCTATGTGGGAGGATTCCTGAAAAGCAAGAACCGATTCCCCTACTTGAAACGACAACCGCGAAGGACCTTCCTCCACAACCTGCAAATCCAAGAGAGAGCCGTAAAAAGCTTTTATCGCTTCGAAACTGTGGGTGCCTAAAAGCACTTCTTTTAATTTCAATGCATTGGTCCTCCCCATAAATAATATTGAAGCCCATTAGTCCGTCGTATCCAGATCAGCATTTTATCTCAGATTGTATGAGATTATTACATTGGTTATTGATTATCCTTTAAATCGCTTAGAAGTTTGGCGTTCACATCCAACGCCGCAAATTGAAGTAATATATCCTGTTCATCCAGAGCTTTACTTTTCGCCATTTTGAGATAAAGCTTGGGCTGGTCCCGAAATGCTCTTGCACTTCCAATCGAGTATGCCTTCTTGAGATATTTATGAGCTAATACAGGGTTGCTCTGATGAAGAAGTGTTTCCGCCATCTGAATATAAGGTTCAGCATGTATAATCCGGTGCCCTGTACCTTCCAAATCTAAAATCTCCTCATTTAAAAGCTCTACTGATCGCTGAGTATGCCCGTTATAATTGAGAATTTGAACGTATTGATGCAAGGTTACACCTGTGATGCCCCATTTATGCTTAGGCTCGGGTATTAGATCCCAAGCCTTCTGTGCTTTTTCCACAGCCAAGTTGCTATCTAATGGGAGTGTATGAGCTGCATCCTCTCCAAGCTCCCAAATCTCTTCTTCCAATTGAGCCTCCAGATCGTGGTACATTCGAATATTCATCTATTCCTCCCAATTGGATAATATAAGTTCAACACATAGAGATGTCTACTCCTCATTGCGTTTAGCGAAAGCGCTTGATTAAGGATATCACTCCCCAGATGAGCAACGCCAAGATCCCGCTAACGATTACGAATGTCATTAAGATCGAAGTCCATACGATATGCAATCAACATCACCCCATGCATCATTTTATGGTCATCTTGTAGAGTACTCTTCTAATGTCTCTCCATATTTTAACGCACGTTGGCTTCCGCTGCATTCGAATTGAATATTTTTATTTTTATGATAATGGATAAAAAAGCTAGTAATGCAAACATCAGCCCGCTCCAGATGAGCTGGTGTATTCCCAAGTGAGAGATAAACCACCCGCCCGTAGCAGCCCCTATCGTAATACCTAGATTAGAAAATGAGACAAACAGGCTATTACCAAACTCTGGAGCTTCTTTCGCTTCCGTGGTTAACCATGTTTGACTAATAATAAGCCCCCCAGAATGCACGGCCCCCCAAGTGAGCACAACCACAAACATCGGTAGGAAAGAAGCACCCAGAGCATAGGTGAATACGTAAATGACCGTATATAGCAATGGGAACATAATTACGGTCTTGGTCAGATTTTTATGTAATAATCCCCCGAATAAAAAATTCCCAAAAATCATGACGATTCCAAAGACCATCAACATCATACTGATCCATGACCCGTTCATCAGAGTTACTTCTCCAAGATATTCGGCAAAATAGCTATACACCGAAAACATAGCTGCAAAGATAAAAATAACAGTCACAATGTTGAACCACAATTGAGGTTTACGTAATATACCAAGCTGTTTGCCATAAGACATCTTTTCCTGAACTGGCAGGGAAGGAAGCCATACGAGTATTCCCACAAATGCAATCATGCTTACGACAGCTCCAAATAAGAAGGCAGCTTCTAACGATATCTTTTCAGCAAGATAGGAAGTCAAAGGCACGCCAAACGCAAATCCTACCGTAATTCCAGCGAAAACCTTGGTGACGGCTTTACTACTCTTTTCAGGGGGGACCAGATGAGCTGCAGTCACGAGGGCGACCGAAAAAAAGACAGGATGAAAAATAGCGGGAAGAACACGAAAAATGAGCATGACCTCAAAATGAGTGGTATAGGCATAGACAATATTGGAAATGACAAAACTGAATACAGCGATTAATAGAATGATTTTACGATTCATACCAGAAACGAGTAAGGTCAAAAATGGACCTGAAATGGCAACAACGAAAGAAAAAATACTGACGAGCCAACCAGCCTGGGCAGCTGATACATTGAATTTTTGGGTTACTTGAGGGAGAACGCCTATAATTCCCATTTCCGTTGTAATAATGCCGAATACGCCTAAAGCCAGAATGATAATAAGTAACGGGTTAACCTTTTTCATTTTAAGTATAAGCCTCCAAATTAATTATATATATAGATTTGTAGATATATTACGTGAAAAAAAACCTCCTTTCTATTTATAATTCCTTTTGAACATACTCGGCAAATTCCCGGATTGTTTTTTCATTCCGACGATAGTACGTCCACTTCCCAATACGCTCAGACTCTAACAAACCGGATTTTTGCATCATTAATAAATAACTTGAAATCACAGACTGCGCAAGTCCCGCTTTAGCCTGAATATCTCCCACACATACACCAATTTGAAAATTAAGCCCTTGCTTCAGATAAGCCTGTTCATCAAAAAACTCTTCTGGTTTTTTTAACCACAGCATAATTAGACGGCGAGTTTCGTTTGACAATGCTTTATAAATCAATGACGGTTCCATATAAAATATTATATCTATTTTATTAGATTTGTAAATATAAAGTCCAATGATTACGTAGAAAAATAAATAATAAAGGCTGCTTTCCCACGGGAAATCCGTTGGGAAACAGCCTGTTCAAGTACATATTCAACTACACTGACTTACTCTTATTGGAGCGATACATCAAGTACAGGAAATACGGTGCACCGATCAGTGCGATCAGTAATCCGGAAGGAATTTCAGTCGGCGCAAGCACTGTCCGTCCAATCGTATCAGCCAGCACCAGCATTACCGCTCCCAAGATGCTAGACAGAACGATAGAGCGACGTACATGGTGCCCAATCAACGTACGCACGATATGCGGAGCAATCAGCCCGATGAAGCCAACTGTACCTACACAGGCTACCGCTCCGCCCGCCAGCAGCACCCCCACTGCCATCGCCAGCAACCGGGTGCGGCGCACCGGAAGTCCCAGTCCCATAGCGCTGCTGTCGTCAAACACCAAAAGATCGAAGCGGCGAGCTAGCCACCAGGCTATTGGCAACAACACGAGCAGAAAAGCCAAAATCGTCGCCACCTGCCCCCAGTTTCGAGCGTAGGTACTACCCGTCAGCCAAATATAGCCTGTGCTGCCCCAAAGCGAACCTTGGATAATCAGTATCTGAATGCCAGCTGCTCCGATCGCTGATACAGCAATCCCAAGTAGGATGACCACAGACGGGTTTAGGTGATTGTTCCATGATAAAAAGAAGATCACCGCCGCCGACACCGTCGCTCCGGCAATCGCCGCGATAGGCAGCATATAAACAGGCAGCCCAGGCCAAACGATAATCACTGCAAGCGCGCCAAAGCCAGCCCCTGAAGAAACACCAATGATCGAGGCATCCGCTAAGGGATTACGAACGGCTAATTGGATCAAGACACCGCTGACCGCAAGCGCGATACCAGCCCCGGCTGCCACCAGCGTGCGCGGAATTCTAAACTGCAGCAGGGCCGAATTTGCGTTCTCACCGCCAAATAGGCCAGATAGCAAATCGCCAACCGGAATTCGCATCCCTCCAAACATCAGGCTGAATACGGTCAACAGCACGGCACCGCACCCAAGCAACGTGACCAGCCTGCCATAGGGTAATTTCCGAGAGCGCACACCTATGTTCATTGAAGATTGTCCATTAATACCAGAAGGCAGCTTCATCTTCCACAGAATCAACCAAATTAGCCAAGGAGCCCCAATCAAGGCCATCATTGCTCCGGTCGGCAGATCCATGCTTGATTGGTGGACCATCTTCGCCAGCACGTCAGCGCCTGTCAACAGTAATGCTCCCCACAGAAAGGAACCAGGCAGCACCCAGCGATGCATTTTTAGGCCGCTTAAGCGCACCAAATGTGGAGCTACCAAACCCACAAAACCAATAGGTCCAATGACGCTAACTGTAATGGTCGACAGCAGGACAGCTAATACAATACCCACCGCCCGGGTCAAACTAACCTTTTGTCCAAGTGACGTGGATGTGGACTCATCCAGATCCAGGACATCAAATTGTCTTGACAGCAGAAAGGCAATGACCGAGAGTCCTACGACCCAGGGCCAGGCGTAAGTCGTCCCGCTCCAGTCGTTTTGCACAAGCGAGCCAGAACCCCAGAGAAACAGTCCCTGCGTTTCAAATGAATAAAAGATATGCAAAGCTCCGGTAAACGAACCGAGAACCATGGATACAATCAAGCCGGCAAGCGCCAACCGAATCGGACTTCCCGCTCGTCCCCCGCCCATGAAGTAAGCGAGTACCGCTGCCAGCAGGCCGCCGACAGCGGCAAATAGAAACGGCGCCTGATGCAGCAGTCCGGGAAACATCACCGCGCCAAGGACAACCACAAAGTAGGCACCAGCGTTAATTCCTAGTGTATCAGAAGCCGCCAGCGGATTTTTGGTGATGGCCTGAAGCAAAGCACCAGCGATGGCAAGCGCACCACCAGCCAGGATTCCGATGACCGTACGCGGCATTCGTAGATCCCACACCATGTTATGTTCAAGCGTATTCTGACGCTGGGTCAACGCCTCAATTACTGTATGCAGCGGGATTGAAGCCTCTCCATAACACAAGCTTACAAAAAAAAGCACGATGAGGACGATCAATCCGCCCCCAAAGATGCTTCCTACACGCCAAGTTTTCGATAACCCCCTTGTGCCTGTACGGGTCATTTCGTCAGAGCTCCGACTACCTGATCAACGAGTACTTTAGATGAGATCGGGCCGCCGAACGTCCATGTTGTACCGTCCAGTGGATAGGTTCGTTTTTCTTTGACAAAGTTTAGTCCGTTCCATACGGAGTTGTTCTTCATTGCGGCTCCAAATACATCGTCCGTCTTTTGCGTAATGTAGATAAAATTACTATCCTGTACAGCAGGAAGAGCTTCAATACCAACGGTGCTAAACCCGTATTTCTCGGTCTTGTCCGACTTCCAGTCGTTCACCATGCCGATTTTCGCGAGCGTTCCCACTACAACCGAATTTTCCTTGAACATTCGCAGACTGGCAGCATTTTGAGCTGTGAAGGCCTGTGTTAGCGCATAGTGAAAGTCTGCTTTGCCCGCTTTCTCCAATGTTGCCTTTGCCTCTACATAGTGCTGGTCAAGTTCGCTTAGGACCTTATCAGCCTGTTCCGTTTTTCCGGTAGCCACAGCGACTTGCTTGAAAATTTCGACCATACGGTCGTAATCATAGCCGTTCCCCTTGTAAGGATCGAATTCTATTGTCGGTGCTATCCCCTTAAGCTGTGCATAGATCGCTGCATTGTTATCGGCGTTGGAGATAATAAGATCCGGCTTAAGCGCCGCAATCGCTTCTAGATTCGGTTCGCCCCGTGTGCCGATATCAGTTACGGTATCAGCCAGCTTCGCCTCCGGTGTTACCCACAGCTTGTAGTTTTCATTGTCCGCATTACCGACAGGCTGTACGCCAAGTGCAATGAGGTCCTCGGTAAACGTCCATTCGAGTACAACTACACGTTCCGCTGGCTTGTCCAGCTTGACTTCCCCATGGTCATCCTTAACCGTAACCGGACCAGCCGTTGTGGATGTCTGCTCAGACCCTGCAGTACCTTCCGTCTTCGAGCTATCCCCAGCCGCACCGCAGCCCGCCAATACAATAGTAAAAACTACAAATAATAATAGGCTATTCAACATCTTTTTCATTTCTCTCAATCACCCCTGTATGTATATTGCATTGGAAAATGATAATCATTATCAGTAAAAGATTATAGGGCTTAGTGACTTTTGTCAATACAGATAAATCTAAAATTGAATCGCAAACAGGTTCCGTATATGATAGCTTTATCATTGTTTAAGGGAGGCTTCATTTACGTGGCGGTATTAATCAACGAGCAAATTAAAGCTGACGAAGTGGTACTCACTGGACTCGCAGGGGAGAAGCTCGGCGTTGTATCCAAGTCAGAAGCCTTGGCTATGGCCCGATCCAAAGGGGTGGACCTGGTCTGCACCTCATTGATGAGCAGTCCACCACCCTGTAGCTTGGTCGCGAAGGGTAAAGGAAAAGCGCTGGCGCAAAAAGAAGCCGCAGCAAGCAAAAATGTCGGCCGAGCCGCAAAAAACAGCGGCAAAGAAAAGATCAAGGAGCTTCGCTTCACTGCTCATATTGAGGAACATGATTACGACACGAAGCTGCGTCAGGCAGACAAACATCTGCGTTCCGGCAAACCGGTGCAGCTGGTCGTTAAAGCGTCTGGTGCAAAAGAAGCGCCTGTCGCCAAAGCGGTACTAGAGCGGCTACTAATCGATTTGAAGGAAGCCGGAGTGAAGGATACTGGAATCCAGACGGGCGGCAAGGGCTCACAAGTGAAATTAAACCCTCGCTGAATGGCGAATCAGTAAATTGGACCAGTCACTTAGACCGTAGGAAACAGAGGGCCCATTCGGCCCTCTGTTATAAATTCCTTGGTTACAGGGTATGATTCAGGCTCTTTCTTGTCATAGCTACTTTGCACCAAGGGAGCATACCAAAAACGCTTCTCATCCATCAACCTCGATACATACCCGCTTGCTTATTTCAGGATGACGCCGTTCGTTCCCGTTTGCGGTATGACAAACGACCAATCGGCATCCTTGTACAAATGGTTGACGACCTTTCGTTTTAGCGTGAGCTGTTTCGGCATTTGATTTAGCCCATCAACGAAATATCCGGCATCCTCCTGCAGCTCGATTACACCTGAACGATCTGTTGTGTAGCCTCCGCCAAAAAACATCGAATACTCCTTATTATTTTCGTCAACGGCAACCCAAATGTCTTGCGTGAAGTTAGGACTACTGAAGATACCGCCTATCGGAATGGTCGCATACATTTTGCCCGAATTAGAACTGTTGGAACGAAGTTTGAGCCCCTTGAACAGATAAGCATCACCCGAGTCTTCGAATTTAACGGGATGCACAGCTGAAGTTTGAGCCGGGTCGAGCACGACCGACGCCTCGCTTCTCTCTCGAATTATATAGCCGTCCAATACGAATCGAATTTGCTGCTTATCATAGGCAAAATCATTAAACTGGTAGAACCAGTGCGTCTTGCCACTCCAACGGTCCAATCCAGATCGACGTCCGAATTCAGGGTCTCTGTTATCCCCAAGCCATTTCCCGTGTGCATCTTCCAGATGATACTTAAGCTCGTGGAACCCGCTTTGTCCGTTCAGCGCTCGGTCTGCGGCTTCTGGGGTCAACTCTGTAGTATATTCCAATGATCCGCCGCTCGGCGTCCGGGTAGCTCCCTGCATGTGAATACGTAAGCCGCTTGGCGTCTCATACGTTTTATCAATCGGAGTCAGCAACGTTTGCGCTTTGGCTTTGGTTAGATCTGCCTCCACATCCAGTCTCCAATCTCCTTTTACCGTTTTAATAGGAGCTTCCACATTAAGTTTGTCCGCATACAGCCTCAATTCACGGATATGTGCACTAAGCTGCAGCTTGTCGGTCAGTACCGGCCGCATAAAGTCGAACTCAATCCTACTAATATTCTCGTTGCCCCCTGTGCTTACTTCAAAAGGAACAGCGCCAACATCACCTCTCTGGTTATCAAAGAGGCTGAAATCGACATCTTGAATACTAAAATCCCCGGTTACAGCATTTCCTTCGACATCGAAAACTTCGATTCCGATAATCATTCTAGTCGAATCGGCGATAAGTTCGTTGACTTTCAGAGTGTAACCCTGATCTTTAGCACTGGCACCCGAAATCTGTACCAGTCCTGCTTCACGGACCTTCTTCATGCCATTATCCACATAGCTGTCTTTCGCAAACAGCGACCTCACCATATCTGCAAGAGTCGGCTGCGTATACAGCAGTGTGCTAACCACAAATACAACGACGGCGACCACCAAACTCCATACTTTAAACTGTGAAGTGCGTCTGGCAGCGCGGTAATGTTTCACCTGGGCGACGATGGACGTGTCATCGTACGCGGCTGCGTTCTGTTGCCGATTCCTGTATTCAGTCGGTCCCGTCAAGATCTGTGCCTCCGTTTCCGCTGGTTGCTCGCTCGGAGAGTATCTGGATACATCATGATCGCTCGCGTCGGCTCTGTCAGCTGGTTCGATCTCGATTCCTTCCAGCGCCAGCATCACCTGGTCGGTAAACTCATTAGATAGCCTTTCGTGAAACAACAAAATTTCCCAGTTTCTGTCTTCTATCGTCGATTTGCCGTCCTCTGTTTCAAGATTGGCTTTTTTCGTTGTTGTACGATCCCAGACTCTCATAACGTTGCCCCTCCTTGGCTTCTACGGTTTTGCGCAGACTGATTTTAGCACGGTGGACGGCGTTGTTAACCTGCCGAACCGACATGCCAGTAATACCAGCGATCTCCTTGTGACTCAGTTGGTTGGTGTAGCGCAGAATCAACACAAGTCGATAATGCTCGGGCAGCGTCTCTAACAAGCAATCCAATTCGAAACGCAGTTCCTTTTGCAGCAACTTCGATTCAGGTGTTTCACGTTCATATGTATCTTCCTGTGTCAGAGACTTTGGATCTTTTCGGCGTCCACGGTCCTTCTGCAAATTGACAGCAATTGTATACATCCAACCGGCAAAACTCTGCGTCGGGTTATGCGCTCCCAGTTTACGATAGGCTTTAAGTAGTGTCTCCTGAGTCAGATCCTGAGCATCCGCTTCGGAAGACCCCATCTTGCGGAACAATCCGTAAAGCTTATTCTGATAGCGCCGGACAATGCCCGCGTACGCTTGTTTATTGCCTTTTAGTACAGCTTCAATAATTGAATGATCGTCTGTCAGCTCCACGCGTTCCCCTCCTTTTAGGTCTGGCTTTTGTTTGTCTTGCTTCTAAGACTCCTAATCTGCATTTTTTCTCTCACTCGATCCATATAAAAAAGACCTTGAGTTTTTGTTGCCCTCGAGGTCTGAACATATGACTCATTCCTCTATGCCTAGTTCAGCTATGAGAAGATCAGCCTGTCCCGTTTTCATCTGTTTCTTTCTGGGCTAGTCCCATCCAAGTGCTATAGCGTAGGGCACAAGTATTGGGTTTACGAAGATTGATTCGAGAAAAGAAAATTATTGACCATAATTTTTCTAGTTCCCTTAAAAAATAACTTCTTCAGATCATCGCTTTACTCATAAAATATATGCATTAAACTTGCCGCTATTTTCCACAGCTCTCCAGCAACAATTTTCAGCTATGGATTCACCCTATAACCGCCCTATCATAGCCGTAAGCAAGATAGAAAAGGCAACATGCTTGCTAAAATAAACCCGTTTGGGTACAATCCCCATAACAAAATCGCTTGGGAGGAATTCGAATGAATCGAAAAAATGTCCCCCGTTAAGCCCGAGCTCCTCCATCCATGTTTTAGTTTCAACTCACCCTAATAAAACAGAGGAGGATACTAATGAACATGAATGGACCTGTCAACATTTCTCGAAGTGAGAGACTTCAGACTTGCCACGATATAGCTGCGAGGTTACATGAAGTATATAGAGACAAAATTCTGGCTATAGGGGTCTATGGATCTGTTGCCAAAGGTACTGACGGCCCTTTCTCGGACATTGAAATGTTTTGTGTACTAAGTGAATCAAACGGCCCCGTAGAATTTAGCCATGAATGGTCAGCGGGACCCTGGAAAGCGGAGGTGAACGTCTGTAGTTCAGACGTTCTTCTTAAAATTGCCTCTACTGTTGAGGGCGAATGGCCGTTGACACATGGCCCCTTCTTTTCCCCACTTCGTCTGTATGATCCTGAAGACTTTTTTTCTATATTAAAGGAAGCTGCCGAATCCCCCACAAAGGAAGATTTCAGGCATGCCATCAACGAAGTGCTTGTAGGTGAAATGTACGAGTTTATAGGAAAGCTTAGAAATATCCGTGTACATGGTCCTCTTACCTACTTGCCGTACTTGGTAATGCAGTTTGCTCAATATGGGGCTATGTTAGTTGGGTTGCATAATCAGAAGCTTTTCTCAACGGGTTCAATGGTTCTACCGGAGGCCCTGGAACTGCCGAGTCGTCCAGAAGGATTCGATCATGTAGTTAAGTTGGTTATGTCCGGAGATTTAGCTGAACCAGCGAAGATCATTTCAGCCTGTGAAGATTTCTGGAGTGGTCTTGTGAATTGGGCAGTCGAACATGACTACCTTATTCGATCACAACGGATCCCCTTTTGATCAAAAATAAAATTCGCTTTAATTTCACTTACTATAATATATTATGTTTTTTATATGCCCCGTCCCCCTTTCGTTAAGGGGGATTTTACTTTTCCTATGGATGAATAATACTTATCCGTTATGTTTTTCCACTGTAATATATTTAAAATTTAAACTACTTGATTTCACCCACTACCTCCTTTATTCTCTGTATATGTAACTCTGTCTTTGCTTTTCTATATCCGATGCTCACATACTTTTCTCATTCGTATACACATGCAAAAAATGTACAATTCCAGTGTACTCCATTAAAATTTTACACATAGAGCTTTATATAGATTTTATTTTTGTTAATATCCAACAACAGGGCCTTAGGCACTATGATAGATTACATTTTAATGATATATTGATAGGTACCATAAAAGACTAATTACCCATGGCTTGGGCTGGAGGATGTATGAAAAAGGAATCAAATCAAGACGAAACCAGTTATTTATTTAATGTAGATGTATTAGTTAAAGGCCGTTCGAATGTAGAGGCCCTTCAGTTCCTGCTTAATCTCTTGAGCCAAAACGAACACATTGCGGATAGCCGGATTCAATCCGGTATCGAACTTGGCAATTTAATTGAAGCTGCACTGTACCTAAAAAAACAGTCAGCCGTGAATAGCCCATCTGATGCAGCCGCTACGCTCGCGGAAAAATTCTCTAAAAAGAAATCAGCCGCAATTACGAACAAGCCGCCAGTCGTTCAAGAGATCAAACAATCCCACGTACAGCCAAAGCCTGCAACACAACAAGACCTTAGTACGTATGAATGGATCAAACGCTATATACATGATAATACGCTTGTACGGTTAATCGTAAACCGCTATGGTGGACAACGCAGCATTCCTTGCCGCATCCTCAATCTGGACCATGATAATAGCCTGCTGAGTGTGTATCATGTAGATGAGAAACAAGTGTACTCCTTTAAAATGAATGAGATCGATGAAATCACATCGTAAATGTAAATACTTCACCAAAAAACGAAGCATGAAAAAAGAGAACGGTCAGGAAAAACATGATGTCTTTCTTGTCCATTCTCTTTTTTTTGTATTATCCGAAAAGAACTTTAATCCTCTTTCTTCAGACCCATGGCAGCCCATGCCAGCAATATCCATCCTGCTATAAAACACACGCCTCCTAGAGGGGTGATAGCCCCCAGCACACGGATTCCGGTCAGACTTAGCACATACAAGCTACCAGAAAACAAAATGATACCCGTCAATAACAGACGAGCTGCCCATCTTAGACGGTTGGAAGGCCCCCACTGTCCAGCAGCCAACGCAATGATCAGCAAACCGACAGCGTGAATCATATGATATTTCACACCTGTTTCATATACGGCCAAAGCATCCGCGTCGATCCGGGCTTTCACAATATGTGCCCCGAACGCTCCAATGGCTACCGCCAACATCATCATTATAGATCCCGTAAATATCCATTTTCGTTGCATGTTTGTGTACTCCTTTTCATCTCATCCTTTTAGCCGAATGTTCTTCTTATTTTATCGAAACCGTATGAAGTTTACCAGCCAGCGTGTGTGAACAGACCGCATACAGAATTGGATGATTAGGCCCTGTCTTTTGAAGGGTAATGTGTAGGGTGGCTTGCTTTTTTGTTTATTTTGTGGAAAATTAGTACCTGTTCGGACTATGTTCAAGGAGTGGAAAAAATGAGTAACCAAGATCCTAATTTGCAAAAGCCTGCTGCGTCTGAGGAGCACCCTGTTTTTTCAGAATCTCCTGTGTTCCAGCCTCCGGTCAAGCTCAAACATTCTGGTCCCGGAATTGCTTCTTTTATTATGTCGCTTGTCAGTCTGATCGGATATACTATTCTGGCTATTATGGTTATTAATCTACTGGCTCATTTCGGCCAATACCAGACGATGAACCCGGAAATCGCTCTGCAGCAAACCGGAACGGTATTGCTTCCTTTTATTTTTTTAGGCAGCCTGTTGCTGAATTGTAGCGGACTTGTCGTTGGTATCATTGGAATTGCGTTAAAAAACCGTAAGAAGACCTTTGCTATTACAGGCTTAATCATTAATGCACTTATTATTGTAGGCTTTATTGCACTTCTTGCCATCGGTCTTTCCGTTCCGAATAGCACAGCGGATATCTATCCTTCCTCCGTGCAATCTTTATAATTTTTCTGCATCACACAGAGAGGATTCAATGTATGAACAAAATTAAAATTTTTGCCGACAGTACCAGTGATATTCCAACTCACTGGCGGCAACAGTACGAGATTAGCATTGTACCTTTGTATACGGTATTTGGTGATGAAGCATTGCAGGATGGGGTGAACATTCATCCGGAACAATTATTTCAACGTGTAAGTCGCGAGGGACATTTACCACGTACCGCCGCACCTTCTCCGTCGGATTTTATTCAAGCCTTTACGCCCTACATAGAACAAGGGGACGACATTTTATATATCAGTCTGTCTTCCGAGCTATCATCAACGTACCAGAATGCGCTACTCGCTGCCTCCGAATTTCCGGAAGGCCGCATTACGGTTTTTGATTCCTTGAATTTGTCGTGCGGCTTTGGCCTGCTTGTGATGAAAGCTGCTCGTGCGGCAACCAACGGCAATACGATAGAGCAGATTGTAGACATGTTGACGAAAACCAGGCCGCTAATAGATACGGAATTTGTCATTGATACACTTGAATACCTGTATAAAGGCGGAAGATGCTCAGGCATGCAAAATCTGATCGGCAGTCTTCTCAAAATTCGTCCGGTGATCAAAGTAATTGACGGAAAAATGACGCCAGCCTACAAAGTCCGCGGCAAACGTGAAAAAGCACTGGATCAGATGCTGCAAAACGCTCTGAATCAACGAGATCAGATGGATAACGATATCATTATTGTCGTGCACGCTTTGGCCGAGGAAGATGCGCTGATGCTGCAAGCTCGCTTGAAAGAAGAAACGAACGCACATGAGGTACTGCTAACTACAGCAGGCTGTGTTATTTCCAGTCATTGTGGTCCACAGACTATCGGTATTATGTATGCCAAAAAGGCATAGTTTATCCAATATCAGACCCGTTGCCGCATAGGTAGCGGGTTTTTTGGTATTTTTCCAGCAATTTAGCAATGAATAACTTTCCTCTTTTTGATAGTATTATTCGTCGAGTAACGAACTATGAATCTACAATCTATCATAAAAAAGAAGGTTATTTGGTATGAGTTCCAAACGATCACGTTGGTTAGCCAAGCTTACCCTATCAGCAACGGCAGCCATCACAATATTCACAACATTCTCTTCATACTTAGCTGCTCCAGCAGCAGCATCCGGCGCTACGTTCCAAGATACTGCACACAGCTATGCCTATCAGTCTATTATTTCCCTGCACGCTAAAGGAATTTTGAACGGTACACGACCTGGTTACTTCTCTCCTAAAAAGGCTGTTACCAGAGCCGAATGGGTTACCGCACTGGACCGTACACTCGGTCTGGAGCCTGTACAAGCACCCGTTCCCTCCTACCGAGATGTTGCCAAAAAGACGTGGTACTATGGATGGATTGAAGCGGCTTCGCAGCTCAATATCGTTCAGGGGGGAACGTCTGCCACATTCCAACCTAATAGTCCTATAACCCGTCAAGAAGCGGCTTTGATGATCGCACGTCTCATCCGCTCTTCGGGCGGATCAGGAGATGCTACTTCCTCCTTTACAGATACTGGCGAAATTGCAGATTGGGCTCTTGATGCGGTAATCACCGTAAATCGTTACGGCTTTATGAAAGGTGAAAGTAACTATTTTCGTCCTGCATCCTCTCTGACTCGTGAAGAAACAGCGGTCTTACTGGAGCGACTGCTAACGTATTCAACAAAACATGCTAACCAAACTGCTTCCACCGCTTCTTCCATCCGAATTGGCTGGCAATATGATCAAACCATTCAGCAGTTTGAAAATACGGTGCTCCAATCCAACATCAACACCCTGTCACCACGTTGGTTTTTTCTGAATGAAACAGGTATTATCAGCGATTATACCAATTCATCGCTGCTCACCTGGGCCAAACAGCATCATAAAAATATCTGGGCGATGGTAGGCAACCGTTCCAACCTGGCACTGACGCACCAAATTTTGTCCAGTGAGGTTCTACGAAATACAACCATAAGTCAGCTTGCTAATGCTGTATCTGTATACGGTTTGAACGGACTTGTCATTGATTTTGAAAATGTAGATGGTCAGGATCGTGCCCATTTAACATTGTTCGTCCAACAATTAAAAGCTAAGTTGAAGAGTCAGAATACGGTACTGGCGATTTGTGTATCTCCTGATTACGGAACGGACTGGACTGCCGCCTTTGATTATAAACAGCTTGGCGCTGCGGCAGACTATCTGATCCTGATGGGATATGACGAGCATTGGGGAGGTAGCTCGATCCCCGGCTCTGTGTCCTCACTGCCATGGCTTCGTGAAAGCGTGCGGCGTTTTGTACAAACCACCTATCCGGAGAAAGCGATCTTGGCGTTGCCATTATTTACACGGAACTGGACGCTTAACGCTAGCGGGCAATCAATCGCTTCCTCTGATATTTCACTAGATCAGCAAAACCAGCTCATATCCCGTTCCGTCTCCCAACCAAT
This sequence comes from Paenibacillus peoriae, assembly GCF_022531965.1. Taxonomy (GTDB): domain Bacteria; phylum Bacillota; class Bacilli; order Paenibacillales; family Paenibacillaceae; genus Paenibacillus; species Paenibacillus polymyxa_D. The sequence continues at coordinate 1,771,583 of NZ_CP092831.1, read as the reverse complement.
CTGGAATGAGGATATTCAGCAGTATACCGTGTCTTACAAAGACACGCAGCTTCATAAGCTGTGGCTCGAGGAAGGACGATCCTTCACTCGTAAGTATCGCTTGGGACAGGATGCTGGGTTTGCTGGCTTCGCCTACTGGTATGCGGGCGGAGCCAGCTCTGATCTGTGGTCCAGTGTAAAAAACGCTGACCGATTTATACAGCGTGGTTTATAAAATACAAAGCCTTCAACCTCACATGAAAAGTGAAGTTGAAGGCTTTTGGCATACATACTTAGCACCAGCCTATGACCGATATGCAACTTTCCCGTTTACAACTGTCATTCGTACCTTAACATCAAGTAAAGCTTGCGGGCTTTCCGATACATCACGGTCAATGACTGTAAAGTCAGCGGCTTTCCCTTCAGCTATCGTCCCTCTTTCATCAGCCTCACCAGCTGCTACTGCGCTTCCCGTGGTAAACAAACGAATGGCTTCATGTACATCCAGCTTTTCAGCGGGAAGATAGCCCTCATGCATTTCTTCCGGCTTGGCGCGAGTCACTGCCGCATGAATACCAAGAAAAGGGTTTAACGGCTCAATCGGCGCGTCACTACCTCCAGCACATGGAATGCCTGCTTCCAGTAGCTTTTTCCAGGCATATAAATATTCAGTCCGTTCTTTCCCCACCCGATCCAGTACCCAAGGGAAGTCACTTGCGACAAAACGGGGCTGGATGTCCGCGATCAGCGGCAGCTTCGCCATTCTCTTGACCAAATCACCCCTAAGCACCTGTCCGTGGATCAGACGATCTGGCAAACCGCTTTCCTCCGTGAGCGCATGGGCCTCCATCGCTGTCAAAATCATGTGCGCCGCCCCATCTCCTATGGCATGCACAGCCACGGGATAGCCTGCGGCTCTGACAGCAGCCACCATCTGATTCAGCTCCGGCTGCGGTTGGATCGCCATTCCGCAGGTATGCGGAGCATCACTATAGGGTTCAGACAATAATGCCGTTCTTCCACCAATAGCGCCATCGGCAAACATTTTTATCGCACCGATTTTAAACCACTCATTTCCGGTACCTGCACGCAGCCCTTGCACTTTCGCTTCTTCCAAAAATGGATGATAGATGAGCTGGTGTGTGCGAAAAGGAAGGCCTTCTTCTCTCAGCTCCCTGTAAATTCGCTGCATCGTCTCCACGCTGCCCAAAAAACGTAAATCCTCTGTGTGCGCAGCAGTCAAACCAAGCCTTAACGCATCCATAGAAGCCCGCCGAATCGTATCCTTCTTAACCGAATAATCCGGTTCTGGCTGCACGCTAGTAAAGGCAAAGGAGGCTTCCTCATAAACCAATCCGTTCAACCGTCCATCTGCGTCTCGTCCATAGGCCCCCGAAGCCGGGTCAGGGGTGTCCTCGTTAATACCCGCACGTCGAAATGCCTCTGAATTGGCCAAAAACGTATGAAAGCACGTACGAGTGAGATATACCGGATGCTGATCTGTAATGGCATCCAGCTCGGATATATCCGGAATTTCAACAGGAATAAAAGCATTTTCGTTCCAGTTAAGTCCTAAAATCCACTCTCCCGGCGGTGTTACAGCGACCCGTTTGCGTAGCATAGCCAGCATCTCGCCCTTGGAGGTAGCTGATGTTAAATCGAGCATAGATAACTTCATACCATGCATAGATAAATGCATATGTGAATCGGTTAAGCCTGGCAGTACATAGGCATCTTCCCAATCCACGGTTTCATATTCCTTACCGGACAACTGCAATTCAAGCTCCCGAGCATATCCGACGGCCTGTATCCGACCCTGCTGTACAACGATGGAGTCTCCTTTGGAAGCCCACTCCCCATACAACCGGCCGTGCTTGAACAAAACGAATGTCAACGCCACTCATCTCCTTTTTTCAACTATACGCATACCCACTTCATATTACGCCTGTGTTGCCACTTCCAAGCGTAGTGTATTTATATCTATCTGCTGCACCTGCTCGGCAAATTGGTCATGAGCTGCACAGACAGCCATTTTATAATCCTGATCCAGCTCATACTGCTTAAAATGATAATACTCGGTGGTAAAGCCCTCTGTCGTGAAGCCTATGAATGGTTGTGCCTTTAGCTCAAATGAAAAAGACTTCAACGGTAGGGTTAGTCCCTGCCCCTCGGCCTTCACAAAGCTTTCCTTAAGCGTCCATAGATCGTAAAAATAGGATAAGCGGCTGTCTGCATCCTGACGCATTAACGCATCATACTCTGTGTCCGAAAAGCACACCCTACCTACCTCAAAATCAATAGGACGGAGCTGCTCAATGTCGATTCCAAGCGGGTGATCATCAATAGCGCATACCACCCATTTTCCCGAGTGAGAAACATTAAAATGGAATGCAGGTGCATTTATTAAGGAAGGCTTACCGAATGCATTGTATGTAAATTGAAGACTGGCATTCGATACCTTCAATTGCCGACAGGCCAACCATCTTAGCAGTACATCGGCATATAAGCCCCTCAAAGCATCTTCCCGATGTAAAAAACGATCTAACTTGTGCTGCTTTTCTAGTGAAACCCGAGGTACCAGTAATTCGTAATGCTCCTCAGCTTCCGGCTTGCTCGTATCAATCGCGTATATTTTCATGGTCGCCTCCTATATACCTAATGAATATCAGCCAGTTTGTAACACTCACCGTTCGATGGAAGTCTGTTAGATATGGATGGCGTGTGCCGTGTACATGGTCAATATACTACTCTAGCACTTTCAATTCAATATGGATACAATTGGGATAAGTAGCTCTATTAAAACTACTTTATAGAGTCCATTAATGAAAGCGCTTTAAAATAAAGCATACAGAGGAGGACGAAACAATGAAATATGATTTTGCCCGCTTGCTGTGTATTATGCTCTCTATTTTGCTGACGTTGAGCATTTTTCAGATGTTTTCACCTAAGATCGCTTCAGCCGCTTCAGCGAATGTCGTGAATGGCATTCAGTTTAAAGATACAGATGGAAACGTAGTCCATGCCCATGGGGGTGGTATGATTAAAGTAGACGGTTACTATTATTGGTTTGGTGAAAATCGTAATCCCAACGGCACGTTCAAGGCGGTATCCGCCTACCGTTCCTCTGATTTAAAAAACTGGGAGTTTCGTAAAAACGTACTGACCAGCAGCTCCGCCGTAGAGCTGAATGTTTCGAATATTGAACGTCCGAAAGTGATTTATAATGAAAAAACACGCAAATACGTATTATGGATGCACAAGGAGAATGGGGTTAATTACAACGAGGCCCGAGTGGCTGTCGCCTCCTCCGATACGGTGGACGGCGATTACACATATCAGGGTAGCTTCCGTCCTCTGGATTACGATTCGCGCGATATGACCGTATACAACGATAACGGTACAGCTTACCTTATTTCGGCTACCCGGGTAAACGCGGATCTGAACATTTATCGTCTGACACCGGATTTTCTGCAAGTTGAATCGCTGGTGACTACACTTTGGCCTGGACAATACCGTGAAGCTCCAGCGATGTTCAAAAAAGGAGACGTCTACTTCCTGATTACATCAGGGGCGACCGGCTGGAATCCCAATCAGGCCAAGTATGCTACCGCATCCAGCATTGAAGGAACCTGGAGTAATACGATAAACTTTGGGGACGGTACGACTTATGGTTCACAGTCGGCTTACGTGATTCCTGTTGAAGGTGCCCAGACAACTTCATACCTGTATTTGGGCGACCGTTGGGCGGGTGCGTGGAGCGGTCCTGTGCAGGATTCTCAATATGTATGGTTGCCACTGCGTTTTCCAACAGCGACTTCATTAGCTATGGATTGGTTCGACAGCATTAATATTGACACCGCCAGTGGTGTGGTCGAGGGGATAACGACCCCAATTGCCATTGATCCGGATGCCTATTATCAGCTAGTGAATCGCAAGAGCAATAAGCCACTAAGCATTATTGGCAATGCAACGACGGACGGCGCAGACCTGGAACAGCGTGCAGATGCGGGAACAGCAAGCCAACAATGGCAACTCAAAGATGCAGGCAGCGGATATTATAAAATTGTGAACCGCAGCAGCGGAAAGCTAATTGGTGTTGAAAGCGGTACTACAACGGATGGTACAGTTATTGAGCAGTGGAGCGACGGAGGCTGGTCCAGTCAGCACTGGCAATTAGTATCCGTAACCGGTGGTTATTACAAGCTGAAAAATCGGGCAACTGGCAAGCTGATCGATATTTCTGAAGGCGCCACCGCCGATGGAGCCAAAGCCATTCAATGGGGCGATAATGGTGGGACAAATCAGCATTTCCGTGTAGTTAAAGTAGAATAGCCCAAGTTATTTTCAAAAGGAGCCGTATTCCGAGCAGATCATGGTGACTGCTAACGGAAATAACGGCTCCTTTTTACGTAAAACGATGAAATTGATAATCTTTAGTACGTTACAGTTCCCACGGATAATCTGTTGTCAGAAAACTAGCCAGCTGCTTGCTTTCTTCCCTCCGCTGACGCCGTATGGCTGCGCGTGATGGAGCCGTCTGGTGCAATTGTAACTGCTCTTCTGTTTCTGGAATCACCTGCGGCACGGTCACTTTACGGTTGTTCTCGTCCAATGCCACAAAGGTCAGGAAGGCGGTGGCTGCGATTTTTCGGTCGCCAGTCATTAGTCCTTCACGAATTACCTTTACGAACACCTCCATCGAGCTACGGCCTGTCCAGGTTACGAACGCTTCTAGCGTGACAGAATCACTCGGATGGATAGGTAGCAAAAAATCCACCGAATCCGTAGAGGCTGTAACTGTGTTCGTACGACACAGCTTAGCAGCTGCAATAGATGCGATATCGTCGATATACGACATCAATCGGCCGCCGAAGAGCGTGTTATGATTGTTGATATCGTTGGGAAATACTCGGGATGTCTTAAAGCAGTAGGTTTCTCGGATGTACTTGCTTTCCATGGGTTCTTTCCTCTCTTTTCCTCGTTGCTCTCTTTTATATCTCAGGATTTTGCAAAATCCTGATGTGGAAGCCTGTTTTAGACTATGCTAATCATCCCACTAATCCGCATAATAAATCAATACATAAAAATCGGCATCCTCATCCGAATCATTGCGGTAGGTATGTATGTCAGATACTTGAAATTGCACGGCATCCCCTGCACTCAGCTTGAGCTGTTGCCCCTGCATCTCAAAGTACATTTCCCCACGGATCATGAGAATCGTTTCCTCTCCCAGATGCTTCTCTGCCTGGTGTGTAAAGCCTGGCTTCAGACTTACCGTGAACACCTCAAACTTCTTTTCCGCGTGATACGGGAATACAGGGTAAACAAAATAGTTACCGTCCTCATCAATAACCGGATGCAGGTCTTCCCTTCGAATCTTCGTGATTTGCGGCGGGTCTTCTTTAAGAAAGGTGGAGAAGGATACGTGCAAACCGTTCGCAATTTTCCAAAGGGTTGTTACCGTAGGATTGGATTTCCCCTTCTCAATCTGAGCCAGCATCCCTTTGCTGACCCCTGTCAGTTCAGCCACCTTATCCAAACTTAATCCTCTAGTCTTCCTGATTTGAGCCAAATTAGAGCCAATAATATACTGCATTGAATCCACGGACGATGCCTCCTTGTATCCAAAAGTCTATATAAGAAGAATACACAAAAGACTGTGTGTTCGCTATATATAGAAGCCTATCAAGGTATATACAAGGCTTAAACGGGAAGTAGGCATGCTATAATTTACTGTAATATGGTCAGGTTCCTCGTTAACTTCAACATGCCAATAAAAACATTTGACATTGAATATAAATGTCCTTAAACTTCACTTATTAAAACGTTTTTGAAAACCATTGTAATATCCTGAAGGAGGGCTGCTATCCTATGACTTTTCCGTCCCTGAACACCCAACAGGTGAGAAAACCAACGTTGACTATCTAGGAGGGACTAAATTTGAATCCGCAAACCCGCAAGTCCCGTTACATGTACACGATGCAGCTGGCGACAATTTTTATTGGCTTTATTGTATTTGGCATCTCGGAAAATATTAAAGGCCCTGCTATTCCACGCATTCAATTCGACTTCAATCTGGATGAACAGCAGCTCGGAACATTGTTGTCTCTAAACGCACTTGGTTATTTGATTGCCTGCTCGTTCACCGCCGTTCTTGTCCGTAAGTGGGGAATCAAGGCGGTCAGCATCATTTCCTTTGCTTCCATGATCATCTCGGGAGTGTTCATCTATCTGTCGCACACGTATCCTTTCTTCGCCTCGTCCTACTTCTTGATGTATATTGGGAACGGCATGCTGGAGATTGCGCTCGCCATTTTGGGGGCGAGGATTTTTGTGAAAAATACCGGCACGATGATGAATTTGTCCCACTTTTTCTATGGGCTCAGCTCAACAGTCGCCCCTTTGCTGGCGACGGGAGTCATGTCACTGACGGTATTTGGACATACGCTGGACTGGCGGGGGATGTATCTGGCTATGTTGTCGCTCTGCCTGCTGCCGATTGTGGCCGCGCTGCTCAGTACCTTCCCGGGAGACGATCTGCAGCATGAGGAACGGACCTCACTCAAGACCCTAACCCGCGATCCGGCACTCTGGATGATGGTAATGATCCTGTCGTTTGGGGTAGTCTCTGAGCTCGCAGTTGGGGGCTGGCTAGTCAACTTCTTAGAGAAAGCGTATTCATGGAGTACGGTGAAGGCGTCCAGCATGCTCTCAGCGTTCTTTCTTACCTTCTCGTTGGGGCGCCTGTTGCTTGGTCCGCTCACTGACCGGATGGGGTTTGTGCTTTCGACGATTCTATTCTCCGCCTTCTCAGCGATATGTACGTTCGCAGCAATCGCGGGTGGGGAGAGACTGGCGTTTCTCTTTGCCGTATCGGGTGCAGGCATTGCAATGATCTATCCGACCGTGATGGCGTTCATAGCACGGAGATATCCGAAGGACAGTGATACAGCTATTACGTTCGTCGTCACGCTGATGGGTATAGGTAGTGTCATTGGCAACTATGTGATCGGCTGGGTAATCGAAGGGGTCAAGATAGTCTACGGCGCAACTACTGAGCTTGGCATGTTGCGCGGGCTCCAGGCGGGATATGGAGTTATCGGTCTATGCGCAGCCATCTGCGCGGTCTCGGGAATTATTCTCTACAGATATCTGAAAAAACGGCAGGAGCTTATATAAGTCACCATCTTAGGGTTGTCCCATAAGTCATGAACTGACTGGGACACCCTTTTTTTACGAACTCCCCATTCAGTCAAAACAGTCCTTGTATGAACACATCCGATTTGAACACCGCTTTTGGATGCTGGCTGCTGCCAAATCGTCTGCAACCGGAACACGAGCGAAGCTTTTTGGTAAATACATAGTCTTCTTTGGGTTGTCATAGTAAATCAAACAGCTTTTTAAGGATTATTCAATATAACATACAATTGTATAATATATTGATACTTCATAACTTCCGTTATATACTATTATAAAATTTATACACTGGGGGTAAGGTTAAAATGTCCATAGCTTCGGAGTTGAGCGGAACCAAGCACGATTCACTCAGCTTTTTACAAGGGGTTAAAGATTGCATTCCTACATTGCTTGGTTATGTATGCGTTGGGTTCGCGGCAGGGATTGTGGGCGCTTCGTCAGGGGTTAGCACCATGGAAATTGCCCTGATGTCGGCGCTTGTATATGCAGGAGCCTCCCAGTTTATTATGTGCTCAATGCTGGCTGTAGCCAGTCCTCCATCCGTCATTATTTTAACGACATTCATTGTAAATGCCCGCCACCTGCTGTTAAGTGCGTCGCTGGCTCCTTACTTTTCTAAATATTCACTATGGAAAAACATAGGTATCGGCGTTCTTTTGACGGACGAATCCTTTGGGGTAGCGTCTGATAAATTGGCTAAAGGCGGACAGGTCAGTGACCGTTGGATGAACGGGCTTAATATTACAGCTTATCTCGCCTGGATTGCATCCTGTGTGGCAGGAGGGATTCTCGGAAACTGGATTTCCCGACCGGAGGTTTTTGGTCTGGATTTTGCCTTGCCTGCGATGTTTCTTGCCCTACTCATTTCCCAGCTCCAAAGTGTCCATACCTCCAAACTCAAGCATCGTCTGCTGCTTGTGCTATGTATGGCTGTTCTGATGTACCCTTTGTCCTGGTGGGTGCCGTCACATATTGCTGTCATTGTAGCGACCATGATCACCGCAACGATTGGAGTGTTAACCGACAAATGAACATTAATCCCCATGTCCTGTATATCATTATCGGTGCCATGATTGTCACGGCGATCCCAAGGATCATTCCCTTTGTCGTGCTGCAAAGGCTGGCGCTACCCAAGCCAGTGCTACAATGGCTTTCCTATATTCCTATTTGTATTTTCACTGCACTCGTGATGGAAAATCTACTCGTCCGAACCGAGACCTCCGTCACTTTTAATGGGCAAGTGCTTATGGCTGTCTTTCCAACGCTAGTGACCGCCTTGTGGAGCAAAAACCTGCTGGCTACCGTCGTTGTCGGTATTGTGAGTATGGCTGTAGTTCGACTTTTATGGATGGGGTAGATCAAAAAAGGGTGTAGAACTAACTATAGTTAAATCGTGAAATCAAGTATATATAGGTTGTGTCTGATTTATTGAAGAATCATTTACAAATTTATATAAATGATAAAAATGACCTTTATTCTCTATTAAATAATCAAAGGAACCTTCTTCTACTACTCTTCCATCTGACATAACAAATATCTTATCATATTTCTGCAATGCAGCTTTAGACAAACGATGCGTTACTACCAAACATGTAATAGTTTCGAGACCTAATATCACCTCTTCAATGGCATTCACCGTTTCACTATCCAAAGATGAAGTTGCTTCATCAAGGAGTAATAACGGTGTTTGCCTAATTAAGGTTCTGGCAATCGCAATTCTTTGTTTTTCTCCCCCTGATAGCCTCCCTCCTTTTTCACCAATCTGTGTGTCCAAACCATAAGGCAATTTATCGATAAGTTTATTAAGCCCAGAGGCACTTATCACATTGGAAAGAATCTCATCTTGGAACGATTGATACATTGTAATATTTTCTTTAATACTGCTATCGAATAAAAAAACGTCTTGCTGCACAACCGATTCTAACCGACACCAATCCTCAGCAGATATGAACTTTAAATCCAAATCATCTACATAAATAATTCCATCATAATCATCATATTGTTTCATTAGGAGCTTAAGCAAAGTAGACTTTCCAGACCCGCTAGGCCCTACAAGGGCATATTTTCCCCCTTTATTCAAAACCATGTTAATATCATGTAAATTTAGGTGATTTCGGGCATAACCAAAGCTCACATTTGTAAAACGAACAGAGTGTTCTATTGATGTTTTTTTTATATATTGGTTACCATCCTGATCTTCGTGTAAAATTTCTAATATTTTAGCCGAAATATCACGCAATGCCCTAATTTGAGTTATATATTGAATACTCATATATACTGGATTGACAACTTTATTAGTCAACTGTACACAAGCGATCATAGTACCTAGTGTGATAGCTCCTCGAATTGATAAAAAACTGCCAACAAGAAATACAGAGATAAACATTACTCCGCCAAATACATCGCTCAATGAGCTTACATAAGCATTTAATTTAAAAAATAAATACTTATTATTTTCAACGACAGTATTATTCAAACTAAATTGCTGCTCCACATGTTGCTCTACTCCATAGCTTTTAATAACAGCAAATCCAGAAAAAACATCATTTATTTTTATCGTAAATTTTTCTAAAGCATCTGCAATATTTCGTTTTCCAGCTCGGATTTTTTTTTCAAAAATACGTGGAATTAAAATAGATATTAGTGTAAGTAAAAGTAATATAACAACAATATTAGGACTCAAAACAAACATAGCAAAAAGAGCCGCCAAAAACGAAACTCCTGTACTGGTCAAAGAAAATATATTTTTTAAGTAATCATCCTCAATCATTTTAATATCATTATTCATGATCGAAATGTACTTTGCACTATGGTTTGAAGTAAACTGAGAATGGTCTTTATATAGAATATGTTGGAAAACAATCTCTTTTAAAAGCAACACCGTCTTACAGAGATAAGAAGATTGCGATAAATTGGAAAACATTTTTACGAGAGAGTTAATTATAATGAAGCCTATTGCAATTAAGGAAATTTCAATAAACTGCTTTTCCCCCTGCGATGTGGCGGTGTCTATTAAACTTTTGAATATAAAGGCTAGATAAATATCGAGCAAACTAGCGAGACTGATCATAAAAATGACTACAAAAAACCTATATTTATATTTAAATAGAAATAAAGTCATTTTCCTGCCTTCAGAAAAAGGTATTCACATATGAATTATTCCTTTAGACTTAGCTGCCATTACGGCCTCAGTTCTTGTATGAACATTGAATTTACTAAATATATGTGTCAAATGATATTCGACTGTCCTCTGGCTAACATATAAAAGGGCTGCTAGCTCTTTGTTGCTTTTTCCTAGTGCTAACCCTTCTAGAATTGAGCGTTCCTTAGGGCTGATTAATATATCATCATATTCTGGAATGGTATGTAAGCTTTGAAATAATTCCATTGGTAACGTAGCCAATCCATCTAAAGCATTACGAATGGTCCGCATCAATTGTGCCGATGTAGCTGTCTTATACACAATGCCGGAGATGCCAAGTTTCAATAACTGCTTTATTTTGGGAGACTTATGGTTTGAAATGCTTATTATTATTGGCCGATCTCTTCTGTATATGGGCTCCAGCTCATCCAAACTGATTAATTCTATATCACAAACTAATAGTTGCTAATCCTCAAATATACCTTTTTCAATAAAATCAGTATACGATCTAAAAAAAAATGCATACATGTCCTTTTCCGGCTCAATCCATACTTTGAGTTTATTTTGCCAAGTCAATTGATTTTCTATGATTACAATGGTATTTATATCGATCACCCCCTTGCCTCCTAGAGCTAAAATAAAGGCTCACTGAATGTAAACCAATTTATTTACCATAAATTTCGTACCTTTTTGAATTAAATAGTAAAGCTGCAAAACTTCCTGAAATTATTGTAACAATTACATTCATTACTACTGAATCCCAATGAATTGTTTCTTTAATGTCGGGAAAGGTTGGTCGATTGGAAAAGGTACTTATTGTAAGCATATTGGCGTACTGTTTAAAAGATTCTAGTGATGATGTTCCAATGCTCCAATGCCAAGACCCTTTTATTATTAAAGCAAATTGAAAGCCGATTACTGCAATAAAAATAAAGGCAATCAATAGGTGACCTGTCGCTACCTTTTTACTCACCCATTTTGCTAAAGAGATTGCAAACCCCATCAATGAAAGCCCACTTAACATTCCAAAAAACTTTGAGCAAAATAAATATAAAATACCTTCGGAAGGACTAGTTGACTGCACAATGCGCGTTAAGTATAACCCTTGCGGATTAAGAAAAATCTCTATGAGAGTTGCCCCCCATACAACCATAATTCCAATTAAAAATACTATTGATTTAATAAAAAATAGACTTGATGTTTTGAGTGGTAGCATATGATTAAGTGTCATTTTTCCTATAAAAAACTCATTGTAAAAGTCCATAAATATGTAAATGGGTATCAATATCCCTATAACCATATTGATTAGTAGATAAGAGAATGCTAATTGTTGATGATTATTAATTAAAAAATGAAGACTAAATATACCGCTTAAGATCGTAAGAATAGCAAACACCATAAAATGTCTTTTGATTTCTACTTTAAATATATGAGAAAATAACATATTAAGCCCCTTTTCAATGAAATAGCCGCCTGTTTAGTAAAAAACAGGCGGTAATACAGAAGATTTTGTTTAAACATACAAGACACAAGAATTTTTGTTATCTACAAGACAAAATGCAGGAGTTACAGAGTTCATTACTTTTTGAGGTTTTACAATCCACCGCATTCAACTCACCTCCTTTCAAATATATTAATAGCTATAGTTAAATTTTCCAGATTTATTGATGACGAAAGTTAAAACTAAGCATTTGAATTAAGTTGTTCAATACTAAAATTTTCGCTAATATGTCCAATTAAATAGTTCTTATTTCCAACAGTATTCCAACACTTCTGAATACCTCCATCTGGCTGAATGACCATAGAGTTAGCTGCGATTGCTGCGCAAGCAACCGGTTCATACTGAGGATAGTAAGATATATTCAACCCTTTTTCTAATGCGCTTTCGTATAACTTTATTATTACCTTTGAAAAATCTTTATTCGCATAACAACTGCTGTTACTGACGCACCCCCCTGCACTATATTCAGTAGTTGCTGAAAAATAAATGCTTACTTTCTCTTTGAAAAGTTGCCTCCCCATATATTCCATATACTCATTCATAAAATGAATATTATCCAAATCCACATTTGTTCTAATCGTAATATGGATAAATTCACATGATTTATTAATATTTTCTATTATCTTATCAAAAGTGCCTTCTTTATTAGCTAATATTCTTCTTTGATCGTGGCTTTTTTTTGATCCATCTATTGTAATTTGGATTCTTTTAACACCTAATTCTTTCAATTTCTTAGCCCGGTCAGGTGTAAGTAAGTATCCATTACTTACCATAAAATGATCAATAGATATTTTATTTTCATTAGCGATAAAGTTTATACGCTCCATAAGACTGGTTATATTTTTAAATTCAAGTAATGGTTCGCCACCTGTCCAATTCACAATGATGCGTTTAAAATATAATTCTTCAATTGACTTTTCTATATAAGTCAGAATTTCATTCTGTATTTTTTGAGAAAAAGCTCTCTTCCCTGATTTAGACGTCAAATTTTCAAAACAATAAGAACATCTAAAATTACAGCTAAATGTAGGCAAAATAGTTAAATTCAAGGTCTCATTCTGATGTCTAACTATTTTGAACTGTTCCTCTATCTGGTCTAGTTCTTTTATAGGCCCTACATATAGGAACTGACCTTGAAGTAATTGTTCTTTCTCTGCACAATGTTCAAGATAGTCCATATCTTTTTGAATTAAGGCATTATACAAACCCTTATGTATTTCACCGAATCCATTCGATAAGCTGTTATAAATTAAATAACTTTCCTCATCAGAATCATTTAATAGCAAATATTCGTTGTAAGATGAAACTCGCAAAATTAATCCTCCTCATCTTAGATCATAGACTTGAATATTTCCTCTATAGACTGTTCATATTCGTCTCTTATATCTTTTACATTTCCTTGTAGCAGTACCTTTCCGTCATTCACAAATGCTACATCAGTAAATAATTTTTCAACATCATTAATTAAGTGAGTACTTATAATAACCGCACTAGTAGGATCAAAGTTATCAAGTATAATTTGTATAATCTTATCCCGTGTAGAAGGATCCACAGCCGCCAAAGGTTCATCCAAAATATACAGCGTTGCTTTCCTTGCAAAAGCCAAGGAAATACTTAATCTTTCCTGCATTCCTTTAGATAAAGATTTAATTTTGTCGTTTATATCCAAACCCAATGATTTCACCATTTTGTATGCTAAACCTCGGTTAAAATCGACAAAAGAATGTTCAAAAAAAGCAATAGCTTGCTCGATGGTCATCCACTGGTAAAGAAATTCTCTGTCAGGCAAATAAGAAACGATCTTCTTCGTTTCAACACTAGGCTTCAAACCTTTAATACGAATCTCACCTCTATAATCCCTCAGCAGAGATACGATGAGTTTCATTAATGTCGTTTTCCCTGCTCCATTGGGACCAAGAAGTCCTAAGATAGTTCCAGGCTTTATTGAAAGAGTTAATGAGTCAAGAGCTTTTTTACTACCATACTTCTTTGTAACATTATTACAATTCAATATATAATCCAATATACCAACCCCTTATAAGTATCCTATAATATTATTTAAAACTTTTTTATTTTCACATTTTTTCCAAAAGGAGTGCTCTTTCTTCTATATATTACTATCTGATTTGAAAGTAAACAACGCAATTTTTCCGCAAGATTTTGTCGTTATTTTTGTAATCATTGTTTATTTCAATTAACTTGTCGACTAAAAGGATCGCTTAAAGCGGATAGTTATGGATTACATCCTCATGATATCCTAACTACAACCAATCCCTATTCACAAACATCTTTCTCCCACCATACAGATAGGCTAAAAACGTAAAAATGACAATCAATCCGAGGCTGTAAGGCTCAACTCTGGGTGCATAAGTCGCTGTTTGCGGCATCATAATATAATAAGGAATCGTAAAAGGAAACCACGCACCTATGGAAGAGTGAAAGCCTGTTATGACAATATTAGGAACCACACAACAAATAGACATCCCCAGAGAAGCTCCAAAATTCCGAATTTTTATCGAGAGCATAAGCTGTAGTGCTGCCAGGGGAAAAATCCCGATCCACCCTCCCAAGCCGGTAGAAAGAACGACAGACCAAGGGATTTCTCCTGGAGCACCTGCTATATTTCCACTTACAAAATAGCCCAATATAAATATAAGCTGATCAAGACCCAGTATGAGAATGAGCAATATATATTTTGCATAATAAATTTGCTGACGAGGATACGGGCTGCTTAATAAAATCTTCCATCCCCCATCCCGATGCTCATACGCACACAAAAGAGAAGCGATAATCCCACAATAGAGCGGATAAAAAAACATAGAGTGAAATTGCGCTGAATACGTATATAAAGTTAACCAGCTGGGCGAAAAAAACTGTTTCAAATCGTTCAGCTCGAGGACTCCCATTAAAGAATTTATGACCGCATCCAATATAATGAGAATCCATACCATGATCCATTGAAGCTTTATCGTCTCTACGCGTAAAATAGAGCCCATGTATCTTCTCCTCTCTATTTGAATTCATGCTTGGTAAACTGTAATGTACCAAGTCCCGTAAAGATGACTCCCGCACTTAAAGCAACGATTACCCAAATCATGTGTTCCTTCATTAGAGGACTTGATAGGGCAGGGTACGACCAAGGCAATATTTTAATCCACAGAATACTTGTGCGTGCCAAAAACAAGCTTGCAATAGAGCCGAATATACCAAACGCTAATGGGAATGCCTGATTAGTGAAAAGTGTAGACAGCCAAAGTTGAATTGCAAGTACTGGTAGGGTAGCCAAACTTGCATTAATCGGCTGTAATAGCATGATCCGCCAAGGAATGGGTTCGTTTGTATATAACACCCAGATGAGGCTCATACCTGCTACAGTGATCAAGGCGGTACCCAACTGTAGAATCACGATCCATACGATTTTGGATAAATAGATATAGCTTCTGGGAACAGGCATGACCATAAGCTGCTTCCATGTTTGAGTATCATGCTCTGTACCGGCCATAATGCTCGCCAAAAGTGTACCGCCAAGCAGCATCACAAACGAAAGGAACATAAACATAACGGCAAAACCAGCATAGACACCTCCTGGTCCTTGCCGAAAGTAAAGATACCATTCCACGGCAGTCATGCCTGTAAGTACACACCCCTGTATAAGAGGAATCCACCAGCATATTTTCTTCAGCTTAAGCCCCTCTGACTTTATAACCCGGAGTATCATAAGCTTCGCTCCTTACCTGTCAGCTCCAGGAATATCTCCTCCAATGTTTTTTTCTTCTCTGTGACCCGATAAATGGGATGATTGTGTTCCACAAGCACCTTGATCATCTCCGAAGATTGTTGCCGATCTACAATAGGAGTCACGACCTCATTTTGTTCAATCGATTCAGCTCCAGCTGTCCATCCATGCTGAATCAGTGCACCGGCAGCCAGAACAGGATCTGGGGTTTCAATGAATAATTGAGGCTTGCTTTTGGCGGTGAGTTCCTTCATCGTTCCCTGGAAGATCATTTCACCCTGATTAATAATTCCTACATAGGTTGCAATCTGCTCAATTTCGCTTAATAAATGGCTCGAAACCAGTACCGTCATTCCGTAAGCACCAGGGAGGCTCATAATTAACTCCCGAATTTCCTGAATACCAGATGGGTCCAAACCATTCGTCGGTTCATCAAGTATCAATAATTTGGGGTTGGCAATAAGCGCCATAGCAATCCCCAGTCTTTGTCGCATCCCCAAGGAATATCCCTTTACCGGACGATACGCATCCTTGGCTAATCTCACTAAATCCAGCACTTCATGAATTCTTCGGGTCGGCAGTCCACGCATGGTTGTAACGATTTCTAAATTTCGATATGCGGATAAATGGGCATAATAGGCAGGTGATTCAACCAAGGAACCAACATCTTTTAATATTTCCATACGCTGATCCTTCAGCTTTTTCCCAAAAATCTCAATCTCTCCGGAGGTGGATTTAATCAGCCCAAGTAGCATACGAATCGTGGTTGTTTTACCCGCCCCATTAGGTCCTAAAAATCCATAAATTTGTTGTCCGGGTACCTGGAGATTTATTCGTTTTACAAATTCTCGTTTTCCAAAACGCCTAGTTAGCTGCTGTGTATGTATTACATATTCAGACATTTCCTGATCTCCTCTCGACTTCCAATGCTGAAGCTTAAGTTACATACAGTTTACTGAAGTAAAGTAAACATCAGGTAAACAGTCCCTAAACAACAGGCAAAAAAAACCGAGCAAACTCCAAAATGTGAGGTTAGATGTTAAAAAGTTAGATGTTTAGCGGCAGTGAAATCTCCATCCTAGTACCCGCTTTACTGCCTGAAAGGATATGAAGCGTTCCGTTATGCGCCTCAATAAAGCTTTTGGCAATAGGTATTCCATGCCCTTCGGAGTGAGATACCTGCATGAACTTATTGGGATTCATTCCTATTCCATCATCTTCGATAGAAATATGAAGCTTATCGTTCGCTTTGTTTACTTCCATGGAAACATGTGTACCTGGAGGATTATGAATGATTGCGTTAATCAAAAAATTCTGCAGCGCTCTACCTAATAGCTTGCTATCGAAGGACATAATACAAGTCGCCTCCATGGACGTAAAAGAAAATTCGTATTGCTCAGCCGAAGGATGGTTAGCGATATCTATGACTGCACTACGGAGAAACTCCACAATGTCCTCCTTCTCCAATTGGACGGGCAATGGACTTTCCTTAAGCTGCATAGAAGCATTCAAATCCTGAATCAACTGCTTCATTTCAGTCACTTTCTCACTGATACTCATACTAAAGCTTCTTCTTTCTTCATCGGACCAATCATACTCTTGAGCAGTCAGCATGGCCGCATATCCTTCAATATAGGATAATGGTGTTTTGAGATCATGGCTGACACCTGCTACCCACTGCTGTTTTCGTTTCTCTAATTCCACTCTCTCTTCCTCATTGCTGCGCAATTGAGACGATAAGATGTTCATTTGTTCAAAAACTTCTTTATACAATTGATACGGAGGTTTATAGCTATTTTTCTGATTTTTTTTGCGCTCCGGTAGTTCCAGTTCACTTAGCGGTGCTTGGAATTCCCCCGTAGCAATATTTCCAATCCATTTGATTACATACACCAAAGGCTTGCCTATATACCATCCGTAGGCAGCTATGAACACAACACTCTGCACGATACCAAGTCCTGTCCAGAATAGATTAATATTTATATTTTGAGATGCTCCAAATATACTTTTTATAAAAATATATAAGATCGTGCAAATAACAAAACATAGGACATAGGCCAGTACAAAACATAACGTTACTTTCATAAAACGGAAGGACATCTTAACCAGAGAGTTCATCCTCATTCCTCCATCTTGACTGACATCATTTTATAACCAAGCCCCCTTACATTGATTAAAGATTGCGGGTGCTTGGGATCAGGTTCTATTTTTTTCCGCAAACGGGAGATATGAATCACTACGGTCTTCTCATCACCCAAGAAGGCCTCGCTCCATATCGCCTCGTAAAGCTGCCGTACACTGAAAATACGGTTAGGGTGCTTGCACAAAAATACCAGCAGCAGCCATTCACGTGCCGGACACTCGACCTGCTTGTCCTCCACATACAACACACCGGATTCCAGTTCCAGTCGAAAATATCCAAAATCTAAAGTGCGTAAGGTCGGTTTCATGGCCACTGTCGAAACTTTCCGATATTTCATTCGTGCCTTCATACGGGCAACGACTTCCAGCGGGTTAAACGGTTTGGTAATATAGTCGTCTCCTCCGATACCGAACCCCATTAATTTGTCTAGATCTGTATCTCTTGCCGTCAAAAAAAGAATAGGGGCATCCGTATATAGACGCATTTGACGACATATCTCAAACCCATCGCTATCAGGCAGCATAACATCAAGTACAATCACATCCACATTCGATTCCATCACGACTTGCAGCGCTTCCCGACCTGTCGCAGCGTGCTTAACTTGAAGGAACCCTTCTTTTTTTAACACCGTTGTCAGCATATCCCGCAATCCCTGCTCATCGTCTACTATAAGTACTGCAATTTCTTCCATAACCCAAGGTTCTCCATTCTTTTTTTACATTTTTTACTTTCATTATAAAAGCAAACGGGCAGAATTTAAATCGAGTTCCATCACATATCGTTCATCCCCGTGAATATACTTAATAACCAACAAGGCCAAACTGTGCCGTGTATCCACTTGGGGGGTGCCTAATAATGCCGGAACCACGCCAGCCATATTCATTCGTCGTATCCCGCGAAGATTGGTCGCTGCATCGCAAAGGGTACCAGGACCAGCAACGTCATCAGCAGAAGGTCAAAGATGTCATTAAGCAAAATCTACCCGATCTGATAACGGAAGAGAATATTATTATGTCGGACGGTCAACAGATTATTAAAGTGCCGATTCGCAGCCTGGATGAATATCGCTTCATTTATAACTATCAAAAGCAAAAGCATGTAGGCCAAGGGGATGGAGATAGTCAGGTGGGAGATGTCATCGGGCGTGATTCTGCCTCCCAGAAGCCTGGTAAAGGTGAGAAAGCCGGCGACCAGCCGGGACACGATATTATGGAAACGGAAGTCAGCATAGAAGAGCTGGAAGATATGCTGTTCGAGGAAATGGAATTGCCGAATTTACAGCAAAAAGACAAGGATCAAATTGAGGTTGAATCTATCGTGTTCAATGATATACGTAAAAAAGGCATGCAAGCGAACATTGACAAGAAACGAACCATTCTCGAAAATCTACGCCGCAACGCCCGTGAAGGGAAACCGGGCATTCATCATATTAGTCCGGACGATCTTCGTTACAAGACATGGGAAGAGAAGACTATTCCCCAATCCAACGCGGTCATTATAGCCATGATGGACACCTCAGGCTCAATGGGCGCTTTTGAAAAATATTGTGCTCGCAGCTTCTTTTTCTGGATGACCCGCTTTTTGCGCCGTCAGTATGAAAAGGTGGAAATTGTCTTTCTCGCGCATCATACCGAGGCTAAAGAGGTTACGGAAGAAGAATTTTTTACCCGCGGAGAAAGTGGCGGCACGATCTGCTCTTCCGCTTATTTGAAAGCACTAGAGATTATCGACAAACGATATCCTCCTTCCAGCTACAATATTTATCCCTTCCATTTCTCGGATGGCGATAACCTGACCTCGGACAATGAGCGGTGCGTGAAGCTAATCGAGGAACTTATAAAGCGGAGCAATATGTTCGGCTATGGCGAAGTGAATCAATATAATCGCAGCAGCACGCTGATGTCAGCCTACAAGAATATTAAGAAGGATCAGTTTATGTACTATGTCATCAAGGAAAAAGGTGAGGTATACCAAGCCTTACGCACTTTTTTTCGCAAACGGGAAGGGGGAACGGTGGGATGAGCACCGACCAGAAGGAGCTAGAATATGCGATATCAGAAATTATGGAGATTGCAGATGGATTCGGGCTCGACTACTACCCGATGCGATATGAGATTTGTCCGGCGGATATTGTTTATACGTTCGGAGCCTATGGTATGCCCACGCGCTTCAGCCACTGGAGTTTTGGAAAAACGTTTCACAAGATGAAAATGCAGTACGATTTTGGATTTAGCAAAATTTATGAGCTGGTCATTAACTCCAATCCCTGCTATGCCTTCCTGCTGGAAGGAAATTCTTTGGTGCAAAATAAACTAATTGTCGCTCATGTACTGGCACACTGTGATTTTTTCAAACACAACGCCCGCTTTTCAGCTTCTAATCGCAATATGGTGGAGAGTATGTCGGCCACAGCAGATCGAATCAACAGCTATGAAATGGAATATGGTTCAAAGACTGTTGAATCCTTCATTGACTCTGTACTGGCGATACAGGAGCATGTAGACCCACAGCTTATCAAACCAAGGCATCTGGATAAACAGCGCTATATGGAACTCAAAATCAAGGAGCAAAAAGAACCCAAAAAACACCAGCGTCCCATCGGACCTTACGATGATCTGTGGTCACTGGACACAGTAAAGCAGCATGATTCGGCCGAGACCGAGGGTATTAAGGTACGCCAGTTCCCACCGGAACCTGAAAAAGATATCGTCTGGTTTATTCAGGAATTCTCCGAGGTACTGGAGGACTGGCAGCGAGATATTATGACGATGCTGCGGGACGAAATGCTATATTTCTGGCCCCAAATGGAGACCAAAATCATGAATGAAGGCTGGGCCTCCTATTGGCACCAGCGGATTGTCAGGGAACTGGATTTGACCGGGGAGGAAACCGTTGAATTTGCGATGCTGAACGCTTCTGTCGTACAGCCTTCCAAGCAAAGCCTGAACCCGTACTATTTGGGACTGAAAATATTTGAGGATATTGAAAAACGTTGGGATAACCCAACCCGTGAGGAGCAAGAGCGACAAGGGCGCAAACCGGGCGAGGGTCGAGCTAAAATGTTCGAGGTGCGAGAGTTTGACTCAGACACCTCTTTTATACGCAATTACATGACCAAGAAGCTGACAGAGGATTTGGATCTGTACGTGTTTGAGAAACGAGGACCTGATTGGAAAATTACCGATAAATCCTGGGAAAACATACGGGATCAGCTCGTGTTTTCACGTGTGAATGGAGGCTCCCCTTATATCGTCGTCGAGGATGGAGATTACCTGCATACGGGCGAGTTGAAGCTCAAGCACCAGTACGAAGGCATTGAGCTAGATTTAAAATATATGGAGCGCACGCTTCCGTATGTATATCAGCTGTGGGGGCGCACCGTTCATTTGGAAACGATGATTGAGGGTAAGCTCGCCTTATTCTCATATGACGGTAAGAAGCATCATCGTAAATTTGTATAGTCATGCATCAATTTCATAATACCTCTAGCTGCTTCAATTAAAACTAGATATAGATCAAAATGTTTTAATTTGTCTATTTCTAGTTACAACCATCAAACTTTAATGAGTTATGAAATTGATTCTCATATAAAATCAATAGCCAGTCTGCATTTAAAAAGGCGCATTCCGAACAAACGGATATACGCCTTTTACTACTTTTCCTTAAATTCGACGATATAGCTTTGATTGAGCTGTTTTCCACCTTCCGAAATGTTCTGGTACATGGATAAAAACCGGGCGGATGGGCTCCATACCGTTGGGCTGTCATAGGATTGGATATTGGTCGTAACCGGAGTGGTTTTACCCGTGGACTGGTCAAATACATACAGCCCTCTCATGCCTTGCTGATCCTCATCATAAATGGAAAAAGCAAGCTTGGACCCGTCGCTGGACCAGCTTCCACGACTCATTAAAGTACCTTGCCCGACAATTCCTTTCTCTTTACCCTGTTCATCCAAAATGATCATACGGGCTGGTTCGGATGTATTCCATTTCCGCTTTTCAATGGCAATAGACTTACCGTCAGGCGACACGGCAAAGGACATGGCACCCTCTGCAATGGTCACAGCCTGAGGATGATTAAGGGTGAACCGATTCAGCACTGGATACCCTTGTTTATCACTGCCTGTATAAAATATGGCGTTACCCACTTTTTCAACATGAGACATCAATTCAGAGCGATTCGGATCTTGAAAATTCAATTCTTCAGCTTTGCCGTCCAGACCAATCAGTCGGATTTTACCATCCGGTGTGCCTGTAATGAGATGATTCTCATCGCTCCAACTCACTTTATTAGTTATATCCAGCTTGCCAATCGATGTAACCTTACCACTGCTTAGTTCCAAAATGTAGCCCTGAATATCATATTTGCTGTTGGGGCTACCTTCAGTAAAGAAGACATGGCGCTGATCCGGTGATACCACAGCAAGTAACTGTGGAGCCTTACGACCTGGTGTTAAAATCCGCTCCTTGTCTGTCTCTACATTATGAATCCACAGCTGGGTTTTACGCTCCACAATCAGCTCTTCGTCACTCAGCCAAGACCTCGCGTATACATCCCCCAGCCTGTCGATAGACGATACTACCAGCTCGTCCGTTACTTGCTTCTGGGCTGCATCCGTGTCAATCACAGTAAGCTGTTGGCCCGGTTTCATACCGAATGCTGGATTTGTCTCTCCTGCGCTCTTCATGCCGCAACCGCTGAGCAATCCTCCGGCGATTAAGCCGGTCATAAGCAGCCCAGTGGCTTTCTGTCTGAAAATTCTTGTACGGGAATCTTCGCGATGAGAGGAACCGTTCTTTTGTCCATAGCTGTCTATGTTTTTCTTTATCATGTACAACGGCCTCCTTGTTAACGATACCCCCAGTTTAATGCCCGAACATCTCATGAATACATCGAATTGTTTCCAAGTTGTAAACAAGACACCATTCTAGCCCTGTGCTAACAATCGGCCGTTTACAGGGAGCTATCGTGAACCAAGAGAGGGAGTCTAAGCGAAAATTCATTTCCACTTACATTCGTATGCCCGTTTCCATTTTCCAAGCTACTATAATCTGAAGCTGTAAGCTGCAACTCTCCCCCCATGCGCTCCGCCAGTCTGCGCGCCAGAGGAAGACCGAGTCCCGTACCGCTGTCCTGACGAGATCGATCACGACTTAAAGTAGCAAACGGCTCAAAAATCATGTCCCATTTCTCCCTAGGAATCCACGGACCGGAATTGCGTACATACACAATCACAGTGTCCTGTTCTACCCGATTCGACAACGTAATCCATCCACCGTCTTGATTATACTTTACTGCATTATCCAGCAAATTTAGTACAATATGCATCAGATGCTTAGGGTCTCCCCACACCTGGGCTGGAACGGTATCTATCGAAAAATCCAGTCTACGCGCTGCCGCTTTTCCTCGAATACGGCTCCCCGCATCTTCCAGTAACGAATGCAGTTCCACAACCTCCGTATGCAATTCAAAATCATATTTATCCAGCACAGATAGCCGCAGCGAGTCCTCGACAAGCTCGTATAACCGTTTTGTTTCCTTACTGATGCTTTCTCTCGCTTCACGCACCAGTTCAGGATCATCCCCATACATATCCAGTAAATCAGCATAAGCTTGAATAGAGGTTAACGGGGTCTTTAGTTCATGACTGATATTTCCAATAAAGGATTTTTGCTGCTGCTCTAGCTCTCTCAAACGCTGAACCGCTTCTTCCAGCCGAAGCTTTTCGTTTTCCAGCGCGGTAATGCTCTCCCGGATCACATGGCTCATCTGGAGCATTCCTTCATCCAGTCTTCCCAGCTCATCCTGCCGCCGCAGCAGTCTGGCTTCCGGATAATGCCCTGCCGATATCTGTTCAGAAGCGCGAGTCAGTCTTCCGATGTCCCTCGTCTGGCGGCTGACATAGCCTAAACCTAAGATAAAGCTCAATACCAGCACCGCACCCCCCGTCCATAGAAACAAGTGGGCAATGGCCCGGTAGAACTGCTGCTGCGCTTCTATTGAGCTGTGAAGCTGTACCACTCCCAGTAAGCCGTCCGGACCTTGAAGCGGAGCCAAATAAGTGATTGCGCTTCCTTCCGTAATGTATGCAATTTTGCCTTGGATCGCATAGGAGAGCGCCTGGCTGACATCTGTTCTAAAAGCCAGCGGTAGAGAATTGCCAACCTCATGCCCCTGACCATCATATAAAATAACGCGCATATTACTGGATACGCCCAGTTCCACTGCGAGCCCAGGTGCCTGCTTCTTCATAAAGTCTTCCGGTGATTGGCGCACTCCCAACAGGTAAGACTGTTTTACACGCATTTCTACAATTTCGGCCTGACGCTTTAAGCTGCGTTCCATTTGATCTGTCTGGTTAGCGCGAATACCAGTAAGCACGAGCCAGCTCAGCACACCGACAGTAAACAGCAGCAAAGCCGCCAGTACCAGCGGAAATTTCCAACGCAGGCTCAAGCCTGTAGGTTTGCATTTGCGCTTCTGCTGGTCGGTGGACCGCAAGTTTCCTTGCTGATGGAGTGAATGATGTTCGTTCACGTCATTTTCTCTGCCTTATAGCCGATACCATACACGGTCTGCAATATCGCCTGATGCGGCTCAAGCTTCTTGCGCAAACGCTGGATATGAATATCCACCGTCCGCGTTCCTCCCACATAATCGAAGCTCCATACCTGCTCCAGCAGCTCGTCCCGTGTATACACCCTTCCGGCATGAGATACCAACAGCGCCAGCACATCAAACTCCTTGGGGGTCAGATCCAGCGCTATGGCTCCAAGTTCAGCTGTTCGGCTGGACGGACGTACCCGTAATGGGCCGAGTACCATTTCTGTTCCTTCCGGGGCAGGTGCTCCTTCTCGCTCCAGTCTCCGTACCAATGCTTTAATACGAGCGAGCAGCTCCCTCAGATCAAACGGTTTGCTCATAAAATCGTCCGCACCCAGCTCCAGTCCGAGTACCTTATCAACGATATCGTTTTTGGCCGTCAGCAGTAAAATACCGATGCCCTTCCGACTTTCCAAACGGCGGCACACCTCATATCCACCCAGTTTGGGCATCATCACATCCAATATGAGCACATCCGGATGGAACAAACGTATTTTTTCCAAGGCGTCCTCCCCGTCAACGGCGGTTTCCACCAAAAAACCCTCTCGCTTTAACGCATAAGCCAGCGCATTTCGAATGCTTGCCTCATCGTCCGCTATCAGTATTTTTTTATCCATGTCCTGCCCTCCCTGCTTTCGCTTCATTTTATTTTACGCTCCTGGCGACAAAGGGCAAGCCCGCGGCCTGAACTTATGTTACTGCAACTTTCCATAGCGCTATCGTTACACTTTGTCCCTTTTTAATGTCAAGGAAATATGACGCAGTATAAACATCTCTTCCCTCACTGCCCTGTGCTTTGAAGTGTCTTACCTGTCCGTATATGCTAAAATACTTCCGTATCGGCTATTCGCCTACAGGAGGGCATGATCATGAAACAATCTATTTTGATCGTAGAAGACGAAGAAAAGATTGCCCGGCTTCTAGAGATCGAACTTCAATTTGAAGGCTATCAAGTATGTAAAGAAAAAAATGGAATTGATGGGCTGGAGACGTATTGCAAAGGCAATTGGGATCTAGTGTTACTGGATATTATGATTCCCGGTCTCAATGGCATCGAGCTACTTCGGAGGATTCGTAAGCATAATGCGAACGTTCCTGTCATTTTGCTGACGGCTAAAAGTTCCATTGCAGATAAGGTCGAGGGACTCGATTTGGGAGCCAATGATTATGTTACCAAACCGTTTGTGATCGAAGAGCTGCTTGCACGTGTACGGGCCGCACTCAGAGTAGGTGCAACGAAAGACATGGCTCCACATGTGGTAGATAAATGGCTTAGTGCTGGGGATTTACGTCTCCATGAAGGTACTCGTGAAGTTCTTCGGGGAGAGCACAACATTGAGCTTACACCGCGAGAGTTTGACTTGCTCGTTCATTTACTCCGACATCAGCGGCAGGTACTTAGCCGTGAACAATTACTGGAGAACGTATGGGGCATAGATTATATGGGCGATACCAATGTGGTCGATGTGTATATTCGCTACGTGCGCAATAAAATCGACCCTACGCGCCAGCTCCCTGAGCTGATCCATACTGTACGCGGAATTGGTTATGTTCTGAAGGAATCCTTATGAAGCTACAAAACAAAATCCATACGTATACCTCGTTATTATTCGGGATTTTACTTGTGGCCATTAATTTCTCAGTCTATTTCCTATTCAGCCAACTTTCGATAGACAGTCGAAAAGATCAGGTAGAGGCCACAGCAGAGAACATGATTCGCGGCATTCAACGCGCTCCGGTATCCGTAGCCGCTGAGGATCTTCTCCGGGCCTATGTGCCGCTGGATGGCATGCTTCGGCTGATGAAACCAGAAGGCGACTTTCTTCCCCCTATCACCTCTTCTTCCGAGCAATCTCTTAGCTTGATGAAGGGCGTTTTTGATGAAACACGGCAGGTTCGCATGATTACCTATGAAAGCAACCGTTACATTCTTGTATCGCTCCCCATGATTTGGACCAATGGCGAGGTTGTCAATCTCCAGGTGATCGAAAGTCTGCAACCGACGATGCAGACGCTCCAGGTACTCAGAATCGTACTTGTTGCTGTCACTGGCATTGCGCTCATTCCTGTCGTGGTATCGGGAAGACTGCTCGGCAGACTGATTACACGTCCAATTACATCTATGATTAGTACGATGAAAGAAATTCAGCGCAGCGGGAAATTTAAACGTCTTCCGCTCAATTCGTCATCACGCGACGAACTGGTCGAAATGGGGGAAACATTTAATGACATGATTGAACTGCTGGAGCGGAATTTCGTCAGGCAAGAACAATTTGTATCTAATGCGTCCCATGAATTGAAGACACCGCTCACCATTATTGAAAGTTATGCCAGCCTGCTCAAACGGCGGGGGTTGCAGCATCCCAAGATTTTTGCCGAATCCGTTGAAGCGATCCATTCCGAGGCGATCCGAATGAAGGACATGGCAGAGCAGCTTCTTCTGTTGGCCAGAAACGAAGAACAGTGGAATGTCGTGCTGAAGCCTGTACGCCTGACTAGGATAGCGACAGAATTAAAGACTACCTTTGAAAATGCGTTCGCCCGACCAATTCAACTGGATGTACAGGCAGACTGCATTGGCTATACCGATGAAAATAAGCTGAAGCAGCTCCTCTTTATCTTTTTGGATAATGCACGCAAATACAGCGACGAGCCGATACACCTGATGATTGATACGGTGGGCGGTACAGCTCAACCCTGCATAAGAATCACAGATCAAGGAATTGGAATCCCGGAAGAAAAGTTATCTAAAGTATTCGACCGCTTCTATCGTGTGGATGAAGCCAGAAGCCGCGAGGATGGTGGGGCTGGGCTGGGTCTATCATTGGCTACAGGAATTGCACAAGCTATACATGCTGAAATTGGGCTAGAAAGTGTAGAGGGAAGCGGAACAACTGCGACGATTATCCTCCCTATCGTTCCAAAATAATAAGCCAAAGGAGGGAATAACGATGAAAGCCATCTATGTGTGGATGATTGGGGGTACGCTGGCGTCTGTATTGATTACAATTTGTCTTTTACAGTGGCCTTGGGCACGGTCGTTAGCTGCTTCTCCATTGGAAGAAAAGGCCGTCATCCAATCCATTTTGCATCAGTATCCCGGCGAGGTGCTGGAATCCCAACGCTTGGGTGATTTTTATCTGATCAGGCTGGAACACCCTAAAGGCAAGTACGACATAAAGGCCAATGCCTATAACAGTGTCATCGAATCCATTAAGCGGGCACAGGCTTATACAGATGCGAAGCAGGAGCCCCAGGACCACAAGCCCGGTACCTCACCAACCAGAGACACATCGAATCCAACTAATAAACCTGACCCAGCTTCTCTCGTCATTACGGAGAAAGAAGCAGCCAAGCTTGCTGCCCAAGCAGTTAACGGAACATCCGATGATATTGAGCTTCATCGCAACGACAAAGGCCTCTACTATCTGGTTGAGGTTGAGGTAAAAGATGGGCGTGAAGCAGTAGTACAGGTCAATGCAGTATCGGGCTCTATTGACTCTATAACTTGGGAAAAAGAAAAACAGGAGCACGACGAATCATGACGATTTGACGATCATCTTAGCTCATGTTTCTCATGGTTTTCTCATGATTCTATTATGTTCCTCTCATGTTCAAGAGATAAGCTGTATTCATGCTTATAGCACAAGGAGGAATGATGTAATGAAAAAAAATTATACATTAGGAATTATGGCAGCCACGGTTCTGCTTGGAGTTACGGTTACGGGTGTCTCAGCGAGTGCCGTATGGGCCGCTAAACCTACGGGTCTTATTGGAGCGACCGCCGCTGCCAACATTGCCAAGAAAGCTGTGGGGAATAATGCACAAGTTGAAGATGTCGAACTGGAGCGCAAAAACGGAAAGGTCTACTATGAGGTGGATCTCCAACAAGGAGATAAAGATTGGGATATAGATGTTGATGCTTATACTGGGCAAACCATCCGTTCCCATTCTGAGCTTGATCATGACTCGAATGACGAGTCCATCCTTAACAAGCCAAATCACATCACCCTGACTGAAAAGCAGGCTGGGCAAATTGCGCTTAAACACGTGTCCGGGAGTACCCTTTTGTCTTCTAAATTGGATAAGGAAGATGGACAGTTCATCTACGAGGTAAAGGTACTCACCAACGAAGGAACCGTTGAGCTTGAAATCCATGCATCATCTGGCGCAATCGTGGATACAGACGAAGATGATGATGACCACGAATATTAATCACCTAGGTCATAATTAGGATAACTAAATGTAGGGCTAATTAAAACGGAGCAGCGAACTTTCGCTGCTCCGTTTTTTTTGACCCATGTGACACAGGAAAAAAACGAAGATGGCTCCATAAAACTGCACCTATTATTTCTTCATGAATAGACTGATAACTAACAGAGGATTACCCTTTTCTTCAATCCAAAGTCAAGTGAGGTTCTTATGGCGAAATCCTATACAAAAGCACAGATTCGCAAAATCACCCGTCGTTTCGGCCTGATCCCGTTAAAATCAAGCTTAGTCTCATCATTGTACCGAAAAAATGCAGTCATCCAGGTAAAAACGAAAAAAGGAACTTATGCATTAAAGCCCTTTAGTCGTACAAAGATGGTCCGCTCAAATACGATTCAACAGATGGAACGAGCTGCGAGCCATATCAGGCTTTTGAAAAAGAGAAAGTATACCTACATGCCCGCATGGCTCCCCACTCATTCCGGCAAGTTATGGACTCTATATCAAGGAACGCCATTTTATGTAAGTCAGTGGATAAAAGGACGGGGACTGGAGACCGCTGAAGATTTCGAAAAACTGGGGCGAGCACTTGCCACACTTCACGCCACCTCCACCGGCTTGCATCGGATGGATAAAGGAAAGTCCCCTCCGACCATTCAACAATTGAAGATATGGAAAAACCAGGATCGTCTTTTTCAAAGAAAAATGACAAAAACCAGTCGCCATGATAAAACGTACCGCAACTGGTACAATGCTCACGGTGAAGACTGCAAACGTTTATCCAGACGAGCATGGAAGGATTTGCAGGATGCATCCATTATAAGGCTGCTTCGGATGGAACATCGGCATCCCTCCTTGATACACAGTGATATCACTACCCCGAATGTCATTATTTCGGATGACGGTCATCTCAAAATCATTGATTGGGATCGGGTTAAGATCGGCTCAGTCTATGCTGATTTGGCAAAGGCCCTTATGAATACGACTCAATTCAACCCTGAATTTGTGCAATCCTTGCTGAAAGGATACCAAAAACGCAAACCGCTAAGCCGTACTGAACGGAAGATTGTTACAGCTTTATATAAACTACCACGAGAAGCCTGGCATGCTTCCCGACACCCGAATCGTTCAAGAGATCGCGAAATCCTGGACAATTGGGATCAGTCGTGGCCTCTTCGATTACAAATCATCCATATTTTGCAGGAGTGGGCTCATGTATAAAAGAAAGTGAGGAGCAAAATGTCGATTTTATCGAACGTTGAGCAGATGTACGGAATCAAAATTCAGCGTAGCCGTCAAATGAAGGACATTCACAAGATTGAGACCGCTAATACGACTTATTGCTTAAAACCATATAAATTCCCGGAAGAAGAGATCCGTTTTATTACACGTGTCTTGTCCTATTTGGATGAGCGCGGGTTTACACGTAGCCAAAAGGTCTATCCAACAGTACAACAAACGGCTTACATGACCTATGAAGGCGTTTCGTATACATTAACCAATTGGGTTCATGGACTCAGACCAGAATTCACAAAAAGAATAGACTTCAAAAAAGGAATTGCTACTTTAGCCAAATTCCATTCCAGTGCCGTGGGTTTTCCTGTCACTGAAGCTCCGCCCTCCAGAATCCGTTATGAAGGCTTGAGCGATGAAATAGCTGGATACAAAAAACGCCTCATCCCATACAGAGGCACAGCACATCTCGTAGCTCTTTGTGAAGAAGTGTCCCATCGCCTACAGCAGCCCAAAGTTAGAGAAGCAATTGCTCAGGAGCAAAAAGCCGCAGCACTTATACACGGCGACTATAATTATCCCAATCTGATTAAAGACAAACAGCTCAAAATCCATATGATCGACTTTGAAAATTGCTCCCTACATGTAAGGATGAAAGATCTCTCCCATCTTCTTCATCGGAATTGTCTTTGGAATGGGACAAAGATGCTGCGTGCGATAGATTACTACCAACGATATCGTCCATTAAGCACCCATGATTTGCATCTGCTTCACGCACTATTGATCTCTCCCTATCATGTGGTCCGCAATATCAGAATAGGGGGCTTCCGTTCTGCCAAGCGAGTCATTCCGTCGTTCGTGCATTTGAACAAATACCGACGTGAACTTAGATCACTACTATAATCTGTCAGCTTGGAACTAAACAAAAAAACAGACCCCCGATGAAACGGTCTGTTTTTTTGTGTTCTGACAACCAACTACAGGAAAAGCGCATGCCGCTAAAGCCAATCGACTTGCTAACTGTACCGGTACAATCAAAAATTTATAGCATTGTAAACAGCACTTCCCCCTTCTACAATGATGCTAAGACTCAATGCTCAATGGTTTCGAGAAGAGAATCTGGGAAACTAACAACAATAGAGGTGACTGTACATGTACACCATGACAAAAGAAGAAATAAAAGCTTATTTAAACAGAATCGGAATTCCCGAAATTCAACCTCCTACCCTTCCCTATTTAGTTGAGCTGCATAAGGCTCATGTAAAACATCTTTCATGGCAAACATTGGACATTTATGCAAGGAAGCCGGCAGCCATTGGTTTTCAAGAATCCATTCAACTCATTCTACATGGGAGAAGTGGTTATTGTTTTCATCTGAATGGTGCCTTTAGTGCACTACTATATTCACTAGGGTACAAAGTTTCTCTGCATCGTGCCGGGGTACAACCTCTGGGAGCTGAACCACGCATTAATTCATTTCATCTTGGACTAACAGTGAACTTGCTAAATGAGCAACATGAAGATGAAGTATGGATTGTTGATGTCGGGCTGGGCGATATGCCATATGAGCCTCTTCCACTCCGTATGGGAACTTATGAACAGGCTCCTCTTCATTATAAAGTCATGGAATCCGGAGTTGTTACAAAAGGTTGGCGGTTAGAGCATGACTCGCTTGCTTCATTTGTTGGCGTTGATTTTGCTCCTGCGGTTGTTCAGGATTTGGAAGAATTCATGCCGAAACATCATTTCTATAGCCGCTCAGCGGAATCTCCATGGTTTAACCTATTTCTGATTCGGCAAAGGCAAGCATTAGAGGCGAATGAACTCAGAGGATGTATTTGGAAAAAGCGCGGGCTAAACGGTTTGGAAAAAATAGAGCTGGATCAGAAATCGCAGTGGCTGGAAGTGTTGGCAGATGTATTTGGCGAGCCGCTCGTTAACTACAGTCGCCAGGAACGGGACGAGTTATGGAAAAGAGTACTTGCGGCTCATATGGAATGGAAAAAGTCTATGACTGAATCATTGCAATAGTAAAGCTTCCAACGTAAGGATAGTCTTCAAGCCACATCTTACACCTTTAACATTTCCGAGGAGTGCTGTAGCATTTCCAATTCCTTCACCATGTTTTATCAGCTTCGTGAACGAAGCCAATTCCTCTGTATGTTCCTGCGAAGAAGCAATATTGCAGGCACTCTCCGCTGCCTAATGATACTAAAAAAAGAATTCGACAGGCACCTGAACCCCCCTGTGCTTGCCGAATTCCCTCTAAAACACGTTTATCGGAACCTCACAACTGTGTGGCACCATCCAGATCAATCCATAGTTTCACCATACTGTACTGGTTTATTATTCGTCTTACCGATTCAGGAGGCTACCTACATACCTTAACAGATCGTTGGCGCTGGCTCCTGTGTAGCCATGCTCCTCAATCAGTCGCTTAATCACCTCATTCATCCGTTTGAGCTGATTAGCGTCAGGCGTTTTGGTTGAAGTCGTAATCTTCACAATATCCTTCAAATCGGCGAACAGCTTCTTCTCAATGGCTTCTCGCAGCCGATCATGATGATGATACTCAAACTTCCGTCCCTTGCGAGAATACGCGGAAATACGGATTAATATTTCTTCACGGAACGCTTTTTTCGCATTTTCCGATACCCCGATTTGCTCCTCAATAGAGCGCATGAGCCGCTCATCCGGGTCGAGTTCCTCATCTGTGAGCGGATCGCGAATTTTCGCCCAATTGCAAAAAGCTTCGATGTTATCCAAATAGTTGTCAAACAGCGTCTTGGCTGATTCCTCGAAAGAGTACACAAAGGCCTTCTGCACTTCTTTTTTCGCCAATTCGTCATATTCCTTACGAGCCACGGAAATGAAATTCAGATAGCGCTCCCGTTCTTCCTTTGTGATGGAGGCATGTTGATCCAGACCATCCTTAATTGCTCGTAAAATGTCCAGGGCATTGATGGATTCCACATTTTGCTTAATCAATGCACTAGAAATACGATTAATGACGTACCGCGGGTCTACCCCGGACATACCTTCCTCCAGAAACTCACTTTGCATTTCTTTCAGATCGGCTTCCTTGTATCCTTCGACCTCTTCACCGTCATACATGCGCATCTTTTTGACCAGATCCATCCCTTGTTTCTTCGTCTCCTTCAAGCGGGTAAGCACGGAGAAAATGGCAGCCGTACGCAGCGCATGAGGTGCAATGTGGATATGTCTCATATCACTTTGTTTAATGAGCTTGGCGTAAATCTTTTCTTCTTCAGACACCTTCAGGTTATAAGGAATCGGCATTACAATCATCCTTGATTGCAACGCCTCGTTCTTTTTGTTTGCAATGAAACTTTTATACTCGGATTCATTGGTGTGAGCCACGATCATCTCATCTGCACTGATGAGCGCAAACCGCCCGGCCTTGAAATTCCCCTCTTGGGTCAGAGAAAGCAAATTCCACAAAAACTTCTCATCGCATTTCAGCATTTCCTGAAACTCCATCAGTCCACGATTTGCTTTGTTCAACTCTCCGTCAAACCGATACGCACGCGGGTCGGATTCCGAACCATACTCCGTAATCGTGGAAAAGTCGATGCTGCCCGTCAAATCAGCAATATCCTGTGACTTCGGATCAGAAGGGCTGAACGTACCAATACCAATCCGGTTTTCTTCCGATATAAACACCCGCTCCACGCGGACCTTTTCAATATCGCCATCAAATTCTGTGCGCAATCTCATCTGGCAGGATGGGCAGAGATTACCTTCAATCCGTACACCCAGCTCCTTTTCAAAATCGGGACGCAGCTCATGGGGAATCAGATGAAGCGGGTCCTCATGCATCGGGCAGCCTTCAATCGCGTATACGGCTCCCTGATCCGTTCTCGAAAATTTCTCCAGGCCACGCTTTAGCAACGTGACCAGTGTCGATTTCCCCCCACTGACGGGTCCCATCAAAAGAAGGATACGCTTGCGCACATCGAGTCGCCTGGCTGAGGAATGGAAATATTCCTCCACCAACTTTTCCAGCGCTCGATCCAGTCCGAAGATCTCCTGCTCAAAAAATTTATATCGCTTATGTCCCCCAACCTCTTCTACACCAAAAGATTCAATCATCTTGTAAACCCGTGCATGAGCTGTCATCGCCGGCGTCGGGTCTTTCTTGAGTATCTCAATATACTCTCTAAAAGTGCCGCTCCAGGCCAGACGGTTGTTTTCCGCCCGGTACTCCGCAACGCGTTCAAAAATATTCATGCTCGGTTCCTCCCATGACTGCGTAATGACTATCCTCCACTCCGGATGATTATGGCTACACTCGTCACGCCTTTCAGGATATGATGCAATCCCCTAAAAAAAAGTGTAATACATACCTATGCAGATTGATTTCAGAATTGACCTATTTTTTATGACAGGTCTCTCTGCTTTATCGAAAAAACCAAGGGATACACTGTGCTAAAATATACAACAACGACGCGGACCTGACGCATTATGGTACAATATAAGCTCGGAATAATGGGATAAAGGAGCGGGAGAAGTCATGGCGGTTCGGCATGAGACGGAGCTGTACGCTCCGGTGAAAGCCTTTTTTGAGAGCTTGGGATATGAAGTCAAAGGAGAGGTGCGCAACTGCGATTTGGTGGGTATCAAGCCAGGGCAACAGACACCACTGATTGTAGAGATCAAAAAGACGTTTAACCTGGCGCTTGTGCTGCAAGGCATGCAGCGTTTGAAACTAAGCAGCAATGTATATGTGGCTGTAGAACGGAATCGTGCCAAAAAAGGGGCCGTGAATCAGCGCTGGAACGAACTGGTGGGACTGTGCCGCCAGTTAGGACTTGGCTTGCTTACCGTCACCCATTTCAAAACGAAGCCGCCGCTCGTTGAGGTACTGTGTAACCCTGCGCTACCTAGCGACAATGCCCGCAATGCAGCAGCGGTACGCCCGGGCTCGCGCAAGGAAAAGCTACTGCGGGAATTTCACGCACGCAGCGGTGACCACAATACTGGCGGCAGCACCCGACGCAAGCTGGTCACTGCCTATCGGGAAAAAGCGCTGCGCGTAGCGGCAGCCTTGCAGAGCTTGGGGGAAGCCGCTCCGGCGCAGCTCGCTCGCATAGCAGCCGTCAGCACAGCTGCTGCCGTGCTTCAGCATAACTACTACGGCTGGTTTGAGCGCGTATCCCGCGGCCGCTATCGACTGACTCCGTTTGGCGAAGCTGCCCTAAATGAGTATGCGGCAGTACTGCAAGAACATGGCATTAAAACGGCCGCTGGAATGGACGCAGAGCTTGACGAGGATAGTGGACAGCGCCAGATTGCGGAAGCGCCAATCACTTACTCCACCGTTGCTGCGGAAACGGAGGATGACTGACATGGGGCGATGGTTTTTGCTAGCTCCGTGCAGTAAATTCACTAATCGTCTCACCGATCAGATTCATGCCCATAAGCAATTGCTCACGGCCCGGATGGCTAAAATTGAGGCGAATATGGGACGCGCCTTCACTACCAACCGCACATAGCGCACCTGGCATAAAGGCTACGCCTTTGGGTAACGCCGCCTTTAGCAGCAATGCGCTGTCCAGCCCATCGGGCAACTGCACCCATACATACATGCCACCGGACGGAATATGATACGTCACGTCTTTCCAAAACGGACGCTTGAGCAACTCCAAGATTAATTGAAGTCGAGTCGAATATTCCTTGTTCAGCATCGCTAAGTGCTCGTGCCATTGAAAACGCGAGCTGGTCAACAATTGGAATAGCAGCCGTTGGTTCATCGTACTGGATTGCATATCAGCCAACTGCTTCAAGGCGTACATTCCTTCAATCAGCGGCGCAGGACCAGCAGCCCAACCCGTTCTCAGCGCAGGAGCAACGGTTTTATTGAACGAACCGATATAGAGCACTTGACCGCCCTGACCCGCATGATCCAGCGCAAATAGTGAGGGGTAAGTCTCTGCGAATTTTCGACTCTGACCATGCGGACTCTTGTCATGGGACTCATTTTTTTGCTTCAAATGCAATTCACCATAAGAATCGTCCTCAACTACCAGTACCTCATGATGCCTACACAGGTCCAAAATTTCCTGCCGCCTTGCCGCGCTCCACAAGGAGCCCGTGGGGTTCGTAAACGTTGGCGTGGCAAAAAAAAGCTTGGGTCGATAACGGATCATTAAAGCTTCAAGCTTATCAGGAATGACACCTTCCCCATCTGATTCTACAGGAACGATCTGTGCACCCTGCATAGATAGTACTTGTAAACATCCAGGAGATGTAGGATTTTCGACCAATACCGGATCACGCTCATCCACCATCAGCCTTATGATCAGGTCAATGGCCTGCTGACTACCTGTCGTGAGAAGGATTTGACCTGGTGGTACTCTTACTCCTTTACGCTGTTCCCACTCACCCGCAAGCCATGCTCGCAAAGGAAAATAGCCCTCCGGTTCACCATACTGGAGGGCATCAGGGCCGGAGCCAAACACATCATGGGCCGCTTCTTCCAGCAACTTCACCGGAAACAGCTCTTGTGCAGGCAATTCTTCAGCCAGAGATATAAAGGAGTGTCTTCTCGCATTTTCCCGGATATGACGCACTGGAGAAGCCAACATCGCAGCCGTTCGTGAAGCAAAGGAATATTGCATGAACATCCTCCTTCTCCTGAAAAATAGGTCATGATCTCCGGGCTGACGCATCAGGCATATAGCTGCTTCCTCTGACGCGCATATAAGGCATAACGTTCAATCGCCTGCGCCCGGCTGGACACGCCTAATTTTGCATAAATTTTACGTAGATAATTATCAATGGAGCGCCGGCTAACTTCGATCTCGATAGCAATTTTGTCATATGTAATTCCTTGTACAATACGTTCCATAATAAACACTTCGGTTTGTGTCAATTCGTCAAAAGGCTCGGATGCCATTAACGGCATAAAGGGCCAGTTTCCATACCGAATCCAATCCATCGGCAAGGAAGCAAATCCTTCGCGTAAACCGTTGATCAGATGGATTAACTGGCTCGGTGATGCCTGTTTGGATAACATTCCATTTGCTCCGAGCGAAATTAGCTGCTGAAACAAAGTAATATTATCCTCATCCGTCATAATAACAATATGGCTGTCCGGAGACAAGGCCCGCATTTGTGTCAAAAATGGTTCCGCCGTTCCCTCAGGCAACCTGTAGTCCATTAAAACGATTTCTGGTCGAATGGAGCAAGCCAGCTCCAAGCCTTCCGTTCCGGAGGAAGACATCCCTCTGACAAGCAAATCCTGCTGGTCTTCCAAAATAAGCTTTGTTCCCAGCATACTTGTAGGATGGATATCTATGATGACCACCTGCCATACTTTTCTCATATCTAAACCTCCTGATTTTACAAAAAAATACATAGTTAATAGCGAAAATAATCCTAAAATTGGTGATTGCATATGTAGAAATTGCGCGAATGTGAACGTATAGGAAGCGAAAAACGTTTAAGGAAATTGTATCCTAGGACTTCCTTCCGATGCAATCTCTTTTTCCAATATTTTTATACGACTATTTCGCTTTTGCGAAATAAATAGGCCCATGATAGAATTGGAACTGCAAATAAAGACTGGAAATTTGACTTTACACGGGAGTTGAAAATCGTATGCAAGCTTCACCTGAACGTCCTTCTGCCGAAGCTCGGCGGAGCAATTCAAGAAAGGGGTTACCCATAAAGGCTTTTCTGCTATTTTGGTTCATTCTTATTATACTAGGTGCTCTCGCAACCTATCTGTATAGCAATCACTTGAAGCAGCAAATGCTAAACGAGATGCAAACCCATACAGACCAACAGATTCAAGCACTCAAATCTGACTATGAAAAGCAACTGACTGCTCTTTCCAAGGAAGTTAGCGGATTGCAAGGCAAAGTCCAGTCCTTCAATGAACTACTGACCTTCACGAAGGATAATGCAAACAATAAGACCGATAACAGTAATAAACTGTACACCCAATTAAACGAAGTCAAGCAGCAGCTCAATACACTTCAGAAAAAAATGGACTTGCTAAAATGAATGTAGACGCAAAACAAGTGAATCGGTTCTTTATGTTGGCCCTTGCTCCTTTTATCGGTTTGTTAGGGTGTATTTTGTTAGTGCATCCCTCATTGAGCTTTCCTGGGTCTACTTCTTCAAGTCTGCAAAAAGCTGAAGTCACTCTACAAACGCAATCAGTAGGCAAGCAGCTTGATGAAGCCAAGCAAACGGCAACGTACACCTTATCTACAATTCGCCGGACTTCTGAGCTCTACAAGCAAACGACCCAAACGATGAATCAGCTTGTCGTGACTGCCTCTACGCAGTCCAAGCGGCCCGCGGTCATCTATGATCGACGCATCACCGCCAAACTGGGAGTTCCCTATGAGCGGGTAGATAGCAACCGGATTACCATTGAATTGTTTAAGGTAAACCCGGGAATTTATCATGGCTACGCTATGAAGGTCAAACTTAAAGATCCTACTGCTATGAAAATGTCTTTGGGAAGTGACAAATTGGGTGGCTCCGAAACCACCATGCGTGCAGTCTTGAGACACGGAGCTATTGCAGGCATCAATGCAGGCGGCTTTGCGGATGGAGACGGCAAACGCTATCCATTAAGCACTACTGTCTTGAATGGCCACTACCTTACTGGCTTTCAGTCCAGTTTTAAGGATTTATCCTTCGTCGGATTGAGTAACGATGGCAAGCTTATCGGTGGCAAATTTTACAGTCAAGGTGCACTTGACAGCTTAAAGCCTACCTTTGGGGCTACCTTCGTTCCCGTCCTGCTGCAAAGGGGACAAAAAATGCCTATTCCTGACAAATGGAAAGTCTCCCCCAAGCGGGCCCCACGTACGGTCATTGGCAACTATAAAGATGATCAGTTGCTCATTATTGTCGTAGACGGCTACAATGAAAGCGGGGGTTCGGGCGCGACGCTCGAAGAACTGCAAGGAAAAATGTACAATCTAGGTGTTCAAGATGCCTATAATTTGGACGGAGGCGGTTCCTCGTCGCTTATACTTAACGGTCGAGTCGTAAACAAACCGTCAGATGGTAATTTGCGTCCAGTCCCTACTCATTTTTTGTTCTATAAATAGTTATGTGTAGTCTGCTACCAAATTAAATATGCTTGCCGACGTACGTCTCTATCCGAAAAAAAGCATCACGAACGAATGTCGTGATGCTTTTGCCTCATTTAGGAGGAATACTGTGTCATTTCTGTCAGGCATTGAGCACAAATATAACGGTCTTTGAAATCGTTCACTTGTTCTACTGACCCGCAGAATACACATTTTGGACGGTAACGCTCCAAAATAATGTGGTCACCCTGAACCAAAATTTCGACAGGATCTCCCTCATTCATTTGATATCTTTTACGCAGTGACTTAGGCAAAACTATTCTCCCCAGCTGATCAACTTTACGTACCACACCGGCAGGTTTCATCGTGATCGTACACCTCTCCTATTGAGTAATAACTTACAATTTCTTACCATGCGAAAAACTAGGTACAAAGACACTATTCTTTATGTAGTATTCGCTGTCTTTTTGTCGAATCCTGCTGATCACAGGAAATTTTATTACATTTTTTCATAAAATCATGAACCATATCAAAGTATGGTACAGAATGTCTATAATATTTTTATCGACCGGAAAGCCAATTATTATTAGCCCTAGTTGAGAAATTTCGCAAATTTTTGACCATACAAGCTTGATTTAAGCTCCACTGTCATATACTTTTGAGCAATAAAAGTGAAACTTTTATTAGCAACTAAGGTCCTGGTTCTTTATTCGCATTTATACTTGTTCACCTGATGCTCTTTATGATAAATCCAGAAAATCCATTTGTCTCAGCGCTTCATATACGATAATTGCAGCGGAATTCGACAAGTTTAGAGATCTTACTTTATCAGACATAGGCATCTTGATACATGTATCTGGATTAGCAGCTAACAATTCAGGAGGCAAGCCTTTCGTTTCCTTACCAAATACCAAAAAATCTCCATCCTGAAATGCAATATCACTATACCGCTGATTTGCTTTGGTCGTCGCATAAAAAAAGCGACCTTCCTGATATTTCTCCTGCACTTCAGCAAAAGACTCGTGATATTCAATGTGGACAGCGTACCAATAATCAAGTCCGGCGCGTTTTAACGTGGCATCGTCGGTACGGAAGCCGAGTGGCTTCACCAAATGCAGATGAGTTCCGGTTGCAGCACACGTTCTGGCAATATTACCTGTGTTGGCCGGGATTTCCGGCTCGACAAGCACAATATGTAATGGCATCTCGTTTCGTTCCCTTCATCATTAAATTCATCAGACAAATAACCTACAGTTTAACCAAAGTGTATACATTGAAAACATACACATTCTTCTATTTTAACAAAATCAGACAGATATGAACATCAAACGACAAAAATTTCAACCCACACCACTAAAAGCCTTCCCCTATACACATTCAGGGAAGGCTCTACATTTACTTTTTCGATTTCAAATATCGTGTATCGAAATATATGTCGACGTAATCAACTGTTACGTTGCTTGAATCCGTCCATAAACTCGGCTAATGCTTGACAGTTCTCCAATGGAACAGCATTGTAGATCGAGGCGCGAAGCCCTCCTACGCTGCGATGTCCCTTCAGTCCGATGAACCCGGCCTGTTCGGATTCCTTAATAAATTGTTTTTCCAGATCCCCATTCGCAAGGCGGAAGGTTACATTCATAATAGAGCGATCAGCGCTGTCCACACAACCACGATAGAAGCCTTCGCTACTGTCAATACGGTCGTATAGCAAAGCAGCCTTCTGCTGGTTCACACGCTCAATACCTTCCAAACCGCCTTCTTCCTGAATCCATTTCAGCACTTCATTCACCATGTATATGGCAAAAGATGGGGGGGTATTGTAGAGAGAGTTATTTTTTTCATATGTGCTATAACGCAACATGGTAGGAATATTGTCCGGTGAGGAAGTCAGCAACTCTTCACGGGCAATCACGACCGTCACACCAGAAGGTCCCAGATTTTTTTGTGCGCCAGCATAAATCAATCCAAATTGAGTAACATCAAAAGGCTTGCAAAAAATATCACTGGACATGTCCACAATCAATGGTACGGAACCCGTATCCGGAAATTGCTTAAATTGTGTACCTTCAATCGTTTCGTTGGACGTCATATGCACATAAGCAGTATTCTCAGGCAAGTCCAAGGAATCCACATTCGGAAGACGCATGTACTTCTCATCAGCGGAGGATGCAGCAATATGAGCCTTGCCCAGTAGCTTGGCTTCTTTATATGCCTTGTCCGACCAGCTACCTGTCATTACATAGCTCCCAGTCTGTCCTTCGCGCAAGAAATTTAAAGGTAGCATTGCAAACTGCGTACTTGCGCCCCCTTGTAGGAATAACACCTTGTAGCCCTGTGGATTGCCCA
Source organism: Paenibacillus peoriae (assembly GCF_022531965.1). Taxonomy (GTDB): domain Bacteria; phylum Bacillota; class Bacilli; order Paenibacillales; family Paenibacillaceae; genus Paenibacillus; species Paenibacillus polymyxa_D. Next base: position 1,730,408 of record NZ_CP092831.1, on the reverse strand, counting down.
GCAGAGATAACAGACGTTCCTGCGCCTCATTATGAACAGATTCATACACAGCTCCACGGTGTGACATTTCCATGATCGACATCCCTGTTCCCTGGAAATCTACGAATTCAGCTTGTACACGTTCCAGTACTTTGAGCGGCAATGCCGCTGGTCCTGCATTAAAATTGTAGGCTCTCTTACTCAACAAATTCCCATCCCTTCTCTACTCTGGTGTGGATATTATCGCTATGATAGCAGTATTCATAAATGCGTTCAAGACTTGTATAAAAATGTTTTCAATTTCATTTATGATGTGACAAAGTTGTGAATGTTAACATATTTAACATCTTTATTCTGTGATTTTCACTTTAATATTAAAAGGTCCCCGGCATAAGACCGGAGACCTATTTTGAATAACAAGTGTTACCCGTAAGCTAATGTTTTTTATTCAAAGCAGCTATGCTATCGACTTATTAGCAGTCAAAATACAGGCTGTATTCGTGTGGATGAACACGGATGTTCACCGATTTAGCTTCAGAACGTTTGAGCTCTACATAGTTATCAATAAAGTCCTTCGTAAATACGCCGCCTTCAGTCAAGAATTCGTAGTCAGCTTCCAGAGCGTCCAGAGCCTCATCCAATGAACCAGGTACGCTACGGATTTTACCTTTTTCAGCATCAGACAGCTCGTAGATGTTGCTGTCAAGTGGACCATATCCCAATTCGATTGGGTTCAGTTTGCGCTTGATGCCATCCAGACCCGCCATCAGCATTGCTGAGAAGGCAAGGTAAGGGTTAGCCGTGGAGTCCGGTGTACGGAACTCGATCCGACAGCCTTTAGGAGTAACAGCTGCTACTGGAATACGTACAGCCGCAGAACGGTTACCTTTGGAAAATACCAGGTTAACTGGTGCTTCGTAGCCAGGAACGAGACGTTTGAACGAGTTGGTGCTTGGGTTGGTCAAAGCGATCAACGCAGGTGCGTGGTACAGAATACCGCCAATGTAATGAAGAGCCATTTCGCTCAGATTAGCATAACCACCTTTTTCGTAGAACAAAGGAGTGTCCCCATCGAAAATAGATTGGTGAACGTGCATACCGCTTCCGTTATCCCCAAAAATCGGTTTCGGCATGAATGTTGCCACTTTACCATATTGACGAGCTGTGTTGTGTACAATGTATTTATAAACGAGCAGGTTATCTGCTGTTTTCTTGAGTGTGTCAAAACGGAAGTTGATTTCCGCTTGGCCTGCCGTAGCTACCTCATGGTGATGGCGCTCAATTCTCAGACCTGCTTCTTCAAGCAAACGGCACATTTCACTACGGATATCTTGTTGGGTGTCTACTGGCGCTACAGGTACATATCCGCCCTTCACTCCCACTTTAAAGCCCAGGTTGCCGCCTTCTTCCTTACGGTTCGTGTTCCAAGCTGCTTCCTCGGAATCTACGAAGAAGGAGGAGCTATTCATGCCGCTTTCGTAGCGTACATCATCAAAGATGAAAAACTCGGACTCAGGTGCAAAAAATGCTGCTGTGCCGACTCCTGCGGATTGCAGAAATTCCTCAGCTTTTTTTGCAATGCCGCGAGGATCGCGGTCGTATTTTTCGCCATCTGGCGTAGCAATGTCACACAGAATATTCAGTGTAGGATGCTGAGTGAAAGGGTCAATAAAAACCGCTTCTGCATCGGGCAGCATAACCATGTCGGATTCCTCGATGCCACGATAGCCGGGAATGGAAGAACCGTCGAAAGCAACACCGTTAACAAATGTTTCTGCATCTACTTCGGAAGCTGGCAATGAAATATGGTGAGCACGACCAGACAAATCTACAAAACGAAAATCTACCCACTCAATATTATTTTCCTGAATTGTTTTCAATACGTTTTCAACGGACATGTCTTCTTCCTCCCAATTTTTCCGAACATTAAGTCTTATACAACCCTGAAATGTTCATGATCGAATGTTTTTTTCTGTCGTCATTATAAATCTCAAACATGACACGGGTCAATAGCTATGTAAGGTATTTTTTAAACTAATGTTAGATATGCTTACGCCCTTGATAACATTTGGATAGCACAAAAAGCCCGAAACATCGGGCTTTTAGGCAATTTAAATCTCATTACTGCGTTGCAGCAAAACTTTTATGCATTAATGTTAAACATTGGTTTTAGGCAATGGTACTAGGCGTGTGAAATGTTTTCCCCACAGCAGGAGCCAATATTTCCAAATCTTTTAGTAAATCTGAAAATTGATCCGGGAACAGGGATTGCACACCATCACCCGTCATCGAGTTGTCGGGATCTGTATGCATTTCAATAATTAGTCCGTCCGCTCCGGCAGCAACCGAAGCCTTCGTCATAGGAACAACCAATTCACGTCTACCCGTGCCATGGCTAGGATCAGAAATAACTGGCAAATGGCTCAATTGTTGCAACACAGGGATCGCGGACAAATCGAGTGTATTTCTGGTGTAGGTTTCAAATGTGCGGATACCGCGCTCACACAGCATAACATTCGGATTGCCACCTGCCAGGATGTACTCGGCAGCATTCAAAAACTCGTCATAAGTCGAGCTAAAACCGCGTTTGAGCAACACTGGCTTGCCGCAAGTTCCCAACTTGCGCAGCAGATCAAAGTTTTGCATATTACGTGTACCTACTTGCAGGATATCGGCATATTCCGCACAAATGTCTACGTATTCAGGTGTCATGACCTCTGTGATGGTCAAGAGGTCGTGCTTTTGGCCGGCTTCAGCCATCATGATCAGTCCTTCTACACCAGTTCCCTGGAAGCTGTAAGGCCCTGTACGCGGCTTAAAGGCACCTCCACGGAGAACTTGCGCACCTGCTGCTTTGACCAATCCCGCAATTTCATCTATCTGTGCAGCAGACTCAACGGCACATGGTCCACCCATAATGACAAGTTCGCCCCCACCGATATTTACACCTTTAATGGAGATCACCGTATTTTCCGGATGAAAATCACGGCTGGCCAATTTGTAGGACTTCGATATTTTAACCACATTTTCTACGCCTTTCATTTGACGCAGATGTTCAGCCAGCTTGGGCTCTACGCTACCGATCAATCCGATGATCGTGCGATCCGATCCCCTTGATACATGAGCCTGCAATCCTTCTTTCTCAATAACTTCAACAATAGCTTGAATATGCTCTTCAGGTGTTTGAACACCAGCGATAACGATCATTTTTTTCTTCCTCTCTATGAAACATATTTTATTAACCAGTAATAGATTGATATTATGACACTTAAACGCTTGTTCGCTTTTAAGCTTTTATTCGTTAAAGCAACTATACCTGTTTTAGCTATACTCGTCAAGGTTTAATTATCCCGAATTATTCAATATTCAAACTTAGTGAAGCTACCGGATAATATCTATAAATTTAAACGATTGAAAAGCCGCTATCCGGATGGTTGTATCCGAATAACGGCTGTAATCAATTGCATACTATTTCATCGTTTTTGACTTCTCTCGTACAGGAGGCAGCAGTTTTTTCATATCTATGGTTCGCTGAATCTCCCACGTATCCGGGTTAGCCGCATCATACTGCTCCAAATACGTAATAACCTCTTTGGTAATCAGTGTCGGCGTTGAAGCCCCAGAAGTCACAGCCACTTTGGCTACGCCCTCAAGCCACTCTCTCTTCAGCTCGGTTACATCAGAAATACGATAAGCTGTTGTACCAGCAATTTCCTCCGACACCTGAGCCAATCGGTTTGAATTGTTACTGCGTGGATCACCGACAACGATCACCAGATCCGCCTGTCCAGCTTGCTCAGCTACCGCTTCCTGACGTACCTGCGTCGCCAAACAGATTTCATTGTGTATCTCAGCACCCGGGAACTTCTCCAGCAGCTTCTTCATAATGTGCTTGATGTCCCATTGGCTCATGGTCGTCTGATTCGTGATAAGGATTTTGCCAGCTGGCAACGTAAGACTGTCGATCTCTTCTTCCTTTTCAATCAGATGAACATGGTTAGGAGCAATACCGATAGCTCCCTCCGGCTCTGGATGATTCTTTTTGCCAATATAAACAATCTGGTAGCCTTCGGCAGACTTCTCCCGAATCAGATCATGCGTTTTTGTGACGTCAGGGCAAGTCGCGTCTACCGTAGTCAGCCCCTTGTCTCGTGCCAACTTGCGTACCTCTGGTGATACGCCATGAGCAGTAAAGATAACAGTGCCGCTCTCTACCTGGCTTAAAATCTCCATACGGTTCGGGCCGTCCAGTGTAATAATCCCTTCGTCTTCAAAGGAATTCGTGACATGACTGTTATGCACGATCATGCCCAATATATAAATAGGCCGGGGTAAGTCCAGATTTCTGGCTGCCTGACGAGCCAATACCATGGCATCGACTACGCCGTAGCAGTAACCCCGGGGCGAAATTCTGAGTACTTCCAAAATGAGCCCCCGCTTTCTTCGACACAGTATACAGCTCCGATAACTCGGTAGCTGTGGGCATCCAAGCCTTTACCGGCCAATTCTATGATGTAGTTGCCTTCCTATTATAGCCTATTCCAAAGGCGCGGAAAAGCTGACCGGAAGCCAGATGACAAATGTCGTTCCTTCTCCTTGACGCGTAACCACTTCCACAGACCCGTGATGTTCATCAATAATCCACTTGGCAATAGACAGCCCCAATCCAATTCCCTCTGTCACCCCGCGCGACTCATCTGCCCGGTAAAAGCGGTCAAAAATAAAGGGAACCTCACTCTTGTCCATTCCAATGCCCGTATCACTGATCCGTAGCCCTACCTGTCCTTGATAAACTATGGCATCAAATCGGACTGTGCCTTCAGGTGTATATTTGAATGCATTATCAATAAAAATGAATAGCATTTGCTGCAAATAGTCCTTGCTGCCATCCATATAAATACCATTCAGCAACGAAAAATCTCCCACATTCCATTCGGCCGTTCGCTCTAAAAACTGAGCACGACGGGCAACCTCACTTACAAGCGGTTCCAGCGCAACGGGAGTCTTATCGAACGTTTTCCCTGTGTCTGCTCTCGCAAGTGACAACATATCACTCACCAAACGACTCATCCGTTTGCCTTCATCTGCCATGTCATTTAATGCCTCCATAGAAAGCTCACGAATCATCTCTTCATCCATATTCGGTCGCTCTCCTGGTTCGGTAGTCCACATTTTGAGCAAAAAATCAACGTTGCCACGGATCGTCGTTAGCGGCGTACGAAGCTCATGGGAAGCATCAGCCACAAAGCGGCGCTGTGCACCGTACGCATCTTCCAACTCCTTGTAAAACACCTCTGTACGCCCCAGCATGTTGTTAACTGTCCCGATTAATTGTCCAATTTCATCTGGTGGTCCGTCATATTCAATCCGAACACTCAAATCATTACTGGATTGAATCTGATTTGCCCCCTCAATTACCTTGACCAGCGGCTTCATAGACTTGCGGGCCAGAAAGAGACCTGAAGTCGCAGCAGCAAGTAATGCAAACAACGAACCATATACAAGCACATTTTGCAACCTGTTCATGAGTCGATCCTGAGAGCCCGTGAATTGTCCTACCTGTAGCAACCCGACTACCAAGCCCAACTCCTCGGACTTAATGGGCTGTTGGTAAATCATAAAGGTATCCCCATTTACGTTCACACGCCGGATTCCCTCATTTTGAACTGCTCCTGTCGCTGTAGATGGAACAGGGAAGGTGATATTGAGGTCTTTCATGTTTTGGGTGGTTTTGGTAACACCTGATGTATAATTGTAAATTTGTACATATAGCTGTGAATCATCAATTCCACGTTCTTGCACTAAACCCAAATCCAGATTGGGGACTTCAAATAATCCCCCTTTAATTGTAAGCAGTAGCTGCTTGTTAATCCGTGGCGCCTGAGTCGTAAGCTGACTTTTTACTTCATTATATGTGTAATAATAAACCAGTCCGTAAATAGCCAGACCAAAAATGACAAGCACTATAGCCAAGATGCTCGAATACCAAGCTGTCAGCCGCCACCGAATAGACATATTACACATCACCTCTTAAAATGTAGCCAGCTCCCCGAATTGTACGAATGAGACGTTTACCGCCATCCTGCTCCGTTTTTTGTCGTAGCATGGCAATATATACTTCGAGCACATTCGATTCTCCGCTATAGTCATAGCCCCAAATTTTGTCCATAATCAGATCACGCGACAGAACACGCTTCGGGTTTTGCATGAACAAATGGAGCAGTTCAAATTCTTTGGCCGTCAGTTCCAAGCGTTTGCCGCCACGAACCACTTCACGGGATTCGTTATCCAGTTGTAAATCCTCGAAGGTAAGTCTATTTCCGTTATTGCCCTGTTGTTCGGTTTTACGCCGCAAAAGCGCTCGCACTCGTGCCAGCAACTCCTCCAGAGCAAACGGCTTGACGAGATAATCATCGGCCCCTAGATCCAAGCCTTTAACCCGATTCTCAACCTCATCCTTGGCTGTAAGCATTAGGACAGGTACCGTGCTCCCCCCCTCCCGCATGCGACGGCATACCTCAAAACCATCGACTTGCGGCATCATTACATCCAGCACGACTACATCAGGCTCAGCTGTCAGCATTTTATTTAATCCCTCTGCTCCATTGGCGGCTGTCAGCACTTCATAGCCTTCAAATGCCAGCCCTCTGCGTAGCATGGAAACAATTTTTTCATCGTCATCAATGATCAAAATAGTAGAACGCATACACGATCGAACTCCTTTATCTCTTCTTTTCCCTCTATTGTAGCAGGAGTACACGCGCGTAGCATCTTGCTACTTCATACAGCAAGAAACGGAAGGGATCTTCCTTCCGTTTCTTGCGTGCACATGTTCATTTTTGTAAAGTTATCATCTTATTGCTGGAGCGTCGAGCTAAAGTCATTTTTGTTGCCAATTTTCAGTTGAACATCTTTTTTCTGCCCAGCTCGTTCGATGTTAAGCGTCAGTGCTGTACCCACTTTTTGTTTTTGAATGAACTGGATCAGCTCTTGTGATGTGCTATAAGGCGTGCCATTGGCTCCGATAATCACATCGTAAGGACGCAGATCAGCCTGATAAGCTGGTGATTTGTATATAATATCCCGCACAACCGAGCCTTCGGTCAGGGTTGTTCCCAGTTCTTTGGCTACTTCAGGACTCAAATTTAACAGACTTGCACCAATGAAAGGTACAGGTTCTTTAGGGATAGGCTGGTTATTTTTCAGCTTATCGACGACTTCCAAAATCGTATTGGACGGAATCGCAAACCCGATTCCCTGTGCGTCTGCACTAACAGCTACGTTCATACCGATAACTTGCCCTTGCAGATTTAACAGCGGTCCACCAGAGTTACCAGGGTTAATGGACGCATCCGTCTGAATGAGATGCTTGTATTGCGTCGGTTTTCCAGTTGATTCACTATTAATGGTGATCGTACGTTCTTTCGCACTTAGCACCCCGGCTGTTACCGAATGCTCAAAGCCTTCAGGGTTGCCAATTGCGACCATCCACTCGCCGACTTTAGCGTTATCGGAGTCACCCAAAGTTACTGTCGGAAAGTTATTTTTGCCTTCAATTTTAAGTACCGCCAAATCAAGATCAGCATTTTTGCCCAAGACTTTGGCTTCGTAAGGCTTATTAGTTCCCTCTACTGTAACCTGAACCACACTCGCCCCTTCAACAACATGGTTATTGGTTAGGACGTAACCCGATTTATCAAAAATAAAACCGGAACCAATACCAAGCGGAGTCAGCTGTCCGCTGTTGCTACCTTCATTTTCATTACTGTTACCGCTGCTGCCACTGTCACCATACTGATTACCGAAAAAGTATTGATACAGCGGGTCATTGTAATAAGGGCTACTTTGTCTGCCGCTGCTGCCACTGGTTTGTTTGGCAAGCGTTTCGATTTTGACGACTGCCGGTCCAGCCTTAGCCACAACAGATTGAACATCAGCGGTACCTGAAGGCATCACAGCCGGAACTGCGCTTGGAGTCGAGCTGGTTGTTCCTGAATTAGTCGTTTCTCCGCTTTCAGCTGCCGCCGAAGTCAACGCCGTCTCGGGTGTGAACATATTTGTTCGGTCAGCTGTATACATCAATACTGTAATGACCAGCATCCCGGCCAAAAAAGATAAGAAAATTGTTTTCACCTGCGACTTGGGCTTATTCGGTTTGAATTGCCAGTTGCCGCCATTTCGACCCGAACCATCCTGTTGCTCAGGCATAGCACGATGGTATGAGGGAGGAAGGGGTCTTACTGCCTGCGGTGGCGTGATCTCAACATCTTTTTCCACCGACTGCCCTTCCTTACGTTGTCCGTCCGATTGAACTGAAGAAAAAGGGCCGTAAGAATAATAATATGAGGAACCATTCGAATCGTTTTGCCGAGTTACGTTATCGGTATCAACCTGATCGTTGTCGTTCCGGCGTCCGGAGTTATTATTTTTAAATTCGTCCATTGTATATCTCCTCCCAAACCCTATGCTTCAAGGTGGTGTTGTTTAACTGACTTTATTTTGCACTTTAAACCTTAATTCCACCTTAAAAACAATTAAAAAGGAGATAAAACCTTAGACCTATTTGTACCTAACCACTTTTACTCAAAACGAAATGCCCCGGATATAATCCGGAGCATTATCGATTGTATATGCTTTTTTATTTCGTGTTAAAGTTTTCGTCGAACTTTTCATTCGGTGTTTGAGCATTGTTTTGAATTTTGTTGCGACTAGAGTTTTGAACTTTTTGTGCTACTGCACCTGTACCGCCTTGATCTGTTGCAAATTCTTCATCATACTTCTCATTTGGTGTCTGGAAGTTGTCTTGAATTTTATTTTGTTCAGACTGCTTTACCTTTTGTGAAACAACACCTACCGTATTGTCTTGTGCAAATTCCGCTTTGAACTGATTTCCTGTGCTTGCATTGAAGCCTTTGTTCGTGAAAGAACTTCCGCCTTGATTTGGCATAATTCTCAACCTCCCAGTATGTTTTGTGGGATAAACTCATCCCGCAACATAGTATGTGATGTTGGAAAAAACAATATTCAAGGATTATATGGAAGCATCCAGTGTCGCGGTCGGAATGGTTTTATGCGTTTCTATCGCCTTTTGGAGCGATTTCACCATCTTTTCCGTACATTTTCCGTTACCTTTTTTTATAATTTGAACATCCACATCTTTCTTGCCCCATTCAGAATACACCTGCCGGGTTGTTTTAAAATACAAATCAATTTTATTGCCCTTAATCGCAGAACCTGTATCTGCTACAATCCCGTATCCATAACCAGGAATGTACAATATGCTTCCCAAAGGAAACGTTTTGGGATCAGCCGCAATCGTAGACAGCGTGTTCTTGTCACGACGCACTTTTACACCGGAATACGTAATACCGTAACCGGGATGACTTGGCCGTTTGCCAGTCGATTCATAGCCTGCTGTATATCCTGTTGCTGTGACCGTCATGGTCGTAATAACCTGCTCTTCACGTGGAGCTAAAACAGGTGTGGACTGCCATTTCTTATGCTGGACCGGTTCTTTGTGACCGTAAACTTCATTGCCGGGCAATACCAGACAGGTTGCGATTAACACGGTTCCCAAAATCCGTTTCCATACCAACATGGATCTCATAAAAAACCTCCCCTTGAGGCAAAGGCTTTCCAGAAATCCATTGGTTTATACGAACAGATTATTATTTTTGAACATCCTGACCTGGATAAAATCTGCTCAGCTTCACTTTATCTTCAAAAATATGCAGGAGTGTCCGCACTATGGGGGTGTGCTCATCGTCTGTATGCAATATAATGGAAGCAGGAGAAATCGAAATAAGGGTGCTCACGATTCGATCCTCGACCTCCATTTCCAGTTCAATGCCTGGCATCTCGACAATGATGTCATCTGCATCGGGAGTCGGTATCGGCACCATGGCACTATCCAGAATCGTAAAATTATGTCCGCCTTGGTGAAGTACGTGTACGAGCGGAACTTTGCTTTCCTGAAAAAAAACAAAATATTTAAGCAACCCCATAAATTCTTCGTATTGCCGATCTGCCCAGAATTCTTCCATGGCATAGTCGACGATTTCTTCAAGCTCTTTTTTATACGCATGGAGCCTAAATTGAATCAGTCCTTCCAAATTGATCACACGAAGCTCCTTAAAATCCTTCTCCAGGAGAGTGGTCAGCTTACCATGACGCTTCAAACGACCTCTCGGGCCATCATCGTTTAACAGTGAACGAATCATACTGCGAATTTGCTCTGTATCCTCTTTCTCCAGCAGCGAACAGGCTTTGGTGAGAATGAGATTAAGCAGCCCCCACTCCTTGACCTCGATAATATAATCCGCTATTGCCGAAGACATGATGCTGTATACACAGGGGAGAAAGCTTTCAAACGCCGAATTGCTTTCTGTGCCCTTGCAGGTCCATGCCACTTTGTTGTCCAGCTGTCTGAAAGTGAATCGAAATCCGCGCCGTGACATATGTAGTCCCTTTGTTCTACTTTTGACCACTTCGTAAAACCGGTCGGGTTCCTGATCTCCGTCTGTATTGGTCCACACTGTAAACAGTTCCATTGGCTCACTCCTTTCGATCACTGCTTTCAGTATATGGCGGCCTCTGAAGGGTTATACGAAGTGAACGACTGGAAACAGAAAGACATAGTCAAAAGAGGATGATCAGGTTTCAAAAAGCCGGTTGGCGTGTTATAAACAATTACTGTGGTATAGGAAAAAAACGAAAGACGTTTGAATATTTAGGGTGGGGTATGTTAAGGTTAAATTAATATGAATTTTTCACAAGAGGGAGGAGATAAGATGTCAACGATGCTGAACATGCTGCGTACATTCATGATCGTCATATTGAGCCTCGTTCAGATTTTGTCCCTTCCTGTGACGTTTCATGCGGAAGACACTACTCAATCCCTTCAGTTTACTGCGGGATCTTCTCTCCTGTCTCATGCTGATGTTTCCTCGTTAGAAACCGATTCTCACGGTCTGGAGCACCATCCCAAACCAGCTATACGCAAATCCTCCCCTTTACTTCATCTGGTGATCGCTGCGGCCAAATCACTTCCCTTTGTCATTTTGATGGCGTTTGTGCTGCTATTGAGCATCCCTAAACTACGTCTGCCTTTTATTCCTGTCATTTGCAAACTAAAGAAGCAATTGTACTTGTTCCCCATCAAATTTACCTCTAGTTATGTGGCTTAACCTCCCTTAAGCATGCACATCACTACATTTGCATGTCTATTTGTTAACCGTTCCCAATAAGTGTAATACGTTAAGTATATTTATCAGGTTTTCTATGTTAATTTATAAAATTTAATACAAAAAGAAAGTTTTCATGTCACTCCCAAAGCATGTGATTTATTTCCCATACCATTCATTTAAATAACGTATCGTACAGGAGGCTTTACAAATGGATATTCGAGAGTCTATTTTGCCAGGAATCGGGATTAAGTATCGAATAGATGCAGAGAGTGGCGACCGAATTGTCATTATTATTCATGATGATGGCAGGCGTGAGTTGTATCACTTTGATTACGAGGATTTGGAACAAAGTATTTCTATGACAACCCTGAATGATCAGGAAGCACGATTGGTAGCCTCCATCATCGGGGGTATGACATATAAGCCGAAACAGCTTGAAAGTGTAGAAATGACGTTTGACGATTTTATTATCGAATGGTATAGAGTGGAATCTCACTATGCAAGTGTTGGCAAATCCATCGGTGAGCTGGATATTAGACAAAATTCGGGAGCCACTGTTATTGCCATTGTGGAGAAAAAGGGAATGAAATATGTAAATCCTGGTCCTGAAGTGATTATTAACGATGATGCCATTGTAGTTGTTGTTGGGGAACGCGATCAGCAAAAACGCTTTAAACAAATCCTTATGAACGGAAGCGGGTGATTGGATGGATCATCTGGTATTTGAGGTTGGATTGGCTATTGCTCTCATCGCTGCAGCCGGACTTATTTCCTCCAAACTGCGCTTCTCGGTCATCCCTTTTTATATCCTGATCGGAATGGCAGTTGGACCGCATGCGATGGAGCTATGGCATTTTGATTTTCGCTTTATCGAAAGCGCCCCTTTTATTGATTTTATGGGAAGAATCGGAGTGCTGTTTCTTCTCTTCTACTTGGGTCTGGAGTTTTCAGTAGGTCGGTTAATTAAATCAGGCCGCTCCATTGCCGTGGGTGGCACCATTTATATTGGCATCAATTTCACACTGGGGCTGGCTCTTGGCTTCCTGAGCGGCTTTCCTGTAGCAGAAACACTGGTTATCGCCGGAATTACAACCATATCATCCAGTGCTATTGCTGCGAAGGTGCTGGTAGATCTCAAGCGGACTGCCAATGCTGAAACTGAAATGATTTTGGGCATTATTATGTTCGAGGATGTTTTCCTCGCCGTATACATCTCCATCCTCTCCGGATTGGTTCTTAGCGATTCATCCTCGCTCGGGGGTGTACTGCTATCAGCGCTAATCGCGCTTGGCTTTATGCTTGCAGTCATTATTATCGGTCGTAAGGCCGTCCCTCTGTTAAATCGGATTCTCCGTATTCGCTCCAATGAGGTATTCGGACTTGTTGTTTTCGGCTCCCTGTTTCTGGTGGCTGGTTTTTCGGAAACGATTCATGTGGCGGAAGCTATCGGCGCCCTGTTAGTCGGTCTCGTACTGGCCGAAACGGAACATGCCAAACGGATCGAGCATTTAATTGTTCCTTTCCGCGATTTCTTTGGCGCTCTGTTCTTTTTCAGCTTTGGGCTATCCATTGATCCACTGTCCCTAGGAGGAAACGCGATATGGCTTGCGCTGGCAGCAGTCGTTCTCACGTTATTTGGGAACATTTGGGCAGGAATGTTGGCTGGGCGTACGGCCTCCTTATCTCCCAAAGCGTCAGCAAATATCGGCCTGACCATTGTGGCACGGGGTGAATTTTCGATTATCATGGCCAACTTGGGTAAAGAAGGTGGTTTACTTGATATTGTTCAACCTTTTGCAGCCATCTATGTACTCATACTGGCCATTCTTGGACCACTTCTCACAAAGCAGTCAAAACCTATTTTTAATATGTTAAACAAAATATTCAAGTTCAAGGACCCCCGCCTACGAAAAGAAGAAAGTAACTCGGCGTAACTGTAAAGCTGGATACGACAATCCATAGGAGGGAAGGCTATGCCGCACGCTATTAAACATGCCGAAACTCTATGAGGCGGCTTGTGAAGCCCGCTTCAGAAGATGCGAGCAGGTTCCCTGTCTTTTATACGGTGATTGGCGGAATTACGGCATCCGTCGGTCTGGAATTGTTTTTGCATCCGCATGATATGATCGCTGGAGGCGTCACGGGGATCTCCAGACTCATGTCGCTTTATACACAAGAGCATTTTGGGTTATTGCTATTCGTTTTGAACTTGCCACTCATGCTGCTGTATTCTTTATCCACTCACAAACCCATGCTGCTCCGTGCACTACCCGGCTTGTTCGCCTTTTCAGGCTCAGCCATCATTCTTTCGCCTTTTCCGGCAGTGAGCGGCCATCCGGTCGTATGTGCTTTGGGCGGCGGAATCTGTATCGGTCTTGGCGCAGGACTGGCAGCTCGTCACGGTGGTCTGCTTGATTCACTAGGACTTAACGAACCAGGCGATGGCCGTCCATCCACATTGTTGCTAACACACCGCAAGATTCCGTTAATACAGATTGTTATGCTATGTAACGGTCTGCTGCTCATTACAGCTGGCTTTGTGCTAGGCTGGGAGCCAGCTCTATATTCAGCCTTATCCTGCCTCGCCGCCTACGAAACGACCCGGCTGATGTTTACCGGTCTGACGCGTATGGTTTGTGTTGTCAGCAAGAAGCAGCCAACCGTCGAGGATGCTATATATCGCAGGTTGCGTATACACAGCACGCCTGTTGAAGGCTCTGCCCAGATAGAGGGCAAGATCAAAAGCGAATCTGAGGATAAAAAAGAACAAATGGTCATCGTTTACAGCGTTCATCTGTTGGATTTGCAGCGCTTTAAGGCAGTCATCCAAATGGCAGACCCGCAAGCTGAGATCATGTATATGAAACGATGGAAAGCATAGCAAAGTAACACATCAAAAAAACGCTTATCTGCACTAATCTATGTATAACGATTAGTACAGATAGGCGTTTTGTAATGAACACTATATTAACGGATATTAATTCTGCATGATAAAATCATGTTCAATACTGCTGGCACTGTCAAAAGTACGAATAATATCATAACGGGTATTACGCTGTGCCGGAATGTGACCCGTCTCGCGGATCAACTGTAAAATGGATTCAATGTTAACCTTATACGTTGCGCCTGCAGCGGAAACTACGTTTTCCTCAATCATGGTGCTACCAAAATCATCGCAACCGTAGTACAACGATTTTTTACCGATTTCAGGTCCCATAGTTACCCATGAGGATTGAATATGCTTGATGTTATCCAATACAAGACGACTGATCGCAACGGTCTTCAGATATTCCTCCGGCGTCTGACGTTCCTTCTTCAGGTTGGTATTGTCTGGCTGGAAGGTCCAAGGAATAAAGGCCAAAAATCCTTCAGAATTATATTTGTTTTCAATGCATTCGTCCTGAGCATCACGAACACGCAACAAATGCAGCGCACGCTCCTCCATCAACTCGCCAAAGCCAATAACCATCGTAGCAGTCGTGTTCATCCCAACCTTATGAGCCGTTTGCATGACATCCATCCAATCACGCCAAGAGCCTTTGAGACGGCTAATTTTGCGGCGTGTGCGGTCATCCAAAATTTCTCCACCTCCGCCCGGAAGCGAATCCAATCCAGCTTCATGAATGGCGCGGATTGTTTCTTCCATAGAAAGACCAGATTTCTCCTTCATTTTGTGAATTTCAGCTGGCGAGAAGGAGTGCATCGTAATATCGGGAAAACGCTCCTTGATACCTTTCAGCAAATCGGTATAATAACTGAACGGCAGATTCGGGTTCACACCGCCTTGCATTAGAATTTCGGTGCCACCTACTTCCTGCGTTTCCTTGATCTTCTGAAAGATCACCTCATCCGGCAAAACATAACCTTCATCAGAACCTGGTCTACGATAAAAAGCGCAGAAGCGACAGTATACGTCACACACGTTTGTATAGTTAATATTTCGTCCGATAACGAAGGTTTTAACGGGATCGGGATGCATGCGATTCATGACTTTATTCGCCGCATGACCGATTTTTTCTACCTCGTCTGATTCGAACAAAGCAACGGTATCCTCTAAATTCAGGCGTTCGCCGCGTAGGGCTTTATCTAAAATATGGTCGATTACACTCATGGTGTATCCTCCTTCGCTGTCACAGGGCGACGAAATGAACGACAGGACTTATGAACGAGAATGCTTTCACAAACCTGCGTTCGAACCCTGCCGTAATGTATGTTCATGACTAGCCTTGTATGTTGTCTGTGCTATTTAGCATAGTAAAACCTAATGATAATACTAACATATCTTTAGGTAAGGAACCATACTTATTCCCGCTTCTTTCTGCTTTTCACCTAGGAAAACAGGCAACTGCCAAGCTTATCTCAACGTTGCATATAGCCAAAAAATAAGAAAACAGAACTGAAAAGTGTCTTTTTTCACACTGTCGTTCATGTTATTTTATAGAAAACAGCAAGCCTCCTGAAATACTGGAAACTTGCTGTTTAGTACTGTACATATTTGCTCTCAGCGTGAAAACGACAAAGATGCTGCGGATGTGCTAACGCTCTAGCGCAGCGCCTCATCCAGATCACTGATCAGGTCGTCAATATCCTCCAAACCTACGGAGAAACGGAGTAGTCCGTTCGTAATCCCGCGCTCCAATCGTACACTATGGGGCATAGCCGCATGTGACATCATCGCCGGATACGACAAGATGCTTTCCACAGCTCCCAGACTCACCGCTACAATTGGAATACGTACGCGACTGAGGACTTCTTTTGCACGCTCACCAGAACCCACATCAAAAGATATCACTGCACCATAACCGCTGGATTGGCGCTCATGAACTTCACGCCCTGGATGATTCTCCAGACCCGGGTAGTATACCGCCTCAATGTCGTTGCGCTCGTTCAGCCAGTTAGCGAGCTTCGCTGCGCTCTTTTCGCTGTGAGCCATACGAGCCTCCAGTGTCTTCATACCGCGCATGAGCAACCATGACTCCTGCGGAGCCAACACGGTACCCAGTCCATTTTGGAGCTGCTTGATTTGTCTTCCCAACGATTCGGTACGTGCTACCGCAAGTCCTGCCAGCACATCGCTGTGTCCGCCCAGAAACTTGGTCGCACTGTGCAATACAATATCAACTCCCTGCTCAATCGGACGTTGATAATAAGGTGTCATAAAAGTATTATCCAATAACGTTAAAAGCCCGTTGTCCTGTGCCCAAGAAGTTATTCCTGCCACATCGGTAATTTTGAGTGTCGGATTGGACGGAGTTTCCATATATACAGCCCTTGTATTCTCCTGCAACGCCTCTTTCACAAGGTTGAGGTCCGTCATGTCGACGAAGGTCGTTTCGATATTCATCCGTTTCAAAATGGAGGTCAGCAGTCGATATGTTCCTCCATATACGTCCTCGGAAACAATGACATGATCTCCAGCAGACAAGAGCATAAATGTAGTAGAGATGGCCGCCATACCTGATGCAAAGGCAAAACCGCACGCCCCGCCTTCTAATAAAGCGATATAATCCTCCAAAGCTTGTCGTGTCGGATTACCTGAACGGCTATAGTCATGCTGTGGAGGATTAAAAATATCGTGATGGTGGAAGGTAGAAGCTTGATAGATCGGGACGCTCGATGCCCCCGTAACGCTGTCAATTTCAGAGCCAAAATGCAGCAGCTTGGTAGCGAACTTCCGCTCTTTGTTCAGATCCTGCCCGATCCTCCTCGCATCCTCTATCATTGCAGCTCTCCTCCTTCTACTTCTTGACGTGCCGCTTCCAACGCCGAACGTAAATCTTCAATTAGGTCGTCTGTATGCTCAATGCCTACGGAGAAACGCAACAGCCTGTCATCTACCCCGACTGCATCCCGAATTTCTGCTGGTATGTCCGCATGTGTCTGCACAGCGGGATAGGTCATTAACGATTCCACACCGCCGAGACTTTCCGCAAACGCAATGAGCTTAATGTGACGAAGCAAAGGTTCCACATAACGAGCATCCTTTACTTTAAAGGAAAAGATACCCGTATTTCCGCTGGATTGTTTATTTTGAATCTCACGACCTGGATGGCCTTCTAGAGCTGGATAAAATACTTCCGCCACAGCCGGATGCGTCAGTAAATAGTTAGACAGCACTGTTGCATTATGCTCGTGCCGGTCCATACGCAGCGCTAACGTCTTCATGCCCTTCATTAACTGGTAGCAATCGCTTGGGGAAAGCACTGCCCCTATGGAATTGTGCAGGAATGCAATTTCAGCTGATAGCTCTTTGCCTTTGGTTACGATCAACCCTGCCAGCACATCGTTGTGTCCGCCCAAATATTTGGTTGCGCTATGTACCACAATATCCGCGCCCAGTTCCAATGGTCGCTGGAAATATGGCGTTAGCAGCGTATTATCTACAATGGTAAGCAACTGATGTTGTGATGCCCATTCAGCCACCGCTCGAATATCAGTAATCATCATTAACGGATTTGTAGGTGTTTCTATGAATACAGCTTTGGTATTCGGTCGACATGACTGTTCGAGTGCTTCAAGATCGTTCGTATCCACATAACTGGCTGTTACACCAAATTTAGATAAAATACGCTCCAGCAAACGATAGGTCCCGCCATACAGATCCAGCGATACTATGAGATGATCTCCCTGTCCAAACAATGCAAATACCGTTTGCAGCGCCGCCATACCTGAGCTGCATGCAAAGCCTGCATCACCCGATTCAAGTGCAGCAGAAGCCTCTTCCAGTACCTTTCGCGTGGGATTGATCGTCCGAATATAATCAAATCCTGTGCTTTGACCCAGACGGGGATGGCGGAACGCCGTAGATTGGTAAATCGGGTAATTAACAGCCCCGGTTACTGGCTCCTCTACTGAACCGATTTGTGCCAATCTGCTTTCGATTTTCCACTGTTTCTCACTCATATGAATCCTCCTGTTAACTTTCATAGTGGGTGCTATAACCAATCCTGCAAAAATGGATGTCAAAGACTATACTGCTGCGCTACTGCAAGGTGGTACTGTACAAGGGTAAACTACAAGCCCCTTTTTTAAATCTGGGGCCCGATATCGTAAGGTGTTTCTTGGTATACATAATAGTTCAGCCAATTCGAGAATAATAAATTGGCGTGCGCCCGCCAGATTGAGGGCGGTGTGCGCTCAGGATCATCATTTGGGAAATAATTTTTGGGAACTTCAATATCCATTCCTTTGGCCACATCGCGGTCGTATTCCCATTTCAGTGAAAGCGGGTCATATTCAGAATGCCCAGTTACAAAAATTTGTTTACCGTCAAGCGTGGCTACGAGATACACTCCAGCTTCCTCGGATTCGGATAAAACTTCTAATTCGGCGATATGATCAATATCTTCCCGCCGAACCTCCGTATGTCTGGAGTGAGGAGCATAAAACAGTTCATCAAAGCCGCGTAGCAATTTTACTTTAGGTTTAATCACGGTGTGTGGAAATACGCCAAAGCATTTGTAATCGAGCCCGTATTTAGGGACATTGAAATGATGGTATAAGCCTGCCTGTGAGGCCCAACAGATATGCATGGTCGAAGTTACATTCGTTTTCGTCCACTCAAAGATTTGTTGGATCTCCTCCCAGTAGTTCACATCCTCAAACTCAAGCTGTTCAACCGGGGCTCCTGTAATGACCATGCCGTCAAAACGACTGTTCTTGATCTCGTCAAACGTTTTATAGAACATGTTCAAATATTCTTGCGATGTATTTTTGGATACATGAGACTTCATGTGCACCAGCGTGACGTCCACTTGCAGCGGCGTATTGCCGACCAAGCGCAACAGTTGGGTTTCCGTCGTTTCCTTTGTAGGCATTAAATTCAAAATGGCGATACGCAATGGACGAATGTCCTGATGATAAGCCAGGCTTTCATCCATTACGAAAATATTTTCGCCCTCCAGCACTTCCTTGGCAGGTAGCGTGTCAGGGATTTTAATCGGCATGTAAACTCACTCCTTGTTCGGTAAGTTTTGCGAAAATCGTCTTGTTGAGATGCCGGGCATATAATAAAAAGACCTTTCTCTGGTTAGAGAAAGGTCATATTTGTATCCATATGCGCCTCTCTCATCTGTCAGGGCAACGCTCTTTGTACAAAGCGCGCGTCCTGCAAGAATTAGCACCGTGCGATTAAAATCGCCGGTTGCCGGGTATCATCGGGCTAGTCCCTCCACCTGCTCTTGATAAGATTTCGCTATATTCATTTTGGGTTCACAAAGTTCTTGTTGTTCACTTTAATGCATCGGCTGGGCTTCGTCAAGATGGGACTTGTAAATTTGTGCCCTGCATTCACATTTTGTCTACCTTTTCCATAGGTTAAATCATATCCTCCTACCGCGGCAGCTCTTGCCACTACTGTCGATTTAGCCCATGATTTTGCGCTTGAAAGGCCGTAGGCCGAGCGTTATACTATACAAGTGCTATTAGGCAAAAATATGGAGCAGTAGTGCAGATTTGAGTGTTTCCTGCGATACTGTGGCAATCTAAAAAAGAACATTTGAGAGGTGAATCCGGAATGGAAGGCGACCCGAGTCCGAATAGGCGGCGATCCCTGAACAACAGCATAGGAATGACTTCAGCTTGCCGAAAGACGGGACGCCAGGCTCTGCATGCTCCAAAAGCCTCCGGCTTTTGATGGGAGTGCACGCTTACCCGCACCGGCTAACTGGCTAACTGAGTCCATTCCTTATGCTTAAGGTAAACGTATTTCCGTTACGACGGAGCATAAGGAGTGACATATATGAAAATCCGTTTGGTCAACAACGGGGTTTTTACCCCTGTCGAAGAAATTGAAATGGCGCTTACTGCACCGGTAGAAGGTTTTTATTGGATTGATGCCGATGTCGATGATTTGGCAGTGCTCCAGCCTTTATTTTCCATGCATGATCTTGCAGTAGAAGACTGTTTGAGTGAAGAAGAACAGCGTCCGAAGATTGAAATTTATGAAAGCCATTATTTTATCGTTGTAAATAGCATTCGTTTTGATGATGAAGAAATATTTTTGCGAGCTTTGAACATTTTTCTCGGCCGCCATTTTATCATTACGGTGACCAAGCAGAAAATCAATGAGCTTCGTACCCTCAAGCCTATGCTGTGGGAGCAAGAAGTCAGCCAGCCTGACCGTTTTATGTATCTGTTGGTCGACTTGATTGTTGACAACTATTTTCTGGTTGGTGACCGGATTGAGGTCCGCATTGAAAAGCTGGAAGAAGATATTCTAATGCATACGAAAAAGTCGCATTTAAACGAAATCATCGGCTTGCGAAGTGAGATTCTGTGGCTGAAAAAAGTGCTGGGTCCACAAAAGGAAGTCATCAATACCCTGAACAAACGGGATTTGCGACTCATCGACGATCAATTACAAAAATATTTCAGCGACATTTATGAAAATGCTGTGAAAATTTCGGAGACTTTTGAAACTTACCGCGACTTGATGGGTAACCTTCGAGAAGCTTATCAATCCAGTATCGCCAATCGTGCCAATGAAATTATGCGTGTGTTTACGGCAATAACGACCGTATTTATGCCATTGACGGTCATTACCGGAATATATGGGATGAACTTCGATAATATGCCTGAGCTTCATACACGTTATGGCTATTTTGTCGTCATTGGTATTATGGTGGCATTAGGCGTCAGTATGTTCTGTATTTTCCGTAAGAAAGACTGGGTTTAAAAAGACAAGGGTAAGAAAAGTACCGAGTTGGATACTTATTTCGATGTTCAAGCTTGGTCATAAAAAGCAGCAGCCGTGTCCTGTGAGGAACTGGCTGCTGCTTTTTAGTATGTTGGACCCTGAATGTACTTTGATACTTTATCTACATCCAATCAGTTCCATATTATCCAGCATGTCGGTCAGGTACCTGCTGATGGCGAAACCGTATACGGATTAGACGTAGACGCTCATAAATTTGATCCAGTCCTGTTTCTGTCGCCTTTTCTTCCCCATACACTTTCAGCATGACGGGCTTGAGCAGCGTATCCCCCAACTCTTCATAAGCAGACCAGATGGCTGCCTGCTCCTCCTCAGATACATTCACCAATTCCTTGCGGATCAGCTTCTCCATATCAATGCCATCCCTGTCCAAATGCTCCACAGCTTCAATCATCTCTCTACGATGCAAACCTGTCTTCATCCCGATATGCTCCAGTGAAAGACCGTCCGAAATACCTTCGATAATCGTTCTAGTTAGGCTGAATTTATTCAGCTCCTGCCTGTATTGGTTCTCTTTTTGCTTGTATAGCCATGACAAAAACACTTCTTCTTCCAGCGTCTCTGTTACCCAGTTCAACGGAAATGGTGTGGTCCGGTCATTTTGTGTCGTAATAGCCAATAGCTCCGCTCCATATTGCGACACCTTACCCTGACCCATACCAGGCAGTTCCAACAATTCTTCTTCGGTATGGGGAAGATAGACGCTAATGAGCCGAAGCAGCCGATTCGTAGCAATAAAATAAGGCGCTTTTCGTTCCGTTGCTGCTTTTTGCCGTCTCCACATCGTCAACTGCTCATACACTTCATCACGTGGAAACAAATCACTGTAGCAGTACAGCTTTTGCAGCGTTTGTCCTCGTCCTGATGATCCTTCTTGCTCATGAAATACGCCATGGATTAAGGGCCTGTAGCCCTCAGCCATTTTGAGCGCCAGCTCATGACGGTATACATGCAGTAATTCCTGCCACAAGCTGCCCTCATACCAAAGGTCGTCTATACTTTCATCCGGGACATGTTGTGTGCTCCAGCCTGCACTCCATCCCCCTTCATGTTGCCCAATCCATACCTGAGCAAAGTCCTCATAGCCCTGTTCATTCCGTTTGGACAAGCGATTTAAAAATACAATCTCCATGATTTCTTCCTCCCTCATATCGTTGAAAGACAGTCCCGCACAACACAAAAACGCAAAAAAAAGCACCTATCCTGCGTATTCGCAAGAAAGGTGCTTCCCTTTTTGAGCCGTACTATGCTGTTGCCTATATAATAACCGTACCTCGGAGTGCCGTCAACCATTAATTCTAATGATTCAGCTTTTCCTTTGCCAATGCCAGAGCACCGCACAATCCAGCATTGTCACCCAATCCCGGAGATACGATATATTGCTCAATATCTGTTGTCAGACTCGAATGCTGTACGTATCCGTTCAAAAGTTCTTGTAGCTTGGTACGAATGAGCGGGAACAATTGGTTTTGCTTCATCACTCCCCCGCCCATAATAATTTTTTGCGGTGAAAGGATTAATACATAGCTCATTAAAGCCTGTGCCAGATAGTACGCTTCCATTTCCCAGGCTGGGTGGTCGACAGAAAGCTCATGTCCTTTAACCTTCCATCTTTTTTCGAGCGCAGGACCTGCTGCCAGTCCCTCCAAACAATCTCCGTGATAAGGACATGTCCCCTCATAAGTATCTTCTGGGTGACGGCGTACCAGAATATGCCCCATTTCCGGGTGGGATAATCCATGTATCAGCTTTCCACCAACCAAAGCACCCGCCCCGATGCCTGTACCTATCGTAATATACAGACAGTTGTCCAATCCTTTGGCGGCACCCCAAATAGACTCACCAAGTGCTGCTCCATTCACATCCGTGTCAAACCCCATAGGCACATCAAAATGCTCTTTCAGTTTGCCAATTAGATTGTAATTTCCCCAATGTGGCTTTGGCGTTGTTGTAATATAGCCATATGTATCACTGCCTTCGATAGGATCAATCGGCCCGAACGAGCCTATGCCCAACGCTTCAATGCCCTTGCCTTCAAAAAATGCGATGACATTCTCCATTGTTTCTGCTGGGGTGGTTGTTGGAAAGCTTGCTCGTTCCAGTACCTCCCCATGTTCGTTGCCAATTCCACATACAAATTTGGTACCGCCTGCCTCAATTGCTCCCAATACTGTCATAGTTGCTGTTGTCCCCTTTCAATAATCCGGTTCTCTCTCCACTATATTCACCTGAAATGTGTCCGAGGTCAATCCCCTTATCGCAATTGTATATAATCCTTCACATGACTATATAACGCCGTTGACATAACGGTATAAAAATAAGGACACTAACGCACCCAGCGTCAGCATCCCTATAAACTTATTTCATTTAAATTGTCCGTATCAAGCCTAACAGCTTCATTATGATCCGGTTGCGACACCCATCAATGTACACAAGCTTTTCATTTCAAGCTGCTCAAACTTGTCTACAATTTGCACGTGATCCAGCGTCAGCAGACAGCTATCCAAAGCACATGCTACAGGTACACCGCAGTGAATTTCAGCAAGCTTGCGTGAAAGATGCAGCATATCCAAATCACTCTCAATTTTTTTACGGACCGAGGGTGTTAATTGATCCAAATTCTCCAGAATGCCTTCAATAGAGTCGTATTCCTGTACCAGCTTGAGTGCCGTTTTCTCACCAATACCTCGTACTCCTGGATAATTATCGCTTGCATCCCCCATTAGGCCTTTAAGGTCCACCACTTGGCGTGGCTTAAGCCCTTTTTCAGTCAGCAGGGTCTCCGGGGTGTATACCATATAATTGCCGTGCCCTTTTTTCATAATAATGACCCGTGTCCGATCATCCACTAATTGAAGTAAATCATGATCTCCCGAGAGAATCATTACATTCATGTCCTCATTTTGCGAATAATGGCGTGCAAGCGTACCGATACAATCATCGGCTTCAAAACCTTCCGCTCCAATGTTGGGAATGCCGAGGCTGTCCGTCACTTCACGAATCAATGTAAATTGGGGAATCAAATCATCTGGTGCGTCGGCTCGGTTTCCCTTATACGCAGCAAAGTGTTCCCCACGAAATGTCGTTCCGCCCATATCCCAGCAGCAAATGACATGTGTAGGATTAAACGTTTGGACTGCATCCCAAAAATATCGAATAAAACCATATATGGCGTTCGTTGGCACCCCAGCTTTTGTACGACGGATATAACCGTTTGCGGCGGTTGCATAATAAGCGCGAAATAGCAGGGCCATGCCGTCAACCAGCATTACGGATTGTTCATTGCGTTGTGTCACAGATTGTATTGCTCCCATTCATCATAATATTTAACCCCCACAGTATAACATATCGTGGGGGTAAATTGGGCGTTATTGAGCTCCCCATGTGCCCTCAAATGTTTCCTCTTTGAATCCTACCGTTACTTTGTTACCGTCGGTTACAATCGGGCGTTTGATTAATCTTCCATTTGAGGATAAAAGCGAAATTTGTTCTTCAGGGCTCATGTCTCCCAGCTTATCTTTCAGCTTTAACTCTTTGTACACCTCACCGCTTGTATTAAAAAACTTTTTCAGCTCCAGCCCACTTTTGCGAATTAAGTCTTCCAATTCCTCCGGGCCGGGCGGCTGTTCAAAAATAGGAATCAGTTTCGTCTCATGTCCCTTGTTTTGCAGCCATTTCACTGCATTACGACAGGTACTGCATTTAGAATACTGATATACTTTCAGTTGGCTCATCGCTAGATTAACCTCCATTTGGTTTTCTCTTAAAAGCTCCTGCATTTCAGCCATATCGTCAGGCAGCGGAGCATAGAACGTCAGCCGCTCCCCGGTTACAGGATGCTCCAAGGACAGCTCTGAGGCATGCAAGGCTTGTCGAGGCATTCTGGCATCAAGCTGGTCATATCGTTCACATTGCGCAGCATCATCAGGTGTAATCCGGTACATTTTATCTCCGATCAACGGACAACCGATATATGTCATATGCACTCGAATTTGGTGCGTACGCCCGGATTCCAACTTTAGTCCGATGCGGCTTCCCCCGTTCCACACTTCCTCCAGCTTATACAGCGTAAGGGCAGGGTAACCATCCGGGGTCACCATACGTAAATGCGGATCATCCGGGTTGCGGTCAATCGGTCCGTCTACCTTACCTTCCTGCAGCTCAGGGTGCCCATGCACCAGAGCCGTATAGCGCTTATCCACCGTTCCCGCAATCATCTGCTCAGAAATATGCTGGTGTACATACGGATTTTTAGCTACTACCAGCACACCCGTCGTCTCCTGATCAAGACGATGAACAGGACGAAACCGGAACAGCTCTCCCTTGGCCTGCCAATAATGCACAACCCCATTAGCCAGTGTTCCTGTGTAATGTCCGTGAGTCGGATGGACAATCATGCCCGCCGCCTTGTTCACCACTAATAGATGTTCATCCTCAA
Organism: Paenibacillus peoriae; assembly: GCF_022531965.1. Classification (GTDB taxonomy): domain Bacteria; phylum Bacillota; class Bacilli; order Paenibacillales; family Paenibacillaceae; genus Paenibacillus; species Paenibacillus polymyxa_D. The sequence continues at coordinate 1,705,090 of NZ_CP092831.1, read as the reverse complement.
ACAATATCTCAAAAGGAATGGGTTCAGGTAAAATATCATCAGAACGCTCGCGCTCCATACGAATTTCTACTCGATCCCCGGACTTCACCTTTACGCTGATGTACACACGGGTCCCGTTCAGCATAATACCTTGCTCGGTCAGCTTGAGTTTGGATATTAACTTTCGAGAAATGTTCATACGTTTTTGTAAAATAGTCTTCAGCAGCATGCCCTCCTCCTCAGGAGGGATCGTATATACGATAGGTTCATAATACAAGCTCATCACAAATTCCCGGTTGCCTCCTTATTTGCGGAACACTTTTTTGCTGCGCACATATTCGACATCGGGCACACCCTGACGGACATTCGCTGTACGAGCAACGGCAAAGAAATAATCAGAAAGACGGTTCAAATACCGACGTACCGCCGGATTGATGTCTGTATGTTTACCTAGTGTAACAGCACGGCGTTCCGCGCGTCGGCAAACTGTACGGCAAACATGAAGCGTTGAGGATAATGTGCTACCACCCGGTATAATAAAACGCTCCACCTTCGGATTTTCCTCCTGACATGCATCAATCCAGCCTTCCAGTCGCTCTGCCAGCTCGTCTTTCACCTTATATTTGCTTTCACTAATTTTAACAAACGCCAAATCCGAACCACAATCAAACAGCTCCTGCTGTATTTCTTCCAATTGAGTCCGAATATCCGCAAACTCTTCCCCTTCGGCAAAACTGATCGCTTGTCCTACAAAGCTGTTCAGCTCGTCAATTGTACCGTATGCCTCCACACGGTCATCATCTTTGGACACTCGACCGCCGATCACAGAAGTTTGTCCTTCATCACCTGTTCTGGTATAAATCCCCATTTCATTCTATCTCCTTTATCATTCCGTAAGTGCTTTCAGCACCTTGATGGCTTCTTCCTTATTGCTTGTACGAGGCGGCACGGTAGCAAATAATGTTTTGGAGTTATATTTTAGCTCCTTAAACATCTTCATCTGCTCCACCGGAATTCCGAACAAATGAGTTTCCTTGCTTACATCTGTACCTTCTTCCTCTTGCCCCTTCTTCTTAAATACGCCGCCCTCGAACACGCCCCGAGCGTACGTCTTCTTGTCAAAAGCATCATCTAACGGCAGATTCGAGCCATTCTGTCCATACAGCTTCATGTCCTCTTCAGGCAAAAGAAACAGATCATGCTCCCCGGCCGCATATTCTACAACCAGCTTCTGCTGGTTATACAGCGGACTGACTGAAATTTCAATAGTCGGAGCCTGTTCGCCCAGCTTATCCTTAAGCTTTTGTGCCAGATCTTCACGGATGACTGAAGCATCCCCTTTATCCATAATAAAAATGGAGAAGCTGTCCTTGTCCCGTCCCCCACATCCAGCCAATAATACAAGTGCCAGCATTCCGATGATCCATGGCGCTAGCCTTTTTAGCCCTGCTCTCATATGTACGCCCCCTCTTCCATGCCATTAATATATCATAAGTTGTGAACGCAAAAAAAGAAGGCCCTACGGCCTTCTTCTTACATTTGGCTGACTTCACACGGTTATACCTTGCATTCCGTACCATACAGCTTCATATATTCATTGATTTTCAAATCGAGCTTGCAACTGATCTGGATAACAAGATCAGAGGTGAAGGACTGCTCTTCCTGAAACGTCCGCATCATCTCATTCCGCAGGAACAAAATTTCATCTTCCAGGGAAATGTCGTATCCTATTGAACTAGACAAATTATATCCAACATATGACATGAGCATTCCTCCTACAATTGAAAAATTGAACTTCCTGCTTCCGATTTCAAATTATAGCATAGAAATTTAGAAATAAAAGACTATTTTTTATGAATTACCCATAAAAAAATAATTTTAACCTTCTTTTCTTACTTTTTCTACAAAATGACCAATCCGATCCAGTGCCTCCGTCAGCTGAGCAACAGAAGTCGCGTATGAGCAACGAAGATAGCCTTCGCCTCCCAAACCGAACACATTACCCGGTACAGCCGCAACTTTAGCCTCTGCCAAAAGACGCTGTGCAAACTCATCTGAGCTGAGTCCCGTGCTTTGAATACTAGGGAAAACGTAAAAAGCCCCTCTTGGCTCATGGCATTCCAGACCGATTTCCCGGAACCCTTCAACCATCAGACGGCGACGCTGATTATAGGCTTCTACCATACGATCTTTCTCACCCAAACCATTCCGCAAGCCTTCCAGTGCTGCAACTTGCCCCATAGAAGGCGCACACATTACGGTGTACTGATGGATTTTGAGCATAGCGGCAATCAGATCTGGATGCCCGCATGTATATCCAATACGCCAGCCTGTCATGGCGAAGGCTTTGGAAAAACCACTGACGAGAATCGTACGATCCATCATACCAGGCATAGCGGCAAAACTGACATGCTTCTCTCCATAATTCAATTCAGCATAAATTTCATCAGAAATGACGATCAAATCATGCTTTTCCACGACTTCGGCAATCGGAAGCCAATCTTCATAAGTCATCGTAGCCCCAGTCGGATTGCTCGGATAGCATAAAATCAGCACCTTGGATTTAGGTGTAATTTTTGCCTCCAGTGCCTCAGCCGTCAGCTTGAATTCATCTTTAGCAAATGTTTCAATACCTACTGGAATCCCGCCTCCAATCGCAGTGATTGGAGAATATGAAATGTAGCACGGCTCGGGCACGAGAATTTCGTCGCCAGGTACAATTAACGCACGCAAAGCAAGATCAATCGCCTCGCTTCCCCCAACGGTTACGATAATCTCATTTTTGGGATCATAACGGACTTCAAATTGCTCATTCAGATAATCACTAATCGCTTCACGCAGTTCTGGCGTTCCCGCATTAGACGTGTAGCTGGTAAAACCTCGCTCCAATGAATAGACACAGGCTTCCCGCATATGCCAAGGGGTTGTAAAATCCGGTTCGCCTACACCAAGGGTAATAATATCCTTGTTGCCACCCACCAAGTCAAAAAACTTACGAATACCCGAAGATGGGATCTCGCGCACCAACGGGGACAAATAGGAACTCATAGCTTTGTTACTGTCGGTAAATGCTTCTGTTTTGAGATTCATCATGATCTTCCTTTACGGCGAAATCATCAGACGATTATCTTCCTGATGGTCCTCAAAGATAATTCCGTCCTGCTTGTATTTTTTAAGCGTAAAATTAGTCTTGGTAGACAAGACCGAATCAATAGGCGACAGTTTTTCCGACACAAAATTAGCGACCTCACGGAGATTGCGGCCTTCAACCTCTACCAGCAAATCGTATGCTCCGGACATGAGATAGACCGATTTAACTTGCGGATATAAATAAATCCGTTCTGCAATCCCTTCAAAGCCTCTTCCACGCTCGGGTGTAATCTGTACTTCGATCAAAGCGGTAACCTTTTCGTCATCGACTTTGTCCCAATTGACTACAGCGGCGTATTTGACGATCACATGTTGGTCTTCGAGCTCTTTAATTGAGGTGCGAACATCCTGCTCGTCAACCCCCAGCATAGTAGCCAATAGAGTCGGTGTTCTTCTAGCATCTTCTTTTAACAATTCCAGTACTTTTAATTTCAATTCATTCAGCTCTGTCATTCTACATAAGGCCTCCATCAAAGAGATTACTATACATCATACAATACGCACTTTAAACCTGCAAAGAAAAACCGTCCACTCCGGTAAACCCGGCAGGTGGACGGCTGTTATGGGAATCTGCTTCAAAAACGGAAAATCCCGTTTACATATAATAAGGGTTGTTTTGATGCGTAGACTGGCCTTGCTGGTGCATAGATTGACCATATACTCCCGCGGATGCCGACTTTTGCTGAATGAACTGTTGGCATTCTTGTTGGGTCTTGCGAGCTTCTTGAATCTGTTTGTCCAAATCGATGCGCAGTGCTTTAGTTGGAGTGGCGTACATATTGTTTTGGCTCATCAGATGATACAAATCACCTTGCAGACGCAATGTATCATTCGTAAGGTCGGTGAACATCTGACGCACGGACGGACAATTGGATTCTGTCGTCGCCGTTGTGTACTCGCGCACCGTACGTTTCATATCAGCAAGAATGGTATAGAGCAAATCTTCTTCGGGCATAAATGACATATTGTTTTGTGAATACATTCTGTCAAACCTCCTTTATTGTAAATCCAAATTACTGCTGCGGTTGCATTGGGGCAAGCTGCTGATGCTGTTGAAGAGCATTAGAAAGCAGATTCAAGTGGTGCTCATGAGTTCTTGCCAGTTGCAAACAGGCTTGTTGGACGGCTGGGTGCTGAATAGAAGCCGCTGTCGCCGCACTTTGTTTGAGTAGTAGTTCTTCATTGGAAATGGAGTCCACGATGTACTCCAGCTCTTTGCCTGACAAGGGTTGCATGTTCGTAGATTGCATAATCTCTGTGCCTCCTTGAATGTTTTGTTGCACGCTGGTTATCTTGTCCTTTTGGCGAAATACTATGTACACATAAGAAATACTACATATTACCTTATGAGGAGTGCTATTTATATGGAATTAATAAGCGGGAATACATATTGGCCGAGTACCTTGGAGAAAACATTGGATTTCCCGCCTTTGGCAGAGGATTTAAATTGTGATGTATTGATCATCGGTGGCGGGATGGGTGGATCGATCTGCTCCCGACTGTTGGGAGAACGACAGGTAGACACCGTGGTTATTGACAAGCGCAAGCTAGTACATGGAAGTTCTTCGGCCAATACCGGACTGCTGCAATATAGCAATGATAAGACCTTAACGTCCTTCATCAATACGTTTGGTGAAACGAACGGTGTACTGTTTTACCGTATGTGCAAAGATGCTCTGGATCAGTTGGAAAAACTGTCTACCACGCTGGAAATTGATTCGTCCTTTATACGCCGAAGTAGCCTGTACTATGCAAGTACATCGGAGGATGTGCAGACGATTCAAGAAGAGTACAGACAGCTAATCCGGTTTGGATTTCCTGTCGAATACTGGGATGAACAACAGATTGCTGCCCGATTTCCTTTTCGAAAACCAGCAGCCTTATACACGCACGAAGATGCCGAGGTTAATCCATTTTTGTTTGCCCAAGGACTGCTTCGATCCGCCAGCCGTCTCGGTGTACGCTTATATGAGCATACGGAAGCCAAGCATTTTGAATTTAACGAAAATGAAGTTGTTTGTCATACCAGCGGTGGCATTATCCGAGCGAAAAAAATCATTTTTGCAACGGGTTATGAAACACAGGAGATTAAAACAGACCGTGGAGCCGTTCTGGAAAGCTCATATGCTATCGCCACCAATCCAATCGGAGATACTCCCTTGTGGCATGAACAGTGTCTCATCTGGGAAACTGCTCGTCCTTATCTATACATGCGCTCCACACCGGAAGGACGTATCATTATTGGTGGTTTGGATGAACCTGTATTGGACGCCAACCAACGTGAAATCAGGCTACTACACCAACAACAAAAGCTGCTGCAAGCACTACAGGAGCATTTTCCCAGTGTGCCATTTCAGATCGACTACGCTTGGGCGGCTGTATTCGGCTCCTCTCACGACGGCTTGCCGTATATTGGTCCACATCCGCGTTTTCCAAACTGCTATTTCTTGGAGGGTTACGGGGGAAATGGGACGGTTACGAATATGATGGCCGCACAGCTATTGGCTGATGAACTGACGGGCACACACCGACCTGAAATGGAGCTGTATTCTCTGACCCGTACGACCAAACCCTCGCCAGAAGCAACAAAACCAATGGTTTAACATATGAATACAAAAAGAACCTCCTTTCGCCTATATAAGTGAATTCTGAGGTTCTTTTTGTGTTGAATTTTCCTGTTACTCCGTTTGCTTGCGCCAGCGTTGTGCATGGGAATGAGAATTGCTTCGCTTTGTCTTCTGTTCCATCTTCAGCACATTTCGCATAAAAAACCAGCCGATCACTGGCATTAATGCAAGTCCAATCAACAACCAAATCATCGCTGTAGGAGCCTTGCTGATACTTAGGACGCCCAAGAAAATGAGTGTACCGGTCAACCGTCCTACCATTAAGCACAGTTCACGCAGTACAACCAGTTCCACTCTCTGATTCGCATCTCCTTCACTCGTACCCATTAAATCAAAACTCGCTGAGATCATAGGAATTAAATACAAGGGCAGGAATATAGCGGTGCCGATCCCCATAATCAGTAGCGTGATATACTCCATACGCCACAATAAGGGTAACAGCGCAATCACCAACAATACAGCACCCAACAGCATACCAGCCGAGCGATAGTGTGGCTTGAGCCATTTTCCGACAGCCCAAAAGCTGAAAAATGAAACCGCCGAGGTGATAAGTGAAAACTGTGCCAGCTTCCATTCCTGTTGAGTAGCTACATACACGAGCAGCGTAATCAGGAAGGCAAAAACCCCTTCACGGATGCCCTGGGTAACAAGCGATAACGACAAGGGACGCCACATGCTCCCTTTTTGTGACAATCGTTGCTTAGGCTCCTTCCAATTGTAGTTTCCTGTCGGCTTACGCTTGCGAAGAAAGAAACTAAGTACCACTCCTACGACATAAAAAGCTAAGGAAATACTGAATATTACTCGATAACCCGCATCATCCTCCATACGAGCAATAATCCAACCAGACAGCCAAGGACCCACGATACCGGAAAACGAACCCAGCAGACCGACCCATCCGTTAAAATGATCGCGACTTGCCTGATCTGTGACTTCGAAAAAAATGACATTAAACGCCAGCCAGAATAAACCTAATGCTGCACCCAATAACATTCCGAGCGGCCATATGTAGTTTACAGCCTGCGGTCCCGTATATAACACGATTAAATAAAACAGACCGGACAGTGCTGTCCCCACGCGCAGGGCATTCATTTTGTTATGTTCCTTGACCCATTTCCCAGCCACCCAGACCATAATTCCCAGCGCAATTTGTTGGCTGACATTAAACCAGCCAATCATCGCGTAATCCTGCCTGCTCTTCCATAAATATACGTTGAGAAATGTGCCTGACAATGCTGCTGCAAACACAAACAATCCATTCAAGCTTAATAGCAGAATGGATTGTCCGTTCAGGTTTGATTTCAATGCAGTTCCCCCTAACCGAAAAATCACCAATCAGCTTATTTCAAGCCAGCTTGTTCAAAGATTTCTTCGATTAAGATGCCCGTATTGAGCTTGAGCCTATCCGGGGGATTGCTATTTAATTGTTGGAAATACCGCTGAGCTTCTCCAGCATCCGCAGTCGGTCATTCTCTGACAATGTGTGCTGGACATGAAAACAGCTAGGACAAACATAAACATTCAAGACGAATGGCAAGTCCAGAACAGGTTTGCCAAGTGCTGGCGACATCGACGGTTCAAAGCCTTCTCTGGTTACGGTTTGCGAACCCGCATGCAGCATGTATTCTCCACATTGGAAGCATTCAAGAACCTCATCTTGTCTGTCGAGTATTTGTTCAGCGCCTTGTTCATAAGCCATCAGATCCGCACCGCTTTCTTCAAATTTTTGCAAAGTATGCAGCACAGGCAGCTTATGAAGCTCATTATCCTGCAACAACGGTGCATCAACTGGTTTATCAACTACGATTTCATCCTCTGCCTCATATAAAATATCCTGCTCCTCTTCATCACCGAGCTGAATACTCAATGTACGATAACCCTTCAGGTCTTCTTTTCCATGAGAGTGTGGTACCGGGGTTACAGAAGCCGAATGATCATGTTTTGTCTCTTCATGTCCATGCTCGCCGGCATGTCTATGAACAGGTGGAGAAACAGACTCCTCTTCATCATCGGTGATGTCAGAGTAACCTTTCAGATCATTATGGCAATAGGGACACTCTTCCTCAGGGCCCAATTCTTCATCCCAAATAATTTCCATGTTACACCATGGACAAATAGTCATTTCCAAGCTTTATCATCCTTCCGTTCCAAGCGTATACCAAGCTCTAGTATACAGGATGTGTCAAGTTACACTGGCACCGATCACATAAGATAACGATATTGAAATAATCATGGAAAACAAGCCGACAGCACGGTTATCCTCTTTAATCTGTTGATCGATAGAAAATACCGGTGTCAGAAACTCAAAAAGAAAGTACGCCGCAAGTAGCAGTAAAAAGCCAACGAACGACCAAATCATCGTATCGTACACGCTGGATTTGGCTTCCATTGCAAAGCGGAGCACGTTGCAAATACCGAACATTTTCCCTCCCGTAGCCATGGCTACTGAAACATTGCCGCGCTTGATCTCTTCCCAGCATTTATAGCGGGTTACCAGCTCAAAACACGACAAAAATACAATTAGCTCCAGCACCGCCACCGAGAAATAACCCAGCATCATCCCCAACGGATGTGACAGCAATTCATCAATCGCCATCTTCACTTCGTCCCTCCCGTTCTACCAAGCGTTCCCGAGCAAAGCCGGCAACCCATAGCTATTCCAATTCAGCAACGGTTACGCCTGTGCCGCCTTCATTGTAATTACCGATACGGTAGCTTTTCACATGTTTATGCTTGCGGAGGTACTCCTGAATACCGGTTCTCAGAATACCCGTACCTTTGCCATGAATAATGTGTACCTGACCCAGATTGGCCAGAAACGCTTCATCCATGAAGCGGTCCACTTCCATCAAGGCTTCCTCCACGTTCGCCCCCCGAAGATCAAGTTCACTTCGTACGTTATCATCCCGTGTCCGTTTAACGCCAGTGACTGGTTTTTGAACTCTTGGAGTCGTTGTTTGGGCAGGTTGCAGTAGTTCCAGATCATCCAGACTGACCTTCATCTTCATGATCCCCAATTGAACCACAGCTTCCTTGGTACCGGACAGTTCAACCACGTGGCCTTTTTTATTCAGACTGTGAACGGATACTTCATCGCCAGCCATGATAGAACGAGTACGCGTAGCGGCCGGGCGTTTGACAGTACTTTTCTTGCGTTGCTTCGGTTCAGCCTCATCCAGTTCTCTGCGAGCTGCAATCAGCTTGTGCTCCTTAACCGAAGCCCCTTCTTCCTGAGCCAATTTACGCAAATCAGTAATGATTTTCTCAGCTTCGCTACGAGCCTTATCCACGAGAACTCTTGCTTCATCCTCAGCTTTTTCCAGCATACGGTCCCGTTGGGACTCCAGCTTATCCAGCTCCATCTGATGACGGCTACGCAATGCTTCCATTTCTTTACGCAACTGCTCCGCTTTTTCCCGTTCTTGCTCAGCTGTCAAACGGTTCTGCTCCAGTGACGCAATCATGTGCTCAACGCGCTGGTCTTCTTCTGTTACCTCACCACGGGCATAGTCTAAAATGCGCCCTGGCAATCCCAATCGCTCGGCAATGGCAAATGCGTTACTTCGTCCGGGGACACCGACCAGAAGGCGGTAAGTCGGGCTTAAGGTAGCAACATCAAACTCCATGCTTGCATTAATAATTCCTTTACGCTCATAGGCATACGCCTTCAATTCACTATAGTGAGTCGTCGCAACCATACGGCAACCCATGGCATGTATATGCTCCAAAATGGACACAGCCAAAGCCGAACCTTCCGCGGGGTCCGTTCCTGCCCCCACTTCGTCAAGCAATACAAGACTTTTGGGCGTCATATTTTTCAGGATGCTAATGATATTGGTCATGTGGCTGGAAAATGTACTTAAGTTTTGCTCAATGCTCTGCTCGTCACCAATATCAGCATAGATTGCATCAAATACACACAGCTGGCTTTCATCCTCAACAGGTACAAACAGTCCAGACATCGCCATCAAACTAAGCAGGCCAATGGTTTTCAGGGTAACGGTTTTCCCCCCTGTGTTCGGTCCGGTAACGATAATGGAGGTGTATGAATTGCCCAGCTCCACATCTATGGGAACGACCTGTTCCAACGGAATTAGAGGATGTCTGCCTTTTTTCAGCTTCAAGTACCCTCGGTCATTCATTAAAGGCAAGGTTGCCTTCATTTCACGGGCGAGACGCGCTTTTGCAAAAATAAAATCAAGATTGCCCAAAACGTCCACATCATACAGCAACATATCCGCTTGTTCTGCGACAAGTGCGGTCAGCTTTTGTAAAATGACTTCAATTTCACGCTCTTCTCTCAGCCTTGTTTCCCTCAGCTTATTGTTCATGGCTACGATAGATTCAGGCTCGATAAACAATGTTGCACCTGACCCGGATTGATCATGAACAATTCCGCCAAAATAAGAACGGTATTCGGCCTTAACCGGGATCACAAACCGATCTCCACGAATCGTAATCAACTGATCTTGAAGCATTTTGGATACAGTTGAGGAACGAATCATGGAATCCAGCTTCTCACGAATACGCACTTCTCCCGAGCGCAGCTCCCGACGGATTTGTGAAAGCTCTGTGCTGGCAGAATCCAACACTTCTGCATTTTCGTCAATACAGCCTTTGATGGAGTTTTCTAAACTTCTCTGCTCCGAAAGCTGCTCACTCCAATACAGCAATGTTTCGACAGGATTTTCTTCATGCAAACTTGTCACGTATACTTGTATACGGCGTGCGGCCTGAACCGTTGTCCGAATGCCAAGCAACTCATGCGGGCTTAATGTTCCACCAATACGGGCACGCTTCACCGCCGGAGTGATATCCACTACTCCGTTAAATGAAGGCACTCCTTTGAGGCGATCAGCAGCATAGGCCTCATCCGTACCTTTCAGCATTTTCTTGATATGCTCCAAATCATCGCTGGGCTGTAGCCGAAGGGCTGTCTGTTGTCCCGTTGCCGTTTGGGCATAGTGACTTAGTTTATTTAGAATTTTTTGATATTCAAGGGTTTTGAAAATTTTAGAGTCCAACTTCACTACTCCTTTCACTTATATCTATATTATACCGAAAGCAGCAAACTTACGCTATTTGCCAACTCTGTTTTACACATAAGAAAGCTCTTCATGCCACACACTAACCTTTGTCTAACCCTGATTCAAAAAACAAAGGAGGTTATTCCGTGAGCATTCTCGGGCACATTGTACGTTTCATCGTTGCCGCTCTGGTGCTGATGGTCGTAAGCTGGATCGTTCCCGGATTTAGTGTAGGCGGCTTTTGGAGCGCGCTGATCCTAGCCATTGTCATTGCCTTGATTGGCTATATCGTCGAGGCGGTGTTTGGTCGACGCGTCTCCCCATTTGGACGCGGTATCGTAGGTTTTCTTGTGAGCGCTCTGGTGATCTGGGTCGCTCAATATGTCGTCGCTCATGTCAGTGTTTCCGTTCTGGGCGCATTGCTCGCTGCATTGGTTATCGGGATTATCGACCTGTTCATTCCGGTATCGACACCGTTTGAAGCCGGTCGGAAAAACGGGAATTAATTTCAGTAATCGCTTCTGGCAAAGCTGTCCCGAAGCAGAATTCATCTGCCAAAGGACAGCTTTTTGTCATTTACACCTCTGAGTGGATACAATAAACAAACAATCCCCGGCAATGAGCAGCCGGGGATTGCCTTACATGTATAATCCGTATCTACTGATCCTGTTCGATAAGTTCAATCCATTCATTATACTCAGTTTGAAGCTTGGTGTATTCTTCCTGTAATTGACGTAATTCCGTAGAAATCTTCTCCGAATTTTCCCGATCTACGTCCTGTTGTACTTGCAACAGACGAAGCTGATGCGCTGCCATTTCATATTTTTGACCCACTTCGTCCAATTCAGACTGCAAGGCCATCCGTTCCTGCTCTATGGACTGCTGTTCAGCCTTCGCCGTTTTGGCAGTTTCAACAGCCAAACGAATTTCCTCCTGAAGCTGTTCCTTTTGTTGAACCGTTACCGCTATTTCCCGCTCCCAAGAAGCAAATTCTTCCTTACGGGCAGCATCTTCAGCTTCCAAACGTTCCGCTTCAGCCTTCAACTGATCGTATTTAAGCTGCCATTCCAGGGATTCTTCCTCAGCACGTTCCAGTTCACTCCGCCGTTCTCGATTTTCCTGCTGGAGCTGCTTGATATTTTGCTCCAGCTGTCCAGCTCGGCTCTTCATGCTTCCATATTGCTCCTGAAGCGATTGATACGCCTTAGTTCCCTCTTGCTCTCGGACTTTGGCTTTCTCAAGCTCATCCTGAACGCGAATCAGCTCAGGTGAAAGCTCCTTGATTCTCGCTTCGAGTTGAACTAGCCGTTGCTGTTGTGAAGCAAATTTATCATTAATAGCTTCGAGCTCAGCCGCTGCGTGCTGTAATTGCTCTTGTATTTCTTCCTTCTGTTCACGTGCTTCCAGCAAGGAGAGCTCCAGCTCATCAACTGCCACCTGGCGTTCTTCTGCAAGCTTCTTCCATGACTTCTCGCTTTCAGCTAGCGTAGCCAGCTCACTTTGCAGCTTGCGAGAAGATACGTGAGCTTGCTCCAACAGCTTCTGCATCCGCCGCTGTTCTTCCTCCAGCTTAGCCGTCTGCTGCTGCTTAGCCTTGGCTTCAGCTTCTAATTGATCATATCGACTTTGCAATTCTTCACGTGCAAGCGTATCTGCCTGCTCTCGCTCTATCGCAGCCTGTCGCTGTGTTTCCAGCACAGACTCCAGCTCGGACTGTTGTTCCTTCAGTACTCTTGCTTGCTCTTGAGCCTCTCCCAGACGAGAAGAAAGCTCTGTACTGCCTGCCTGTACTTGTTCTAATTGTTCCTGAAGCTCCTCGACCCGAATCTCCTGCTCCAGTGCAGCTTCATCAGCTCGTTTCTGTGCTTCTTGATGCTGGAGCTTTTCTTCATTCAACGCCAATTCAGCCTGTTTACGTTCCTGCTCCAGCTGCTCATTCAGTCCGGAGCACTTAGTTTGCCATTCGCTTACCTTCTTGCTATGCTCTTGCTGCAAAGCAGATCGCAGCTTGTCCAGTTCTGTGCGCTTTTGCTCCTGATGAGTCTTCTCTGCAGCTGACAGCTTGGCTTCAGTCTGTTTAGCCGCTTCAAATACTTCCTTCTTCATCTGCTCTTCTATCTGCCGGATACGCGCATTGGCCGCCTCCTGCTGCTCTTTCAGCTTGCGAGAAGCTTCTTGACGGGACTCCTCCAATTCACGTTTAGCTTGTTTTTGTCCATTTTCAAGTTCAGCCGCTTTTTTCTCCTGCTGTTCCAGCTTTGCCCTCAATTGGGCGATCTCCTTGGCTGATACAGATTCGGTTTCCATCAGCTTCTTCTGCGTTGCTTCCTTTTCTTCCTTCAGTTGAATAAGAGATTGATGCATATCTGTATTTTTCTGCTGTTGTTCCCCTAGAGCTGTCTGGAGTTGCGCCAGATCTCCCCGGAGCTCTGCTCGTTCCGCTGCTAAGCGGTTCATATGACTCTGAATTTCCTGGATTTGTACAGCTTCTTCTGCCATATGAACCGCAGCCAGCACGGCAATTCGGGGCATATCCAGACGCGAATGAGCTTGAGAAATGCTGTGCATACGCTCATCCACGTAATTGGCAACCTGCTTCATATAATCGGTATTGCTGCCGACGAGTTTATAAGAAGTACCGTAGATCTCTACAGTGACGCGAGTACGATCTGGTGTAGTCACAATTATGCCCTCCTTCAATACTACTGTATGTTGATTCTAAGGTGTGTCCGGTACTATGGTAACCCGCCTTCCGTGAAGCGTTCAACCTTATTAGTCCGGCTTCCCCGCAGCGGGTAATTATCAGAGTAAGAGAGCTTCTATGATGATAGGCCAAAAAGCCGTATCGAACCTCTGTCACTAAGATTCGATACGGCTTCCCGCATTTCCTGCTACTTTCTCAATTCCGCTCCAAAAGTTTGTTCCAGAGACGTAACGACAGGAGTATGCGCCGCATTGATCTCTTCATCCGTCAACGTATGTTCCCAGTGACGATAGGTCAGAGAGATAGCTACGCTCTTCTTATCTTCACCAAGCTTACTGCCTGTAAATACATCAAACACTCGTGCATCCTGCAACAGCTCTCCGCCTGCAGCGTGAATAACACGAAGCAGTTCGCCTGCCTCAACGTCTTTATTGACCACGAGGGCAATGTCACGTTCCACGGATGGGAAGCGAGCCAGCTCTCTGAACTGAATATGAGAGTTTGCGTGTTCAATGACCTGTTGCAACGCAATTTCTGCAACATACGTATCGTTCAGCCCATAAGATTGTTGGAGCTCCGGATGAATCTGCCCAAGGGTACCGATCCGTTGAGAGCTTCCATTCACATCCAGCCATACCGAAGCGGAACGGCCCGGGTGGTAGCTTTGCGGTTGGTCAGCGACATAACGAATGCTGGCACTCAATCCGAAATAGTCAAACACCGTTTCAAGCGCGCCTTTAATATCAAAGAAATCAACCTTTTCAGCACCAATATTCCATTGTTTTTCACGGCGTACCCCAGTCAACAACAGACTCAGCACTTGAATTTCCTGCGGCTGGCGGGTTAATGTTTGTTCCTCTGTATAAAATACTGTTCCCATCTCGAAAATCGCCAGATTGTCTTGCTTCCGGTTCATGTTATACACCGCTGTATCCAGCATCTGCGGAATGATACTCGTACGCAAAACACTACGGTCTTCGCTCATAGGCATAGCCAAACGTACCGGATGGCTGCCTTCTGTCAGGGCATTAAATAACCCCGTACTTTGCGGATGTACAAAAGAGTAGCTGATCGTCTCCTGCCAGCCACCATGAGCCAGCAATCTGCGCAGGGAGCGGCGCAATGATTGTGATGCTGTCAAAGCTCCCGGAGTTGTAGGACCTTCAATCGGCGTGGTCGGGATATTGTCGTAACCATACAGACGAGCAACCTCTTCGATTAAGTCCACGTCAATGGTGATATCTCCACGGCGTGTAGGAACTTGAACTTCCAGTACCCCTTGCTCTGCGTCGCCACATCCGAAATGAAGTCTACCGAAAATCGTTTTCACCTCAAGCAGCGACAGTTCGGTTCCCAAATATCGGTTTATTTTATCTAGCGACAGCTTGATAATGCGGTTTTCAGCTTTTGCAGACGCAGATTCTACGATGCCCTGGTGTACAGTGCCTCCTGCATAACGCTGAATCAGCGCAGCTGCACGATTCACAGCAGGCACAACAGCGCCTGGATCAACCTCTTTTTCAAAACGCAGACTTGCTTCTGAACGCAGTCCAAGTTGACGAGACGTTTTGCGAACTGTACCGCCGTCAAACTTCGCAGATTCCAGCGCAATGCTGACCGTCGCATCCGTAACCTCGGAGTTGGCTCCACCCATCACGCCTGCCAATGCTATTGGTTTCACACCGTCTGTAATCAGCAGCATATGCGGCTCCAGCTTACGCTCCTGATCATCAAGTGTAATCAATGTTTCGCCTGCACGAGCGAGTCGAACTTCAATATTTCCATTTTCCAGCTTATCCGCATCAAAAGCATGCAACGGCTGACCGTATTCCAGCATGACGTAGTTCGTAATATCTACGATGTTGTTGATCGGACGAACACCTGCCGCCATCAGACGGTTTTGAATCCATAATGGGGAAGCCCCCACTTTTACACCTGTAATATAACGGGCCGCGTAGTGCGTACACAGTTCAGGAGTATCTACCTTCACAGACAGATGATCTGCCGCTGCATCGCTAATTTCCACCAGATCCTTAGCCGGATCAGCCAGAGAAATATCACGTCCCAGAATCGCACTCACTTCATATGCTGCTCCGTGCATGCTCAGGCAATCCGAACGATTGGGTGTCAGATCAAAATCCAGCACCTGATCATCCAGCGCCAGCAGCTTCGTAATTGGCATACCAATTTCAGCATCCTCAGGCAGCACCAAAATACCTTCTTGCAATTCCTTTGGAAGCAGCTTGTCATTCATGCCCAGTTCTTTGGCCGAGCAGATCATACCCATGGATACTACACCACGCAGCTTGGCCTTTTTAATGTGGAAATCTCCCGGCAGCTTTGCACCTACAACTGCAACAGGAACCTTTTGACCTGCATCCACGTTTTTGGCACCGCACACGATTTGCAGATCTTCCTCCTGACCTGCATCGACAATACATACATTCAGCTTATCAGCATCTGGATGCTTTTCCTTGCTTTTAACATAGCCGACAACGACGCCAGTAATCCCTTGATTGCGCTGCTCGACCTCATCAATTTCTATGCCCGAACGGGTGATTTTCTCTGCCAGATCCTCCGCGCTTACCTGATCCAGCGATACATACTCGGACAGCCACTCGAATGATACTTTCATATGGGTTCACTTCCCTTGATATAGTTGTTTATTGACGCGCAAACTGTTTCAGGAACGACAGGTCACTGTTATAAAAATGACGAATATCATCGATACCGTATTTCAATATAGCAATCCGCTCTACACCCATACCGAATGCAAAGCCGCTGTACACCTCGGGATCAAAACCGCCCATCTCTAGCACTTTCGGATGGACCATGCCACAGCCCAAAATTTCAATCCACACGCGTTCGCCATTTTTCTTCACAAAAGTTACGTCTACTTCAGCACTCGGCTCTGTGAACGGAAAGAAGCTTGGGCGCAAACGGATTTCGGTCGATTCTCCGAACATTTCGCGTGCAAATTGAAGTAAGGTTCCTTTCAAATCACTCATGCGAATGTCTTTTCCAATGACAAGCCCTTCAATCTGGTGGAATTGAAAAGAATGTGTTGCATCGTCATCATCACGTCGGAAAACCGTACCCGGACAGATAACCTTAATAGGTGTTTCGCCCTTCATCGCTTCCATCGCGCGAATCTGAACTGGTGACGTATGGGTACGCATCAACAGATCCTCAGTCAGGTAAAATGAATCCTGCATATCGCGTGCGGGGTGATTTTTAGGCAGGTTCAATGCTTCGAAGTTATAATAATCCGTCTCAGCCTGTGGACCCTCAGCCACTCGATATCCCATGCCTGTAAAAATATCCTCGATTTGCTCAATCACTTTGTTGAGTGGGTGCAGTCCGCCTTGCGGCAGTGTGCGTCCAGGTAGCGTAACATCGATCTTTTCCGCTTGCAGACGCTCATTCGTTTCCGCTTTCGTGAACTCGTCTTGCTTACGGTTAACGACTTCTTCAATCGCCTCCCGCACCTCATTGGCTACCTGTCCAACAACCGGACGCTCTTCCGCGCTCAGCTTGCCCATACCGCGCAAAATTTCAGTCAATGCGCCCTTTTTTCCCGAGTATTTGACCCGTAGATCAGCCAGCTCCTTAGGTGTTGCCACCTTCTCCAATACTTCCAGTGCTTCTTCCTTCAAGGCCAGCAAATGTTCCTTCATTTGGATGGTTTCGCTCATCGCCTGTTCAGTCCCCTTTCTTCATATCCAGCTTTTCAGACAACAAAAAAAGGTCTTTCCTCCCGGTAAGGGACGAAAAGACCGTGGTACCACCCTCGTTAGACAATAAGCTTAGCTCACCCGGCGTTTTGCCTTACGGCAACATAGTTACAGGTGATTGTTCATGCTATGCATCATCGTCTCGCTCTGCACGTTATAACGGTCGTGAACCGGTATCCCCTACTTGCACATTCGCCATTCACATGGCGCCTGAGGTTCAAGGAACTGCTCCGGAGCGAACTTCAACAGCCCAGTATTTGCAGAAACGCTCTCAATCCTACGACGCTTCCTCCCTGTTCAATCGGACACTGTCTACTCTTCTCCATCAAGACATTTTCAAAAATTCGAACTATTGTTCATTATTATATGCAAACTACCGCGCTTTGGCAAGCAGGGCATACGTTTCAACCCTTTAGATATCGAGATCATCCAACCGCTCCAGATTTGCACGAATGCGCCTGATTTCGCTCAACAACTTTTCATTTTCGTCATTCGTGCCTGTCATTCCCATCAACTCTGTAAGACGCAATTGTAATCGAAGACGTTCCTCACGCCGCTCCTGGTCTTCTGGCTCCCGTTGACGGCTCCGTTCATCTTCTTGCTTTTCGTCGGCTGTCCCCTCATAGATTTCATATCTGCCCCCCGGCTTCATATCGAGTAACCGAGTTGCCGTGCTCCTCACCAGCTCCCGATCATGTGAGACGAGCACCAGTGCTCCATCATAGTTACGCAAAGAATCCTCTACAATTTCACGGGTTTCAATGTCAAAATAATTCGTCGGTTCATCCAGCACCAGCAGATTGGCTCCACTAAAGTACAGACGCAGAAAAGCTACCCTGCATTTTTCTCCCATACTAAGTGTCCCGATCCTTTTAAACACGTCCTCTTTCGCAAAAAGAAAGCAGCCCAACACTGTTCTCGCTTCTGTTTGCGTCATCGTCGGAAGCGCAAGCAGACTGTCCAGCAACGTTTGATCCTCTGGGAGCTGCTCCAGCTCCTGTGAAAAATATCCGATGTTCAACTGTGGGTTGGCTGTGATTTTTCCTGTCTGCGGCTCCAGTTGACCTGTTAATAACCGAAGCAGTGTGGTTTTACCAATTCCATTGGGCCCCCGAACAGCCAGACGGTCTCCACGTGCAACGATCAGATTTAGATTTTTCACAATGATACGGTCGTCGTAGCTAAAGTCAACCTGCTCAGCACGCAGCAAATATTTTGCCTGAAACCCGCTGTCACTTAATTTCATGTGCAAAGACGGAGCTTCACGTGGTTGTTCTACCCTGTTAGCCTCCAGTCGCTCCAGTTCTTTTTCTTTCGCATGATAACGGGAGATATTTTTTTTAGCCTTGGCCTTATAGAAGCTCTGTGTAATAGCCACTTCGACTTTGGATGCGCTACGATGTGCCTGGTGAAACCATTCCCTGTAATTTCGAATCGTTTCCTCCAGTGCCTGTTTCGCCAGCTCCTGCTTTCGATAGCTGGCTTCCTGCTCTCGCAGTTCCCGCTCCTTTTGCGCTTTATATTCCTTATAGCCGCCTTTATAGCGCCCAATACCCGTTGATGCAAGCTCAACTATACTCGTAGCCACTCGATCCAAAAAGGCTCTGTCATGCGATACAAACAGCAGCGTTCCCGGATACGTGGACAGCCACTGCTCCAGCCAAAGCAAGCTTTCGGCATCCAAATGGTTGGTCGGCTCATCCAGCACCAGCAGCTTCGGCTGCCTGACCATCAGTCCGGCTAACCGCACTCTCGTCTTCTGTCCGCCACTCAGGTCACCATAAGCAATGGACCACGTCTGGGCAGGCATTCCCATTCGAGTGAGCGCCTTTTCCACCTCAGACTCCCAGGCAAAGCCTTGCAGGTGTTCGTATTCATCCATCAGCTCGCCGTAACGCTCCAGATGATGCTCCATATCCTTCCCAGCATCGGCTAGGTCAGCTTCCAGCTGTCCCAACGCTTGCTTGAGGAGCCAATGCCGAGGGCTGGCCTGCTGTGCGGCCTCCAGTGCGGTTCGAGACCAATCCACCGTATCCTGCTGCTTCAGCCAGCCCCGCTCTTCCAGTGGCAAATCATGCTCTACTTGACCAGAGGTTGGCACTTCATCTCCCAGCAATATTCGCAATAACGTCGTTTTACCTGCTCCATTTCTTCCAAACAGTGCGAGCCGTTCTCCTTCCATCACATCCAACGACACATTCTCAAATAAAGATGTCCCGTTCCAATCCTTTACTACATTGCGAATACGCAAAATCGTTCTCATACCGATCATCCTTTCCCAGCCCGGTTTTTTGACCCCGGAAGCAATAAAAAAAGCCGCAGAAGGCTGCGGCTTGCATACAAGGAATATAGAATGACTGTTATGAATCGTTTCAGAACATACGCTTATGAAAAATAACACCGTAAACGAATAAGCCAAATCCCGTTCCGGAATAAACGCATACGTCCCTACATTCATTTTCAGACACACTTCTCCCGTTGCAGCTTACAGCCGCCTGCCAGTAACTGTGCAGTTAAGTGGGAAAATCAGTGTGCTTACTTCATCGGACGTATGGTTACCTTCCTTTTCATGGGATAATTACTTGCGGTTAGTATAGCAGATCACAACACATTTGCAAATAACCCTCGTTATTTTCCAAATACCAAAGTTGTATTCGACGAGCCTGCATATTTCGTTACAAACTCTTTAGTATATTCAGGAGTCTGAACTTGATAGCTATAGTTCTTGCTTGGATTCCAGTTGGTTACACGCGATTTTTGATTGTTGATGGTGGGAAAACTCCCTACATCTTTAAACTCGCCATTGCCTTTATCATCAAGAATACCGCCCTTTTCATTACCTTTTCCAAAGTAGTTGTACTCAGAATAGATTCTTGCATTCGTAGCAATGGTATAAGCAAGCTGAAAATTATTAATATAATTATTTTTAACATGGAAATATCCATATCTCATGAGTCCTGGACCACGTACAAGTAAGTTTTCAAAATAATTATTAGCGATCGTGATATGGGGCATGCCATCATAATTTTTATTGCCATCATCAGGATATCCCAAAATGAGACCATATTTATGATTAGCAAATTTGGAGTTACTAATGGTTACATAATCAGCCGATTGGCCTATGTACAAAAGTTTGTCCAGATCCGAGCCATTTGCATTATAACTGTGACCTGCAAACGTAACATGATCAATCCAATAATTTGTGCCCGCAGTAAGATAAAGTTGGATGTCATCGTTACCGTTAATGTTGGCACTGTGCTCAAAAGTTAAATTTTGAAAGATCACATTTCCCGAATTATTTGTTGTTTTCAAATGAATGTTAACCAGTTTGTTTTGCGCATAAGAACCAATGAGCGATTTGTTAGTACCAATGTTGACCACGGTTTTAGAGGAGGCAGAAATATTTTTTTCGATGACCAGAATTTTAGGAGTTGAATCCCCTAACTGGTTTTTCAAATCGTTTAGATTATTGATATAGATAATCTGACCGCCTTTTCCCCCTGTTGTGGCAGGCTTAGTAGCTCCATTTTCACTTTTAGCCTGTCCGGCAAAACCAGTCATTCCATTCGTCGACGTATTCGGAAAATCAGCAGCGGCGAACGTAGAACTTGCAGGGAAAGTAAGCAGCACCAAAGTTAATGCTAAAAACAGAAAAGAAATTTTCCTCATTGCAGCTACACCATCCTTTTTTAAGTTAAATCCCAACAATGCGACTATACTTATTTTTTAGTAAATGGTAAATAGTTCTTTTTATCTGTTTATTTATAGCATATAAGCTAAATGTTTTATATTTTATTTTGTGTGGCAATGTAAAAATAGTTCGTAAGAACGCAAAAAGCCGTGATACCCCATTGGCACCCCGGCTATAATGTATTTATCTACTCCAAACAAAACAAAAACCCTTGCGTCACAAGGGTTTCGAACTTCTTAAAATAGTAAGCGGGTGATGGGAATCGAACCCACGCTATCAGCTTGGAAGGCTGAAGTTCTACCATTGAACTACACCCGCATTTTATAATATCTCGATTCTTATGTATGGCACGCTTAACCTATCGTCAACCAGCTGAATCAGGATGTTATTTAGTATAACTTACCTTTCAGCAAAATGCAAGCATACTACATACTATCCTGAGCCAGCCAATTCATAGGTTCACGTAAAAACAATTTTTCAAAGATTTCTGCCGGAATGGGGCGACTAAAGTAATACCCCTGACCCTCATGACAATCTTGTGCCTGCAAAAAATGAAGCTGCTCCTCATTTTCTACCCCTTCAGCCGTAACCTTCAGCTTCAAATGGTGAGCCATGGAGGCAATAGTAGATACAATTGCTGCATTTTTGCTGTCGACCAGTACCTCATTTACAAAGGAACGATCAATTTTTAGACGATCAATCGGGAGATTCTTCAAATAATGCAATGAGCTATAGCCAGTTCCAAAATCATCAATACTGATTGCGACACCAATAGCCTTTATTTTTTTTAACTGTTCAAAGGCTCGATCCTTATCAAAGGTCATACTTTCGGTAATCTCCAGCTCTAGATAGCGTGCTTCAAGTTCCGTATAGGTCAAAATGCCCCGAATTACATCCACCAGCTTTTTTTGCTGAAATTGGCGCATGGATAAATTGACCGAAATCGGGATTGGTGGGTACCCAAGCTCCTGCCAATGCTTATTTTGCAGACAGGCCTCCCGTAACACCCATTCCCCCAAGGGCACAATTAAACCACTTTCTTCAGCCACCGGAATAAAATCGCCTGGCATCACCATCCCACGATGAGGATGATTCCAACGCACCAGCGCCTCCAAACTCGTTAGCTCGCCACTTTGCAGGTGGACACGAGGTTGATACACCAATGAAAATTCCTCATTTTCAAGCGCTCGCCGCAGATCATTTTCCAGCTGGAGTCTTTCATGCGCTCGCATCTGCATCGAACTAGCATACCGCTGAAAATTCACTCCCTGCTCTTTAGCACTATGTACAGCCGTATCCGCCTGCTGAATAAGCTGTTCACTCTGATTCGCATCCAACGGGTACAAAGCTATACCAACGCTCACCGTCACATGATAAGACTCACCATCAATATCGAAAGGCAGATCGAACAGCTTCACCATATCATCAATACGACTTCTCATAGCATCTGTATCTTCGTATCCCGTTAGAAGAAAGGCAAATTCATCTCCGCCCATGCTAAAGACAGCTTCCCCTTCATGGCTAAAATGCCCCAAGCGTTCGCCTACTGCATACAGCAAATAATTTCCTGCCATATGTCCAAGCGAATCATTAATCGCCTTGAAACGATCAATATTTAGAACTAAAAGTGCTACTGTCTCATCCGATTTCAATGATTTGCGCAATATTTTATCTAAACGTTGGGAAAGGCGGCGACGATTGGGGAGTCCTGTTATATCATCATTATAAGCAATGTGATTAAACTCAGATTCTGCTGCCTGCTTTTCACGATAAGGAACCAGAACCATCAACCGGACCAGCCCGCTCAACATGTTATAGAATGCTATCGCGTTGGTCAAAAGTCCCAATAGGTGATTAATATCGCTCATTTGCTCAGAAAATAAATAGAACAACTGACTCACAACACACAGTCCAATTCCACGAACCATAAGCAACATGCCCAACTCCGCCGGGCGGACTTTCCAATATTTTCGCACCCCGAAAATAAAAGTGAACACAAGTAGTAACATGACAGCCAGATTTAACGTCCAGCCCAGGTTGCCTATTTCGTATCGTATACGTAGATCCGGTAAGCCTGCACCAAATATCTTAATAACTCCTAGAATCAGCAAAGTGCAGCCTATCCCTGCCCACAAAGCCACTGTCTTGTATTCAGACTTCGTCTTGCTAAACGGGAGGAAACAAACACATAAGAGCAAGACAGAAGTAAAGGCACGATTTACAAACAGCAGCCATAACGAAATGCCCGGAGACAAAGCAAAGTCCGTCAGGCTTACGAAACTAAACGAAACAATATGAACAAGGTAAAGCAGACCAGCCACCAAAAACGTCGGGGCAATAAGAAGTCTCTGCAAGGATAACTGTTCCAGTAAAACGGACCAGGATTGATAAAAAATAGAAAAACAAATCGCAGCACAGGCAAACCCTATGATCGGATATAACAAGAAAAAAACATTATGGGAGTATATCTTATTCAAAGTTACGTGAAATAACTGAACCAAGACAAACAAAACTATCGCAGCAATGCCGATACCTATCGTTTTTTTTACTTCCAGCCGTATACTCATTCAGCCTCTTCAGCCCCCTGCATATCGGAGATTCCGATCATCTAAGACGTTTGACAGCTTTGGAAGCCGTTGTTTAAGTCTATAGTATCAAAAATAATGTTGTATTCTGGTATATAATAGCATTTAATCTGTGAAAGGTGAATCATTTTTTTGTCTTAAATTCATGAATTCATTTTCGCATTTACGCAAATAACCGAGCTTACAGCACCAAAAAAGCGCATCATCTTGTCAGATTATGCGCTTCAGATAACCTTTTCCAAAAAGGTGATACCTATACCCCAACGCTGCACAACATAAAAGAAATAGTATGTACAGGACCCCTCTGCGAAAACCTCCCCATATTAAACTACAGGAAGCGTGATTTTGAATTGTGTGCCACTTCCATGTTTACTGTCTACATGTATGAAACCTCCGTGATTTTTGATAATTCGATAGCTCACAGCCAATCCCAACCCGGTTCCACTTTCTTTTGTTGTAAAAAAAGGATCAAATAAACGCGTCAATGTATTGTGATCCATACCTAATCCGTTATCTTCAATACAAATGTGGACATAATTGCCCTCAAGCACTGTATGAATATCGATGCAGCCCTCTCGTTCCCCACCCATGCTTTCAATGGCATCCATTGCATTTTTAATCATATTGAGAATAACCTGCTTAATCTGCTTCACATCAATGGAAACCTTCATGAGCTCATCATTTTCGTCCAATGCAATCTGGCAACCCTTCATCAATGCTTCGCTTTCTGTCAGCATCACTACTTCTTTCAGCAGCCCCATCACAGATACAGCCGTTTTTTGCGGAGCCGAAGGCTTGGACGAATTTAAGAACTCATAAATAATGTCGTTCGCACGATCAATTTCTGTTAATATAATGCGGGCATACTCATCCCTGCCCAACTCCACCAAATGCGGTCGAAGCAATTGAATAAAGCCCCGGATTGCGGTAAGCGGGTTACGAATTTCATGAGCAATAGAGGCCGAGATGCGTCCCAGCATCGCCAGCTTATCGTTTTGATATGCTGTCTGCTCAATCTGCTTATAATCCGACACATCCTTGACGCTAAACAAAAAATCGCCATCCATCTGATCACCATAGGTTACTGTTATCAACCAATGCCGACCATACTCATCAATTAACTCATGATAGCGCTTTCTATGAAAGATAGTTTCTTTATAAATCCGCATGATTTTCTTCTTCTTAAACCGGCTTAACTCAGGATGATGCAAAATTTGCATCAAATTGCGACCTGCTAGCGAACTCCGTGGTAGCTCCAGCAATTTCGCCATTTGCACGTTAATAAAGGTCAGTACCCCGTCACTGTCAAACAGCATGATACCACTATCCAGGTTCTCCAGCACATTTTCATACTTGTTATTGGCGATCTGTGTGGAAGGACAAGCTCCCACGGTATCAAGCAAGGCTTCTTGGAATTCACTGATCATGCCAGGCTTCCCCCTTGTTTCGGAATGACAAACTGGCCGTATCGGACGCGTAATAATCTTGAAGAAAAGAAAGGCATCTATCGACTACCCTTCAATGGTGTAGAAAACAGTTACACAGAAATCCGACCATCTCTTTCCAATTCCAGTCTTATTTTATGATAGACAAGATTAAGGATCGCAGTCAATCGGAAAAAGTGTCGAATCCAAATTTTTATCCTGTTTTCTTTCGTCATAATATCTGCGCAACATTACCAAAATGAAAAATGAAGTTAGGAACAAGCGCCCTACACACCAAAGAAGCTCTCCAGAATTGAGAGCTTCTTTGGTGTGTAGGATGTCAACTGCCGCTCTTATTATGTTGAAGCCGGGATCGTCTTTGGCTCATAACGGCCAGTCTTCTCTTAAGCTCTCCCTGCCATTTTTCATCATTCATCTGTTTGGCTACCATCAATAAATCCAGGGATATGTCAATTTGACGCTTCACAATTTCAAACGCATCTTCACTTTCACGATTCACACAATTTTCAAATATCGTATCATCGTCTTCCATGACATAATCCTGAAAATCAATCTCGCTTGCCCCATCTCCATGTGCATATTCAGCCAAAATTTCATACTCATTTTCGACTTTATAATGAACTTCAATGCGACGACATACCGGGCAAAACAGCAAAGGAACATTATGAACTTGGGTGCGGTAATGCTTCAGCGTTCCCTTGGTTCCTACCATGCTTGCTCCACAGCAATAACTCATCCGGGCTCAGCCTCCTCTGAACAAAACCTGTTCTGCCTTGCTTATCTTCTACAATACCTTATTCGCTTTCGCCAGGCAAAATTCCTCCAGAACACAACAACATTTCCATAATTATTTGTTACCTCACTCTGCGTTGCCTCATTAAACAGGCTGTCCTCACATTTTCCGCTGCACAGAGCAGGCAAGCAAGCCCCCAATAACGGTAGAGTAACCGCTAGTTGGGGGCTTGTTTGTTTAATTAATTTCAACTTGTGAAGCTTATATTACAGATTTTGATCGCCTGGTTTCCAGTTCATTGGGCACAAGCCACCGGATTGCAAAGCTTGCAGTACACGCAATGTTTCTTCTACACTGCGACCTACATCGTTGTGGTTAACCACTTGATATTTCAATTCGCCTTCTGGATCAATGATGAACAAGCCGCGCAATGCAACGCCTTCTTCTTCGATCAGAACGCCATAATCGCTTGCTGTTTTTTTCGTGATGTCAGAAGCCAATGGGAAGTTCAGTTTGCCTAGACCGTTGTTTTCTTTAGCTGTGTTGATCCATGCTTTGTGACTGTGCACGGAGTCTACACTGATACCCAGAATTTCAGTATCCAGCTCTTTGAATTGGTCAGCAGCATCGCTCAATGCTGTAATTTCCGTAGGGCACACAAAAGTGAAATCCAGTGGATAGAAGAAAAATACGAGCCACTTGCCACGGTAATCGGAAAGCTTCACCGAACCAAATTCTTGACCGTCTCCAGTCACTGTTTCCAATGCAAAATCAGGGGCGGGTCTTCCTACCAATCTTTCTGCCATAATATGAAATCCTCCTTTAAAATATGTAAGAAAAACACCACATGTGCTTTCCTCAATCATCTGTATTGTAATAAACAACAACTTACTTGATAAATGTTATCATTCGCTGAAATCAAAGTCAATATTGTAACCATTACTTTTTTATAATTATTTTAAACTAGCTTAAAAATTCATATTTTATTCACATTTTGAACCTTTGAATATACAAATAGCCCCTGATTGCTCAGGAGCTACTGTGCTAAACATTTGCCAAAAAGCCAGACTGTATAACCTTACTATATAATAGGAAGCTTTTTTTCAGAACGGGTGCATTTACGGAGCTTTTAGCGAATAGCTGCAGCGATCAGATCACCCATTTGAGTTGTCGAGATTGCTTGAGATTTATCCACCGCAATATCCGCCGTACGGTGCCCTGCATCCAGTACCTCAGCTACGGCTTTCTCAATGGCATCTGCTGCTTTCTCGTACCCGAAGGTAAGACGGAACATCAAAGCAACGGACAAAATCGTTGCAATGGGATTCGCCAGGCCTTGGCCTGCAATGTCAGGCGCAGAGCCATGTACCGGCTCGTATAGGCCGAAGCTGCCTTCTCCCAGTGATGCGGAGGAGAGCATGCCGATGGATCCAGTCAGCATAGCCGCTTCATCACTGAGAATGTCACCAAACATATTTTCCGTCACGATGACGTCGAAGCTAGATGGACGACGCAGCAATTGCATGGCGCAGTTATCAACCAATACATGCTCCAGCTCGACATCCGGGTAGTCTACAGCAACCCGGTTCACTACTTCACGCCATAAACGGGAAGTTTCCAGTACATTAGCCTTATCCACCGATGCAAGTTTTTTGCGACGTTTTTGTGCAATTTCGAAAGATTGGCGCACGATACGCTCTACTTCTGTTACATTATATGCGCAAGTATCAACTGCTTCCTCACCCTGAGGACTTTCTCGTCTGAACTTCTCGCCGAAATAAATGCCGCCCGTCAGTTCGCGCACCACGATCAGGTCCGTTCCTTCCAACACTTCCGGTTTCAATGTAGACGCGTCCTTGAGACAGTCAAAGACGACAGCAGGACGAAGATTCGAAAACAGACCGAGCTCTTTGCGAATGCCCAGCAGTCCGGTTTCAGGACGAAGTTCCTTTGGATTGTTGTCCCATTGTGGCCCTCCTACCGCTCCCAGCAGAACAGCATCTGCAGACTGACATACTGCCAGTGTTTCTTCCGGTAATGGTGTGCCCTTCTTATCAATGGCAATCCCGCCGAACAGCGCATGCTCCGTTTCAAATGAAAAGCCGAATACTTCTTCCGTACGTTTCAAAATTTTCTCTGCCTCTGCGACCACTTCAGGTCCAATTCCATCTCCCGCTATTACCGCAATTTTTTTAACGTCTGCCATCACGTACACTCCTCTTGTTATACAGCCATACAACCGTATTTTTCATACCTTCTTTGTAACATATATGGCAGGGCTTTGACCAAGATATAGAATCTATCAATTCAATAGGCACAGCCTATAAGCTGGTTTCTTCATCAGAAAAAAAGAAAACAGGACCGAAAAAACCCGATCCTGTAAACCCAACTCTTAAGTCTGCATAAAAACTAAGATTTATAATCTACGCGATTACTGTAGTTTTTACGCTTGTCGATTAAACCATTCAGCGCATCCACGTAAGCCCGAGCACTTGCTTCCAGAATATCGGTGCTTACCCCGCGTCCCTGTACAGACAGTTCGTTTTGCGTCAGCACTACATGGACTTCACCCAGAGCGTCCTTACCATGGGTAACAGACTTGATGGAGTAATCTGAAAGTACAACGCTCTCACCGCTGGCTTGATCAATCGCATTATAGATCGCATCGACTGAACCATTTCCTTCAGCTTCTGTCTCAATAACCTGATCTTCATCGTTAACCAGACGCACTTGTGCGGAAGGCGTAGCCTTATTCCCGTAGGTAACAAAAATCGTTTCCAGCTTGAAGACTTCAGGTGCATCAGCCAATTTTTCTTCCAGCAATGCCAAAATATCATCGTCCGAAACTTCCTTTTTCTTATCAGCCAAATCCTTGAACTGCCCAAAGGCGCGATTCAGATCTTCTTCGTTCAATTCGTAGCCCAACTCGATCAAACGCTCACGGAAAGCATGACGACCTGAGTGCTTACCAAGTACCAGCTTGCTTTCTTTCAGACCGATACTTTCTGGTGTCATGATTTCATAAGTCGTTTTCTCTTTCAGCATGCCGTCTTGATGAATACCTGATTCGTGCGCAAAAGCGTTGGCTCCAACAATTGCCTTGTTGCCCGGCACTACCATCCCCGTCAAACGGCTAACCAAACGGCTCGTGCGCGCAATTTCAGACAATTGAAGAGACGTTTTGGCCTGGAAAAATTCCTGTCTCGTCTCCAGTGCCATGGCGATTTCCTCAATGGCCGTGTTTCCAGCACGTTCACCGATACCGTTAATGGTTCCCTCGATCTGATCCGCGCCGTTCAGGATGGCAGCAAGTGTATTAGCAGTAGCCATTCCCAGGTCATTGTGGCAATGTGCACTCAATTGAATCTTCTCCACATCGACTACATTTTCCTTAATATGTTTGAATATATTTCCATACTCATAGGGTGTCAAGTAACCTACCGTATCTGGAATATTGACGACAGAAGCCCCTTCTTGTACAGCCATGGTGACCATTTCAACCACAAATTCAAGCTCTGTACGGCCTGCATCTTCCAAGGAAAACTCCACTTTAGGCAAATATTTCAACCCATAGCGTATGGCAGCACGAGCAGTTTCCAAAACCTGTGCCTTCTCCATCCGCAGCTTATGTTGACGGTGAATAGGAGAGGTTGCCAAAAAGATATGGATACACGGGTCCTGAGCTCCCTTGAGTGCCTCGCGAACTGCATCAATATCCTGTTCCCTTGCACGCGAAAGACCAATCACCGTCGAATTTTTTACAGCTTTTGCTACTGCATTAACAGCTGCCAGATCACCCGGAGAAGCAGCCGGGAACCCAGCCTCCATACGATCAATTCCCAGCTTCTCCAACTGATGAGCGATCTCCACTTTTTCACGAGTATTCAAGTTCACGCCAGGTGACTGTTCTCCGTCTCTCAACGTTGTGTCAAATATATATATTTTGCGCAACCTAACGCACCTCCTCAGGATTAGGACCCTTAAATTACAATGCGGCTCACGCAATAAGCAGGGCCGCATTGTAATTAATATTTATAAATAATGCATGTAGTCGAATTCATAGTACAAAAGATTATTACTTTTTGATCCAATGCATCATTTCACGCAATTGTCCGCCCACCACTTCAATCGGATGGTTAGCTTCATTACGACGAGTAGCCGTCAGGAATGCACGTCCAGATTGATTTTCAAGGATGAAGTCACGAGCAAATTTACCTTGTTGAATGTCAGTCAACACATCCTTCATGGCTTTCTTCGTATCTTCCGTTACCACACGTGGTCCAGTTACATAATCGCCATATTCCGCTGTATTACTGATGGAATCACGCATCGTTGCCAATCCACCTTCATACATCAAGTCAACGATCAGCTTAAGCTCATGCAAACATTCAAAGTATGCCATCTCAGGAGCATAACCTGCTTCAGTCAATGTTTCAAAGCCCGCTTTTACAAGTGCGCTCACGCCGCCACACAATACCGCCTGCTCACCGAACAGATCCGTCTCCGTTTCTTCACGGAAGGAGGTTTCAATTACGCCCGCACGTGTACAGCCAATGCCTTTTGCGTAAGCAAGTCCGATTTCTTTGGCCTGACCCGTTGCGTCCTGCTCAATTGCGATCAGCCCCGGTACTCCAAACCCTTCTACATAAGTACGACGTACCATATGTCCTGGGGATTTTGGAGCAACCAGCAATACATCGCTATCTTTAGGAGCTACGATTTGTCCAAAATGAACGTTAAAACCATGGGAGAACAAAAGAGCTGCGCCTTTTTTCAGGTTAGGTTCAATTTCATTTTTGTACACAGAAGCTTGAGTTTCATCAGGTAACAAAATTTGAACCACATCTGCACGGCTTGTTGCATCAGCTACGTTCAGAACTTCAAAACCGTCGTTTCTTGCGACATCAGCCGATTTGCCTTCACGCAAACCAATAACAACATTCACACCACTGTCACGCAAGTTTTGTGCTTGAGCATGCCCTTGGCTACCGTAACCGATAACGGCCACTGTCTTTCCTTTCAATACGCTGAGTTCTGCATCTTTTTCGTAGTACGTTGTAACTGCCATGGTTAATTTCCTCCTTTTAATTGGACCCTTCATAATGAGCGGGTACTCCAAGAGACTTTCCCTCGTGATTAGCATCTAAAAATCTCTTCGAGTCCCCGCTCTTATGCGGGCGGTTCTTTATTGATGTAATGCGCTATAAGCGGTAATTCGTTAAAGCTCCATATTAAGCATTGCCACGTATCATAGCTGTAACCCCGGTTCGAGTCAACTCCCGAATACCGTAAGGCTTCAACAACTCGATCATGGCATCAATTTTTTCTGTATCGCCAATGACCTGTACAATCAAACTCGTCGTTCCAACATCAATTACAGCTGCTCTGAATGTTTCTACCACGCCCATAATCTCTGGCCGTTGAGGCGGTTCTGCCTTTACCTTTATCATCGCCAATTCCCGGGCTACCATTGGTTTGGAACTGAGATCGATGACCTTGATCACATCAACCAGCTTGTAAAGCTGCTTTTCAATCTGCTCTAGGTTGTTCTCATCCCCTACAGTCACAATGACCATACGGGATAATCCAACTTCTTCCGATTGTCCCACAGTTATGCTCTCAATGTTAAAGCCGCGGCGACCGAACAGGCCGGACACACGTTGCAAAACGCCGGGTTGATCATTTACCAGTACAGCAATGGTATTTTTTGTTGTCATTTTACTCGTCCCCCATCAGCATTTGATCAATTGTCGAACCTTGCGTCACCATTGGATATACGTTCTCTTCCTTGCTGACTACAAACTCGACAACGACCGGTCCGGGTGTATCAAGCGCCTCCTGCCAAGCCCGACGTGCCTCTTCCTTATTCGTAGCACGCAGCCCTTTGACACCGTATGCTTCGGCAAGTTTCACAAAATCCGGACTTCCCGCCAGGTCAATGTGACTATACCGATTGTTATAGATCAATTCCTGCCATTGGCGAACCATTCCAAGCACCTGGTTGTTGATAATTACGATTTTAACCGGAATGTTATTGATTGCACAGATGGCTAATTCCTGCGAACACATCTGCATACCGCCGTCCCCGTTAATCGATATTACCAATCTGTCGGGATTGGCCATTTGAGCACCGATTGCAGAAGGGAAACCAAATCCCATCGTACCGAGTCCACCAGAGGTGACCCATGAGCGTGGCTGATTGAATTTGTAATACTGCGCTGCCCACATTTGATGCTGTCCCACGTCTGTCGTTACGATTGCACCACCCTTGGTCGTTTCATCCAACAACTCAACAACCCATTGTGGTTTAAGCACCGTTTCAGAATCCTTATAAGAATAAGGTTTCTCATTCTTCCAATGCTGAATTTGCGCTCTCCATGCATCTGCCAGGTCCGCACGTTTCACATCCTGATTCAGCAATTCCAGCACTGCCTTCACGTCACCCACGATAGGAATATCCGCTGCAACATTTTTTCCGATTTCAGCAGGGTCGATATCAATGTGGACGATTTTAGCTTGAGGAGCAAACCCATCCAACTTGCCTGTTACCCGATCATCGAAGCGGGCTCCGATACAGATCAACAGATCAGACTGTTGAATCGCCTGATTGGAGGTGTATGTTCCATGCATCCCCGGCATCCCCGTCCACAGTTCATGTCCACTTGGGAAACCACCCAATCCGAGCAATGTTGTCGTGATAGGAATTTCCGTTTTACGAACAAACTCGTAAAGTGCTTCATGTCCACCGGAGTATACAACTCCTCCACCTGCCAGAATGAATGGACGTTCTGCTTCGGAAATAGCTTGAGTTAGCTTGTCTAGTTGAATTTTGTTGGGCAACACTTTCGGGTTATAACCCCGCATGGTCACAGGTTCCGTTTGTGGGACAAACAACGTCTGGGCTGCAGAAATATCCTTCGGAATATCAATCAGTACCGGTCCCTTGCGCCCTGTGTTGGCAATATGAAATGCCTCATGGATGATTCGCGGTAGATCCTCTACATCTCTTACCAGATAGCTATGTTTCGTAATCGGCATTGTAATTCCCGTAATATCGGCTTCCTGGAAAGCATCCGTACCGATCAGGGAAGATACAACGTTACCCGTGATGACCACCAACGGCACCGAATCCATAAAAGCCGTCGCAATACCAGTTACCAGGTTTGTCGCTCCAGGTCCGGAAGTCGCAATACAGACGCCCACTTTACCGCTCGCCCGTGCATAACCATCTGCCGCATGAATAGCTCCTTGTTCGTGACGAGTGAGGACATGCTTGAAATCCTTAAAGCCATACATGGCATCATAGATATATAACACTGCACCACCAGGATATCCGAAGACACAATCTACTCCCTCCAGCAACAGGCTACGGAGTAAAATTTCCGAACCTGTAATCACTTCAGGCTTCATCCACTTTTCACGTAATTCATTGGTTGACCTAACTTCAGGAATTTGTGCACTCATTGGTCATCCTCCTTTACAAAATTTACATACATCTGACATTTGTAAAAACAAAAAAACCTTTCATCCCTAGAACAGACTTGCTGTTACTGAGGGACGAAAGGCTGTAGCTTCCGTGGTACCACCCGTGTTTGCCCGATATTTCGCAATATCGAACCTTGGCAGGTACAGAAATCACAAAGGATCTCCATATCTGGCGTCTGTAACGTAGACCGTACGATTTTCCCTAATAGGTGATTCAGCGCACCGTTAATGTCATCGGGCCCAAATACTTTTCAGGAAAACAGCTCCAAGGTGAGCTCGTTAAAAAGGGATTTTGGTGAAGCTTGCAGCTAATGCCTCACTCTCTGAACAAAAGAGCCCTAATCACTTCGTCCTCTTCATTGCCGTTGAGTTCATGTCATTCTTTCAAATGTTTAGACACATTATATGTCTCCCATCTGGGATAGTCAATACCCATATTTCATAAAAATTTATGTTTCTTTTCTGAAGCACCTCCGAGTCGCACGCTTGTAAGAGGTACCCGCATATTATAAAAAAGACCACACGGTGAGACAGTACACTCCTCCAAAGCCACGTCTTATCTTGTTAAAAGGGTAGAAAAGGAGGCCCGTTTATGATTCGAAAACGCAGCTCTCAAGATGACAACATCATCTTTCGTCTAATCGAGCAAGAGCTTGTCCCCCTATCACATTTAAGTGCCCAGGAAATGGAACAAATACGCAAAGAATTACCCCGGCGCTTAAACCGGGGCATCACTTTTGTAGCTTGCAGACCGGATAATGCACAGGTTGTTGGCTTCATTCATGTTATGCTGCATGGCGAACTATTATACATTGATTTGATCGCAATCTCTTCGGCTCATCAAGGTATGCGATACGGAAAAAAACTGCTTGAGCATGCCGAACACTACGGACGACTGCGTCGCTGCAAGCGGGCTAAAGTGATGGTGGATGAAGACAATATCAGGGGGATCCACTTTTATCTGCGTCATCAATATCAAATGCTGCGATACGTAGCTTTGAGCCGATGCCACGAACTCGAAAAGTTACTGTAAAAAGTATCTTTTTCGGGTTCAGGATTTTGTATGACTAAAATAAATTAGGGTAATACGGATATCCTACCCCGGGGTATCCCCCGTCTGTATACGGGCCTGGTTGCGGACCATATCCTGGTCCTCCATAGCCCGGACCGTAGCCACCATATCCCCCACCATAGGCACCAATGTATGGAGCTGTGCCGATGGCAAGCAAGTCAAACAGCACCAGAGGAATAATTGCCTTCGTGTTCACTTTTTTCTTGCGGTTTGGTTGAAGAACCAGTCGGTTACCCGAAATGCGAATCAGCTTGCCGCTGACCTGGGAACCATCCTTGCGAGTAGCAAAGATGACTTTGCCGACAAGCTTCTCCACCTGCTTTCTGGTTACTGCCTGTTTCATCGTATTTCCTCCTTCTTCTCAACGGATGGACAGATTGAACGGCTCCTTGATAGCTCATCACCACCACAAAATAGACCGGAGCTGACAGGGGCCGAGCGTCCCGTCCAATCTGCATAGCACAGTCTATTCCATTCATGCCAGTAGCGTATGTTTAAATGCCTGCACAATATAAAAAAAATCTGATACCTGCATATGCAGATACCAGATTTTTTATACACCCATGTACATTTTGCAAAACATACAGCATCAGTTGTTTGTAAGTTTAACGCTTGCTTGGATCATAAAGTTGACCCAAAGCGGCCGGAGCGCGTGAACGTCCGACAGCCGCTACCAGTACAATAATCGTCAGGAGATACGGCAACATAAAAATAATTTCCTGGGGAATACTTTGTGACCATGCGAACAGCTGCACATAGTTGCGAATGGCTTGTGAAAAACCAAAAAACACTGCTGCGCCAAAAGCACCGAGCGGATTCCATTTACCGAAAATCATAGCGGCAATAGCAATATATCCCTGCCCCGAAACTGTATTGTGTGAGAACATGTTGGTTGTAGTCAGAGTGATTGTAGCTCCACCAATCCCAGCCAACGCCCCACTAATCATCACACCAATATAACGAAGACGATTTACTTTAATTCCCACGGTATCGGCCGCTCCTGGATGCTCCCCAACGGAACGCAAACGCAAGCCAAACGGTGTTTTATACAAAGTAAAATAGCCAATAATAACTAATAGAATGGCTAAATATGTTGTTGGGTAGGCTTGGAAAAAGGCTTTTCCTGCAATCGGGATATCCACAAGGTAAGGGATGGATATTTCGTTGAAACCCTGAATCCGACCGGTGTCACCATCACCCTCAAATAAAAGCTTGACCATATACAGTGTACTGCCCGCTGCCAGAAAGTTAATAACTATACCACTTATTACCTGATCAGCTTTAAAAGTAATAGAGGCTACAGCATGAATTAGCGAAACCAGAATACCGAACACCGCAGCTGACAACACACCTACCCAAGCCGCAGAGGTGCCTCCTAATCCAGCTTGCTCGGCATAAAATCCGCCAACACCCGCTGCGAACGCTCCAAATACCATAAGTCCTTCCAACCCAAGGTTCGTCACACCGGATTTTTCTGAAAAAACTCCGCCGAGAGACGCAAAAATAATCGCCGTCGCAAAAACGAGCGTTGTATGGATTAATTCACCAAGTGTTAACCAACTCATTTTACAACACCTTCTCTTTCTTCCGCTTGGAGTAGAGCGGCCTCACAACCCAACGTACAATACCTTGGGCCGCAATGAAGAAAATAATCGAGCCAATGACAACCCGGATAATTTCGGGCGGTACATCTGCGCTAAAGCTCATCCCCGCAGAACCATACGTAAGCGTTCCGAACAAAACAGAACCAAGCAGCACACCAAATGGGTTATTCATCCCAATCAGAGCTACAGCGATACCGTCAAAACCCGTTCCCGGTGATCCTGCCATGACAGATTGATAATGGAATACTCCCAGCACTTCAAAGGCGCCTGCCAATCCGGCAAAAACTCCACTAATGAACATCGCTTTTATAATATTACGATTTACATTCATACCTGCATAACGGGATGCATCCTGATTAAATCCGACAGCCCGCAGCTCATAGCCCTGCTTTGTTTTCCACATGAAAATGTAGAAAAAGACTGCTGCCAGCACAGCAATAACCGTACCCCAATGTACCCGAGCATTCCCCATCATCTGGGACAGCCATTCGATGGAAATTGAAGCAGAAGGCTGAATATCCACAGAACGATTCTCACCTTCCATAAGTGCGAACTGATTGATCACCAAATTAGCCAAATACAGGCCGATCCAGTTCATCATAATACATGTAATAACTTCATTCACGCCTCGTTTGGCCTTCAAATAGCCAGCAATCGCAGCCCACAGACCTCCGAAAACTGCACCTGCAATCACAGCCAAAGGTGCATGAATGATAGCTGGCAACCCATGGAGTTTAATGCCCACAATCGAAGCAGCTGTCATACCTACCAGAAACTGACCTTCGCCGCCGATGTTAAACAATCCGGCGCGGGCCGCAAAAGCAAATGCCAACCCCGTCAAAATCAGCGGAGTCATCTCGCGGATAGCCTCTCCAAAGTTATAAGAATCTCCGTATACACGGCTAAACAAAGCAGAATAGGCCACAATAGGGTCATACCCGCCAATCAGCATCACGATAGCACCCAGAAGGAGACCCAAAATAATAGAGACCAGCGCCAGTACAAAGGAGTCTTTTGTGAATATTTTCAATAGATTAGCCATTCTCTACTCCTTTCTTCACTGCACTTCCTGCCATCATCAGTCCCAGTTCCTGGTCATTCGTTTCTTCTGGCAGCACTTCCCCGACAATCTTGCCCTCATAGATGACAGCAATTCGGTCGGATACATTCATAATCTCGTCCAGTTCAAAAGATATGAGCAACACAGCTTTACCTTGGTCCCTCTGCGCAATCAGTTGTTTCTGGACAAATTCAATAGCTCCAACATCCAGACCGCGTGTAGGCTGTGCTGCAATGAGAAGGTCCGGATTTTTATCAATTTCACGTGCAATGATAGCCTTCTGCTGGTTCCCACCAGATAATGCTCTTGCCTTCGTGTGAATATCCGGTGTTCTAACATCAAACTTTTCGATGAGACTTTTAGCCTGTTTCTCTATAGCATCTTTGTTCAAGAAGCCATTTTTACTGTAAGGCGCCTGGTAATACGTCTCCAGCACCATATTTTCACTCATAGAAAAATCCAGCACCAACCCATGCTTATGACGGTCCTCTGGTATATGTGAAACGCCTGCCTCTGAAATTTTGCGTGGTGACTGATTGGCCACCTCTTGTCCGAGCAAACGAATGCTCCCGCCATCCACCTTGCGTAAGCCTGTCAAAGCTTCGATCAGCTCACTCTGTCCATTACCATCTACTCCGGCAATCCCCAAAATCTCGCCCGCCTTGACCTGCAGGTTCAACTCATTTAGAACATGAATACCATCCTTGTTTTTAGAAATTACATTGTTCATTTCCAATACCGTTTGTCCTGGTTGCGCAAGCTGCTTGTCCACTTTAAAGGACACACGACGGCCCACCATTTTCTCAGCCAGCTCATTTGGTGTTGTTTCAGACGTCTTGACCGTATCAATAACCTGACCTCGGCGAATGATCGTAACGGTATCTGCAATTTGCATGATTTCTTTAAGTTTATGAGTAATAAGAATAATTGATTTGCCTTCAGCCACCAAACGTTTCATAATATCCAGCAACTCAGTGATCTCCTGTGGTGTCAGTACAGCTGTAGGCTCATCGAAAATCAGAATATCTGCACCGCGATAAAGCGTTTTAATAATTTCTACACGTTGCTGCATACCCACAGATATATCCTCAATTTTGGCATTCGGATTCACCTGAAGGCCGTACTGCTCAGACAACCGCTGTACTTCTGCGGCAGCCTTTTTATAATTGATTTTCAGACCCTTACGTGGCTCCGAGCCCAGGACAATATTTTCGGTAACGGTAAACGGCTGTACGAGTTTAAAATGCTGATGCACCATGCCAATCCCCAGATCAATCGCCTTATTTGGACTATCAATCTGTACAGGTTTACCTCCGATTTCAATGGTCCCTTCATCCGGCTGATACAGTCCGAAAAGAATATTCATAAGCGTAGATTTACCCGCGCCATTCTCACCCAAAAGGGCATGAATTTCTCCCTTATGCAGCTTGATGCTGATGGAGTCGTTGGCAACGATGCCGGGGAATCGTTTTGTAATTTGCTTTAACTCAACGACGGGGGTCGCTGCATCCATGAGATCACCCTTATACACTTTATAGTATGTGCTCCAATGAGCTGATTTTGCCCGTTATAATCCATATAACTCCAGACGTAAGAACAAGGCTAGTCTTATGAACCAGCCTTGTCGCCACCTCTATATTCTTCAAGCCAAAACTTATTTCGAAGGAACTGTAATTTCGCCCTTAATAATTTTTTGCTTGTATTGTTCTACAATATCAAGCACGTCTTTAGGTACGTTTTTCGTTGATGTGTCTGCCAAACCAATGCCATTATCCTTCAGAGCCAGTGTTTCGACACCGCCCTTAAATTTACCGTCAATTACTTCTTTAGATACGCGTTTTACAGCTTCATCTACACGTTTTACCATCGAAGTCAATGTTACGTCGTCACCAAATTCAAGCGATTGGTCTTTATCCACACCAATAACCCATACTTGCTGACCTTGTTGCTTACGTGCGAGTGCTTCGTTAAATACACCTGTACCAGATCCGCCAGCTGCATGGAAAATAATATCTGCACCGCTGTTATAGATCGTCGCAGCCGCTGCTTTACCCAGATCCGGCTTATCAAATGCACCTGTGTAGTTAACTTCCAATTTTGCATTTGGATTTACAGCTTTAATTCCTGCTTCGAATCCTTTTTCAAAACGTTTGATCAACGGGCTATCTTGTCCACCCACAAAACCAATTTTGTTTGTTTTAGTAAGCTTACCAGCTACAACCCCCACCAAGAAGGAACCTTCATTTTCAGCAAAAACAACCGATTTTACGTTAGGCGCATCCACGACACTGTCAATGATCGCCAAATTCTTGCTCGGGTTGTCTTTCGCTACTTGTCCAATCGCATTCGCCAGATTAAAACCGATTCCCCAAGTCAGGTTAAAATCACCCTTAACAAATTGGTTCAGGTTAGGAATATAATCTTGATCGGATTTACTTTGCAGGTATTTAACTTTAACGCCTGATTCTTTCTCAGTGGCTTGTAGTGCCTCCCAAGCAGATTGGTTAAACGATTTGTCGTTTACTCCACCCACATCTGTAACCATGCCGATTTGGACATTCGATGTTTTGGCAGAACCACCTGTGTCTCCACCATTTGCGTTGGACGAACCTTGATTTTTGTTACCGCAGCCTGCGAGAATGACCGAGATCGCCAGCAGCATAACCAAAGACATACTGAACATTTTCTTCATGCTGATACTGTTCCCCCTTAGTGTTAGATCCCTGGACTGTCTCTTTTCTTTGAACATGTACATGCTCATGCATGTCATTTACTGACGAGACAGATCGTACAGAAGACTTACTTTAGAGATTATACAATTATGATCGGCTAAAATCTAGACAATTAATAACCTTGGGTCAATTTTTTTTAAAACTTCAACAATGTAAGCGCTACAATCTTAAAAAAAACATACATTCTTCCATCCTACGTCATATTTATTCGTATTTTGGAGAAAACAAAGTCTTTTCCGTACCATTGAGTATGTACAAAAAAAGGCATCCCTACACAGCGTACTGCTTGGGATACCTCTTTACCACTTTCGTGGTT
Source organism: Paenibacillus peoriae (assembly GCF_022531965.1). GTDB lineage: Bacteria > Bacillota > Bacilli > Paenibacillales > Paenibacillaceae > Paenibacillus > Paenibacillus polymyxa_D. Next base: position 1,665,146 of record NZ_CP092831.1, on the reverse strand, counting down.
TCCACGCCTTCATTATGAATAATTAAGCGTTGATTTTGCCTTTAGCAACAGTTGCCAAAGAGTTGAATGCATTAATATCATTGACTGCAAGATCAGCCAAGATTTTGCGGTTAATGTCCACACCAGCCAATTTCAGGCCGTGCATCAATTTGCTGTAAGACAAACCGTTCAAACGAGCTGCTGCGTTGATACGCACGATCCACAGTCTGCGGAAGTTACGTTTCGTCTGACGACGGTCACGGTATGCGTAAACAAGCGATTTCATTACCTGCTCGTTAGCTGTTTTAAAAATGCGGTGTTTGGAACCAAAATAACCTTTAGCAAGCTTCAATACTTTTTTATGACGACGACGAACGACGAATCCGCCCTTTACTCTTGCCATATCAAATGACCTCCCAAATAATGTTTATACTTCATTCATTGCCGTGCTGTGCTATTTCAGGTTAGCAAGACCTTGTTTCAGACGCTTAACGTCCCCAGGTGCCATCTCAGGGTTAGTACCCAGAACGCGTTTTGCACGTTTGGATTTGTGGGAAAGCAAGTGGTTTTTGTAAGCTTTGTAACGCATTACTTTACCAGTACCGGTAATTTTGAAGCGGCCTTTAAGGCTGCTATGTGTTTTCATTTTAGGCATTGAACTTCCTCCTTAATTTGTCATTGACTCTTTGGAGCCAATATCATAATCATGCTGCGTCCTTCGAGCTTGGGTTGGCGCTCCACGGTACAAAGATCAGCAACTTCCAATTTCACACGTTCGAGAATTTTTTGACCCACGTTAGCATGAGTAATTTCACGACCGCGGAAACGAACGGAGCATTTCACCTTGTCCCCTTCATTCAGGAACTTCACCACATTGCGAAACTTGGTTTGGTAGTCATGTTCCTCGATGTTGGAACGGAACCATACCTCTTTGATGTCAACGATCTTCTGGTTTTTACGGGCTTCCTTTTCTTTCTTCTGTTGCTCATAGCGGAATTTTCCGTAATCCATAATCCGACACACGGGCGGCTTCGCTTGAGGCGCCACGTTCACGAGATCCAAGTTTGCGTCAATCGCCATTTGCAAAGCTTCACGCGTCGGTTTAATCCCGATTTGTTCACCGTTCGCACCAACTAGACGTACTTCTCTCACTCGAATCTCATCATTGATCATATGTTCCTTACTAATAACCCTCCACCTCCAGAACCTGTTATTGTTGTATTGTGTTTAAGCACAAAAAAGGGATGACGACTACACAGCCGACATCCCTGTCTGATACTCAATTCATCATGAAAGTTCAATTCACAAATCATTGGATCATGACCAGCCGGCAATACCGGGCAGGTGAGAAGTCGGACCTTCTACTTGTTAATCCATACTTTTCAATTAACATACTCAAATATCTTATCACGGTGCAATCGAGGTGTCAACACTTTAATAAAAATTGATGACACCGATCTCTAGTCCTATTCCACCGTCTAATTATCCTTGCTTGCTCTGAACCTCTTCTAGGCGAACGACACGCGTATGCTGGGTATGGCTCCATTGCTTGTTGTTTTGTGTGAAGAACGCATAGACCGTAATTGGATACCACGATATCGCATAGACCGGGAACAGCAATAAGTACAGATATACTTTTTTGAATGTGACCTTTTCCAAAATCATTGCGAGCACAAAAGTAGCAACATTCAAACCAATAGCTATAACACCGGTCCAAGCTGGTAACTGTACATAGATGTTCTCGATATTAGGTCCACCAAAGAAGGCGATATCTATCCACATAGCTACTGTCATCAAGAAGGTGAGCAGTACGATATACACGTTCAGACCATAAAGAGCCATATCGAATTTAATCAGGCTTCTATGCTTGATACTTTGCCACAGCAACGGGAAGAAATAACGACGAGCAACCGTGAAATGACCTTGCATCCAGCGCAGACGCTGTCTGGAGGAGGCTTTGAACGTCAACGGCTTTTCATCATATACCTTGGCATCGTAATTAAATCTTGGATATACGTTGCACTGCGTGCAGCGCATGGTGAATTCCAAATCCTCTACGAGACTTGTCGCACCCCAGCCCATTTCCTTAAGCAGATTTGTTTCAAAGCACATGCCTGTACCACCGAGGAAATTAGCCATGTTCAGATTGTGACGTGACAGCTGCCACAAACGGTTGATGTACCAATAAGATACCCCGTATGCCGCTGTAATCCAAGAATCCTCAGGATTCTTAGTATCAATGTACCCCTGGATAACACGGGCACCTGTACACAGATCATTGTTCATTTCACTCAAGAAATTGGTATGCGCCAAATTGTCAGCATCAAACATGACGATGGCATCATATTGGCGTGGCATAGCCCATAATTCCTTGAGCATCCACTCAATAGCGTAGCCTTTACCACGCAGATTCGGATTCGTACGTTCACAAGCATTCATGCCGTGAGCGCGAACGATGTCCGCAGTCTTATCTGTGCAGTTATCACAGATTACGAACACATCGTAAAGTTCCTTCGGATAATCAAGTTGCTTCAAATTTTCCATCAATGCTCCGACAACCTGTTCTTCATTGTGGGCAGCGACTAAAATGGCAAATGATTTTTCTGGAGCCGCGTGCTCTTTCCTTTTCTTCCGAACCAATCCGAACAAGGAGAATGCAAACTGATAGACTGCGATCACCGCCAGTATGACCTGGAGCGTCACAAAAATAGCGTCTAACATGATCTCTTGTTACCCCCTTTTTATACCCCTTAAAATCTTGCGTTTGTTTGTTTTCTATCTGTGTAGCGCAAGTTGCGGCGCTTTTCGCGCCTTTTCTGTAGTTTTTGACCCGACCCTTGCTTTCTTCATTGGCTGTGCGCAGCCTCCTTTTGGCTGACACAGGAACGCCATTACGATTTTCGTTGGTTTTCAATCTTTTGTCAAAGCCCTTAAACCGGTCTCAGCAGCAAAAAAACACAACAAACTCCCGTTTAAACCGGGAATGCAGCGCTGGACTTCTCATTCATGACGTTTAGGTCTTATTTTCATCCATTTGCTAACTTTTTATTTCTTTGGTCCCTCCTTTTTGTGGGCCAATTAGCAACCACTTCTAAACACTCTATCTTATTAGACGGATGAACGCAAAGAAAGTTATACAATACAGCTTATATTCCATTAACATTTTTGTGTAGAATTGAACCAAGTAAGTTATGAATATTTAGTGATTCTTGAAATGAACAGCGTTTAAAAATATGATGAGAGCAAGAGAATAATTACTTATGGTCTGATTATGTCAAAATGACTCAAAATATTTGCCGACTGACCTGAACCGGCAACCGGAGGAAACCAAATGCAACGTCTAGTCGTAAAACTTGTAAGTCTGGAGCAGCAGTTGTTCAAATGGATCAACGGACGCTTACACAACCGTTTTTTGAACTTCTGGCTTTATTATCTCACACATTTAGGCGGGGCTACCTTTACTATAGCCTCCACACTCCTTATTTGGTGGCTCGCTCCGAACCCGTGGAAAGATTCCGGTATGAAGGGAGCCATCGCTCTTGGGGTCAGTCACATCCCCGTAGCTATCGTTAAAAAGCTGTACCCACGGATTCGCCCGTATTTAGCGCTACCAGGTACAAATACATTCCGTAACCCCTTGTCGGACCATTCTTTTCCCTCAGGGCACACGACCGCTATTTTTTCAGCTACCGTGCCTTTTATGCTACAGTCACCGATGCTAACACTGCTGCTGTTGCCTGTAGCGACAATTGTAGGTTTTTCTCGGATTTATCTAGGTCTCCACTACCCAACGGATGTACTTGCAGGAGCGGTGATCGGAACGTCTGCAGCAATAGGAACGGTTGCATTCTGGCCTTAAAGCCGATATGGTATGATTGAGAACATCCCAGCAGGAACAGGTGAAATGAGAGTGGCTAAAAAACGAGTGTTATTATTATCGGAAGGTTTCGGTGCCGGACATACTCAAGCTGCCTACGCGCTCTCAAGCAGTTTGCGGAAGCTTTCTCCGAATGTGCAGACAAGAGTGCTGGAGCTGGGGAGTTTTTTGAATCCAAGAATGGCCCCCCTTATTATTACAGCATACAAGAAGACTGTCGTATCGCAGCCTCGCCTAGTCGGATTGGTTTACCGTCATCAGTACAAAAAATCATTAAACCGTCTTACAACGCTCGCTTTGCACCGTCTGTTCTACACGCAGACCCGAAACATTCTCCGGCAGCTTCGTCCCGATTTGGTGGTATGTACTCATCCCATCCCAAGCGCGGTAATTTCACGTTTGAAGCGCTTAGGTTTACATGTTCCGCTTTGTACTGTTATTACAGACTACGATGCACATGGAACATGGATTAGTCCCGAGGTTGACCGGTACTTTGTATCTACGCCTGAAGTCATGCGTAAGCTGCGAGCACGCGGAGTACCCGTCTCGAAAATCCAGGTGACCGGTATTCCCGTTCATCCAAATTTTTGGGAACATCCTGGGCACGATGAAATTAGAGAACAATTTGGACTTAAACCCATCCCGACCGTACTCGTTATGGGTGGCGGCTGGGGCCTTATGAATGACGAAGTTATACATCGTTCGCTTACTCAGTGGAGAGAGAACATTCAATTTATTTTTTGTTTGGGGCATAATGATAAAATTCGTCGTAAAATGCAATTAGATCCCAGGTTTAATCATCCAAATATTCATATCTTCGGATTTACACGGGAAATCGACAAATTAATGGAGGTATCGAATCTGCTCATCACCAAACCCGGCGGAATGACATGCACCGAGGGATTGGCTAAAGGGATTCCGATGCTGTTTCACAAACCTCTCCCTGGACAGGAGGAGGAAAATTGTCAATACTTTACGGCTCAAGGCTACGGAGAACCGATTACTTCGCTGGATGTTGTCGTGAAATGGATGAACCGACTGCTACACGATTTTCCAGAAATCGTCCGTAAACGACAGGAGCACGTCCACAATGTAGCGCGATATTATCCTCTTCAGAGCGCACAGAGTATTTTGGATATACTGGAACCGAACAGGGTGCTTTCCTAAAAGGAAGCACCCTGTCTTATTTTATCCATTTGATCTTTTTTTTATTTCCCGTACTTTTCAAGGCGTGTTTTTCCGTACTCTTCCAAAGCATCTTGGCCGATCAGCACTTCGACTCGATGAATATTCATACCCTTGCCCATGAACTTTTGTTCATATTCCGTCATGACATGCTCCTCGTTGATCCCCTCACGATGAAGGTTTAACGAAATATTCGTCATTTGTAAACCGCTATCGGCAAACGAATTCAAAGAAAACTCAAATAGTGTCTCCGAATCAGTCTTAAAATGAATTTGTCCTTTGCTGTTCAAAAGCTGACGGTACTTGTCCAAAAAACGCGGATGCGTCAAACGACGACGTGCATGCTTGGCTTTAGGCCAAGGATCACTAAAATTTAGATAAATGCGTTCAATTTCTCCTGGTTCAAAAACATTCTCGATCTGTTCAATGTTTGCCAGTGCCAATTTAATATTAGGCGGCGTATCAACCTCTGAATTACTCCAGGCCAGACGGGACTTTTCTGTTGCACGGCGAACCAGCTCATCATACATATCAAAGCCAATATAGTTAACCTCTGGATTCCGGAAGCTCATTTGGCTTATAAATTGCCCTTTACCCATACCGAACTCTACATGAATGGGACGATCATTACCAAAAAGCTGTTGCCATTTCCCCTTATACTGTGCCGGCTCCAAGATGACTAGATCCTGCTGTTCTTCCAGACTTTCCCGTATTCCTTTTCTTCCGCGTAAACGCATGTTACTCCTCCATATACTCTGTTATCAAGGAAAAAGGAATTTCACCCCCGCTTGAAGATACGGAAATGAAATTCCTTTTTCAATATATTTGGATTGGGGTCCAACTAATTTAATTGTTCATAGTCTACCCCATCAGCAGGTGAAAAATCAATTGTCTTTTGGCAAGCCGCTCTGATTTTTTGACGTGCGGTCGTTCCAATCTGACGATCCTGCCCAAAACGGACACCAGTCAATGCCAACGCCTCATCAAAGGTTAACTCAACAGTAACTTTATCCATACGCGTCTTATCCTGCGCATTCATAAAAGATCACCTCACGGGTTATTTGTGATGGAACCGACGTGCACTTACCCTAAAACAGGCGTTAGAAACAGCATAGCTGCCTCCCTGAAGAATAATCATTAGCAACGGGATAACTTTTATCTTCAGGATCGAAAACAGTCCTTTTATTGTATGTCTGGTACCGCTTACAATATAACATATTGTGTAACCTTTTTCAATCCGCAACGCCGTGAAATCCGCACATTTTATTGACTTGTTCGGTCAAATGATTCCCAATGAAGACTAATTTTTGTTACAATAGGGTGATCGTAAAAAAAGGAGTACACCCATGAAAACAGATTTATTGCCTGCTCCTCTCCTGTGGGGAGATAAACGGTTCCACACTTGGAATTACGAAATGCGTGAGCAATTTCAAAATAAAGTGTTCAAAGTCATGCTAGATGCGGGTTTTACCTGTCCGAATCGCGATGGCTCCATCGCTAAAGGGGGCTGCACCTTTTGTAGCGCACGCGGATCGGGTGATTTTGCCGGGCGTCGTCGTGATGATCTGGTCACCCAGTTTAATACGATTCGGGATCGACAGCATCTAAAATGGCCAAACGCCAAATATATTGGCTATTTCCAAGCCTACACGAATACGTATGCCCCGGTTGAGGAACTGCGAGAATACTTTGAGGTAATTCTGGAGCAGCCCGGCGTTGTCGGTCTGTCCATCGCTACACGTCCTGATTGCCTGCCTGACGATGTAGTGGATTACCTTGCCGAGCTAAACGAACGCACGTACCTGTGGGTCGAAATGGGTCTGCAAACCGTCCATGAATCGACCTCAGAGCTGATTAACCGCGCTCATGATACTCAATGCTATCTGGAGGCGGTGGAAAAGTTGCGCAAGCGGAATATCCGCGTGTGCGCCCACATTATTTATGGTCTGCCCCAAGAGACGCATGAAATGATGCTTGATACGGGACGTGCAGTAGCGGCTATGGATGTGCAGGGCATCAAAATCCACCTGCTGCATCTCATGCGCAAAACGCCTATGGTCAAGCAGTATGAAGCGGGATTGCTACGCTTTCTGGAAAAGGACGAATACGTGAAGCTGATTGTTGATACGCTGGAGTTTTTACCTCCCGAAATGATTGTTCATCGGTTAACCGGAGATGCCCCACGCGATTTGCTAGTGGGACCCATGTGGTCGCTCAAAAAATGGGAAGTGCTCAATGCCATTGATCATGAACTGAAGTCACGCGAAACGTGGCAGGGAAAATACTGGAGGCAACCTTAAATGGGATTCCTATCCGTCCTGAGCTACGCTCATCAATTGGTGGCTACGCGGGTGCAGCCAGGCGATACTGCTATAGACGCTACCGTCGGTACAGGAGCAGATACGTTATTTCTGGCAAAAGCTGCTGGCAAACGGGGCCGTGTCTATGGCTTTGACATCCAGCAAGAAGCACTGCATTGCGCCCGTCGTCGACTGGAAGAAAACGCTTCACCTTCATTAGCAGAAGTATCGCTACTACTACAAGGTCATGAGCAAATGCGGGAGGCCGTTCCGGACATGCTGCATGGCAAAGTCGCTGCGGTCATGTTTAACCTTGGCTACTTGCCATCCGAAGGCGCCGATCCTACGGTCATCACGCATACGCACAGTACGCTCGTCGCACTGGATGCTGCCTTACAATTGCTGCGACCACGCGGCATTCTGACTGCCGTACTCTATCCAGGGCATGCTGGAGGAAGTGAAGAAGCAGATGCCGTTCTTCAATGGGCTTCTGCTCTCCCGGTCTCCAGCGGTCAAAGCATTATTTATCGTCAATTACAACGAGCCGCTTCACCTTACGTAGTGGCAGTTGAGAAGAAATAATGTCGGATTTTAAACTCAGGTTATGAGCGGCTTTTTTAGCCGCCTTACATATATCATTTTTTTAGCTCGTTTGGGCGCTATTCATCCCAGTTTATTGCCCATCAGCACGTTATTGATTTCCCTATTCTGTTAGATCACACTCATTTACTCATTATGGAGGAGAGAAATTATGCTAAAGCCATACCCGCTGCAATTTCAACCTGAGTTCAAAGAGAGAGTTTGGGGAGGACGGGCCTTAGAGCAATTTGGTCTAACCCCACCAGAAGGACATATCGGGGAAGGATGGATGATTGCCGATCATCCAAACGGAACAACAACGGTCATCAATGGTGAGCTGGCAGGCAAAGGACTGGATGAAATTCGCGAGACCTACGGGCAAGATTGGCTCGGGGCCAAGGGTGTATCGGAAAAAGGCGGACGATTCCCACTTTTGATCAAACTACTGGATTGTAATGATGACTTATCCGTTCAGGTGCATCCGACAGATGATTACAAAGGACTTCCAGCCGGAGAATTAGGAAAAACTGAAATGTGGTACGTGCTTGATGCCAAGCCGGATGCCAAGATTATTTATGGTCTGACCGAAGGTGTAACCCGCGAGAGTCTGCGTACAGCTCTTGAAAGTGGGGACATCCTCGGCAGTTTGCGTCAGGTCCCAGTCGAAGCAGGCGATACATTCTTCATCCCCGCTGGAACCGTACATGCACTGTGTGCAGGCGTTGTCGTTGCTGAAATCCAGCAAAATTCGGATACTACCTATCGCTTATATGACTATAATCGCCCCGGACTGGATGGCAAGCCTCGTGAGTTGCATATCGAGGATTCCCTCAATGTAACCTCCTACGCAGGTGCAGGCGCAACAACGATGAAAACGGACGGCTTACAGCCTGGAAAATGGCTCCAGCTGGCAGCCTGTGAGTATTTTGTTGTGGAAAAGGGTATCGTAGATGGAAGTTGGGCACTTTCTACAACGGAAGACAGCTTCACCATTCTCGTGATTTGTGAAGGCAGTGGGACCATAACATGGAACAATAATACCGAGTCTCTTTCCTGTAAAGCTGGAGATTGCTTCCTGTTGCCCGCTAACCTGAGCGGTTACACGCTGAATGACGGAATGACCGTACTTAGATCTTATCTTCCTTAAGGCTTAAAGGATGTGATGTCTAATTATGCGGGAATACACCTTCACCATCGCTGAAAATGATGGAACAGAGCTTTTTGCCTACCGCTGGCTGCCCGATCAGAATTTGCCCATTAAGGGGATTGTTCAAATTTCGCATGGTATGTGCGAGACGTCCTATCGGTACATCCGACTGGCCGAAAAGCTTACTGCTTGCGGTTACGGTGTGTATGCCAACGATCATATCGGTCACGGGCGCACGGCTGGTGATCCTGATAAGCTGGGTATGCCAGGAGCTGATGCGTTTAATCGAATGGCAAATGGCATGCTGGAGCTAGGCGAAATTGTGGCTAAGGAATTCCCTGAACAGTCTCGTTTTTTGCTGGGTCACAGCATGGGGTCCTTTTTAACCCAGAAAATTATGTATGACGATCGGCAGACGTATCATGGGTTTATTTTATCGGGAACCAACGGAAGACGTGGTCTTCTAAAACTCGGAGAGCAAGTTGCTCTACTGCAAGCCAAACTGCAAGGAATGGATCATCGCAGTATGTTGCTCAACGCTATGGTCTTTGGAGGCTTTAATCGTGCCTTTCGTCCGGTGCGCACAGCGTTCGACTGGCTGTCCCGTGATCCTGAGGAAGTAGATCAGTTCGTGCACGACCCATTATGTGGAGCTATTTGCACGACAGGCTTTTTTCTGGATTTTTTCAGGCTATTGCAAGAAATCCACTGGCCTTCCTCGCTGAAACATATCAATCCCAAACTGCCAGTTTATATTTTTGCCGGGGATCGTGATCCAGTGGGTTTGTTCGGTAAAGGCGTGTTGTCACTAGTGGAAATGTATCGAAGCCTAGAGCTTCAGGACATAGAGTATCGCCTCTATCCTGATGGTCGCCATGAGATGCTTCATGAAACAAACCGCGACGAGGTGATGAGTGACATCGTAGACTGGCTCGACCGTCATGTTAATACAGAGGTGACCTCTGTTTCCACATTGTCTGGAGCCTCCGATGAACCTGAACAATCAACCTCGTCCAAGTCATCAGCCTTGTGAGGAAATAAGAAAAGAAACCTTTAAAACCACGATTAAAGTGGGATTGAAGGTTTCTTTTCTTATTCCTTTTTATTTTCCATTTGGGTTAGTTTTAAAAATCACCATGCATTTCGTTCTCTCAGGGAAGTAATATGAGCTGTGTGATGTTTGCCATGCCAGGCATAGATACCGATGTTTCGTTCCAGGCGGATCGTCTGGCCCGATTCAGGATGAATAAACGATCGGTGTAGCTGATCCTCTCCCAACGATCGCAACACGGTCACCCACCGTTCATGCAGTCCTTCTAGCAATTGCAACGAGGGCTCCAGTGGAAGTTCCCTGGCGTCTGGTATTTCGGCCCAACGTCCCTCATCATATGGCTTGATCGTCGGTGTATCCTCCGTCAGCGCCAGTTTAAAACGGATATAGCTGTTCATATGGCTGTCTGCCACATGATGAACTACCTGCCTTATCGTCCAGCCCCCTTCACGATAAGGCGTATTTAGCTGCTGCTCATTCAGTCCTTCGACCGCCAGACGCAGCTGTGCAGGCAATTCAGCAATGTCGTGAATCCATGCGATAAGCTGTTCTTCTGTAATGGTGTCTGGAACAACGAATGATCCTATCGGATAGCGCAAGTCTTTGTCCAAAACAGTTCCCGCCCTTCTCTACATCTACTGACAGTAATGTCTGTAGCCTTATGTGATAACTATGCAGGAAAAAAAGCAGACTCGCAAGAGTCTGCTTTTGTCATACACGTAAAGAGGAGATACACTTACCCCATTTATTTTATCCTTCCAGTAACAATGATTCCGGATCTTCCAGCAATTCTTTGACCGTTACCAGGAAACGAACTGCCTCACTACCATCAATAATCCGGTGATCGTAGGACAACGCGATATACATCATCGGACGATTTTCCATTCGTTCCTCGTCGATGGCAATCGGGCGAAGTTGGATTTTATGCATTCCCAAAATCCCCACTTGCGGCGTATTGAGAATTGGCGTAGACAGCAGGGAACCGAAAATACCTCCATTGGTTATGGTAAAAGTTCCTCCTTGCAAGTCGGCCAGAGAAAGCGAATTGGAGCGTGCTTTGCCAGCCAAATCTGCAATGCTCTTCTCAATCTCAGCAAAGCCAAGACGATCGGCATCCCGCACAACTGGCACAACCAAACCTTCCTTGGCAGATACAGCAATCCCAATATCATAGTATTTTTTCAGTACGATATCATCGCCATTAATTTCAGCATTCACGGTAGGGAAGCGCTTGAGAGCACCAACCACTGCCTTTGTAAAGAAGGACATAAAACCCAAGCCTACATCATGTTTTTCCTTAAACTTATCTTTACGGCGTTTACGCACATCGAGAATGGCGGTCATATCCACTTCATTAAAAGTGGTCAGCATGGCAGCTGTCTGCTGTGCTTCAACAAGACGCTTAGCGATCGTCGCTCTGCGACGAGACATGCGCTGGCGTTCCACAGGCTTGCTGTACTCCGTTTGCGCTGGAGACGGAGGCGCAGGCTTGCTAGTAGCGGCAGACGCAGGTATAGATGCTGCACGTGATACTTCAGCGCTGTTATGCGTTTTTACGTCCTCCTGGAATACACGTCCGAGCGGGTCCTTTCCCTGTACCTGCTCAAGATCAATCCCGCGCTCACGCGCTAACTTCCGTGCAGATGGTGATGCCGTCTGGCCATTTCCGTCGCTATTCGATGAAATAGGCGGTGCAGACTTTTCTTCTACTTTAACGCCGCCTCCTACGGAAGACGGTGAAGTCGCTACGGACGGTGCTTCAGGCGCTTGAGTCGCTGCAACTTCTCCAGCACCGGTTGAATCCGCACTACCACTGCCGCTTCCGATCAGACCAACAGCTTCACCAATGACCACAGTATCTCCCTCCTGACGAAGGATTTTCTGCACCACACCTGCTTCTTCCGCACTAATTTCCAGATTGACCTTATCGGTTTCCAACTCCAGCAGAACATCTCCCTGTCCTACGGAATCCCCTTCCTTCACAAGCCATTTGGAGATTGTTCCCTCCGTGATGGATTCTCCCATTGCCGGCACTATAATATCGCTCACAGCCGCTACCTCCCCAGTGTAATATTGTTTTTGGAATCCTGCTTCAACGCCGATTGAATAATTCGCTGTTGTTCTAGGCTGTGTACTTGCTGATAACCGCTGGCCGGGCTTGAACGATCTGGTCTGCCTGCGTAACGAATTTCCGCTCCCTGTGGCACAACATTCCGCAGGCGAGGTTCAATGTAACTCCAAGCCCCCATATTTTTAGGTTCTTCCTGAGCCCATACGAACTCCTTAACATGCGGGAAGCGACCGAAAATATTCCGAATTTCCTCTTCCGGGAAAGGGTATAACTGCTCCACACGAATAATATGCAGACGCTCTTCTGCCTCATTCTTATCCTTTTCCAATGCTTCTTCGAGATCAATGGCAATCTTGCCACTGCACAGTACAATGCGTTCTACACGATCCGGACGTGCACCAAGACCAGGCTGTTCCAACACAGGACGGAATGCTCCTTCGCTAAATTCAGAAGCAGGCGAAGCGACACGATTATTACGAATCAGGCTCTTCGGCGACATCATCACCAGCGGGCGGGCTTCCTCACTTTCGCTTAATGCAGCCTGACGGCGCAGCAGATGGAAATATTGGGAGGCACTGCTCAAATTAGCGACAGTCCAGTTATTTTGTGCGGACAACTGGAGAAAACGCTCCAGACGTGCGCTCGTATGCTCTGGTCCTTGTCCTTCGCTACCATGCGGTAGCAGCATCACCAGACTCGATTTCTGTCTCCATTTGGCACGGCCTGCGGAAATAAATTGGTCAAAAATAACCTGTGCACAGTTGGCAAAATCGCCGAATTGTGCTTCCCAAATCACTAACGTTTCAGGAGAATACACGTTATAGCCATATTCAAAGCCAAGGACAGATGCCTCAGACAATGGACTGTTATGAATACTGAACGAAGCACGTGCTTCCGGCAATGTATGCAACGGGCAATGTGTACGGCCTGTTTCAGGCTCATGCAGCACAAGGTTACGGTGAGCAAATGTAGCTCGCTCCGCATCTTGGCCTGTCATACGAATAGGCTTGCCGTCTGCGAGAATGGTAGCCAAAGCCAGCGTCTCCGCCAAACTCCAATCTACCTTTTCACCTTCGTTCAGAGCGGTTTTTCTACGCTGTAAAATTCGATCCAGCTTCGGATATACGTGAAAAGACTGTGGCCATTTGAGTAAGTTTTCATTGATTTGGCGCAGTTTTTTCAATTCCACTGCAGTACGTACCACAGAACTCTGATTCTTTTTCGCCTTCACAGGAGTAATCTCCGGCTCTTGTTCCGGTTGATTCTTCACCTGCTCATGCGCTTCCTTCAGTCTGTTTTGCACCTTCTCAATGAGGCCGGCACTAAACGCTTCGTCCACAATCCCCTGCTTCATCAGCTTTTGAGTATACAATTTGCTCACCGTCGGATGATTCTTCACCTTACGATATACCAGCGGTTGTGTTGTTTCCGGGTCATCGGATTCATTGTGACCATAACGACGGTAACCAATCAGATCAATCAGAAAATCCTTCTTGAAACGATTGCGATATTCGCCAGCCATACGAGCAGCTGCAATACAAGCTTCGGGATTATCCGCGTTCACATGCACAATTGGAATTTCATAGCCTTTAGCGAGATCACTGGCATAACGGGTCGAACGGGAATCAACACTCTCTGTCGTAAAGCCCAGACGATTATTCACAATAATATGAACTGAACCGCCATTGCGGAAGCCGCGCAAATTCGTGAAATTAAGTGATTCTGCCACGATACCTTCACCTGGGAAAGCAGCATCACCGTGCATAATAATGGTAGCTGCCTTGCTCACATCCAGCTTCGGATAACCAGCCTCACTGCGGTCTTCCTGTGCAGCTCGTGAAAATCCTTGTACCACCGGATTCACATATTCCAGGTGACTTGGGTTATTCGCCAATGTCAGACGGGCCTGCACCGCTCCCCCATCTTTTACAAAACGATCAGCACCCAGATGATATTTCACATCGCCAGTCCAGCCGTAGTTAATTCCTGTGGAACCTTCCGACGGGATCAAATCCTTATTCGGCGAATGATGAAATTCAGAGAAAATTTTACTGTAAGGCTTGCCCAGCACATGTGCCAGTACATTCAAACGGCCGCGATGCGCCATGCCCATCAGGACATGACTTGCTCCTGCATTTGTGGTTAGACGAATAATCTCATCGAGAACAGGGACAAGCACATCATTACCCTCGATGGAAAAACGTTTCTGTCCGACAAATGTTTTATGCAAAAACTCTTCGAACTGTTCTACTTCTACCAATCTGCTCAGCAACGACTTGCGTTCCTGTGTGGTGAGGGGCTTGGAGGACCAGCCGGATTCTGCATAGCTGTTCAGCCAGCGGCGTTCCTCCTCGTTATGAATATGACTAAATTCATAGGCAATCGGACCTGTGTATGCTACACGTAACCGTTGAATGGCTTCCCATCCGTTAAGTGTTCCCGCAGGAGCGTTATCCCATATTAAAGAGGCTGGAAAAGCCTTCAAGTCTTGTTCAGTTAAACCGTAAGATGCTGGATTAAGCAAGCGTGTATCCTGCTCTGCATCCAGTTCCAGCGGATCGATTTGGGCGGCTAAATGTCCGTATTCACGGATATTCCATACCATTTTACCCGCTGTAACCGCTTTCTGTAATGTATTCGAATCAAGATGCCCCAAAGCACTTGTGGGGGGGCCTTGCAATTTGTTGTCTATCATGGAAGCAGCCGAGTATTCGGATTGTGGCGGCTCACCCCATTGATCAAATAGCTCGCGGTAAGCCGGGTCAACCGTTCCGGGGTCCGCTACATACTTTTCATACTGGTCCTGCACATAACCTAGATTAGGTCCGTAATACGCCTGCCAAGGTACCTGTCTGCTGCTCTCTTCCATTGTCATCTCGTTCCCTCCGTCAAATTTTGAAATTCATAGCTGGACGGAAATCATTTTCATTTTTTTATTAATCTTCAATTTAAGTTGTTCACAATATGCTCACATTATATGAAATTCTTCATCAAAAGTCGAATTTCACAATTCTTATTCCTCTTCCATTGTATAAAGTTTTCTAGCTATGAGCATTTCCTTTTTCTCAACATATCCATGCGTAAATGAGATGAATCGGGCTAATCTGTAATCAAACACCTGGCAACTTAAATAACCAGCCGTCGAATATCAACTGACAGCTGGTTATTTAGTCTATGTTGCACCTCATAACGCCAAACGAGTTTGAATGCAACTTCCGAGTCCACCCCACTATGATTACCGTCAACAGCAGAATTTAAAAGGCAGAAGGTCCGATACGATGCAAATTCAAACGTAAAGTGACATTAAAGTCACTTTTCTGTACAATATTCCTACTTTTCACTATTATTTTAATTAGGCATCTAAAAACCGCTTTGAAAGCGAAAGGGATGGAACTGTGACTGGACTAAAACAAGTACTCAGAAACAAGAATTATGTCAGGTTTTTTCTGGCAACCTTCGCCTCACAAATGGGAGGAATTATCGGGGTTACTGCATTCATGTTTTATTTGTTGAAACGGTTTACAAATCAGCCTTATTATGCAACGCTTGCCGAGTTAATGTATTCGCTTCCTATGCTGGTAGTATTTCTCGTAGTTGGAGTGCTGGCAGATCGGATGGACAGACAAAAAATTGCTGTTAATTGTGACTGGATCAGCGCTTTTTTATCCTTATGTTTGCTTATTTTTATTTGGGTCGATTCGATTCCTTTGATATTTGCCCTCCTGTTCATCCGTAGTGCTGCCTCCAAATTTTTCTTCCCGGCCGAAAGTGCCATTATACAGGGAATATTAAGCGAAGATGATTACACCATTGCCGCAGGCCTCAATCAAATGATGGGGAGTCTTTTCATGCTATTCGGAGGAACTCTCGGGGCCGTCGTTTACTGGCACTTTGGAATTACTGGAGCCATCCTAATTGATGCTGTTTCTTTTATTGTGTCTGCACTGCTTATTCGTTCCTGCAAAATTCCAAAGGAAGTACGCCTTCCGAACGGGGCACATCAATTCAAACAATTAAAATTCAAACTTGTCATGATCGATTTTAAACAAGGGTTTCTTTACATATTACGCAACAGACTATTGCTTTGGTTGGTTTCAGGCTTTTTTATGTTCGGTATTTTAAATGGTGGTTTTAGCGTTTTACCGATGTTTATTCTTAAATACAAGCTAGCTCCAGGCAATTACGAGCAGTATATGGTATGGACGGGTATTATTTTTGGGGCTGGTGTGTTGCTTGGTACCCTAATCGCTTCTCTCATCTCTGCCAAGCTAAAACTACACCAAATGATTGCAGCGGGAGTTCTGGTAGCCGGAATGGGTATGTGCACACTTGGATTTGTTAACCACATCTACGCTTTCCTGATTATCAACTTTGTCATCGCACTGATACTTCCGTTCATTAACATCGGCATAGGAGGATGGCTTCCTCGTATTGTAGATCCTCAAATGATGGGACGTGTGCAAGGTTTGATTAATCCGTTAATGATGCTGTCCCAGTCTCTTACATTAGGTTTCATTGCTGTTAGCTTTCCTTCATTTATTTCAATTGAAATTCTGTTTTTATTAGTTGGGGTCTGTACCGTTATTGTAGGAATATACTACACTATTGTGCTTCCCCGTTATGCTGATTACAGTACTTCTTCCAAGACCCTTCAGGAATCTTTATAGGCAAATTAAAAAAGTCATACAGCAGACCATTCCGCCAGCGATTGTTGAGTTGCCACTTCTGCCTCCGAATCCAGTTCAGAGGTGGCTTCATACATTCGTTGCATACGACTAGCTCGTCAAAACCCAGTAGAGACAAAGACTAATAGGGTATGTAATATTCAAAAAAAAACGCCCGGCAGACGCATTAGCTGCATCAGCAGGACATTTTGATTGAAATCGGAGTAGCGGGATTCGAACCCACGACCTCACCCACCCCAAGGGTGCGCGCTACCTAGCTGCGCTATACCCCGATAACCCAGTGTATGTAGATCGATGCTGTTATTTACTATTATATTCTGGTCATAAAATCCTGTAAAGGGATTATTTTCACGTTAAGAGGTCAAAAACAGAGATCATAGGAGCTAACCATGCAAAGCAAAAAATTACTTATCCCCATTGCATTACTTCTTTTAATACAGTTAAGCGTTCCTATCTGCTATACCTTTGCACAGGATAACCTTGTCATAGATCATGAAACGAAAGAGAGAATCAAAGAACAATATGGCTTGGAAGAACCTCAGTCTCCTATATTAGAGCAGCAGCAAAACATTTTATTCGGAGGTGATTGGGGCTTTAATCCTTCTGCCGATGCTGTGATGCTGGAATTGACCATATGGATTCGGAATCCGCTCATTTTCATCAGTCAACAACTGATATATTCGGTGAAATCATAAGCTTTATTTCGACAAGTTCCATGATATAAAGCATAAGAATCATTTATTTCGTAGCAAATTGTCTGCCACCTAAGGTCACTTCATCCTTCTTATTGAAAAGGTTTAATTCAATGGGGCCCCTACCATGTAGCCACAGCAGTTCATCGAATAAAAATGTCAGTCCATCCTTGGCGCGCAAGCGCTCGATGATCTCCGTGACAACTTGCATAAGCTCCCCTTGTACACCCGCTGCCAGTTGCAGACCTCCGCTCTCTCCATCCAGATAAAGATGCGTATGATATGACTGCTCCACCTTCTTCACATGGCGCCGACACAGTAAGCCATTTTCGAGGTAAAAGAAATATTGACGGTCATAAAGAACCCCTTCGCATATCTCATACATATGAGGGTAATCATACGGCCCCTGAACCATGGATACCCGTTCCAATTCCATTACCGATTCTGTCATACATCCTCGCTCCATTCCTTTGTTCAAAGTTTCTTATTTGCCAATATGCTCTCTTTTACAGGTAGTTTTTCAAACTAGGCTGTTGAACGATAATTAATTGCTAATTGTAAAACGTTTTGATACGATAAGCATATTACTATGACGTTCACAAATAACATCTCAATAAACCAAATGCACATTACAGTGTTATTTTTGTTGTTTCTAGAATACATTGAATAGTGTTTATTGTCAATACTTTGATGGGTTTTTTTAACACTATAGAGTGCATTTATCTGGAGGAAAATATGATAAAGATTCATCTTTCCCGTATTATGGGCGAAAAACGAATAAATATTGCCGAGCTTTCTCGCATGACTGGATTACATAGAAACGGAATCACCAAACTTTACAACGAAGAAACAGACGGTGTGAAATTTGATACGCTAGATAAAATTTGTAAAGCTCTAGACTGCCATGTTCAAGATGTTATCGAGTATGTAGAGGATGATACAAATTAGTAAAATGGACTTCTCTTGTTATGGGAAACTGTTTCAATTAGGTTTAGAACCGGCGTACTCCCTAGTGAACTGATCGAATACTTGCCAGAGAGAGCCGTTAACATTCTTACGGCTCTCTGTTCTTTGTGTAATATTCAAAATACTTTTTTACCGATCTTCCACTCAATTAAATTTGAACAATGTAATCCCTTTCTATCAGGCCACTTTAAATATATTTCTCCCACATATTATAAATGTCGAATAAAGCATTGGGTCATTTATATTTTCTCATTTCACCCTTTTTTCCTGTATAAACTTGTACAATCCATACAGTTTCAACTCCTCTTAAACCCATAGAAAAGAAAAACCACATAGAATCAATCCATGTGATTGGAGTGCAAACTCACTATTAAAGAAACATCTTGGACCGAATAAAAAATCGGAACATGTTTTTGCTCTCAATTTAATTTGATTATTTCCTATTACCTTGAAGATTCTTTACAGTTCCAGTAATGGCCTGATAGTGATTAATAATTGAGTTATTTTGAGGATTAGAAGCAAAACTGTTAGAGATTTTATAAGGTCTTCTATTAAAACTACTAATTCCACCTATATTTTTAATAGAAGGGCCATAATTTTGATCGTAGTACCACTCACCATCTAACGTATGGATAAAAAATTCTCCTAAGAAATAGCTTGATAACAGAACGTTTTCCTCCGTCGGTTCTGAACTTAGCAAAGCTTCGATGGTTTTTAGCGACTTTTCATCTTTAAAGTTCAGATTATTTACCTCGACAAATTTCTGTAGCTTCTCAAACCATCCTTTATCCAAAAAATTTGCAGGAGGAAGCGTATCTTTAGGCACATTCTCTTCAAACCATTTTAGAGCATGCTCATCAATAATCTTTCCTAGGGTGATAAATATATCTCGTAATGACTCTTCATCCTCATAGTAATGGAATTTATCTATCTTTGATCCATCAATGAAATAAAAGCTATACACTGATTCGGACTCAGTCATAAAAGTAATGCGTATTGCATTCTCTGTCCAATAACTTTTATCGATTTGGATTGTTTCCTTAAATCCATTGACTACTCTTGTAAAAAACCAAGTATTGTTTAAATGCTCATAAGTAAAGTTCAAAGCAGCTAATTTGTTCCCTATGGTTTTTCTGATAATATTTGATATTTTCACAAAATATTCTCCTTACAAGATAATTGGAACATGCATCCGTGGAACAGGAAAAAATCCTCCTACTCTCAATTTAACGAGCAAATGATCATCTTAGAGCATGTTGTCTCCTAATTATATATTTTCAGAATGAGGAGCTAAAAAGAAACCTCATAGAGATTTATACTCCATATGGTCAAAATAACTATACAATTAATTTTTAATCGTTCAAGAGTTCCTGATTTATTCTTTTCATTTCTTTAAGGCACAAATCAATTCTGTCTAAATCTATGACTGTTTTATCAACGCCAGCTACAAAAAACAACTTTAGCCAGAAAGCATCCTCCTGAGCGTAATTTTCAATAGCTTGTTCAATAGTTTCTTCTGTTAATGACTTCACAATAATATCTGGTGGCGATGCAGGAATAAAATTAATATTCTCTTTGGTCATATAACTAATTAGATTTTTTGGGGTACATACAGCAACAGAGATATTAGTCCCATCTTCAAGTTCAATAAATACATCTATATTATCATCCTCAATATCTGCTATCTGAGATAGCGAAGTTGGATATACAATTTTTTCCACTCTCATTTGGGCCTCCTCATTTACAATAAACATTATATATGATATCAATAACTGTTTGTTCGTTAGCCATATTAGCCTTAGCCAAAATGTTCATTTGGCCATTATTCATTCTAAAAAACACTCTTGCTCCTTTTTCCCCCTTAGGTAATTAATATCTCTTGTTAGATTTCTCGTTCCATTTCCCGTATTAAAATTTCTTTTAAGGAATTTGCCACAAGTTCATCTGCTTCTAAATGTTCTTTCCCTTCGTTTTTACTCATTTCAGAGTATTCTTTCATGTCAAACGGTGGTTGCATTAATTTATATCCATTTCAAAATCCCCTTCTTACTTTGCTATCTTATTCGAAAAAAAATTCACGGTAACACCACCTGATACTAAGATCGTTAAAAGATCCGTAAAATATTGCTGTGGTGAAAATCCATAACATCTCTCTTCTTGATCCCATTCTTCCTCGAATCTTTCCAAGAAATAATGTGCGTTTTTCCAATGGATCGTGAACGGTCCTACTGTTCCAAAACCTCCACAGAGACAGTCCGATATACTGTCCAAGCTAAATCCATAGTACCCTCCGGGTCCATTAATCGCTTCACCAAGTGCTATGAAAACTGTTGTAAAATCAGATATGTATTCGCCGTCCAAGGTGTAGACTTCTCCTCGTTTATCCAGTCTAGCAAAATGATTAGATGCAGAATGTATTCTAGTCACGTTTAGCCACCCGGACCGTTCTTCTTTAGAAAAGCCTTGCCATATATTATTTTCAAGCGACTGAGCACCCTTTAAAAACTCCCATAATCTTAATTCCACAGGGGAGGGCTTCGTTTCAAGTATACCTGTTAACTCCAGATTGAAGTTTCCTTTATTGTAGTTTAGTTTATGGATTATGTAGGATTCAGGTAGGTGATAATGATAGCTTCCAATCACTTTTTCTTCATCATTTAAAATAGCAATGTACAAGTTGTGTACAGATTGTTTTGTCTTTATTATGTTTCCTATGAAATCCTCATTAAAGACAAATTGTTCAAAAATAACCTTTTCATACGTTTCGACAATGATATCACCCGTTAAGCCAACCACATCTCTACAATAACCAACCGTGAGCCCACTTTCATCGTCAATGACAGCAAATCTATATTTCATATCATATCTCCTCACAATAATTATAAGGAATGTAGCATTTAAGGAATCATTTTTAGCTTCTTAGATAGAATAATCAATTATTTTGAAGCCGATAAGGATTGAGATCCTCTACACTTTTTATTTTTTTTAGATCTTCTGCAGGTATTGCAAAATAAATTTTCCCCTTTTCGGACTTAAATGTTAACGAAGCCTCATACTTCTTTTCAACAATCCACTGCTTTATTTCCAACATCTCTTGCAGATAGTGAGTGGCCGAAAAGTTACCTTTAATACAAATTGAAGCTTCTGAGGAGAGTTTTTGACTAACCATAGAATAGCTTGGAACCTCGTCATGGTAGGTTAAAGCATCCTGCCCCATACTAGATACATTTACGATGACTTCTGCATCTGATCCTGTAACTTGCTTTGTTTTTTGTGTTACAGCTTCTTTTAGCTCATCTCTCCACACAGAAGAGGCATAGTCATCCATCATTTGCCCATAATAGTCTTCTTCCACCAAAAAAGAAATCCCTAATCCAGAGATCACATTAGCTATAAATTTATCATTCTTAAGGTCATAATCTACTGAATCAATTTTCCAGTTCATAGTGTATGTTTTATGTAGGTAGTCAGTAACGTTGCTCCGAAATTTGACTCTTTCAATTGGACTTCCTGTTGTAATGGATACAACTATATATGCAATGACAATGATGATCACGAATAAAACAGCTTTTTTTACCACTCCAACCAAACCTCTCTAATAAAAGAATCATGTAAAAAGCTCTAAAGATTCCAGCAAAAAGTCACGCTTATATTTGTTTTTATGATCGGTCAGCTTTCTTCTTATCATTTGTCTACATATATCCTTTTGAGCCTCAGAGATTTTATCTTGCACGGTACTTATCAGTTGGTAGGATTGTCTACTCGCTTCAAAGGTATCATCCAGTAAATCTACCAACATCACAACATAAGTAGATACGTCAAAAAATTCTAAAGCATATAACAGCGTTCCTCTATTCCCCTTGGTCTTTGGATTTTTTAACAAGTCGATAAGAGGTAACACCGCTTCACTGTCTCCTAGATCAGCTAGCGTAATGGCGATTACATTTCTTAGCAATACACTATCCGTCGTTACTAAATATCTCAATAATATTGGAGTGAATGTATGATCCAGCTTTTCACCCACATCCTCTATAATCTTTACCGCTTCCTTTAAATCTCCACTTTCTATGACTTCTTCTAAACGCATTCTGTTCATAGTTTACCAGCCCACTTTATTACAATATATAGCAACTATCCAGTCTTAAATGTAATTCAATAATTTACATATGATAACAATCTGATGTCTCTTTTGTATATAGCGAACATTGTCGAAACCCTAAAGAGATATCCATTCATTGATTTAAAATAAACAAAATGTTATATTGTCTATAAAATAATCATCATTTAATTGAGGTGTTTGCTAAAATGGATCATTCCGAACTATTCTGGAATGCTGGTATCGAAGAACTGAAGCGTGGATATATTCGCCAAGGAGAGCAGGTCATTTGCTTGCTGGACGGACAGCGATTTGAGCAAGGCATCATATATCAGGATCAAGGGGTATTTTATGACGCGGAGAGGTACATGCGACTTCATATTGAGCGGACGTACGGTTCGGTCTTTGACTATTTGATCGGTCTGGACAAAAAGCTGACTGGACTGACGGATCATCAGAATCGGTTGCTTCAGTTATTTTATCAAGGCATGGGCGATGCGGACATTCAAAAGGAAACCGGAATCGGTAGCGCATCCACCATACGCAATCATCGCTTTGGTCTCAAAGAAAAAGAACGACAGGCCAAAGTATTTCTCACATTAATGGAGCTACTAAAGGAGAAAGATCGTCACGCTCCCGCCATTGTAGAAGTACCCATAGGAGCACGGATGGTGGACGAACGCTATAACATTACGGAAGACGAAAGACAAAAGGTACTCACGAAGTATTTTCCGAATGGTACAGACGGACGCCTTAAGACCTTTAAAATGCAAGAAAAGCACAAGCTGATTGTGCTGCGTGAAATTGCGAGCCGTTTTGTGAAGGGACAAATATATCATGAGAAGGATATCAATGCGATTTTACAGGAAGTGTATGACGATTATGTCACGGTGCGAAGATATATGATTGAATACAGTCTGTTGGATCGCAAACCGGATGGCAGTGAATATTGGTTGAAGGAATCTTGAAGCTAGGCGCTTATGAAATCAGCATTTTGCATAATTCGATTCCCAACGCTCGTAGGTACAATATATAGACGAACTAAAGCGTTTCGATCTATACATTGCTGATTTGAAAAGGCTCTTGGGATTTATGCAAAATGCTCAAATAGGAGGATTCGACAATGAATCGAAGAAAAGAACTGGTGCAGCAATACATAGAGATGAAGACAGAGGCAGGAATCTATTGCATTCGCAATACACGTAATGGGAAAATTTTCGTCTCTTCCACGCCGAATTTAAAGTCGCTGAATGGACGGCGTTTTGAGCTAAATATGGGTGGATTTAAGAATAAACAACTGCAACAGGAATGGAATGAGTATGGCGAAGATTCGTTTGAATTTGAAGTGCTGGACGTTTTGAAGAAAATGGAATCCGCGTTCTTTGATGTCAAGGATGCACTAGCAAAGCTGGAGCAGACCTGGCTTGATCGACTCCAGCCTTACGGGGACAAAGGGTATTTGTAAATTACCAATCCACGGGATGCTCTTCCCGAAGGTATCCAAAAATAATAGCGTCGACAAATTGACCTTTTTCATAAAAATAGTCTCTCAGGTGACCCTCTTTAGTAAAGCCACTTTTGAGTAGCAGCCGTTTGGAGCCTTCGTTATCTGGATCAATGAAGGCTTCTATACGGTGAACCTGCGGCAAATGAAAGCCATAATCCACTACCACCGTCATCGCCTCTGTCATCAAACCCTGCCGCCAATATTCCGGTGCCAGCTCATAGCCGATTTCAATACGGGAGTGCTCCTTCTGCCAGTTATGAAATCCAATTGTACCCACGATCCGCTCAGGAGCTTTTTTTAATGTAATCCCCCAACGAAAGCCCTCTTGCTTCTCATATCTGGTTAGCATCGAACGAATAAATTTTTCGGCTTGCTCTACCTCTGTAAAGCTTTCCAAGTCATAATATTGTGTGACCTCATCCTTGGAGAAATAACCGAATACATCCTCCGCATCCCCTACTGTAAGCTGTCTTAAACGAAGCCGATCAGTTTCTAAAATCGGAAACGTTTCCATTGCCATGATCTATCTCCTCCTTCACATCGAAGAACCTTATCTTATCAGCCACCAGCCAATCCCAACTATCACTCCATTGATGAAGAATAATGCAATACATGCTCTCCACTTGCTGATTCCACTTGTTTGAAAAAAACCCGTCACTTTACTACGACACATGAACAACGTAAACAACAAATTCCAAATAATACGCATACCATATTTTACGTAGTATAAAGCAGGGTTTAACTGTACACCGCCCAACGTTGGAGGGACATCTGGAATAAACAGAATTGCACACGTATAACGCATGGTCTCATATGTAAAATAAAATACTGCCAGCCACCAAGCCCACTTCTTACCAAATAACATGCCGATACCGGCAGTCGTCCCTGCCAAACCAAGTAACGCGATAAATCCTTGAAACATGCCCCTACAAATGCCTACTAACGTAGCAGCCTCATTTAATGCATTAAGCGTCAATAGCTGGGTCACCAACAGAAGTGCTCCATTAAAGATCAATAAAATGGCTGAAATGCTTACACCTAAAGGTCGTTCGAAAACCACGTTGGTTACATAATCTTCTACTTCTTTTTTCGTATACAGATCTGACACTTCTTCTACTCTCCTAACCCAATTATATACATCCATTTTCGGGCGGGTTTAATAACAGTATGTTCTCGCCTCATTCCCATATATCGGCTTTTAGGAAAATATGGTTTAATCTTCCCTAAAATTCAGTTATCCGTAGGCTAATCATTATTATTCAGTGCAGCCATGCTGCTAATGATCATCCTCTATGGTGTCAAATTAGCGTCATGAGAATTTCTATCATCAACTGAATCCCAAATAGAGTAATATCTATCCTTATAATACCATTCCAAGAAGGAATCTGACAAATGAATGGACTACTACTAGCGCTTATGAATGTATACGCGTTATTTTCGTGGCCCTGTAACCTTCAGATGACTGGATATACTCTACCTGATAACCCATTCGGGCATCCAAAAGCCCTTCCATAAATGGAAGGCACGGACTGTAAATAAAACTCCCTCCGGGCCGAATGGCTCTAAGCAATTCCATATATTTGCGAGCGTACTCATGAATATTACCATCTGCCTTCAGATGATGATGTATAAAATGATTGGAGAATGCCATATGTGAAACGATCGTTCCCCATGTGCGTTCCCCAAAGGTGGTCTCTAACCAATCTCCTTGAGTGACCCAACCTTCTGTTTCAGCCAACCGATCTGTTCCGTAAGCCTCAATTCCACAGGCACGTAAATAAGTAACCAACCGTGCCTCAGATCCGCAACCAACATCTAGAACAGGCTCTTGCAAACGAGCAATGTCCAATCCTAGCAGATTGGCTTGCAACTCCGGCGTATATTCCTCACAAGGTATCCAAAAGGTATACTCACACTCTGCATACTTAGCAAACATTTCACGTCCGTTGGTACGAGTTAAAAAATCTCTCAAATGCCCGTAATGCTGCTGAAGCAGTAAGTCCAAGGTTGCTCTATCTATAAATTTCTTCTGGAACAGTTTCTCAATACGGGTGAAAAGTCGATCATACAGCTCCGTAAGCTCCCTCACATGAGCTGTGTGAAAATGTAGATATTGATTGGTATTTACAAACTGGGACAGTATTTTAGCCGCTACATCCGTCACAAAAGCGTTATACATATGCTGGCGCTTCAAGCCTTGAAGCATGAGCATCAGTTCTGAGCTTCTCTGCGTCAGCCAGTACGTCATTTCCGTTGAAGGTCCTAACAGAACAGAACCCTCGCGCATATAAAATAAACTCCGATGCTGATTGTACAGGAGTTGACCGTTAATAAGTTTATGAAGTTGAGCGACTGTCATTCTCGCTTCCTCCTTAAGATCCAGAACATTAAAGCCCTACCCAAGCCTAAACAATGTTATCTTTGGGTAGGGCCAGCTTATTTTCTAAGTATACCATGGCTATGGAAATAATGTTTTATTGCGAATCTTCCACCTGTACATAAGAGGATAAAGGAATATTCAGCTCACGTATTCCCTGAGCTACCAGCCGAGCTATTTGCTCCGCACCATATTCCTGAAAATGAGTATCATCCTTCACTCCGTCAGGAAATGCAGGATACACCCCTGGCTCCACATGCAAAAATAACGGGAGTGTTCCTTCCAGTCCAAGTGTATCATAGTACGCTACGCTCAAGCGGCTAAGATCGACCAGTGCAACATTTGTCTCCGATGCTGTTTCCTTCATGGCCTGCACATATTCCGGGAAACTAATCCGAAACGAGGCACTTGCCGCATCATAATCCCGGCGGCCAACAGGAGTAATTAGCACAGGTGTTGCACCGCGTTGGATGGCTCCTTGAATGTAGGTTTTTAAGTAAACTTTGTAATCCGCGGGTGAAACATAACGCTCTTGGTTGTTGATCGCGGCATCATTATGCCCAAACTGAATGAGCAGATAATCTCCTGGACGGATATTGCGTAAAATATCATCTAACCGCCCTTGTACCAGAAAGGTTTTCGTGCTTCGTCCACCAATAGAACGGTTCACAAAAATAGGCTCATCTGTGAAGAACGGAGCAATCATTTGCCCCCAGCCCGCCTGAGGCTTCATCGCGGATTTATAGGTTTGAACCGTAGAATCTCCCGCAAGGTATACCGAAGGATGTTCTCCAGCCGTTCGAGCATCCTTTGGGGTAATAACCAAAGCGTTAATCTTCGCTTCATTACCTGAGAAATACAATTCGAGCTGGCCGTCGATGAGTGCAAGCTCAAATCCAGCCTCCACAAATTGTCCTGCTGTTTTGGCAGTAGGTTCTACCTTGACGATGGACTCGGCTTTAACCGTAATGTCTGTGTTTCCGGCAGTATCTCCGGCAATCAGGGAAAGCGTGTAATCCGCAGGTGGTAAATTGACAACAAAGGATGATCCTTGAACACGAACAAAATCTGAGCGTATAGCATCACTTCCACCACGATCTTCTTCATTCACTTTGGAAAGATCGGTAAATCCATAGCCTCGCTCAGGCGTGTAAACATCATTGGCAGTGACTTGGGTGTAGCCGTCAGCTACCTTGCCGGGGCCAAAATCAAAACGAAGAGGTGCCACAAGCTGTTTTTCGGCTAATGCCTGCCCTGGGATAAGTATGGTTGCAAACAACAAGCTGAACCCTGCGCATAATCCAATCATCTTACCGAACAACCTGTGACGCTTTCCCTTTTGTTTCAAGCGCAACCCTCGCTTTTCAGATTATTTGAGTGGTTTGTCATCGTCTATACGTGTATTGATCCCCGCCAGCTTTTGACAGCCTTGGTCTAGCGCCCAGGATACCACAATGCCAACCGTGTACCTGATCAGATCCGCGGTCAGGAACCCTTTCCCAAGCACCAAGCCGCCCAGTGTCGTTGCCCGAATGTGGTTAATCCAGGGAGCCTGGTACATCTGGCTGAACTCAATGGCGAAGCAAAACAGCAAGCTGCCCCACAGGGCTACGGACAATTGACGATTCACCCCCAACATTCTCAGCCCAAAATAAATCATGCACGCCCACAAGGCATCCCCAAAGTGATTAGCAACGAATTCAGGCAACTGGGAGGAGAAAACTCGGCTTCCCAAACCCAACAAGATCGTGACCAGCACAGCAACTAGGTACGCAGCACGGGCCTTCCAGCGGAATTTCGCCTTTATTTCCCGATTGGCCTTCCTGCTGACGCTCTTACGAACGCTCCTCATGCTAAATCACCTGTCCTAATGCTGGGACATCTTCGCCAAGCTGCTGGAAATTCGTAAAGCATCCTCTTTTGGTTAGCGCTTGCAAGATTGCTGAACCTTTTGCTGATGACATATTGTATGCACACCAACTTGTCTGTATTTTTCATAAAATAATTAATCATAATGAGCCTCCGTAATATCGTACAAACCATCAGCAACTTCCAAACTGTTCATGTGAGGATACTAAAATTCAATACCACGCACCTTGGCAAAAACCATTTCGTGTGCCATGCTTCCCTCTTCATCATACTCGACGTTTCTTAAAATCCCCTCCAGTGTAAAACCTGCACGTTCCGCTACCTTGGCGCTGCGTGTGTTTCTGGAATCACAACGAATCTCCACCCGATTGGCATTCAAATGCTGTATGGCAAAATTCGTAATACCGTGCACGGCCTCTGTGATAATGCCTTTTCCGGTCCATGATGTTCTGAGCCAATACCCAATTTCAAATCTTCGTGCATCCCAATCAATACGATGCAGACCGCTGCTGGCTACAAATTCTCCCGAAACCGTATCAAATATATACAACATCATATCAGACCGATCCAGAAATTTAAGTCTGGCTTGGCGCGAACGGATTTCAGATTCCTCTGCCGTAGGAAGATTTCTTGCAAACGGAAGCCAAGGCCGCAGTTCATTCGCACTCTCTCGCATCGCCTCATTGACTGCCGCCCCATCCCCCCACTGCGGGGCGCGTATGGTCAATCGTTCCGTTTGGAATTGATCAGGGAACGATAAGAGAATCGGATTCGGTTGCTGCTCCATACTCATGATGCACCCTCCTCCTTATTCGTTGAATAACTGCGACGATCCAGCCAACCTGTGATTTCACGCAAACTCCCAATCTGATAGTCCGGTACAATGCCCGTTTCCTGCCACGTCATAAAGCCTTCCAGCCAGATGGTATGCAATCCTGCACTTTGTGCACCACGAATATCATTTGTCGGGTGATCGCCTACATAACAGGCATGGTCGGGATCGACAATGTCCAGCTCATTCAGAGCCAACTCGAAAATTCGAGGATGAGGCTTCTGGATGTTGACGCCACCCGATACGATAATAGAATCCACATAATCCCTCAGCATAACTCGGTCGATTTTCGCTTGCTGCGTGCGGAGTGAGCCGTTGGTAATAATACCGAGCTTCAAGCCACGCGACCGCAGTTCGGACAATACTTCCTTGGCCCCGTCCATCAACACCGTAAACTTATGAAATTCACTATACCAAAAGCCCAGCATCTCTTGTACTGACGTATCGGGATTTTTCAGTTCCAAGTCTGTATGCAGCTCGGTATACAGTTCCCTCTTATCCCGGTATCCGTCCCGATCCGCCAATCGTATCTGTTCAACGACAGCCGCGCGGATCGCCGGTTCTTCTGCCACTATAAATCGTTCTATAAAGCGCTCTGTATATGCGGCAAACGCCTGTTTACGATGAATAAGAGTATTATCCAGATCAAAAATGATTGCTTCTATGGACATAAATAGCTCCCTTCCTTCATCCTCTTACACCGATTAGGCTGAAACAAACTGAATAATTCCTATTAGAAGTAAAAGAAAAAAAATAGACAAGAAAATAATGATCATGTACTTCAAGATTCTCTTGGAGGTCGACTTTTGTTCTAGTTTGGTCTCGATCTGGGTCAACCTTTCTTTGATTTCTTCCAAATCCTGCTCCACCTTCACATCATGCTCCCCTTCCTTCGTTTCGACTTATTCATCTTCCTGACACTCACTCACACAAGTTGCTCCAAAAACGCACTTTTTTTACGGCATTAAAATCAATTTGTTCATAAGGCTTCTCCCCAAATTCCAGCTTGAAATACTCCTGCAAACATTCCCCATACACGATAATATCCGTTTGATATACGGAAAATACCGGATTTCCTTCTTCAGATGGCTGCTCTGGGATATATCGATGTCCATTGATTGGGATTAGCTTGGGCACACGTAAAAACTCACGTTTACATATATCAACAGCTTCCGCCGAATCTGTCGGTTTTTCGCCCCATTCGGGAGGCCAGAATACATGCTGCTCTACATCAAAAATCATACCTTCTAACGGCCAATTCAACCTTTGCCGAATTACACCCATCCGCTGTGGTGACGTATCTCTCCAAGGGATAAAGCTTTTACCGATGGGAAGAACACTCATCAGAAGCTCCCGCAAATCGGGCGGGAAGTGAATATCATACCTGCTTTCGACGTCGGTAATCTCCTGCATGGATAAGCCTGGAGCTAGGGTCACATCGTGTTTACGTAATAAATCTATGATATAAGCGATATCCATCTCTTATCGACTCCTCAGCAACTACCTAGTTGACCGGATTGGTCAAGAGGCCTACCAGGCTTGTAACTTCAACTTCACCAACACGGCGCGGACCTTCCATGAAATATCCCCTTGTTCCTACCTGTATCCGATGTCGGTGTACCTTTTTCCTCATTTCTCCAAACAAAATCCACATTCTCGCTTGCCCTTCCCGCTGAACAGGACGACCAACATCCATAATCAGTTGACCATCTCCATCTTCAAACTCAGGATGTATGGCATAAATTCCCGTATTCCCGATGTCGTCACCCTCATAGGCAAAATCACAGCGATAACCCTGAATAGGCAGCTGTTTCCTGCCTCCTTCTTCCGGTGTGTAAAATCGATATTTTATTATAAAATCGTGCGGATGCTGTCTGCTATTTTCATAGGGGTTCCACATTTCATATCATCCCCTTAGGTCTTTTCCAAAAATATGTACTTCATTCTAGTGTAATCTAACAGGAAAAGAAATCCAAGACCTATCCGCAATGCGTTGCTGAATAAGCTTGGATTATATGAGATTCATTTATTAGAATGTATGACTTCTATGCTTGCTGTCCGTTCACCTGAATATCTGCGGCTACTTGCTGCCCTAACCAAGCCCGCATGCGATTCCATGAAAAAACCTGCTCCGTATGAAATACACCGAATGGAAGTTCTGAACGGTACAGGGCGAGCGCTGCAAAGACGGCTGCCTTAGCGGTTAAATCAGACTGATGGTGACCCCTTAGCCGACATTCGACCTTCGTCTCCTTGCCATTGAGAGTTCCTCGAGCATCTACCTTGACCGCTACAGCATTCCCACCTATATGTACCTTGCTAAAGCTGCGAACCACTGCATCACGCACGGTTTGCTGTCGGAGTAGACCTGAAACTCCTATCGTCCGAAGCCCTGCCAGAAGCCGAGTGGTCAAGCGCGAATCGAAGCAAAGGCGTGTGCTAACCGTAGGAACTTTGAGCGTACGAGGAAGTGTCTGCTGATCTGAAAAAGGAAATCGATACGCCCGATGACGACCCACTCCTGCACCAAAATCTGCCACTATTCCGCCAGTAAAGCTTTTTCGAATCACAGGACGTCCCTGTTCTATAACCTCCAAATCGGCATGAATCTGATCTACTGTCCACTCAATAGCAGCCTGACCGTGTCGATCTCCCAAACCCAGCATCAAAGATATATTCAACTCATCCGTCTGATCCATGAGCTGTGTCGCTTGCAGTGCCAACAGATTGGTCAGTCCCGGAGCTAATCCTACACTTAACAGGGCTGTGGCCTGATGAGCTCGGGCCTCCTGATGACACTGCTCCACCTGACTCAAAAAGTCCGCATTCGCGGTAATATCCATGTAATGCACCCCATGTCGAAGGCAGGCACGTACCAAGGCCGTATTGTCCTGATCCAAACACATGATTACCAATTTGGCTTGCTCTAATATCGACGGGTCCATCGGCTCATGAATATTAAGCTGCAAGGGCCGTATCTTACCATTCGATCGTTGGCTAAATTCAGTGGCCCGTTCCAGACTACGACCTGCGGCAAATACCTTGCCGGGAAACATTTCACTTAACTCTGTACATACAATTTTTCCAACATGGCCATACCCGCCAATGATGATGATGTTATCCTTTGTCATAAGCTGTCCCTCCCTCTTTAACTGCAAACCATGCATTTACTAAAAAGCACCATAATACCGGGTGATGTGGGTAAAGCCTGCATCTATCAACAGTTCCTGTATTGCCGCATTGGACACTGGGTTTGACTCACGACCGATGGAAGCAGCGAATCGTTCCCAATCCTCCAGTGAAATGCCCTGGCTCAGCATATGACCTTTCCACGCCTGCATTTGGATGGAAAAAGAAGGCTCCTGTGAATTCCCATTAATAGAAGCTAAACAAAAAGGCGCACCCGGCTTGAGTCGAGTAGATATCTGGCGTAGCAACGCCTGTTTACTTTCCAAGCTTTGAAGAAAATGAAGCACCAGCAGGCAGGTTGCAGCGTCATAGACCGGTTCTCTGCATGATTCTTCGCTGTGCTTTTCGCGCTGTTCTTCAGGCTGTTCTCCAGACAACTCTTCCAACGTACCTGCAACAAACGATATTTTTGAACTGATGCCCGCATGTGTTACACGCTTACGTGCCAAATCCAGCATGTGCTCAGAGGGATCAACTGCCGTAAAGGACCATGCATCATGGCGCCCTCCGAGCGTAATCAATTCCTGACCGCCTCCAGCTCCGACAATTAGCACATTTGGATCTATATTTCGAATATGAGTTTGTGCTTCAAGCTGTGCGGCTATCAAACCGTCTGTCATCTCGTACAAATGAGCATATCCAGGTATTTTTAAAGCAATCGTATCCGCGTACTTATGCACATTCGGATGATTCCAGCTCATAGGTTGATTTGAGTCCGTATTTCCAATAGGGGTATGTCTCATATGTGCTTTCCTCCAAACATTTAGCCTTGATCTTCTCAGACCATTCATTTATTGTAGATTTAATTAAGAATCATTCTCAATTATAAAGACAATACGAATATCCACCATCCCATAAATGTGGGATTTAATAATCGCGCTTGAGAATCTCCAGCTTTCTCGATAGGAGTAAATGATGAACG
Organism: Paenibacillus peoriae; assembly: GCF_022531965.1. Taxonomy (GTDB): domain Bacteria; phylum Bacillota; class Bacilli; order Paenibacillales; family Paenibacillaceae; genus Paenibacillus; species Paenibacillus polymyxa_D. Next base: position 1,631,822 of record NZ_CP092831.1, on the reverse strand, counting down.
CATACTACAAGCACACCCTAATCGACCGCTTGCGTACTCAGGTTACTTTCGATGCGGCGTGCTGTACCTCAGTAGATCCGCGTACGCTGCTTTCCACAGGGGCATTTACAGAGTCGGGTGTGGAGGACATTCATAACAAACTACTAGAATACGAATACCTGCACGCCGATATGATGAAATATGATCAGTTGGTGCGAGAAGGACAGTCTGTAGCGACGCTACATGGGTTTACACATGGCCAACCGGATCGGAGCACACGATATAGAGATGTTTTGCAACCCGCCGGATTCGGAGATGAGCTACGTGTTCCGTTTATGTACAAAGGGAGCTGTTGGGGATTTCTTACGTTGTTCCGTCATCATGGAAAACCTGTATTCAGCGAGGAAGAGCAACAAGTGCTTGAAGCGTTAGCGCCGTCCATAGCCTATCATCTGCGTCAGGCCAGTGTCGGTTTATCTCCATCCCCTGCCATGATCACGGAAAATGGACTTGAGCCAGGAGTTCTCATGCTTTCCGATAAGCTAAAACCGATTTCGTCCAATTTAGTAGCAGAGCAGTGGCTACAGTTGCTTCGGCAGCAGGAGGGAATCCATGAAGACGGTCTTCCGGCTCCCGTCCGGGTGGTATGCTTGCGAGCGCTATCCACTGCCACTGCACCAGCACGACTATGTATCCCTTCCACAGACGCAGGAGCCCCATGGGTAACCATCAGAGCCACCCTTCTGCAAGGCGGACAGAAGCATACGGGACAGAAGCAGCTAGCCGTATGGTTTGAGGCTGCTAAAGCAACTGACATGCTACCGCTTATGGCTGAGGTGTACTCATGGTCCGAACGAGAGAGACAAATTGTCCAACTCATTGTTCAGGGCTTTTCGACCAAGGAGCTGGCCAGCGCACTTCATATTACTGCCTACACGGTGCAGGATCACCTGAAAGCGATTTTCTTGAAAACAGATGTAAGCAGCCGTCGTGAGCTAGTATGGAAGGTATATTCCAGATTCAATTAACCTATGTAAAAAAGACAGATGACCCGATTAGGGATCATCTGTCTTTGCATCACTGCTCTATTGGAATGCCAGAGCCTTATTTCTTCGAAGAGGAGTTCGTATCATCGTATGACACTGGTGAGGGCTTCGCAATCCATTCATCAGCCTCAGGCTCGATATCCACGCCATTTTCCAGCTTCGTTTTCTCCATCAAGGAATCTCCGTCCTCGTCCTTCTTGTTGCGGATTTTCGCTTCGTCTTGAGTGTGGTCGCTCATGTTGATTCCTCCTTTTTTAATTTCATCTGATGGTTGTACCTTACTCATAATTACCCATTGCCGTCCTGTACAAACCTCTACACGACCAGATGCCCTTTTTTCTCCGCGGGTTCAATGATCGCCTCAATGCCAGCATTAAACTCCAGAAAGTCACTTTCTACTCCATCACTGAAAATAACTCCGTTTTCCGGCATCTGCGATGCAATCCGTAACGGTTTTTCGGCTGCTACCTGACCAAACACGAGATCCGCAGCAGTCGTTCGGCTGGGGAATGGTTCTCTCACCGTAAAATAAAGCGATGGCGAACTCCAGGTTGCACGATGATCATGACTCATTCCGTCTGCTGTCCCTTCCTGACTGAAGGCTGTACCTGGCATCAGCTGGCTTGGAGTCAGCGAGATTGGATGCCGTGTAGCACTGCCGACAATTCCGGCCGCTCCAGCCAGTACGCTGGTCAGCCAGCCTGTCGCTCCCAATCCGGTTGAAACGATAATGCCGCTGGAGGATTGCTGCTCTACTTGATCCTCCAGCCTTAGCTCATATCTCGCGGAAACATGAGTTTTGCGTCCAATGAACAAATCATTTACAGCATACAAGGATTGGCCATCATTTAATCGGGCCTTAGCCAGCGTAACTTCCTTAATTGGCCGTCTGTGCACGAATACATCCGGCACTACCCAGCGCAGGTCGGATACGGTAAACGGCAGCAATACCCCGTCCCAGCGCAATGGATCTGGATTCACGCCGATAAGCGGCTGCTCGGTCAAATATTTTAAGGTGTTGGCTACCAGCCCATCCTGACCCAGCACCACCACTGTATCCTGCTCACCAAAAATAAAGTTCGGCACATGCTCCCGCTCCACAATCTGAACACGACCCAAGGCCGTTAACTCCGACGTTGCCGTTGCCACCGCCCTGCGGTAATTTTCGTCCTCCAGCACATAATCACTGAAATCCGCACCCAGCCGTTCCATAAAGAAGCGAGCCTGCTGCACCGTATTGTATCGGACAATCAGTTCCTCCAGTCGCGTTTTACGCTTCACCAAAATGATCTTCTGCTCTGTCATTCGGCCGCTCATCGTGTTCTTCCTCCAGACCCTCTCGATCCTCCTGATCCGCTTGCTCCCGTATCTGACATGAGACCTTGCAGCAGATCCGGCGTAATATTCAGCTGACCGATTTTCCCTGCATTTTCTGCAAGCTCCTGGAATGCAATCGCAATTAGTTTATCCGGGCTCATATCCATGTTAGCCATAGCTTGAAGTACGTTCGGTTCAACATCCTGCAACGATTTCATGACGGCTGTCAGCTCATAGGCCTTGGCATCGGCTTCTGCCTTTTTATTCGTTACGGTCAGCTCAATCAGCTCGCGTTTTTTCTCCTCCAAGGCCGTGTCAAATCGTAGCTGCTCCTCTTTCATCTCACTTTGCTTTTGCTTTACGGAACGCTCGGCATCAAGTTGAGTTTCACGGATCTGCCTTTTTTTCGTCTCCACTGCAATCTCAGTGTTCAGCTCGTTTTCCTTCACACGCCGCTCTTGCTCAATAGATGCATTACGACGCTCATACAAAGCATGATCCGCGTTGCGAAGAATCTCTTCCCTCGCTTGAGCCTCCAGCGCTCTCATCGTCTCCTTATTAGGTAGAATCGCCAAAATCGACAGCCCCATAACCTCAATGCCGAGCTTTTCCATTTCCGTATGCTGAGCAATATCCTTTGTCATGTTTTGGGCCAGACGTTCACTGGACTGAACAGCTTCTTTGAGCGGGACACGCTCCAAATACTTTTTGGTAAGCACCTTGGCAATGTTAATCACCCGTTGGGCCAGCTTGCTTGGATCATCCGAAATGTAACGTCGTTCCTTCAAGTCATACGTATAGTTTAAAATCTGCGTCGTTCTCCGATAATCCACAATTCGATAAGTCAGTTGCCCCTGTACCGTCACCGCCTGAAAATCATTTGTCATGTCCTCAAACATGAACGGCGCATCAATAGAAGAGACGGGCACGACAACAACCGAGGTGGTCGGGGCGTAGTAATAAAAGGATAATCCAACACCCTCCCGAACCACCTTCCCGTTTTTCACCTTCATCACATATTCACTGGGCTGAAATTTAACAAAATTAAATCCAAACATAGCTGCTTCCCCGCTTTCTTTACAATTTATATTATTTTGTTATTATCATTTTGTTATTAACAATAAAATAACACATGTTCCCGATAATATCAATATGACATTTATAAAAAACAAAGGCCGTTTCCCCTCCGATACGCTCGGTTAGAGGAAACAGCCTAATTCGTTCTCTGCCTTCCTATGAAACTTTAAAGATCACGAAAAATTGTATGGTATCATCAAAAGGCGTTACATTTGTCATCATTTCATGGGTCATATATGAGCAACAGTTGTATAGTTGTATAAAGATATGATGACTCCCCGATTAGCGACGCACTGCATCGGCCTTGGGATGCAAGGAATCCGGCCTCATATCTGTCCAATGTGTGCTGATATAATTCATACATGCCTCACGGCTGTCTGTCGGGTGAACGACCTCCCATCCAGTCGGTACATGCTGGAAATCAGGCCAGAGTGAATACTGTCCTTCTCCATTCATCAGCACTAAATAACCACCTTCATTCTGCTCAAAAGGATTAATCATGGTTTGTTTTCCTCCTTGCGATTGTGATGTATTGATTTAGAAAGCCTGTATAGTTTTGCTGCCATCAGTTTTCCAATATGAGCCAAGGGTCCCGGCTGGCACAGATCCTTATGACGGCAATCCAGTTCATGCTGCTCTAGCTGTCCATCAATATAGGGAAGCCAGGTTTCCGGAGCAATTGGCTCAAACCAATCTGGGATAATTGTAGATCGGAAAAATAATATATCACCTTTGTACCGTCTCGGAACGTACTCCCCCAAGATACGCACAGAATTTACATAAGTATCCTTGAGGTTTAAAATCGTCTCCTCGCTGAGGCTGGCCAAGGCGCTACCATCGCTTCGTAAGATATGCAGGGCGGTGGAAAGCCGCAAAGGCTCATCATTCAGACTATCCGGGTCATAACCCCCCAGAGCCAACAGAGCGATTAACGCTTCCTCCTCATCTGGTCCTCCCCGCAGCGGCAAATGGTTGCTTGGGTAGGAATCCAGCATGGTCAGAATCGCAATTGTCTCTCCTTCGTATTGAAGCTGTGTCGCTATTGCATGAGCTACATTCCCTCCCAAAGACCACCCCAACAGATGATACGGTCCTGTGGGCTGAATTGTGCGAATATGACGAATATAATCGGCTGCCATATCATCCAGCGTCTGCGGCAATTCCTCCTGTCGGGCGATCCCGCGAGCCTGTAAGCCATAAATCGGATAATCCTTGCCCATGGACTGGATCAAGCCCGCATAACACCAGCTTAATCCGCCTGCCGGGTGTACACAGAACAACGGAGCTTGCAATCCGCTTGCCCGCAAAGGCAGCAAAACGTCCAAAGCCCCTTGACTGGCACCTACGTTCAACTGCTCGGCTAGGCCAGCCACTGTTGGCGTTCCAAAAAGGTTGCCAATGCCCAACTCGATACCCAATGCCTCGCGGATTCTACTAATCAGCTTCACAGCCAGCAATGAATGACCTCCCAGATCAAAAAAGCCATCATCTATACCGATTCGCTCCATGCCAAGCGTCTCGGCAAACAAATCACACAGGATTTCCTCCTGTGGCGTTCGCGGTCCCCTTCCTCCACCCGCAGCCATCTGCATGGGAGCAGGTAATGCTTTACGATCCAGCTTGCCATTAGGTGTAAGCGGGAGATCGGATACCGTGACAAAAGCTGACGGTATCATATAATCAGGCAAGCTGACTCCTGCATGCAGTCGGAGTCTGGACGCTTGCGGTTCACCGCCAGGTACAGGAACAATATAGGCGACGAGTCGTTTGTCCCCCGGCTGATCTTCGCGGACAATGACCGCTGCCTGAGCCACATCATCATGCCGAACCAGCACCGCTTCAATTTCTCCCGGCTCCATGCGAAAACCACGTATTTTGACCTGCTGGTCAGCACGTCCGGCATACTCCAGCGAGCCGTCAGACCGCCAGCGGGCCAAATCACCTGTCCGATACATCCGGCTCCCCGGCAAACCATACGGATCGGCTACAAAACGCTCTGCCGTTAAAGCGGGTTTTCCCAAATAGCCTTGTGCCAATCCAGCACCGGCGACATATAAATCACCCGTTACACCCGGCGGGACAGGCTGAAGTCGATCATCCAGCACATACACTTGCAGATCAGAGATGGGACGCCCAATCAGACTGTTTGCTTTTTCAGCCACCATATCACGGTCCAACGCAATATAGCTGACATGTACAGTTGTCTCCGTAATCCCATACATATTCACCAAGGTAGGAGCATCGTCTGCATGACGCTCATACCATGCAGGCAGCCGGCCCAGTTCCAGAGCCTCACCACCAAATACGACATAACGCAACGCCAGCTTTTGTGAAAGGACAGGCTGTTCAAGATCAGCCTGCATCAGTTGATAAAATGCCGAAGGTGTCTGATTGAGCACCGTTACACTCTCGTTCACCAGCAATTGCAGGAATTGCTCCGGAGAACGACTGACAGTATACGGCACAATGACAAGACGGCCTCCATGCAGCAACGGTCCCCAAATTTCCCATACTGAAAAATCAAACGCATAGGAGTGGAACAGAGTCCATACATCCGATGGACCAAAATGAAACCAGGGCTGCGTCGAATCAAACAAACGCGCGACATTTTGATGAGGAATAACTACTCCCTTTGGTTTTCCGGTAGAACCGGACGTATAAATAATATAAGCAGGATGAAGCGGCAACAAAGGCATCAGACGGTCTGCATCCACCGGGTTCCGGTCGGGATATGACTTCAGCTCCTTATTTGTCTGAGGATCCTCCAGTACAACCGGGAATACCGTGCTTGTTACCGGAATTGAGGATATTGTCACGTGAATGCTGGTAATCATCAGAGCAGGTGAAGCATCCTCTAGCATATATGCGAGACGATCTGCCGGATAATCAGGATCTAGCGGCAAGTAGGCGGCTCCCGATTTAAGCACAGCCAGCAATGCAATAACCATATCCAGTGACCGAGGAAGCGCCAGCGCCACAATGCGATCTGGACCTGCACCACGCGCTATCAGCAGATGCGCCAGTCGATTGGCACGCGCGTTCAATTCCTCATAACTTAGCTGGTTGCCTTCGTATGAAACTGCAACAGCTCCCGGGGTACGGGCAGCCTGTTGTTCGAATAGAGCAGGCAAGCTTGAGGTAGACGCTTGGTTAGGACGAGTGCTCGCGTTCGTGTCACCGTTCCACTTCACGAGGATTTCGTGTCGTTCCTCTGGTCCCAAAATATCCAGGGCCCCTATCGGTTGTTCTGTATTAGCCACCGCGGCCACCAATAGTCGCTCCAGCCGTACCTTCATAGCTTCTATCGTTTCTCTTTTAAATAAATCGGTGTTGTATTCGATCCATCCCTTGATTCCATCAGGTCGCCCGTCTGCGGTCCGACACTCGCGCAGCTCCACCGTCAGATCAAATTTCGCTGCACCCACACTGGCCAATTGCAGTTGAGTTTCCACACCGGGCAACAGCAATTCGGGATCAGGGGTGTTTTGTAAAGCAAGCATAACTTGAAACAATGGATGTCTCGATCTGGAACGTGTAGGGTTCAGCATCTCTACAAGCCGCTCGAAGGGTACATCCTGATGTTCATACGCATCCAGACAAGTGCGACGGACCCGTTCCAAAAGCTCACGGAAAGTAGGGTCGCCCAATGTGTCGATACGAAGCACCAGCGTGTTGATAAACAAGCCCACGAGATGATCCAGTCCCTCTGCGTTACGTCCCGCTATCGGGCTGCCCACCGGGATATCCGTTCCTGCACCCAATCGGGTTAGCAATGCGGCCAACCCAGCCTGCACCACCATAAAAAGGCTGCCCCGACTTTCACGAGCCAAACGCAGCAACTGCTCATGCAATTCGGGAGCGATACGCAATACAACGGTATCTCCCCGGTAGCTGGCCTCGGAAGGGCGTGGATAGTCTGAAGGCAGATCTATTTGATCCGGCAGACCTTTCAATGCGTCGTGCCAATAAGCAAGCTGCTTGTTCATCAGGCTGCCAGTCTCGTTCTCCCTGCCAAGCAGATCCTGCTGCCATAGCGCATAATCCGCATATTGTACAGGCAGCATCGGCAACACCGGTGCCATGCTTTCAGGATGTGCGGATTGTTCCGCATGTGCATTACGGTCGATGTGCGCAGCATAGGCTGTTGCCAAATCACGTGTGAGTGCATTCAGCGACCAGCCATCTCCGACAATATGGTGCAACGTCATAAGCAGCACATGCTGGTCAGCAGACAGCGTGAACAGTTCGGTTCGCAAAGCCGGCTCCACTGCAAGATCAAAGCAGTAACGTGACCCTTCAGCAAGCATGTGTGGCAGCTCTGCCTCACAAATTTTCGTCACACGGAGTACAGGCCAAGCTTGCTGCATTTCCAGAATGACCTGCTGCGCTACACCTTGCACATCTGGAAAAATCGTACGCAGCGTCTCATGGCGGGCCACGATGTCTCCTAAGGCAGCTTGAAGTGCCTCCACATTTACATCCCCCGACATACGGATAACGAGTGGGATATTATATGTAGGGCTTGGTCCCTCCATCCGATGCAGGAACCATAATCGGCTCTGGGCGAAGGAGAGAGGAATTCGTTGTGGACGTACGGCCGGAAGCAATGAGGGCCTTAAGCTCTGCCCTTGGTCCAGTCGTTCCGCAAAACTGGCAACCGTAGGAGTTTCAAACAGGCGGCCTATATTCAGTTCTACCCCGAATACCTCCCGGATTCTTGCCATCAAGCGTGCGCCAAGTAGCGAGTGACCGCCCAGATCAAAGAAACTGTCATCAATACCGACTATCGGTAGTGCCAGCACTTCTGCGAACAGGTCACACAACATGGCTTCCTGTGGTGTTCTGGGAGTACGGACGTGGAGAATCTTATCCATAACAGGAGCAGGCAATGCCTTACGGTCCAGCTTCCCATTAGGCATGAGCGGCAAGGCCCCCAGCATCACAAACGCTGAAGGTACCATATAATCGGGCAGACTCGCAGCGGCATATTCACGTAACGCCAGTGAATGCAAACGATGAGGCGATGAGCCCAAGTCCCCTCTTATACTTTGATATCCAAAAGGTTCGGCAGGCGCTTTTTGTTCGGATTGCTCACTTTGTCCCGATGACCTACCCGGCTCCTGCTGAATAGTCTCTGTCTCAGCTCCGGTAAGCACCGGCGTTGCTGCGGCAGCGATCGGTACGATATAGGCAACCAGCCGCTGATCGCCCTCTCGGTCCTCACGGACAATCACAGAAACCTGGGCTACATCGGAATGCCGCGCCAAAACGGCTTCAATTTCACCCAGTTCTACGCGGAAGCCGCGAATTTTAATCTGGTGGTCCGCACGCCCCCCGTATTCAAGAGATCCATCCAATCTCCAGCGGGCCAAATCTCCAGTTCGATACATGCGGCTCCCCGGAGGGCCAAACGGATTGGCTACAAAACGCTCCGCTGTCAAATCCGGGCGCCCATAATATCCCCGAGCCAACCCATCCCCGGCAATGTACAGGTCCCCTGTGACCCCTGCCGGAACTGCCTGAAGACTACCGTCAAGCACGTACACTTGCGTATTGCGGATAGGTCTGCCGATAGCCGGTGTTCCCGTGTCCCCTTTTTCGATGGAAGCTGCAGTAGACCAAATCGTCGTTTCGGTGGGACCGTACAGATTCGTAATGCGGCAATCCAGACGCTGGAGTGCATGCAGCAATTCCTCTGGAAGAGCCTCGCCTCCAACCAGCACCCGCAAACCCCGAATAGCCTCTGCATGTTCTGTTGCCAGCACATGCCACAGCGTAGGCGTCGCCTGCATCAGGGTAGGCTGTGAACGGTTAATCAGCTCGGCCAAAGCAGACGGCTCCTGAACGGTTTCCTTCCGGGCAATAATCAGTTGCGCACCATTCAACAAGGGTAAATAGATTTCCAGTCCGGAGATATCAAAGGATATCGTCGTAACTGCCAGCAGTCGATCCTGCTCACACAACGTGAATTGATCCTGCATGGCAAGCAAAAAATTTGTCAGGCTCTTGAAAGTAATAACGACTCCCTTCGGCTTGCCCGTTGAGCCAGAGGTATAAATAATATACGCAGGATGGTCCGTGGATAAAGGCTGAACACGTTCACGATCCGTAGGATTCGTATCCGGGTAGGCTGATAGTTCATGATTATGTCCGTTCAAAACAGCCGCCGAATCCCCTTGGCCGCTTCCTCCATCCAAAAACATACGTGGCACAGAAATGTCTGCCGGTATGCGGTCCGCTACCTGGGCATTGGTTAAAATGCAGACCGGAGACGCATGCTCCAGCACATAAGCAACACGATCCTGCGGATAATCAGGGTCCAGTGGAACATAAGCCGCGCCCGTTTTAAGCACAGCCAGCATCCCTATAACCATATTGACGGAGCGAGGGAGCATCAGGGCAACGATCTGCTCAGGTCCTGTCCCATGAGCAATCAGCCAATGGGCCAATCGGTTCGCCCGCTTATTCAGCTCCTTATAGCTAACCACCATGTCGTTGTCACATTCCACAGCTACAGCATCAGGTCTAAGTTCCGCCTGTAGCTGGAGCATTTCCTGTAAGGAAGCGACTGGCATCGGACTGGAAGAACGATTCCAGCCCTTCAGTATAAGCTGACGCTCCGCAGGCAGCAGGAGGTCGATTTGTCCAACCGGCTGTTCTGGTTCCGAAGCTGCGACCTTTGTAAGCAACTGCAAGAAACGCTGTTGATGCTCTTCTATTTCCCGTTTGCTATACATAGCAGGGTTGGCATCCCAATCTATGCGCAATCCAGATCCGTCCGACCTGTCATAGACATTCAAGGACAGATCATCAACCGGGCCTGCCGACAGATTATGTGTAATTCCGCGAGAACCGTTAAAATTCAGCTCATAGTCAAATGGCATAATATTGACCAATGGACCAAACAATCTCCTGTTTTCACTAAGCAAGCGCAGATCACGCCGTAGCTCCTCATGCCTGTATTTTGCATGACGCCGTATCTCACCCAGCTCCTGTACCAATTGACGGAGCAATGTGGCTACCTTCATTCCTGGCTGAATCGACAAACGCAGCGGCAACAAATTCATCACCATACCCGGCACACGGAGCGAGGCTGAGCCTAATCGGTTCATCATTGGCAAGCCAAGTATAACGTCTTGTGCACCTGTGAACCGGTGAATATAAATAGCCATTGCCGCCAAAATTACATCCGGCCAGCTCACGTTGAGACGTTCCGCAGCCATCTGAAGACGTTCACGCTCCGCAGAGGTGACATGGGCTGTAACGCGTACGAAACCTCCAGCCATCGCTTCTTTCGAAGCTACATGCCTGGAGTTTCTCGTCGCATGGTCTCCCAAACTGGCCACCTCGAACCCATCAGCAAAGCGTTTGATCCAAAATTCACGCTCCTGTCCAAACTTCTCCGAGACGCGATAGACCGAATCTTCCTCCAATAGTTGGCTAAACCGCGGAAAGCAACCCTCTTCGTCCAAGCGGCCTTCCGCTAAAGATGTGTACAGTTGAGCCACCCGCTGCGCTATGAGCGAAAAGCCAAAACCATCCAATGCAATATGATGAACACGCTGATACCAGAAAAATTGATGATGACCTACCCGAAAAAATGCCTGTGTAAACAGTGGCCCTTGGGTAAGATCAATCGGCTTCAGCAAATCATCCCTCATCCAGACTTCAGCAACTTTACGAGGATCAGGAGCTGCGCTTACATCGATTTGGTGCAGCGTCCATTCCCCAGAAGGCATAATCATCTGCCAGGGTCCATCCTCATCCTCTCCGAACCGCAAATGCAGTGATTCAGCCTCTGCCATCGTGCGGCGAAGTGCTTCCTTAAAGCAAATGGGATCGACCGGCCCGTGAATCTCAACGTATTCACCGGTATTATAGGCCGGATTTTGCAAATCCATCTGTTGGGCAAACCAAATGCCCGCTTGCGCTCCCGACAAAGGAAGACGAATAGCCTGATGCTTGAGCATACACAAACCCTCCTTTAAAGGGAAAAATAGTCTAAATTAGGCATTGACTGCCTAGTTCGCGAAGACAATAGCTTCCACCAATCAGCAAGTGTCGGACGTTCAGCCAACTCCACGAACGTCACCCTTGCCCCGTAGCGGCGCCATTTTTCCACAAGACTCATCATACGAATCGAATCCAGTCCCCTATCCATCAGATTATCGTGGGTAGCCAATCCTTCCGCTGATTCCTGCAGCAGTCCTGCGACCTGCTCACGTACCAATTGTTCAGTTAACTGCGGAGCCGCAGGCACTTCCTTTTCAGCCATTGCTGAATCTGAAGTCTTTGCCTCGCTTTCTCTTTCACCAGGCTTCTGGTCAGCTATACCTGTCTGAGCTGTAGCCATATTTACACTTTGCACCTGAGTACCTTCCGTTGCTGCCCCCTTCGTAGTCTCCAACTCGTCAATCAAGGGGGCAGTCAGCATCGTAACCGCGCAACGCTCAGCAGCGTAAGTCAGGGCCATTTTGTGGTATTCCAGTGAAAAGTCCCCCAAGGCGTCAGCTACAAAAAAAGGCTGTATATCCTTCATAAATGCCTCGGTCGCGGTCATTAGACAGCCAATATGTGCGTAAATACCGGTAATCATGATCTGATCGCGATGATATTGCCGCAATATATCGTCTAAATTGGTTTTTTGAAATGCGCTATACCTCCATTTCGTCATAACCATATCCTGATCCGAAGGGGCAAGCTCGTTCACAATCTCCTTTTGAACAGGTCCATCATCCATCCCCTTGCCCCAAAAATCCTGCTGTAGCCCCCTTTTCTCCGGAGCCTGACCTCCCGGCTGCGCCGAATAGATTACAGGTATCCCAAGCTGCTGGCAGTGGCTTTTCAACAACTGGATGTTAGCGATCAACTCCTTGACCGGAGATTGCCCAGCCTCAAAAGCGGTAACAAAATATTGCTGCATATCATGAATCAATAGCACTGCACGTCTGGGATCAGGCCGCCATGCCACTTTATTTTGGGGCATATCCGAAGCACTCGGCATCGGATAAGCTGAAATTGGAGGAATAGCCATCATATCGCTTCCTTTCATTTTTCATTACGAGTATCTGTCTTGCGTTATGTGTTCTTGCTCATCGTTATGTCTCCATGCGGTTCAGGTGCAGATGCTAGCTGCTGTGTAATCATTTCCCGCAATGCTTTTTTACTAACCTTGCCTACACTGGTCTGTGGAAACGCTGTTATAAACTCAATTCTGTCAGGAATTTTGTAAGCCGCCAAACCACGTTCACGCAGAAATTTCTTCAACTCCGTTACGGTCGGTACCATCTCATACGGGATAATAAAAGCACAGGAACGTTCACCCAAATATTCGTCAGGCATGGCTACAATCGCTGCATCATGCACACCGGGATGGGCCAGCAAATGATTTTCAATCTCCTCAGCCGCCACCTTTTCTCCGCCCCGGTTAATTTGATCCTTCGCTCGGCCTTCCACAATCACATTGCCATCGGGACTCAACCTCACCAAATCGCCCGTACGATAAAATCCATCCCGCGTAAATGCTCTTGCATTATGCTGATCCGCCTTATAATAACCCCGAATCGTGTAAGGTCCGCGTGTAAGCAAATGGCCTACCTCTCCCGGTGCCACTTCTTTGTCCTCATCATCCAATATTTTAATTTCATCGTCGATTGAAATGGGACGTCCCTGAGTTGCTACAATGATATCCTCCGGATCATCCAGTCTGGTATAATTGACCAGCCCCTCCGCCATACCAAACACCTGTTGCAGGGTACACCCAAGTTCCGGCTTTATGCGACGAGCAGCCTCCTCATTGAATTTGGCTCCCCCTACTTGAAGCACCTGAAGACTGGACAAATCACAGGTTCTCGACGAAGCACTATCAAGCCATACCAGCGCAAGCGGCGGGACCAAAGCAGTAATCGTCACCTGCTCCTGTTCAATCAATGGAAAAGCATCATCTGGACTCGGCGTAGGCGCAAGTACAATTTTAGCTCCCGCATATAAGGCTCCGAAGACACCCGGAGAACTGAGCGGGTAATTGTGAGCCATGGGAAGCGCAGCTAAATACACGCTATCTTCATCCAGACCGCATATTTCAACACTGCCCCGCAGACTGTAAATATAATCATCGTGTGTCCTTGGAATTAGCTTGGGCAAGCCTGTACTCCCACCGGAAAGCTGGAGAAAGGCAATATCCCCCGCAAGCACCTGGGGTAACGACTGATCAGGTTGGATATACAATCCGGATAGAGCCGTAAATTCCTGCGGCTTGCCCACAACAATGACATGACGCAGGGTTGCCACTCTGGCTTGTACCTCTCTGGCTAGTCCACGATAGTCAAAGCCCGAATATACATCTGGAATGATATAAGCAACCGCCTCGGAAAATTCACCGAAATAGGCAATCTCGCTACTTCGATGAGCCGGAAGCGAGAATATGGGTAACGCCCCCAATCTGAACAGCGCAAAGCATACATCAAAAAACTCCGTAACATTTGGCAACTGAACGATGACCCGATCCGTCGATCTAATTCCCAATTGGTAAAATCCGGCTGCCAGACGATCTACTTTTTCGTCCAATTCACGGTAGCTTGTACTTGTTTGGCCGTCCGTCACTGCCGTCCGGTCACCTTGCGATACTGCACGCTCCCGCAACATTTCTCCAAAGGTCACTTCCTCCCAGTAGCCTGCCTTCCGGTAACGCTCGGCAAATTCCTGCGGCCATGTAGGGCATCCGGGCAACATCATGATATTCCTCCTCTTTCTGTATCGTTCTCGTTATTCATGCTTCAGTCCCAATGCCTGAAGCATGGTTCCAAACTTGGCTGCTGTTTCCGCCAGTTCGTCTTCCGGGTTTGAAGCCGCCACAATGCCTGCCCCTGCAAACAAACGCAAGGAATGCTTTGCAGCTTCTGCACAACGGATCGTAATCACCCATTCTCCATCTCCGGCTGCATCACACCATCCAACAATTCCCGTGTAAAAGCCCCGATCAAACGATTCGATATCTCGGATAACCTTTTTGGCCTGCTCTGTAGGCGAACCGCATACGGCTGGCGTAGGATGCAGCGCCAGGGCAACGGCCAAAGATGAAACCGTCAAATCCACTAATTCCCCCGTAATTTCAGTCGAAAGATGCCACATCGTCTCTGTTTGTATCAGCGAAGGCTCCTGCGGCACATCCAGTCTCCGGCATAGCGGTCTGAGTGCCAAGGCCACCGCTTCAACGACTACCGCGTGCTCATGCCGGTCCTTGACTGATTCCAGCAATGCCGCAGCCCGCAGCTTATCTTCGACAGGATCATCACTGCGAGGTGCAGAGCCAGCCAGCGGATTAACCGTCAGATGCAGCCCCTCTCGGGAAACGAGCAGCTCGGGGCTAGCTCCAATCAGCGTTCGCTGTTCCACACCGACAACAGCCCCGTCCGAGCCTGCTTCTTCCGCCTCCAAAGCGGGTAAATCAACAGCGAAGGTATAGCCCTTGGTATTATGTCTGGCTAAATTATGCAAATAACTTGGAACGTCTACTTGTTCCGAAGTATCCAGCTGTAGTGTTCTGGAGAGCACGATTTTGTTCAGCTCCCCGGACGCAATATATTTCAGGGCCTGTTCCACCCCCTGTACAAACTCCGACGGATCGGGCACGGAACGAATACCGTAGTCCGGAGCCTGCCCAAGCTTTGTCGGGTTCACACGGCTGGCAGCATTCGCTGAATCGGCAGCTTTCCCATTCTCGGAGTGCCAGTTCGTAGAGTGAGAATGAAGCGGCCCCGCCCAGCGAGTCTCTGCCGGAACCAGAAGCTGTGCAGCCCGTGAAGCATCAAAGGGAATAGCTCCCACCACAATCGGATGTCCACCGTGGGACTGACGCACACTCTCGAGCAACGTGGCTACACGCCCGGTCAATCCGCCCTCCGTATCGCTTGCCTCCCCATGCGGCAATGCCCCCAACGTACCTTGGGCCAGTAAAGTCCGGGTGGGTGACGCAAAAAAGAAGGAAGAGCCTGGCTTGTAATCTTTTAGCAAGTGAGTCGCTTGTACTTCAAGCGCAGTATTGGATTTCATACGTTATTGCCTCCTGTTCCATTGTTTTCTGTCACGATTGCCATCATCTATTCCCATACAAGACTGCTGCATTCCACTCAGACACCTAACGTAGCGCCACCATCAATGCGCAAATCATGCATCGTTATATGGCGTGACTTGTCCGAAGCAAGAAAAACAACAGCATCCGCGATATCTGCCGGATCAGCCAACCTTCGCAGTGGAATGCCGACCTTGTAAGCGTTCGGCGATCCGTCAATAGCTGCTTGTGCCCCACTTTCATCAGACCACAGGGACCACTGCATTTCTGTCTCCGTAGAACCTGGGGACACCACATTACAGCGAATATGATGGCAGGCAACCTCCAATCCTAAGCATTTAGTAAACATCGCCGAAGCGGCCTTTGAAGCTGCATAAGCTGCCATATACATACGAGGTACAGCTCCCGCATTGGAACCCACCGTGACAATCGAACCCGATTTCCGGGGAATCATATGCTTCACCACAGCCCGGGATATGTAAAAGACACCGTTTGTGTTTACAGCAAAGGTTTCCGTCCAGTCACTGTCACGGAGCGTGTCTACTAGCCCAATTCGTAGCACACCCGCAACATTCACCAAAATGCCAACTGGTCCGAGATGATGCTCAATCTGCTCTACCGTCTCATCGACAGCCGCACGATGGCTGACATCGACAGGAAAAGCCGTTGCACGATAGCCGTCACGCACCAGCTCGTCTACCAGCCTGCTCACACCTTCTGCGTTTCGGTCTACAGCGGCAATGATTGCTCCCAATTCGGCCAGAGAACGCGCCACAGCAGCACCGATACCTTGGGCAGCACCTGTAACCAGAGCTACCTTCCCATGTATTCCGTCATCACTCATGTTCATTCCACCCTTTCCAGCGAAATCAAAAGAAGCAGTTTAACGCTCAGTTTCTGCTGTAATCATCATTCATTTTGAATTTAAATAACTAATAATGATAATCATTATCAATTAAGAGTTACAAAATATGATAACTAAACCATCAATTACAGTCAATGTTGAAAATCGTCTGTTTTAGTCCATATTTGTACATTTAAGAAAATTATCAATTCAAAAAAACCTCTCCTGCTAGCATTGGAGAGGTTTTTTTGAATTTTATCCCTTTTTATACTCTATATCCCTTTATATATCTTCATTTTTTGATTCTTTTTATAGTTTTAGTGACAAACCGAAGCAAAACGAACGGCTCTGCTCACCAGTACTGGCAACACGGATATATGGCCTTCATCTGCAAATTCACGGAATTCTACATGCAAGCCCGAATCATTCACATTTGTTAAACGCTCGGCAAGCTCCCTGGCCTTTTCCTGCATACCACTTGAATGTCCTGCTTCCAGCTCACCCACCGCAATCAACAGCCTTTTGTTCCGCTGTTCCTGATCTGTGGAGGCTAAAAAGTGTTTCTCTTCCTCCATAATGGCCCTCCCACCCCAGTGAATAGAGGGACTTCCCGCCACATAGATCTGAAAAGAGCCGGGTCTTGTAAACAGGGTATGTAATACGAACAGGCCCCCTAATGAATGACCGAAGATCGTTTGTCGGCTGCGATCGATGTGAAAATCACGCTCCATTTTAGGCTTTAGCTCATCTTCAATAAATGACAGGAAATGCTCGGCTCCCCCGCTTTCAATAGGTGCTTCTCCGTTTGGTCTTACAGGAAGCTCTACTGCCGTCCTTGGTAGTGTAAGATCGTAATATCGAGAAGGATGGAACGGAGCTTCTGTTGGGTAGCCTATTCCTACAACGATAGCTGGGACAACACCCGTTTTGTCGGGTCGTCTGCCCTGAACACGCACCGCTTCCACCAGGGTTCCAAAAACAGAATTGGCATCCAGTACATAAATAATTGGATACCCGGATACAGGAGGTTCTTCAGCAGGGA
The DNA here is from genome assembly GCF_022531965.1 of Paenibacillus peoriae. Taxonomy (GTDB): domain Bacteria; phylum Bacillota; class Bacilli; order Paenibacillales; family Paenibacillaceae; genus Paenibacillus; species Paenibacillus polymyxa_D. The sequence goes on along the minus strand of NZ_CP092831.1, from coordinate 1,614,447 downwards.
TCGCAATATAAATATGATACTCACGGTTTTCAGCCTGTGAATACATCACTCGATGCTGACTTCGAGGAACGTACACAGCTCCATGTGCATCACTGGAACGATGAACATGCGTAAATAGGTCTTTCACGGGAATAACCTCCTATAGAACCTCAATTTCAATTCAATTAGGCCGTTTTTTTCATGAGCAAGACTACAAAATAAGGGACCCCGATCACCGCAATAATCAGCCCAACGGGAATTTCCGCAGGCGCAACCACCGTTTTGGCAACAAAATCAGACAACAGTACCAGCACCATACCCACCATGCCGCATACGGGAATCACAAGACGATGATGAAGGCCAACCAATCTTCTGGCGATATGAGGGGACAATAATCCTACAAAGCCTATTCCTCCTGAAACAGACACACAGGCACTCACCAGTCCAATGCTGGACAGCAGAAGAATAGACTTTTCCTTTTCGGTCGCAACGCCGAGACTTTTAGCTGTATGTTCATGCAATTGAAATAGATCCAGAACATACGATTTCAACCAAATAACAGGGATCAAAATGACAAGCCACGGAATTACGGCGGCAACCAGCTTCCAATCCGCACTCCAAATACTGCCCGACATCCATACTGTCGCCATCTCGAAATCCGAGGCTTTCATTTTCAGCGATAGATATAAGCTTAAGGAACCGAAGCCAGAGCCAATCGCGATACCTACGAGAAGCAGCCGCTGTGGATCCAGGCGTCCTGCTTTCCATGCAAACAAATAGATCAGCAGGGCAGCCATCAATCCTCCAATCAAGCCAAAAAAGGGCATAGCCAACGCCGCAGTCCAGCCTGTCGTTTCCATCTGTCCTTGGTAAAAGAACATAAATATGACGATGGCTGCCCCCGCCCCTGCATTAATGCCCAAAATGCCGGGATCAGCCAAGCCATTCCGTGTAACTCCCTGTACCGCCGCCCCAGCAATCCCCAGCCCCAGACCGACCAAGGCGGCAATCACAATACGAGGTAGCCGAAAATCAAAAATTACCAAATCCAACTGCGGAGTAGGATGAATACGGAACAACGTCTGAACCACTTCCTGCAGAGTCATGTCAAACTCCCCATGGGTCAGACTAATATAGGAGGCTGCTAAAATGAGCGCAGCCACGCTTAAAAGTACGAGCCACAGGCGTTTTGCACTGATTTTACGCATGCTCTCCCCCTCCTTTTCTACGTATTAAGTACAGAAAGAAAGGGATGCCAATGACTGAGGTAACCACACCAATAGGCGTTTCAAACGGATAATTTAGAAAACGGCTCAACACATCAGACATACCCAAAAAAACGCCACCGATCAAACCAGAGCATGGAATGACCCAACGGTAATCTACTCCGATTAAATATCGGGTGATGTGCGGAATCAATAAGCCAACAAAAGCAATTTTTCCTGCCAGCGCAACAGAAACACCCGTCAGCAATGCTACACAGAGCATCGCCCCCAGCTTGACCGGTAATGACCGCTGTCCCAGGCCTGTGGCCACGTCGTCGCCTAGCGACAGTAGTGTTATTGGCTTGGCCAGCAGCATCGCCCCCACAACTGCCACAAGAGCAAAGGGAATTGCCAATTGGATCATCCCGGGATCCATCTGATGCAGTCGTGCGTTAAACCAGAAGCTTACATTTTGCGATACATTAAAATAAATGGAAAGAACGGCCGACAGGCTGCTTAAAAACGTGCCGATGATTGTTCCCAAAATGGCCATACGAACCGGAGCAAGACCCCCGGGAATCATCCAGGCTAAACCGAATACAATAGCTACCCCAAGAGCCGATCCTACAAAAGAACTGCCGATCAGCCCCATCGAAGTGGAGTTCGGCGCGAGGATCATCATTAAGGTGATCACAAATGCCGCTCCATCTGACACGCCCATAATGGAGGGTGAAGCCAAGAAATTCCGCGTCATTCCCTGCATAATGGCTCCTGAAATCGCGAGAAAAGCACCAATCAATATAGAGCCGACCGCTCTAGGCAGACGAGAGTTTAATACGACCTGATGATCTACATTCCCAGCATCAAAATGGAAAAAGGTAGCAATTACCGTCTCCCATTCTATCGTCTTGGCTCCGTACATCACAGACAGCAGTAACGTTAACACGATAAACAAGGGAGAGACGAAGATGATAAGGTAAGGAGAGATTAATTTTTTTCCCATGTTCCTACCTTTACTGCGAAAGTCGGTTCATAACCGCTTCCAAAAAGGCTAGTTTGCTCCATGAAGTACCGCCTTGAGCATTGGGATCTACGATGTTGACGAAGGTTTTCCCATTCTTTACGGCGCTGATACTGCTCCAAATCGGATTTTTCTCCAGATCTGCTAATGCCTGCGGCTGATCCTTGTTCTCTCCTTCTGAGAATTGCACGAACAGATAATCAGGGTTCATATCAGCCAACTTCTCCAAAGAAACTGCCTCTTGTGCCTTTACTGTATTTAACTCTTCCGGTACCTTAGCTCCCAGATCAACATATAGCGAAGGATTGAAATATACATCTGCAGGATATACATACAGATTACCTGTACGAATCCGTACCATAAGCACCTTTTTGTTTTCCCATAATGGCTTGAGCTTCTGTTGGGCCGCCTGAGCATCTCGCTTGTACTTGTTCAGTATCTCTTTCGCCTTCGCCTCTTTGCCCGTAAGTTGCCCCAACATGAGCAGGTTCGCTTCCCAGTTCGTTGAAATATGAGATACTGGAATCAATGTAGCGACCTTCCCCAGCTGTTCTGCCACCGCAGGTCGAAATTTGGAGCTCCCAAGAATCACATCTGCCTTCAGTTTCAGGATCGTTTCAGCACTAGGCTGCATTCGGTCACCAACATCTGCGGCTCCTTCCATCGCTTTTTCCATGTATTCGGGGAATTTTCCTCCCGAAGTAACCGCCCCAGTCGGCTTTACTCCCAGGACAGCCGCATCTTCCATCGCTTCCAGACTTGCTACAATAATATGATCCGTCTTGGTCAGCTTATAAGTCTTATCTAGATATGTAATCGTCTTGGCACTTTCTCCGTCGGAAACTGACGTCTGTGTCGATGCATTGGAATTCGTTTGAGCCGAGCTATCCACCTCCTGCACTTTTCCACCACACGCTGTCAACAACAAACTTGCCGATAATAAAGTACACACCCCTACTGCAAACTTCTTCATAACCTGAATGGCTCCCCTCTACTGCTTGATTACAGATAATAGTTATCATTATCAATGATAACTATTATCAATAGTAGGAGAGAAATCAGTGCATTGCAATATTTTTTCTAATATTTATTAAAAAGGTGAGCTTTTTTCCTTGGAATCACTGCATCTAAGAAGCATCAGCCTTCCTCTCTCTGCTGAACATCATCCACATTCCATTCTCTATAGAACTGCTCCAGGTACAGCTCCATCCATTGATGCCGAACCTCCGCCAGCTCTCGGGCATAAGTGGTATTCATTAAATCCTGGAGCTTGAGCAGCTTTTCGTAAAAATGGTATATGGCACTTTTACCTGCGGCACGATACTCATGCTGTGAAAAATCTTTATCCGGGTGATGCATCATACTGCCTTTTGAGCCTGCATACATAAAGGTTCTTGCAATCCCAATTGCTCCAAGAGCATCTAACCGATCCGCATCCTGCACAACTTGACCCTCCAGCGTCTCCATGGGCGGGTTTTGTCCACCATTGTAGGACATCGTAGCAATAATAGTCATCACGTGCGCGATTATATCCAGATCACTTACATGCAGAAGCAGCCACTGCTCTACTTTATCCAGCCCGGCTTGTTTGGAATCATTTAATTTTTCATCCGCTACATCATGCAGCAGTGCTGCCAGTTCACAAATAAATGAATCTGCGCCCTCTTTGGCAGCAATTTTAAGAGACAGCTTTCTCACCCGGTCTATATGCCACCAATCGTGACCACTATGATCATGCTCCAACTGCTGCTGTACAAAGGGCTCTGCCTTTTGAATAATATCTGCACAAATCGCTTCCTGTTGCTCCGTTCGTCTCTTCATATGTCACCTTTCAATCCAGTCCATACTTTCTATGGTAGGTTCGTTTGATTTTTTAATGCAAACCACATCAATCGTAGTCGCGGAAGTTCTTTTACATTTTCCCTACCCTATCTCTAATCCTATATAACTTAATTCCGTATCTTACTCTACTCCACGACACCAAGCTCGCGGTTCTTCTCCTTAAAGCGGCTGTTATGAGAAGATACATATGCCGCTTTGTCAGCTGCCGGATCAATGTACAGCTTGGCGCTGTTTAGTGCAAGGGCAGCATCTGTGAACGCACCGGCAATCAGATACAGCTTACTTCCGTACTCGACAAAATCGCCTGCCGCGAAAATCCCCGGCAGATTCGTTTCCAGCTTTTCGCTCACTCGGGCATGCCACTCCCCCATATCCAGTCCCCAATTCCGAAGCGGGCCGAAATCGGATTTTAGTCCATGATTTACAATGACTGCATCGACATTCAACACCTGTATTTCGTCCGTATCTATATGACTGATCGTCACCTGTTCAATCGTCTCTCCATTGTTACTATGTAGCTGACTTACCGCGTATGGTGTGAGAACACGGACCGAAGATGACTTCATACGAGCTACATTTTTCTCATGTCCGCCAAAGTGATCCCGACGATGTACGACGGTCACACTCGCCGCAATAGACTCCAGCTCATTCGCCCAATCCACTGCTGAGTCGCCCCCACCGGAAATCAGGACGTGCTTGCCCCGAAATGGCTCTAGCTCTTGTACAGTATAATGCAGGTTCGTAACCTCATAGCGGTCCGCCCCCTCAATCTCCAGCTTAGCCATTTTGAGAATACCATAGCCTACTGCCAGAACGATCGTGCGTGTCCAATGCTGTTCCCCTGTGGCAGAAGTTAGCAGGAACGTGCCATCCTCTTGCCGATCCAAACCAGTGATCTGCTGCCCCAGCACAATGGTAGGCTCGAACGTCCGCGCTTGCTGCTCCAGCTGATCAATCAGCTTTTCACATAAAACCGGGGTGACCCCTCCGACATCCCATATCATCTTCTCTGGGTATATGCGCATCCGTCCGCCCAGCTCATGCTTGGCTTCGATCAGCTTGGTCTTGATATCTCTCATTCCACTGTAAAATGCGGTATACATACCGGCAGGACCACCGCCGATGATCGTTACATCATATAATTCCAAGGACACTGCCACTCTGCAACTCTCCCTATCATAGCGTAATATGTCTGCTCTTATTATAAGTGATAATAATTATCAATATCAATTAGAAAATAAAAACATGGCCCTTGGAGAGGTTTTCGTGACCTTAGAACTACATTTTATGGGTTAATATAGCTACTCATGCATGGAAGCATCCATATATTCATTTCCTCTTTCGTTCTATCAAGTGAATGTTTCAAAAAAGTTACTTCCACCGATCATCCAATACTGTTCAGGTGAAGGTACCCTGTTCAAAAAGTTTTGATATTCCCCTTTCCACCCCACTGGGACATAGTGTTCAAACGAAGCTGGCTCAGGAAATAGCGAATAGAGAACTTTCTCATCAAAGTTAACATACAGAGCAGGATAGAACTCCAACACTTCATCCTGATGGTGAATAGCATCATCCAGCAACTGGAGCATTGAAGTTAGTTCCCCTGTAGCCACCTTATATTCACAGATGTGATCCAAAAATGCTCCTGCTGTGGTTTCATCCAAAATAGGGATACCAAACCGTTCCTCCATCTCGGTATTCAAAAACCAATATTCTCTTGCCGTCACATACCAATTCCATTTTCCTTCAAAAATAACACCAACAATGATATTTTGCGCATATTCAGGCCATAATTTCATGAGCTTCTCGCGTTCCCCTCTTTCTCACTCACAGTTCGATCCAAAACCGGTTTACACGGTTTCCGTCTTCCTCTATGTAATCCTTGTCCGACATTCCGCCGTTTTGTATGATTGTTTTTTTGGAGGCAATATTATCGGAGTCGCATACGACCAGGACTCGGGAAATCCCCAGCTCTTTTGCTTTTTCCAGCGCCAAGGCCAGCATTGTAACAGCGTACCTGTTCCCTCGTGCAGAAGGACGGATACCGTAACCGATATGACCTCCGGCATTCATTAGGTGTTCGTTAAGGTCATGCCTGATATTCACCGCTCCCACAACCTGTTCATTCGCATTCACAAGCCAGTATGTGGAGCTTTTAACCCAGCCTTCAGACAGGTTCATTCCATTTTCCTGATTACTTAAAAACGTCAGCATACCTTCAAAATCGTACGGCTCTACAGAGATCACCCAAGGTACCATATGCTCCTGGCTCTGTTTCCATTCCTCATAAAATGAAAGATAAGCTTCCTTCCAGTCCTGATCCGGCTTTACCAATCTGACAGTCTGCATCCCACTCACTACCTCCTCTTTAAACACTCAATTTGTCTGCTATTGCTTTATACCTCAATATCCATGAATTTTTGCGCCCAATCTGCAAAAGAGAGCTTATCATCCCAAGTGATTTGCTTCATCGCTTTGGCACATCCCCAGTTTAGAACCTGCTGATGCAGCATATGCACCCGGAAACGCTCAGTAAATCCTTCTTTAGCTTCCATCCCTTGTGCGTAAGCAGTAAGAAAACCTTTTGCCAATTCTTCTTCGCCGTTCTCCAGATACATGATGGTTATTTTCGGAAGATCTGCAACCCCATCCCCAAAATAGGCTGTCGTAAAATCAAAAAGACCACTGACTCCCCAGCCCTTATTCCCATTCTGCACAAGGAAATTTTGCGGTTTAAAATCCCCCATCACGAAAGTGGCAGCTTCCAGCTGATCGAATGCTTGACGGGAGCCTTCCAATATTTCCTCTACCCATTCCATATCCTGTACAGAAATGTTCGAGTATTTTTTGGCATCCTCTAGCCAATAGCGAATTCGTCCATACAACCATACTCGATAAGAGACTTCAAAAGGACGAATGCCTAGAGTTGTTGTATCCAGCTCTCCACTGTTCTTAACCTTCCATCTATGAAGCTCTAACAAAACAGTAGCAAGCATTTCAACCATTTGCTGTTTATCCAGCGAGGTCAGCTTTGCTTGCAACTCAGGTGTATGTATATGCTGACCGTATAGACGGGGCATAAGTGCATAGCTCCAGCCAAAAATGTCCTCTGTATGATCCACAAGATACGGTGTTGGCACGGGAATTGGAGTCCGCGTCTGTATTTGCTCCACCATAAATTTTTCTTCTACCCATTGCCCTGGAAAAAGTGGGTTCCCCTTCAGCACAAACTGCCCAGCCGTTGAGGAAACATAAAGAGTTTGCCCTAGGACACCTTCTGCCGTTTTTTCGTAAGACAGCAAACGTCCCAAATCAAAACGATTCAGCATCCTTTGCACTTGTTCAATTGTTACCTCGCCTAGCCGATTAGATGAGAAATATATGGTCGTCGTCATCTCTATACACCATAGCTCTTAATCGTTGCTTCCAGAGTTTCATCTGTATCCGCCAGCCACACGGAACTAACTTCAAACGTTCCTGGCTCAAAAAACAATGGAAATCTCCGCTTAAACCAATCCTGCATCGGCAGATTTAGCGCTTCTTTCATATCCACCCACAGCAGTTCTCCCTCGGGGGGATTTTTTAATAATTCACCCTCAGTGGCTGTAGCCAAATAGTTAAAGACCATATATCTCAGCCCTTGGCTTGGGTCACAATATTCGTCGATTCCTTTAAATACAATTTCCGTAACGGCTAAGCCTGTTTCTTCCTTTACTTCACGAATGGCCCCATTCACAATGCTTTCTGGAAACTCTACTTTTCCTCCTGGAGCAATATAACCCGGAAACCCCTTTCGATTGGGTCTATTCATAAGCAATACCTTACTTCCGTCCTGAATCATACACATGGTATATATTTTATGTGTCACTTCTGTTGTCAATCCGATCATACCTTTCTTTATTCACGATTCACTAAAATCTAGTTTTACTTTCACACCGACAAACTGTGGTTAAATATGGCATTTCCCATACTTTAACTCGTTATTTTGTAGAGCGCAATAACTCTAACCATAGACTAGACTTGAGAACTCATGCCTAAGTCGTTCAAAATTAGTAAAAAAAGACCGCCTTTCTGCAGAGCCGCTGGTACTACCAAGCGGCTCCAGAAAGGAACGGTCTTATCCTAAACTTAATCATCATGCCAATACTCCGTTTTCTAGGCACGCTCCGGATAACGAGAACCTGCTGCGAAACCTTTGGGCGAAATACGCTCGATCTCTTGAAGCTCTGCTTCCGACAAAGAGACCTGTAGGGCACCAATATTTTCACGCACTCTTTCCAATCTCTTCGTTCCTGGAATCGGGACGATATGGTCGCCTTGCGCCAGCAGCCATGCCAGCCCTAACTGAGCAGAAGTACAACCTTTTTGGGCAGCCAGTTTTTCGATCAGGAGGACAACCTCTAGATTTTTGGTGAAATTCTCGCCTTGGAAGCGAGGGAAATGACGGCGGTAATCATCCACTGGCAGATCGTCAAATTTTTTGATCTGTCCCGTGAGGAAACCTCGACCCAGTGGACTGTAGGGGACGAAGCCGATTCCCAATTCGTTTAGTAGCGGAAGGACATCGTCTTCCACTTCTCTGCTCCACAAGGAATATTCGGTTTCTACTGCGGTAATTGGATGCACCGCATGCGCGCGGCGGATCTGTTCAGCCGACGCTTCCGACAAGCCGATATAACGGATTTTCCCTTCCTTAACCAAATCGGCCATCGTTCTGACGGTCTCTTCAATCGGAGTATTGGGATCGACTCGATGCTGATAATACAGGTCGATATAATCAATCCCCAGATGAAACAGACTGGCGTCTACGGATTTTTTAATATATGCCGGATCTCCCTTGGGTCCCTGAGTGTGTGTGATCCCGAATTTAGTGGCAATCACTACCTCCTCCCGACGACCCTTGAGCGCACGTCCAACTAGCTTCTCATTGCCGCCGAACTTCTGCTGTGCGTATTCCTCACCATAAAGATCTGCTGTATCAAACAGCGTTACACCAAGGTCCAGCGCTCCCTGAAGTGTGCGCACCGACTCCTCGTTGTTCGGCATCATCATCGTGCCAAGGCCCAGAGCTGATACCTCCAGCCCTTCACATCCCAATTTCCTTCTCAGCATATCATGGTTCCCTCTTTTCTTTGGGTAAATGGATGGAATGAACATGTACTCATTCTAATAGACCCTTATGAAGGCAACCACAGTACGTTTATACTAGTAACAAGATTACCAGGTAGAGGATTGGCTTACTGGCGTGTAGATACAAAAGTGCAGACCCGGTTGGTCCGTAATACTTGCTAAAGAATTAATATCATAGGAAACTGCTTCCACAGCGCCAGGGATTTGAAGGGAAACCCGATTCACTTTTTTGAGCTGGATATGATGCTGCTTCCACATGGTGTCAAACTCCATACTTTCCACACGCAGCCGTTCTACCGTCTCCTCAAACCAAGGATCTCCTAAATACTTGTCATAATAGGTTCTAAAAACAGCTACCGAATAGGACGCGAATTCTTCCCAGTTAACCATTCGACGACGTAATTCGGAATCCACGAACAATAAACGAATCATGACACGTTCAGAAACGGACAGGGAAGAAAAATCGGTAATCACCTCATTCGCCGCGCTATTCCAAGCAAGCACTTCCGCTTTTTCATTGCTGATAAAGGAAGGATAGGACAACTGATCAATAATACGTTGCCACTGTGGATTCAGCATTGTCTGGATGGGCGAAATCGCAACCGTCTCATTGGGATTCCACAATTGAATTAGATGCGCTCTCTCATCATGAGTTAATTGTAGAGCTTCTCCTATACTTTCGATAATCTCCTTAGATGCTGTTACTTCTCTACCTTGTTCCAGCCATGTGTAATACGTCGCACTGACACCTGCCAGCATAGCAACTTCTTCTCGGCGAAGCCCCGGTGTTCTTCTTCGCGGGCCCTGTGAAAGCCTAAGACCTGCCTGCTCTGGTTGAAGTCGATTTCGACGTGATTTCAGAAAAGCTCCCAACGTTTTCGATTTACTATTATCATTAGACATGTGTTACCTCTTTTCGAATCAATCGCTATAGAACGCTCACAGTCCCTCGTCAAACAACTGTAGGCCTATGATTTCAAAGGCGACACCGTCGCCCGCTTTAACGTTGACATCACCATTCATTTCTTCAGAATCCAAAATAAACGTAGTGTCTCCTACTACAATCTCCACACATTCTATCTCGTCTGCTTCGCCTTGCATCACTTGATGTATCGTTCCTTGAATCCAATAGTCGCCTAGCTTTGGTTGAGGTCGAAAAATCCCTGTCTCTTCAGTAGACTTCAGCCTTCTGAACCCCTCTATACTGGACTGAGAAGTCTCGACCGAAATTACACAACCGGGAATCATCTTATTCAAGCTATGTTCATAGGGGACAACATACGCATATCCGGAGGTCAGTTCATGCCAAAAATATGTCCAGTAGCCGTATACTTTTTCCTCGCCAATACTACGAATGATGATATGCTGATCTTTATTTATTTCCTTGATCTGTACGCGCATCTATAGAGTCCTCAGTATATTTTTCTTATAATAATAGTGTTTAAAGCCTCTCGGAGCATCGTCAATGACACCAACGACTTCATACCCCTGCTTTTCATAGAATTCGGGCGCTTGGAAAGTAAAGGTATTAAGTTGTATAAAATCACACCCTTTTTTTTTAGCAATTTGTTCAATTTCACCAAGTAGTTGTGAACCGTAGCCCTTTCCTCTGTAGCTCTGATCTACCCACAAAATATCAACCTCCACCCAGTTCCAACATAGTACACTTAGGAGACCGCCTATCACCTGACCGTCTTCATTTTTAAGCGTAAGATTAATCTCTTCGTATTGGGTTCGAATATCTGCTGGAACGTGTTTCGCATTAAACTCAATCAACTTGTTTCTGACTAAACGCGCTTCATCTCTACTACTTCGATTCATCTGAGGTTCCAGCGTCATGGCATAAATCCTCCAATTTGAAATGATTACTAGCACTTACTGATTTAAATATAGAAAATAATAGGGTTAAAATACTTTCATCTTCCTACTGTTATATATTGTATATACTTTTCTATGTTTAGTCACATGATTCAATTTAGATGGACAGAATTATTCTAATCTAAATATCGCTGATTAAAGTCGTTCCCTGGATTCATGCAAAATATTTAGTAACGAAAAAAGCAGGCCCCTCTGAAACGGAGAACCTGCTATCCTTTATATCCATCGTCTGCCATACAGGAGAAGAGAGGGGATGATTAAATTGAAATATCCAGTGATCTCCCAATTCCCGTAATATCGCTGCTGTTAGCGCTGTTGATACGAGTTGTTTCTGTGTTACTTGGAGCGGGCTTTTCCATTTTTGGAGTTGACGTACTGCTGGATTGCGAACTTTGCTGTGCAATTTGAGCTTCAATCTGTTTAATTTGTTGCTGAAGCTGCTTCATTTTTGTTTCTTTTGTATCTTTATTATCCTTACTTTGCTGTACCTTGTTGTACTCCGCTTCAAGTTGAGCTTTTTGCTTTTCCAGACTAGCTGTATCGTTGGTACTGGATGAAGATGAAGTGCTTGAAATAGATATAGAACTGCTGGATGTGGATGAAATGTTCATACGAGATTTCCCCTTTATAAAAGTATGAGTTTACACGTGTGGGCTAACCGGTTCTAAGCTATGGTGTTGCACTCTAATGACTATGACTACGATGATACAGATTGTTCAAAAGTCTTAGCGATTTTATCGAATAAAGCCGATATTTCTTCATCTGTGGCATTCGTAGGAAGCGGAGCCTGCATTCCTCCCGTGTATTCCATGAATTCCTTACTCAATTCGAGTGAATCGTTAGATTTCTTGTGTGTGGTATGACCCGCGGTATTTAGTCCATTCTCATGTGACTTCACCGTATTCGAATGATCATAGGAAGTCGTGATAAGATGTCTGTTAATGGATAGTGACAAAATAGATCCCCTCTCAGTGTACATAATGTTTTTGGCTGCCCACCTACCTTTCATCGGTAGCAAATCTGAATGCAACCTGAGGGTATGCTGAATGATAACTGAATCAATACAGACTCATTAATACCGTAACCCTTTTATTATTTCCTAGACCATAGTCAAGGAAAATACCCTCCGCAAGACGGGGGGATCAACCCTACTTGAGACAGGAGTAAGTAAAGGGATAATTTGTTACTCTTAGCAAAGAATAAATGAACGTATTTTAAAAATTGAAAGTAGGGAAATGATGTATGATCCGTATTAGCCATTTGGTTCACGAGAGACTTATGTTCCTGGTCAAATTTTTGTACTCGCCTGCATACGTGGGTAGTGTAACACCAAGTTCCAGATTTTTAGCTAAAAATATGATAGAATCCATTCCATGGAGTGAAGTTCATGCTGTTGCCGAGCTTGGTGCTGGAACAGGGGCTATTACTCAATACATCCCGTCTGCTGCTGAATTTCAACCTAAGGTTTTACTCTTTGAGAAAGACCAAACCATGCAGCAGAGTTTAAAAAGAAGATTCCCGAATTATCTATGCTATTCCGACTCGCGTGAGCTTCAGCTTGCTATGAAAAATGCTCAAATAGAACAGCTTGACTGCATAATCAGCGGGCTGCCTTTTTTCAATTTTCCACAAGCGATGCGGAATCAAATTGTAGAACAAATTCATCTATCGCTCAGGGATGGAGGAATGTTTGTGGCCTTTCAATACTCTAAACAGATGAAGCAGCAGTTAGGTGAATGGTTTGATATTGAAGAAATCAAGTTTGTGCCCATGAATGTTCCACCCGCATTCGTGTATGTATGCCGAAAGAAAGCTTAAGAAAGGAGTACGGGTATGGACGTGGAATATTTAATTTCCATCATCGAACAATACGGCTATGCAGCATTATTCTTTTCTCTATGGCTGGGGATTGTGGGTCTGCCCATCCCGGATGAAGTCATTGTGATGACTGGCGGGGCTGTAACAGGCATGGGCATACTTCACCCGTTACCCGCTTTTTTAATTGTATATCTTGGGGTTATATCAGGCTTGTCCTTAGGTTATGTATTGGGGAGAACCGTGGGCACACCGATTCTAGAACGTTTACGCCGGAAGAAAAAAATGGACAAGTACATTACGTTTTCGGAAAAATTGATACATAAGTATGGAAACTTCACTATTTGCATCAGTTATTTGCTGCCGATCGTCCGTCACATTATTCCTTATATTGTCGGAATCAATAAAATGAGCTTCAAGCGCTACGCCCTCTTCTCTTATTCAACGGGTTTGATCTGGACGCTGATCTTCTTTCTACTCGGACGTATCTTTGGCGATCATGTACAGGCAGTAGGAGAACTAATCCATCGTTATGGCTTGCAGATGGCATTGCTTGTCATCATGCTGACCATTATATTTTTTATAATGAAATTAGTATGGGGGAAGAAAACAACGGAGGAGTAAAGGTAGAACACGTTCGGCTAGTCTCCTGCAAAGGAGGTGATGCCTGTGGAGGTTAAAGATACATTGATGTGATGATTCAATTTGCGACATTGGTGATCTTGATTCTTTCCTTCAACAAAAAGAAATAGACCGCCCTCTGGAAAAGGTTAGCGGTCTATTTTACTAATCCAACCCTACAACTACCGCCCCTATAAGCGGCTGTTGTAAAAGAGTGAGGATGTTGGCTGCATCTTTGCTATTTTTCAGTATATACTTATTAGCTTTAGTTTATCACAGGAAAAACCATATTGCCAATATGGAAAGCCTTTAAAGTGGCGGCTTACACCCCGAGCTATTTCTTTAATTGAAGCAACTTAACCAGCTTATCATGAATGGCAGTATTCGGGTAATTCCCGCTAAACTGAGAAGAGCCTGGGCCCATCGCGGTTAACGCCACATCAACAGATGTATGTCCTCCCGTGGTCCAGTCAATATAAAACTTTTCATTAGAGCCTTTTACAGTAAAAGGACCATCCTCTTTGGAGACGCCTTCACCGGATTCATCCTCCGCATCTTCGCCTTCAATCGCCAAACCGCCCGTTTCATGATCTGCCGTCACCAACACTAATGTATCTGGATGTGCTTTGGCATAATCTTTAGCTACTTTAACGGCCTTATCGAGCTGTTGCCCAGCCTTAATCGTTAGCTCACCTTCATTGTCATGCGCCATCTCATCCGTTCCTTCTTCTTCTACCATCAGGAAAAAACCTTTTTGGTTTTTGGAAAGAACATCAATCGCTTTGGTCGTCATATCCGGTAAAGAAACCGTTGGATTGTAAGAGTTACCCTGCTTGTTGTGAGCTTGGAACATCTCTTCATTGGCGAACAGCCCCAGCAACTTAGAACCTTTGGCTGCTTTCATTCCTGTCTGATCCGTCACATAGCTATATCCCAGCTTCTTCGCTTGTTCTACCAAATTCCCTTGAGTTCCCTTACTCGCTTCCTCAGGATCTTCTGCCGGAGCATCTGGATGTTTGCCTACTGTTCCGGCAGGGTACCAGAAATCCTCACCACCGCCCAGAATAACATCCAGCTTGCTTTTCTCCAAATACTGTTTGGCAATCTCGCTTTGAGCGGAGCGTTTTTCGACATGCGCACCAAAGGCAGCCCCCGTTGCGTCTGTCACTTGGCTTGTCGTCACGACACCTGTAGACATGCCTGCTTTTTTAGCCAGCTCCATAATCGTTGTCACTGGTTTTTTATTCAAATCCATTCCAATCGCGCCGTTATACGTTTTCACACCTGTTGCAATGGCAGTCGCAGCGGCGGCAGAATCCGTAACCAGGTTATCCCCTGAACTTGTGCTAACCAGGCCGGTTACAGGCATGTTGTCCATTTCAAGTAATCCCGATTTCCCTACCGTCGCCAAGCGAATCGCGTTGCGACTTGCTTCTCCCATACCATCGCCGATGAAGAGAATGACATTCTTAGGGGCATCGACTTTCGCTGACGAGGTTTTCTGTCCTTTGGATACCTGTGTCGTAGTAGACTTGGTATTAGATGAGGCTGCAAAAGCGTTAGGGATATTAGCAGATAACAATGGCGCACTCAAAACGGTAATAGCACCTAAAGCAAGGATACTCTTTTTCATCGAACGCTTTTTCACAAGGTCACACTCCAATAAATTTAATATTCATATATGATAAAGTAATCATATATCTGCTTTGTAAAGTATCGTAAAGCAATAGATTACACGAATGTAAAATTTGGAGTGCTCACCTGTTTTTTATAAGACAAAAGAAGGCACCGACTCTTGGTATATCAAAGTCGATGCCTCTTATATTAAATCGCAGCGATATTTTTGCCGATCGGCATGGTGTAGTAGAGCGGCTTTTGCTGTCCATTTTGCTGATAGACTACAAGCAGAAGCGTGCGGCCTTCGGCAGTCAATGGGCTACCCCCACTCAGGATATGATCCAGACTGAACGGCAGTACATCCAGCACAGCGTGCTTTTGCAGTTCTTTTTCACTCAGCTTCAAGGAAGCAAAGGCTGGGATAATCTCGCGGTATGGCTGCGGCTGTTGACTGCCTACATCCGTCTCACCTGTACTCTCCTTGCTCGCATCTGCCACCACAGGTGACAACAGCGCATCCGGATGCTGGAGAACCATTTTCATATAGCTGGACCAATCATTCTTCTCCAAGGCATGCTCCCACCAAATTTTACGCGGCTTATATTTATGGTTAAGGAAATAATCAAGCTTCATCAGTCCAAGCACCATATCCATTCGCTTTGTTCCACGCGATTCTAGAAAGGACTGGAGACGCGTGAACAAGTCTTCGAGCTGATGCCCGATTTTTTGCCAGCCCTGTCCTTCCCAGTAGTCTCCGAATTCCTGAAAGAAATCAAAGGCGGACGAGAATTCACGCTCAATCAGATAGTTGACTGTATGATCCATACGATGAGAATTCCAATACTTTTCCAATACATCTTCCAAGCGCTTGAGCCGGACGATATCGGCAAAGGAAAGGACGTCATTGCTCAGCATTTCATACGGCGCAACATCCATATACGTATAGTTATACTTGTCTGCGTCGATACGCAGTCCGGTGCCACGCAGCATTTTGAGGAAGCCAAGTTGAAGCTCTTCCGGGCCGAGCGCAAAAACGTCATTAAACGTTTTACGGAATGTGTTGTAGTCCTCCAAGGGCAATCCGGCGATCAAATCCAAATGCTGGTCGATTTTACCGCTTTGTTTGACCTTTGTAACAGTACGAGAAAGTTTGGTAAAGTTCTGGCGACGCTTAACCAGCTCATTGGTAGGATCATTCGTTGATTGGACGCCGATTTCAAAACGAAATACGCCCGGCGGCGCGTTTTCCGCCAAATAATCCAATACCTCGGGACGCATAATATCTGCCGTAATCTCAAACTGGAAGACACATCCACGGTGATTTTCAATCAAAAATTTGAACATTTCCAGTGCATAATCGCGTTTAATATTAAACGTCCGATCCACGAACTTAATTAGGTTGGCTCCATTGTCGATCAGATACAGAATATCTGACTTTGTACGCTCGATATCGTAATAGCGCACCCCAACTTCGATGCTTGACAGACAAAACTGGCAGCTGAACGGACAGCCCCGGCTCGTTTCGAAATAAACAACCCGTTTCCCGAGTTCCGGTATATCTTCAGCAAAACGATAGGGCGACGGCAACTCGTTCAAGTCCGCTTTCGGACGACCGGGCATCTGAATAACCTCTTCTCCCTTACGGTAAGCAAGTCCATACACAAAATGGAACTTGCGATCCCCTTCCAGCTCCTGCAGCAGTTGATGGAATGTTTCCTCTCCTTCACCAACCACGATAAAGTCCACATTCGCCAAACGCTTCATCCAGTGATCCGTATCGTAGGATACCTCTGGACCACCCAGAACAATTTTGACTTCGGGCATAATCTTTTTCAATACATCGATGACTTTAATCGTCTCTTCAATGTTCCAAATATAACAGGAAAAGCCGATGACATCTGCCCCCCGTTGAAACAAATCGGATACGATGTTCATCACCGGGTCCTTAATCGTGTACTCCGCCAGCTCGATATCAAAGTCCTTTTCACTGTAGGCTTTGAGACATCGGATGGCCAGCGAGGTATGAATATATTTTGCATTTAACGTTGATAAAATGACTTTCATAGGTCACAACCTTCTATAGTTTGCATGGACTGTTATATCCTTACCTTAGTATGGCTATTCAAAATCCTCGTACACATCGTCTGCATAAATCTCGTCCTCACTTACCGTTCCCCCGATATTCCCCTGATTATGAAAAAAATCAAGAAACGGCTTGCCGTACTTGCGGAACTTCACTTCTCCGACACCCTTGATCCGCAACATCTCTGCCTCGGATTGTGGGCTCGCTACGCTCATCTCACGCAGCGTCGCATCATTGAAAATGATATAAGACGGTACATGCTCCTGAGCGGCCAGATCGCGGCGGATCAGGCGCAATTGCTCGAACACGGTTTCGTTGACTGCAGCCGGGTATGCATCGCGTCCCTGTCGTCCGCGTGAACCTGCTCCACCTGCAAAAGCCGTGGCATGTCGCACCACACGCTGCATGACTTCTCGCTGGCCCTTCAGCACTTCAGCGGCAAGCTGCTGCAAGCGTACGACCGGATATTGTCCCTCGGACAACATCAGATAGCCTTCCGAAACAAGAACATTGATGATTTCGGCGATCTCTTTTTCCGTCCGGTTGCCCATCACGCCATAGGTTGGTAGGCTGTCAAAACCATACTGCAGCACTTTTTTGTTACGCGAGCCTTTCAACACCGAGGCGACCATCGAGACCCCATAACGTTCCCGCATGCGATGAATGCACGAAAAAATCTTTTGCGCATCTATGGTCATATCAACCAGTTCCCGTTCATCTGTACATGAACTGCATATGCCGCAAGCTTTATGCTCCTCCGCTTCTCCGAAATACTCAAGCTGTGCTGTACGTAGGCAACGAGTCGTGTAGCAATAATCAACCATCTGCTGGAGCTTGCGATAGTCATTACGCTTGCGGTCTTCATCCTGTGGATTTTGCTCAATCAGGAACTTCTGCGTCACAATATCTTGCGGTCCGAACAGCAAAATACATTGACTCGGGTCGCCATCACGTCCTGCGCGTCCCGCCTCTTGCACGTACGCCTCCATATTTTTAGGCATGTTGTAGTGAATGACATAGCGTACGTTCGATTTATCTATCCCCATGCCGAAGGCATTGGTTGCTACAATGACACGGATATCGTCGTACAGAAACCCTTCCTGGCTATCTGCACGTTCCTGATCTGTCATCCCGGCATGATAGCGTCCAGCCGCCATGCCTGCGTCACGCAGCCGTTGGTACAAATCGTCCACGTCCTTACGTGTCGCAGCATAAATAATGCCGGATTCACCCTCATGCTCACGGGCGTAATTCAGTAAAAAGCTGCGTTTGTCTTCCCCGCGCAGCACACTGAACGCCAAATTGGGCCGTCCAAGGCCTGTAACGAACGTCTCCGGTGAGCGCAGACGAAGCAAGCGCACGATGTCATCCATGACCTGCGGTGTCGCCGTTGCCGTAAACGCAGCCACGATTGGACGTTCATACAGCCCGTCCACGAATGGAGCCACAGCCAGATAGCTGGTACGGAAATCATGGCCCCACTGGGATACGCAGTGAGCCTCATCTACCGCTACGCAGGAAATCGGCAACTGAGCCATTTCATCGCGAAACCAGTCCAGTTCGAGTCGTTCCGGTGCGACATACAGTAACTTCAAGTCACCATTCCGTGCGGCTCGTATGCGATCATTCACTTCTCGACCACTCAACGTACTATTGATGTAGGCAGCAGCAATCCCCATCGTGGTCAGCGCATCCACCTGGTCCTTCATCAGCGAAATGAGCGGTGACACGACAATGGTCAGCCCCTCATGCAACAATGCGGGGATCTGGTAGCATATCGATTTTCCGCCCCCTGTCGGCATGATGCCCAACGTATCGTTGCCCTCCAGCATACTGGCCACAATTTTCTTTTGTCCCTCCCGGAAATCGGGATAGCCATAAAATTTTTGCAGCAAGTCCTGCGCCCGTTCCAAGGTTGGTGCTTGTACACTCATAGTTTCAAAACTCCTCATATTTCTAGCGTCCTTGACGCATATCGGCTTTTCTTTCGTTACCTTTAGTTTACCGGGGTTCAGGGTAATGTTCAACCGCTAGAAGACTACCAATCTGGTTTAGTCCCTTATGGCGTTCGCTGTTTTCTCATGATATAGTGAACACGGTGCCGAAAATTTGTCCATAATTATGAAGAGACACGGTTCCAAGAAGGAGAAAGAACCCATGAACAATCGGAAACCCCAACGGAAAAATCATACAAAATCTACGTCAAACGCAAGCCATTCCAAACGCAGTCATAAACCTGCCGGAAGATCTGGCTCCCATAGACCGGAAGCTCCACGGGGAACGAATGCTTTTGATAAAGCCCCTGCCAAAACATACATCGTCCAGGAGCCTGCCGAGCTGTTAAGCTTTTTAGTAGAGCATGTGACTGGCATGGGTCGCAACTCCATTAAATCAGCACTGGCTCGTGGGCAGGTGTCCGTCAACGGCATTCCGCGTACCGTGTATAATTTTCCACTGGAGCAAGGTCAGACTGTCGCTCTTTCCAAGGAAAAGGTAATTCCCGTCGTACCACTGACTGGGCTACGTATTTTGCATGAGGATGAAGCCATTATCGTTATCCATAAGGATGCCGGGTTGCTGTCCGTGGCTTCAGCGCAGGAGCAGGAAGTAACAGCCTATCGCCAGCTTACGGCCCATGTGAGACGCGAGCATCCGTACAATCGTATTTTTGTACTGCATCGTTTGGATCGTGATACATCAGGAGTGATGATGTTTGCGAAAAGCGAAGCCATACAGCAGGAAATGCAAAAAGCGTGGAAGGAAGTTGTGTATGAACGAACATACATTGCTCTTGTAGAAGGACAGGTTAAAAAAGCTGAGGGTACAATCACCTCATGGCTGAAAGAAAGCAAGACGCTAAAAATGTATTCCAGTCCTTATCCGAATGACGGACAACACGCAGTCACTCATTACAAGCTACTTCAAGCCAATCGGCATTTTTCTTTGCTGGAAGTACGTTTGGAGACCGGACGCAAAAATCAAATCCGCGTACATATGGAGGATATCGGTCATCCCATTGTTGGAGATAAAAAATACGGTTCCAAATCCAAGTCGATTGGGCGCCTTGGCCTACATGCGAGGGTATTGTCTTTTATTCATCCCGTCACCGGGGTATTGCTGCGTTTTGAATCCGACATCCCTAAAACCTTTTTGAATCCGTTCCGGGAGTAGAATTGAGCAAAGCATACGGAGATTAGATAGAAAAATAGAAGAGGAAATGAGGGGGCTGTAGAAGGACAGCACCCTTTTTTGATTGATTAAGCGGTATACCTCCGAACACCATCAGCCATTTTCATCAACTCATCCCATATATATATGGGCGTATTACACACTGGACAATCTACCCAACCATTTAAATAGGGTAATTGGGCAATCAGCTTGTTCTCTTCAATTTTTTGGGCATATTCGTGCAACCACTGCATATTAGCACCTCTATGGTCCAATGAACGGGGGCGAATCGGTTGGGGAACCAGATTATCTGAATTTACAGGATCCTTATCATAGACAACCAAGGTGTCATTCTGTTCATCAGGCCAAATATAGAGCGGGGTACCGCAATGCGGACAATCCAGCGTATATTCGTCACCAGTATCGAAGCTTTGTAGCATATAAGCTACGCAGCGATAACCCTGAAAAGCGGCACCCGCAGCCAGAACATAGCGTTTACCGACATCTCCTTCGTGTTCTTTCGCATACAGCACCATTTCTTCAGTCAATTCTGCAAGTCGGACAATGGCACACCGATATTGCGCGTAAATATATTCAGCCAGACTAGAATCCACTTTCACCTGATCCCTTGTAAATTCCAAAGGAACTTTGGTATGTAAGGGATTGTTATTCTTCGCTTCGAATATTCCGCAAATGTTATATATATCTGCACGAATCCCTATATCAGAACTTTTTAACGCAATGTCTACAAGGTAAGGTACAGCCGCAAATGTACAAGTATACAACGTATTTTGGTGATACAGCTCCTCCCAATACAAGGTGTCAGCCATTTCGCCATCATATCCGGCTTGGAGCTGCTTCAACATTTCCGGGACGTATTGAGAAGAACCATAAGGGCCTTGGAGCAGAGTCCAGGCCGGATCGGACAAAGCCAGCATCTTGATACTCCTTCCACCGTTTTTCTTACAGTAAAGGATTTTGCAAAAATCCAATAAGCGACTTCCAATGAACAAAGGTATAGAACGAAGTAGTTTAGTTCGTCTATATCTTGCACTTCGGAGCGACTGGAATCGAATTGTGCAAAATCCTGACAGTAACATGGGATCGGTTTGTAAATTAAACTCGCTAACAAATTCATTTTAACTTCATAATTCTCAGCTTCTTACGTTTATTTTATTATACGCATATTATTAGCTGAAGTTGCTTTCTCGATTTATGCAATATACAAAATCACTATTTTTCCGGGTCTATAATCATATTCGGTTAAGCTTTCGGCATTGTGAAGGTGATACACATTAAATTACTGAATTACTAACCTGGTTCTTAAGTTCTACTACGAGTTCTCTGTCAGTTCAGTTCCTTCTTCGTATACATAGTTCATATTATAAGTCCTGTTACTTAAAAATTGCTGAGTAAGAAATAAAGTATATATACATTAAAATTTCCATACATGTAAAAACAAAGCCACTCCCCTGCCTGTTTTTAATTATGCCAAACGGGTAAGACATACTTGTTCAAGCCTTTAATCTAACAGCTACAGAACTGATTTTATGAATCGGTATATGAAAAGGCGTGTTGGGAATATTATGTATGAATACTGCGACTATAAGGGGAAATAGCCTATGACCATAACACCGGAACAGCGGATTACCCTGCACGGATTTAACAACCTGACCAAATCATTGAGCTTCAATATGTACGATATTTGTTACACCAAAACCAAAGAAGAACGCGAGGCGTATATTGAATATATTGATGAACAATATAACTCAGATCGGCTGACAGCTATTTTAAAGAATGTATCTGACATTATCGGCGCCCATGTGCTCAACGTAGCCCAGCAGGATTATGTTCCTCAAGGAGCCAGCGTGACAGTACTTATATCAGAGGGACCCATTGTGGAGGTTCCGACTGAATCTTATGCCGAGTCACCAGGCCCCCTACCTGAATCTGTCGTGATACAGCTGGATAAAAGCCACATTACGGTTCACACCTACCCGGAATATCATCCAGACGAGGGGATCAGTACGTTTCGAGCAGATATTGATGTCTCTACCTGTGGGGAAATCTCCCCGCTCAAGGCACTCCACTATTTGACTCATTCTTTCGACACCGACATTATGACGATTGATTACCGGGTACGCGGCTTCACACGTGATATGAATGGACATAAGCTTTTCATCGACCATGATATCGGCTCCATTCAAAACTATATTCCAGACGAAGTGCGCAGTCAGTATGACATGATCGACGTGAATGTGTATCAGGAAAATATTTTCCATACCAAATGTAAGCTAAAACAATTCGATTTAGACAATTACCTGTTCGGCTACACCAAGGAAAGTCTGACTGAAAAAGAGCAACAAAATATATCAACACGTCTCAAAATTGAAATGGACGAAATTTACTACGGTAAAAATATGACGTAACAGATCGAATGCGTGAAAATAAAGTGAATCATTTCATTGAAAAAAAGGATGATCGCTTGGACTGAAATACAGCCAGGCTTTCGTCCTTTTTTTGATACAAAATAAAAGATATTACTCAACTTGATCTGTACAAGCGAGTGATTGTTCACTATGATAGGGGAAGAAACCACTAATTTAAAATATCAGCATAGATTTTACATCCGCTTCATATTGTAAGCGCAATCAATCGATCCTACGTATGATTTTGTCATGGAAGACAAAGGAGGAATTTGCATGCAAGGCGGTATTGGCGGTAAAAATATCATTTTACGACTGGAAATTTCCACAGAGCACATCCAATTTGGTCAATTGATTACGTTGGTAAACGAACATGGCGGGGATGTAATCGCCATTGACGTCATCCGCACCTCTGAGAAGGTCACTGTGAGAGATATTACAGTCACCATTGCTGATCCAGCAGAAATCGATCAAATGATTGCCCGGATTAAAAAAGCACAAGGTGTTAAGGTATTATCCATCTCTGATCGTACCTTCCTATTACACCTCGGGGGCAAAATTGAAATGCAGCCCAAGGTCCCCATTCAAAACCGCGATGACTTATCCCGGGTATATACCCCCGATGTGGCACGCGTATGTATGGCGATTCACGAGGAACCGGACAAAGCTTTCCGTTTGACGATCAAGCGCAACACGGTCGCCGTCGTCTCTGACGGAAGCGCTGTCCTCGGGCTAGGCAACATCGGTCCCTATGCAGCCATGCCAGTTATGGAAGGCAAAGCTATGCTGTTCAAGCAGCTCGGGTCCGTCGATGCCTTTCCCATCTGTCTGGATACGCAGGACACCGAAGAAATCATTAAGGCCATTAAGCAATTGGCCCCAGCCTTTGGCGGTATTAATCTGGAGGATATTTCATCGCCACGATGCTTTGAGATTGAGCAGCGGTTACGTAACGAGCTGGACATACCTGTTTTTCATGACGATCAGCACGGTACAGCTGTCGTTTTGTACGCAGGGCTGATCAATGCGCTCAAGGTTGTCGGCAAGGCCCTGTCTGACGTCAAAATTGTCGTCTGTGGTATCGGGGCTGCGGGTGTGGCCTGTACGAAAATTTTGCTATCTGCAGGAGCAGTCAATATCATTGGCGTAGATCGTCACGGAGCGCTTACAGCGGATGAAACATACGAGCATCAGATGTGGAACTGGTATGCGCAGCATACCAACCCCGAACGGCTGTCTGGCACGCTGTCCGAGGTTCTGAAGGACGCTGACGTGTTTATCGGACTCTCGGCAGGCGGACTACTGCAACGAGAAGACGTGAAACGTATGAAAGAAGCCCCGGTACTGTTCACTATGGCTAACCCAGTTCCCGAAATTGCGCCAGAGGACGTCGAGGACATTGCGGGTGTCATCGCCACCGGACGTTCGGACTATCCTAACCAAATTAACAATGTGCTTTGTTTCCCAGGCATCTTTCGAGCAGCGCTCGACTGCCGTGCCCGTGAAATCAACGAAGAGATGAAGCTGGCGGCCGCCGAGGCCATCGCAGGCACGATCCGTCCTGAAGAACTAAACAAGCTGTATATAATCCCTGGTGTATTTAACGAGAGTGCGGTTCAACGGGTGCGTGAAAAGGTAATTCAAGCCGCAATTGCGAGTGGTACAGCGAGAAGAGTGCCTCGGGATTTCAGATAAAAGAAAAGGATTGCTCCCCTAAATGCGGGTGCAATCCTTTTTGCTATGGAAAGATCAGACTGCATATCCGTTATCTTCACAGCGGTTATGACCTCCATTTAGAGAACAATTGACTGGCACGCTGGGCAAATTCCTCCAGATTAAAGTTGGAGTTGTCCAGCTTGTAGTACCATTTTTTAATCGTATCCAAAATCCATGAGGGAACTTTAACCTCCGAGATACCAGAATAAAACGTATGATACGCCCACACCAAATGCTCCCAGCGCTTGTCATCGCCTTCCTTCACGTATTCAGATACGTCCAATACCTTGGCACGCCCGTCTTGCATGAGTACATTCTTGAGGTGGATGTCACGGGGGTTCAGCCCCTTGGATCGGACAAATTCTCTCGCCTTTTCCACATCCAGAATGACCTGCTCTGGCACAGGAATTCCTTGCAGCAAACAATCCAGCAGCGTAATACCGGATTCATAACTTATGACAATATACTTGTCGCCTTTTCCGTAATAATGAGGAAAAAAGTCAGACCCTCGCAAACGCTCATATACGTCGGCCTCCGCATCTTTCTTGTCGATCGCCATGTCTGAGTACACCTTGAATGCGTAGCCTGGCAACGTATCCAGCGTAAATACGGCCGCATCTGTCCCGATGCCAATACAGCGGACGTCTTGAGTGGCTGTTTTAATGGTAACCGGATCATTATCCTCTGTACTGTATACGGTCACTTGACTTATGATGTCTTCTGCCTGCCTCCATTGTTCTACCATGCGCGATCCCCTCCTTTTCTGTTCTAAACCATTACCAATGAAATTAGATCTATAACAGATAAATAGTATTACGGGTTAGCTTTGGGAATGGCTTCAAAATAGGTTGATTCTTTTAGAAAAAACGGTATGTGCCGTGTCTAACGAGCGTCCGGCAAAAGCAACCTTCTTAACTCTGCATAGCTTGCCGCTGTTTTATAGATTCCTAGCACGTCAGTTTCCGGGGGAGCGTTCCTGTGATTGAACCAGATCACCTGCCAATTCGCAGCTATAGCTCCCGCCACGTCATTGCGCCAGGAATCCCCAATGTAACAGCAGTGCTCTGCTAACGTTCCTGTCCGTTCGTTCACTACTTCAAAAATGCGCGGATCAGGCTTGGCATAGCCAACGGTTCCAGATACAAAGATATGCTCTGCTGCAACATGATTTTCCAACGCCATAGCCTTGATCTTGCTCATCTGGTGTTCTTCAAGACCGTTGGTAATTAATCCAACTAAAAAGCCAGCCGAGCTCAAATCATTTATTAACGAGGTAGCCCCCTCAAAAGGCTCAATTCGGTACTGACGATCCAAATATTCTTGTTGAACATGTACTGCCTGCTCACGGGTAATTTCTATCCCGAATTCTTGTAAAGCCAGAATGAAACGGCCTTCTCTCATCTCATCCAGTTCATGCGTCCCTGCCTTCCCCTCCAGTAGTCCTCCTTTAGCCGATAGTACATCGCTGTAATAGCGAATACGATGGTAGGCTTTCTCAAAAGGAAAACGCTCACTCAATCCTAATACTGTTCGCAATGCATCGCGTGTAGGGTGCAAATGATCGTACATCGTATCATCTACATCAAAAAAAACAGCCTTCTTTTGCAAGTTCATATACCCACTTCTTTCTGTTAAATCTTCGGATGTCGCTCCTTTTCACCTTGTCCTGATATTATACCCGTTGGCCTGTTACGTTGCACCCTGCCCTTCACATTGCGCATCCTGCAATCACACTTCACGGTTGCTAACATACACTGAAAAGACCGCATTTTCGCAAACTCACTTTACTTCTCTACCGAGCTAATATAGGTATCTTGTCCTGCTTTGCCCGAAAGCGTTTTATTTGACAACACACGGGTAAAAGGTCACATTTTTGAAAAGATTCGTCATACAGGTTTACATTTCGTGTAAAATCACGTACCTTTTAGGGATGGACGCTTTATGGATGTATTGGATAAGGGAGGCAGACACGATGGATTCCGGTTCTAACCTAGCCTATGGATCAGCTACACCTTTGATTGAGGCACTTATAGAATTTGAAAAGGAGCTCGAAGCGAACCGGCATTCTTTGAGTTTTGATTTGGGATTGATTATGGAGCAGGGCCGCGCGCCACGATATATGGCTACACCACCAGATGTTATTCCTTTTGCCCATGCAGGGGTGGACGGAATACATTATGGCTTTTTAACGGATTTTGGTCTTGAAAAGGACCTTTCACAGGCCCCTATCGTATGCGTATCTCCCGTCGATTGGACGGGTGTATGGGTGGTTGCCCGTCATTTGCAGGATTTTTTAAGTGTTGTTTATACAGAGAACAGTTCATTACAACGATACTACGCCAGTGGAGATGACTATTCTGGACATGCAGGTCAGCGACTGCCTCAGGTTGTAGATGAACGTACCGCGTTTGTACGCGAATGCTTCCGGGAACGCTTTGGTATCGAACCGATTCAGGATATGGCTGCCTATATCGATAGTTTGCGTACAGAACGGAAGCACAATGAAGCAGCTCCTACGCTGAACGGCTTGGGCATTCAGGTATCTTCTTCTGCGAAGCATAGCTCTTCTAAGGAGAGTGCCCTCTTGACCGTAACGGAGCCTTTCCTTTGGGAACAACAAGGCGAAGCTGTGCGTGAGTTATTCCACAACGGTTCGCGTGAAGCCAGACTGGCCTTTATTCGAGATGCCCAGACACGGCATCTGTTCACCCATTCTGCCCTTCGTGCTTTTGTAGCTGGACAGCTTAAGTTGATGGGCCTATCTGAGGCCGCAACATATCTGGAAGAGTCCTACTATACCGTTATTCCTGATATGATAGAATCATGACGAATTCCTTGGATTTCCCCTAACCTAACCGCCTCCGAAAAGGCGGCTTTTTGTGCTACAATAAATGAAAATAATAGGGTCGAACGGCCCGGTACGAATGAAAGAGAGCGAGCATGAATAATCATTCCTATCCTACTCCTGAAATCATTGAGGTTTGTCTGTTGGCGGGCAAACTGATGATGCAAAATGGAGCCGAAACCTATCGTGTTGAAGACACGATGTCCCGCATTGCTTCGGCCTATGGCATATCCCAGTCCCATAGCTATGTCACACCAACTGGGATTTTTTTTGCCATTAATGACTCGGAGCCTGCCACGCTCATTCGCATCGTAGAGCGGACCACCGATTTGCACAAGGTGACAGAGGTCAATTCCATTTCACGTAAAATCAGCACAGGTGATTTGTCTCCCCGCGCTGCCGTCAAGGAGCTTTCGGAGATTGAATGTGGTCCCCTCCGTTATTCTAACCGTATACAGCTGATGGCTGCTGCGTTGGCCAGCGGTTGCTTTATGATCATGTTTGGTGGAGTTTGGCGAGATTTCCCCGCAGCTGTGTTATGCGGAGGTATCGGATTTGCAGCCGTACAGTATTTTCACAGACTCGTTAAGGTTAAGTTTTTCTCAGAGTTTTCTGCATCTTTTCTAATCGGTTTGCTGGCGGCTCTATTAACGATAGTAGGCTGGGGACAGATGATGGATAAAATTATTATTGGCTCTGTCATGCCACTGGTTCCAGGCTTGTTAATTACAAATGCCATCCGTGATTTAATGTCCGGGCACCTTGTTTCGGGTCTTTCCAAGGGAGCCGATGCTTGCCTGACGTCTTTCGGCATTGGAGCTGGCGTTGCGGTGATCATTTCTTATATGTGATTCGGAGGAGATTCAAGTCTATGCTTGCACAATTATTCACAAGCTTTATTGCCACCGCTGCATTCGGCATACTTTTCCATGCCCCCCGGCGCTCGCTGCTGCAATGCGGTTTCGTCGGTATGCTAGGCTGGCTGGTCTATTATTCAACTACGGACAGCATGGGACCTGTGAGCGCCAGCCTTTTGGCAACGATCCTCATCGGCATCGTCAGTCAAGGCTTTGCGCGGCTGTACAAAATGCCTGTGATTATTTTCAGTGTCGCAGGCATAATTCCGCTCGTTCCAGGGGGAATGGCCTATAATGCCATGCGCCAGTTCGTACAACAACATTATCCGCAGGCACTGGAGCTGGCGATGAGCACGCTGATGATCGCAGGAGCGATTGCTGTCGGTTTGGTGCTGTCAGAGGTACTTAATCAGATTTTTCACAGTATACGTTTTAAACCACAGCGCTAAAAGCGATGAAAATAGAAAAGTTAAAGAGGCTGCTCCCACAATCACGTACATCTGCAGTGTATGAGACGATTTTGGAAACAGCCTTTTTCTGTACACGTTACAAAGAATATTTATATGTCATAAGCTATTATTCATCCACTCGCTTACCCAATATCGCCAAATCTCGCTCTATGCTATCCAGCACAGCTACACGCGGATAGTACCCCCATTGCTCAAAACCAAACTTCCGTAGCAGCCCAATACTTGGCTCGTTATGACCAAAAACAAATCCCAACAACGTTGTAATCCCCAGTCTCGGACATTCATTTAGCAGATGCTGTACCAGTCGACTTCCTGTTCCGGTTCCACGAGAATCCTCATGGACGTATATGCTAATTTCTGCTGTACCGTTATAAGCTGGACGCCCATAAAAGGACTGAAGGCTGGCCCATCCGGCAATTGTACCCTTTTGTTTTAAAACCCATAAAGGGCGGTGATTTTCCTGATGAGCCTCAAACCATGGAATTCGACTCTCCACTGTCACCGGTTCCAGATCTGCCGTGACCATTCGTCCTGCGATCGTAGAATTATAAATGTCCACAATATCGGGAAGATCCTCTTTGCGCGCAAATTCAATGGAAAAAGATTGGTCCTTATTCATTATTCGTATCTGCCTCCTATTGTGTGATTTATTTATTGTACAAGACAAGCGCCCGATCAGCCATATCGAGTTGTTTTGCGGATTAGTCCCAAAGGGTTTTATAATAGAGCTGAGGAAAAACAAAAACGAGGTAAGCAATTTAACACGATGAGACGGGAGGTATGTTTCGGAGTCAAGGATTCTGAAGCAGCTTAATATGAATATTGGAACTCAACTCTTGATTTTGGAAATACCTATGGAATCTTTTTTTGGAAAAACGACCATTTATCCTGTACTGCTCAAGGATGAGGATGGACTTACACTGATTGACACGGGAATGCTCGGCCAATTGGAGCCATTACGCAAGGCTATTTCAGATGTGGGTGAGGATATCAGCCGCCTGAAAAGAATTATTTTAACACATCAGGATATTGACCATATCGGAAATGTTCATGCACTACTGGACTTGCTGCCTAATACTGCCCTGTTAGCCCATAAGGATGACGTCCCTTATATGACAGGAGAGCGACCGTTTGTGAAGTTGACGCCGGAACGGATTAATCAGTTGGATACTACGCTCAAGCAACAAGCAGAGGATCTGATTCGCCGCCTGCCAGATTTGCGCTTTGCTCATATTCTTGAGGACGGTGAGCATCTACCCTATGGTGGAGGAATACAGATTATACATACACCCGGCCACACGCCCGGGCATATCAGCTTGTATGTGCCCGCACAAAAGCTACTTTTGGCAGCAGATGAGTTGCTTGTAGTCGAGGGTGAACTGGTCGGTCCCGCTGAGTCGGCTACGCCGGATATGCCGCTGGCCCTAAAGAGCCTCGATAAACTGACTGTATTGGATGTTGAAAAGGTACTCTGCTACCATGGTGGTTACTTTGATCAGAATGTACAGGCACGTCTGCAAACATTAAGTCAGGAAAGAGAATAAGTCATTCCATGCTATAAATAATGATGTATGAAGAGCTATAATGAATAAATAGGCAGAAAGGAATGAGACTTTATGAATGAGAAAATAACCCGACTGTATGATGAACTGAAGTCACAGTCTTGGGACGGCCTGCTTGTGACCGATCCTAAACATATTTACTACCTGACGGGCTTTGCCAGTGATCCGCATGAGCGTTTTCTTGGTCTGGTGTTGCTTCGGGACCAAGAACCAGAACTGATCGTACCCGCCCTGGATGCAGAAGCCGCCCAAGCTGCTTCTTCTGTGACTCGTATATCCACCCACACCGATACGGACAATCCATATGATCTGCTGCGTCAACGCACAGGCACCGGTGTGAAAGCATTCGCGCTGGAAAAGGAGCACGTCTCCGTCCTCCGTTACGAACAGCTACATACTGCCATTGGCGCGGCTCAATATGTGGACCTGGGTCCAGTGCTTCAAGAAATGCGTGTGAGAAAAACTCCTGAGGAAGTACAACGTCTGAAACATGCAGCTCGTTTGGTAGAAGATGCCCTTCGTCACGGTCTCACCCATGTGCGTGAAGGGGTGACGGAAGTCGAGCTGGTGGCCGAAATCGAATACCAGATGAAAAAAATCGGCGCAGATGGTCCGTCTTTTGACACAACAGTGCTGTCTGGACCCAAAACAGCCTTGCCTCATGGTGTTCCGGGCACCCGCAAGCTGCAATACGGCGATCTGCTCATGTTTGATATGGGCGTATACTCCGATGGTTATGCTTCGGATATTACGCGTACTTTTGCTTTTGGAAAGCTATCGGCTGAGCTGGAAACGATTTATAATACAGTTCTTCGCTCGAACGAAGCGGGAATTGCCGCCATTCGCCCGGGAGTTTCCTGCGCATCCGTAGATCAGGCAGCACGGGCTGTTGTTGAATCCGCTGGATATGGCCCTGCCTTTAACCATCGAGTTGGACACGGCCTTGGCATGAGTGTTCACGAATATCCATCTGTACACGGAGGCAATAGCGATCTGCTTCATGAAGGCTTCGTGTTCACAATCGAACCCGGCATCTATGTGCCAGGCCTCGGCGGTGTGCGGATTGAAGATGACGTTCTGGTCACCTCTGATGGTGTTGAAGTGCTTACCTCTTTTCCAAAAGAACTGACAGTGCTCGGATAAATCCATTTGCTATTCATTATATAAAAAGCAGAAAAAAGGAGGGGTAACCCCAGCCATCATGGCTTTAGGGTTTGCCCCTCCTCTTCTATAAAGCGGAAATTGCGTGCAATGTACAAAATGGGTGTACCCGCCGCGGTCAGTACAAATTTTAAAATGTAGGTGGTGAATAATATCTCGATCCATATCCCCCACGCATAACCGTAAAAGGCAATAGTACAGAAAATGAGCGTATCTATAAACGAGCTGATCATCGTGCTGCCATTGCCGCGAATCCAGAGCTGATGACGTTCCGGGAAAAACTTGCGAATCCAGGCGTACAGACGCACGTCCAGCAATTGACTAACTGCATAGGCTGTCAAGCTGGCCAGCGCAAGCCTTGGCAACAATCCAAACAGCTGTTGCATCGGGGTCTGGGCAAAATCCGTTGCAGTAGGCTCGAATTGCAGCACCATTTGCATCGTGACCGTCGTCATAATCAGAGTGAAAAAGCCGAACCACACAGCTTTACGCGCCTCTTTAGGCCCATATTTTTCATTCAGCAAGTCGCTGGCCATATACATAGAAACATACATCGTATTTCCCAATGTCGTGGTAATGCCGACCAGATCAATCGTTTTGGTTACCTGAATGTTAGCTAGTACAGTAGCAACACCAATCCAGGCGTACAGCC
Organism: Paenibacillus peoriae; assembly: GCF_022531965.1. GTDB lineage: Bacteria > Bacillota > Bacilli > Paenibacillales > Paenibacillaceae > Paenibacillus > Paenibacillus polymyxa_D. The sequence continues at coordinate 1,582,399 of NZ_CP092831.1, read as the reverse complement.
CTTTTTTACCGAACAACCGAAAACATAACAAAAAGAACATAAAATTGACGAGGACAAAAGCTGCCCCCCATAAAAGATTAAACATAAAATCCTCCTAGTTTTGATAGCGCGGGATGGTTGCGAACCGCGGTTCATCCGAAGCAAGCCGGAAAAACATTATTTTAATGTATCATAGATTAGGATTCGTGAACAGCTATAATTCACACTGTCCTAAGCCTAATATAAAGAGCCGACCTTAAGGTCGACTCTGAGTATTGAGGTGCACAGTGCATGTGTTACATATGCGATAGATGCGATATGAGACTGTAGTTTACACCATCTTGTCTATCTTTTACTTAAGAGTGCGCCGTTGCATCCAAATCCATACCTTGATTGTTGAACACGTCTTGATCGTTCTCTTTGAGCACCTTGCCTGAAATGAGACCTGCGGTAATAGAATCATTGACATTTAACGCTGTGCGACCCATATCAATCAACGGTTCGACTGAGATGAGCAATCCTGCCAATGCCACTGGAAGATTCATGGTGGAAAGCACGATCAGGGAAGCGAAAGTGGCACCACCGCCTACACCCGCCACGCCGAACGAGCTGACCGTAACGACCAGAATCAGCGTGAGGATAAAATCCCAGCTCGTTGGATCAATACCCACGGTTGGAGCAATCATAACCGCCAGCATTGCCGGATAAATACCAGCACAGCCGTTTTGTCCAATAGTCGCTCCCAAGGTCGCAGACAGATTCGCGATGCCGTCGGACACACCCAGCTTTTTCGTTTGTGTTTCAACATTTAACGGAATGGTCGCCGCACTGGAACGAGAAGTAAAAGCAAAAACCAGTGTAGGCAATACCTTTTTCACATACGTCACCGGATTATAGCCGAACAAGGCCAGCAAAATAAGATGAATGATAAACATGACCAACAAAGCCACATAAGAAGCGAGCACAAACTTGATTAGCTTCAAAATTTCATCTGGATTGGTCGTAGCTACTACTTTAGTGATCAGTGCTAAAATACCGTAAGGTGTCAATCTCAGCACCAGCGTTACAATCCGCATCACTACAGCGTACACTGCATCGATCACTTTACGGAAGGTTTGCGCCTGTTCCGGTTTTTTACGATCCAATCCGAGCACAGCCACCCCGATAAAAGCCGAGAAAATAACCACCGCCAGCGTCGACGTACGACGTGCTCCCGTCATATCCTCAAAAGGATTTGAAGGAATAAATTCCAGCACCTGCTGTGGAATGGTCATGTCCTGAACTGTTCCAAGGCGCTCTTCCATCTTCAAGCCCTGTGCTTGTTCCTTTTCTCCACCTTGAATCTCAATGGCCTTTAAATCAAATGACAGACTGGTTACAATACTCACTGAAGCAGCAATTGCCGTTGTAATCAGTAGTACTGCAATAATGGACACGCTGATTTTGCCAAGGTTCTGTCTTCCCTTCAAATTCATAATAGCCGAAATAATCGACACCATGATAAGCGGAATAACGACCATTTGCAGCAAACGGACATAACCATTACCTGCGAGGTTGAACCAATCAACTGATTTTGTAATGACCTCTGAGCCTGCCCCATAGGCATATTGTAGAATAGCCCCGTAGATCAGTCCGAAGCCAAGTGCGGCAAATACCCTTTTTGTAAAGGAGATGTGCTTTTTCTGCATCCAGACCAACACGCCGAGCAGTGCAAGCAGCACGATGACATTCAAAATAATAAAGAAGGTATCCATATATCATTTCCTCCAAACTTCAACGTAAGATGTTTTCTAAAGTGACCCTTCAATCCGAAGATTACTATATCACAAAGCCAACTATTTTTGTAGGTTTTATTGAAATAAAAATAATAAATCTGCTCCAGCCTTAGATTTATCAAAATGACAAACAGCAAGCCTTCGTAAGATGAAGGCTTGCTGTTTGTTATCCTGACACAACGACACGTATTCGATTTAGCTGCCGGGGCTCTTTTCCACAACCGAGTTCGGAGAAGCATTCATGCCAGATGTAGATACTACTTGCGAATGCTCATCTTTTTCATCCACAAAGCCCATAAAATACGTAATTACGCCAGCCGTAACAAACGAAATCAGTATACCCACAATACCGTACACAAGCGTGGGTTCAGAAAATAAAGGTAAGCTGAGCAGCCCAGCAGACGTACCAATAGCAGTAAGCTCTGTTTTAAACAAACACATACAAGCCCCACCAACGGCTCCACCAATCATAACTGCTATTAACGGTTTTTTGAAACGGATATTGACACCATACATGGCCGGTTCAATGATTCCCAGCATGGCTAACAAACCTGTGGACGCAGCCAGCGTTTTGACTTTGGGATTTTTGGATTTAACACATACGCCAAATGTTGCGCCAGCCTGAGCGAAAGCCGCTGCAATGACCACGGGAAAAATATGGTCGTAACCCAATGTTGTAAGCGAGCTGATCATAATCGGTAGCATTATATATTGCATGCCTGCAATAATAAGCCAAGACATCGCGCCTCCGAGCAACAACCCTGTAAACACTTCTGCATTGTCAAACAACCAGCCTAGTCCATCCGATACATGTTGGCCGAGATAACTCCACAGTGGCCCGAAAGCGAACACCATCAAAGGTATAGTGATTATCAGTGTCAAAGTCGGGACAACCAATAATTTAAGTGAATAAGGGGTATACCTGTCTAACCATCTTTCGACACACGATGCTATCCAAACGACAACAAGTATGAGTACTATAGATGAAGCAGCTTGTGGGTCTATAACTGACAGACCAGCAAAACGTACCTCCTCACTTGACTGGAATAAACTTGTTAGTTGGGGATGGAATACGGATACTGCGATGGCTGCCGCAACAAATACATTGCTGCGCAGCCTTCTTGCCGCACTTGCCGCAACAAAAATAGGTAGAAAGTAATACACCCCATCGCTGATAGCCATTAAAATAGTATATACCTGCGGATCAGACAACAATAAACCGAAGGACATTAAAACTAATATAATTACCTTGATCATTCCTGCCCCAATCATTGCCGGCAAGATCGGAGTGAATACGCCTGATACATAATCTAATAGACGACTTATCGGATTTCCCCCTGCAGCAGCTCTGTTACTACCGGAAGTCGGCTCTAGTTCATCTTCGCCTCTGACCTGCGAAATCATTTCTTTGGAAAGTAAATCTCCATTCATAACTACCTTTTCCCCTTTTATATGTATATTGAAGACCACTTTCGAACTTACCAAACCAAGCTTAGAAGAATATTGTCGTAAAAGCGGTATTCCTTATGCTACTTATATTACTTCTTTTTTACAATAGTTTTATAGAAGGAGTAATCTATTCGTTTTTATGCACCTGATAATTTACATCAAACTTACATCTAAACACCTAAGACCATAGTTATATATTTTTTGTTTGTTTTTGGGCAAATATGACTATTCAACCGCCTGTTAATTATGTAAAATAGGTCTAACCTACTTTTTAGTAAATCATGGATTACTTCCCTTTCACATTCTTGTTCCTTGAATACAGCTGAAATATACATAGAATCCGAACATTTTCAGTCTTTTCTTCAAGCAAGGAGAGGAAAACAAGTAGATCATGGCGTGTCTAGCATCTTATTGGACAAGCGGCCTACATCAAGCAGGGGAATTCGTCTGACTTTATTACCATCATGTGAGAGGAGAATTTTCATGAAGAGTTTTAATCGTTCCATTGGCGCGAAATTACGAATTATGTTTTTGCTGATTCAGCTCTTTGCATCCCTTTTGTTCAGCATCAGTTTCTATGCAATATCCATGAGTATCATTAATAACAGTGTCATGCCTCAGGTAGACCAATTACTAGAAATTGGAGCTAAAAATGTATATCAGGATCTCAATATTTCCTTAGCTGTTCAGGCCGGGCAAGGAAGCGGTTCTGATTCCGGCTCCGCTATACAGATGGAATCCTATCTGCAGGACAAAGTCGATACCCTCAAATTAGAATCGGCATATATCGCGGTAGTGAAGGATGGTAAAGCCGAAGTCGTCGCACGGAATGTAAAATCAGTATACAAGGTCAAGGATGCACTCATTCCTGTAGAGGATGTAAAAAAAGCAAAACAAGGCGAGATGAATATCAGTGAAATTTATAGCGATTCGTACGGAGTACACAAAACCGCCTTCTTTGCTATATCGGGTAGTAATTTAGTTCTGGGCGTGAACGAAGATGTTGGATTCGTACAAGAAAAATCCCAACAAATTCTATGGATTTGCATAGGTATTACAGTGGCAACACTCCTGCTGGGCGGAATTATTTCTACCCTCGTGATACGTAAAGTTGTAAAACCCATTGCTGAATTGGTTCGTCATAGCGAAAAAATTGCTCAAGGTGATCTTTCACAAGAAGCGAAGGTTCATGGCGTCAATGAAATTGCGCAACTTGCCCGCAGCTTCCAATCGATGTCTCATAACTTAAAAGAAATGATCGGCCATGTGCTTTCTACATCCGGTGCGGTTGTTGAAGGATCGGACGAGCTGCTTCGTCGGACTGAGGCTATGAGCGTAAAAGTCCAGGATTCTACAGTTGCCGCAGAGGAAATAGCAAAGGGCAGTACCAGCATAGCTACAGCTGCTGCTGAAAATGCGCAGGCTATGGAGGAAATCGCTCAAGGTGTCCAGCACATCGCCTCCTCTGCCAATGATGTATCCGATCAAATCAGTGAAGCGACAAAAGAAACGGTTAACGGTACTACGCTCGCTCAAAAAGCTGTAGCTCAAATGTCACAGGTAGGACATGCTGCCGATGAATCGCTTCGATACATCCATAGTATGAATGAGCGCTCAGAAGCCATTGGCAGTATCGTTTCGGCTATTTTCGATATCACGAAGCAAATTCAAATGTTGTCCCTGAATGCCTCCATTGAAGCTGCCCGTGCGGGCGAACATGGACGGGGCTTCGCCGTAGTAGCCGGAGAAGTGCGCAAGCTTGCGGAGCAATCTAAAGAAGCCACACAAGAAATTTCCGACTATTTGGTTACCATTCAAGAAGTATCGCAACAATCTGTGGACTCTGTGACCCAGGTGAGCCGTGAAATTCATTCGGGAACGGAAATGGTTCAACAAGCGAGCTCAGCCTTTAACCAGCTAAGTGAGCTTATGCAAAAGATCAATGCTACGATTCAAACGGTATCTGCAGCAACGGAACAAGTATCCGCCAGCTCGGAAGAAGTATCTGCTTCCGTGGAAGAGACAGCTCTCATCGCTGCCAATGCACAGCATATGATTCAGGAAATCGGTTTAAATGCCGATGAGCAACTGAATGAAATGGAAAGCCACAGCGAGGTTGTTCGCCAATTAAGCAAACAAGCAACCGAGCTGCAAAAGGCTGTCCAAAAATTTAAAATTACGTAAGCCGATACCATAGAGGATTTTGCAAAATCCTGAATAAAGAGAGGTATCTCTCAGTCATGAAAATGGCTGTAGAGATACCTCTTTATTTTTAAGAGCGATTTAAATAATCATTTTATGAAGTTTATGAATTCATTCCCATCATACGATAAATTTGCTCCATATCTAAATGAGCCCGAACCACCTCTGCGACACGGTCAAACTCTCGTTCCTTGGCTTCACGTACAGTAAAAGTGCTTTCTAAAGGTGCCAAGCCCTTGGCTTGTCGCAATCCATCCAGCCAGCATCGGCGAAAACGGTCATTATCAAACACACCGTGCAAATAGGTTCCCCATACTTTACCGTCTGTCGTACCCCAGCCTTCCTCAAAAGCTGTTCCTTCGCCACGCCGGATATGGAATAACCTTTTCATTTCGCTTAGGTTTAAAGTTCTACCTGTAGGTGCGTATGGTTCCGTAACATACTCCGTAACGCCCATATGTATTTCATAACCTTCAATACTTGGCTTGGAGGCATAACCCGAATCAGGCGCAGTGCCAAGCAAAAGCGGACAATGATTAGACAGGGTTCCTTGTACGCGTACGGTTTGCTTTTCCTTCAAAAAGGTCGTGGACAGAGCCAGCCAACCTAACCCCTCTGCCTGCTGCGGCAACCCAGATTCGACGGCTTCGGAATCAACTAGCGCTGTACCCAGCATCTGGTAACCTCCACAAATGCCAACTAGCTGTGTGCATCCGGTATTCATAGCCTGCCGAATGTCTTTCTCCAGACCTCTCTCACGCAATTCCAACAGGTCTCCAATGGTGTCTTTGGTCCCCGGTAAGATAATGGCGTCCGGTACACCCAACTGTCCGGCTTCTGTGACATAACGAACACTCACATCCGGCTCTGCGGCCAGAGCATCCGTGTCCGTAAAATTGGAAATCCGTGGATATCGTATCACTGCAATATCCAGTTCTTTATCCTTTGCAGATTGCTTGGGCTTCTTATCCAGTACTACCGAATCCTCTGCTTCAATGCGAATGTCTGGTAGATAGGGCAATACACCGAGTACAGGAATGCCTGTCCGTTCCTCCAGCCAGTCTAATCCCGGTTGCAGCAGAGACAGATCACCTCTGAATTTGTTAATGATAAATCCGCGGATACGTTGTACTTCATGGGGTTCCAGCAACTCGATAGTTCCTACGAGAGAGGCAAAAACACCGCCCCGGTCGATATCTGAAATAAGCAACACTGGAGCATCCGCCCAACCTGCCAGATTCATATTTACGATATCGCGGTCCTTCAAATTAATCTCTGCCGGGCTGCCTGCCCCTTCCATAAGGACAATATCATAGGTATCGCGCAACCGATTCAGAGCATCCATAACGGTCTGTTTGGCTTTTGGCAAAAAATCCTTCCGGTAATCGGAGGCGCTCATATAGGCATAAGGTACACCGTGTACAACAATTTGTGAGTGCATATCTTTGACCGGCTTAATCAGAATCGGATTCATGTCGGTCGTGGCCTCAATACCGCAGGCCTCAGCCTGCACCCCCTGAGCGCGTCCAATTTCCTTGCCGTCTTCGGTAACATAAGAGTTTAACGCCATATTTTGCGACTTAAACGGTGCTGGACGATATCCGTCCTGCGTAAAAATACGGCAAAGCGCAGTCGTCACCACGCTTTTGCCCACATCCGACGCTGTTCCTTGAAGCATCAATACGGCTGCCGGGCTCGTGCAGGACGGTTCGAAAGTTGACAATTGCCTCTTCCCCTTTAACGAATTCATTTCAAATCTGGTCACAACCCGTACAAAATGACAATAAACAACAATAAAACAGTCTCCAGCAATTCGTTTAAAGTTCCGTATATATCTCCCGTAAGTCCACCCAAGCGGCGGTTAATACGGTTTGCCGTGAAGGTTCCAACACCGTAAGCCAAGAGCGGAATCAACACAAAACCTATCGAGATTGGAAGGCTTTCAGAATATGAAAGCAAGGTTTGTAAGTATGATCCTGCCAACGACAGATTCCCAGTCCCCCTTGTTGCTGTAGCCAAATCTGCCAGAAGATATTGTCCTACGGCAGCACTTAGGGTCACTAATACTGCCCAGAATACGGCCAACCCTACGCGGCCACCACTCATATCAGCAAAACGCGCAGCCAGTCCATCATCATTACGGGCTTTAGGCCAGCGCTTCATCGCATGTACCATAAACCAGCGGCTCCAAACCATCGGAAGCAGCAGCAAGCCAGACACATTCCGTTCAACCAGCACCGTATATAGCAAAGAAGCCTTGAGCATGAGCAGCAACACGCAAGCAATAACGCCCATTGCCCCTACACGGCTATCCTTCATAATCTCCAGCATCCGTTCACGGGATCGGTAGCTGAACAAGGCATCAGCTGCATCCATCCACCCGTCCAAATGCAATCCACCCGTCAACCAAACCCAGACAACAAGAGTAAGAATCGCACACGGCAACGGCGGCAGCACCATAGAAGCGAGCGCCGCAAAGCCCCAGACGATGATGCCAATGACCACTCCCACCAGCGGATAATAACTTGCACTGCGTTTAAGCAAATCCGGGGAAAAATCCAATTCCGCCTTCACCGGAAGACGCGTTAAAAATTGAAAAGCAGCAGCAACAGCCTGACGTTCGCGGCTCATAGCTTATATTCCAGCCGTTTGAGTTCTACGGGAATACCCGCCGTCACCAAAAATACTTCATCACAAAGACGGGCAATCCGCTGATTCATAACCCCACTCAAATCCCGATACAGCCGACCAAGCGGATATTCGGGCACAATACCGTCACCAACCTCGTTGGTCACGATGACAAGCTGCCCCGGATACTGCTCCACAGCTGCCGTCAGTTCATTAATGGCAACTTTGGACGCAGCTTCGCCGTCCTCGCCTGCGGCCAGCAGCACGTTCGACAGCCACAGGGTCAGGCAGTCGACTAACACCATAGGCGCGGGTGATGGCTGCGACGCTTGATCGCCGCCAAGCCGTCGCAGCAGCTCCGGCAGCGCCTGCGCTTCCTCCAGCGTCTGCCAGTCGTACCCGGCAGACTCGCGCTGGACCCGATGAAGGGCGATGCGCTCCTTCATCTCCATGTCGTAGGCCTGCGCCGTTGCAATGTAGCATGCGCCAGGCGCGCGCGTCATGCATAATCGCTCGGCAAAGCCGCTTTTCCCGCTGCGTGCCCCGCCGGTCACGAGCGCTTTCATCGCTGCGCGGCTCCCTGACCGTCCGATACGCCTGCATCGGCAAAGGTCGCCATTTCGCGCATAATGCGGCACGCCGCATCAATCAGGTGCAAGCTAAGCGCACCACCTGTGCCCTCCCCGAGCCGCATGTCCAAATGAAGCATGGGCTCCAGCTTGAGCTCGCGGAGCACCGCCGCGTGCCCGCGCTCGTCCGAGGCGTGCGAAGCGAGCATGTACGCAGCGCTTGCAGGCGCAAGTGCACGCGCTGCGAGGGCAGCTGCGCCGGAAATAAAGCCGTCCAACACGACTGGACAGCGATGTGCGGCTGCGCCGAGGATAACTCCTGCCAAGGCGGCAATCTCCAGACCGCCGACCTTAGTGAGCACGTCGAGCGCATCATTTGCATCTGGCTGGTTCACGTCCAATGCGCGGCAGACAACCGCTATTTTGCGGGTAAGCCCAGCCATATTTACACCCGTTCCCCGGCCTACGATAACTTCCGGCTCTAGCCCGGTAAGAGCACATACGACCGCAGCGCTGGCTGTGGTATTCCCGATGCCCAGCTCTCCAGTAACGAATAGCCGTGTGCCACCTTTGACCGCTTCTATTACAGCTCCAGCTCCGGCCAAAATCGCCTGTTCCGCTTCCGTACGCAGCATCGCTGGCCCTTTAGCTATATTCGAAGTACCCATGCGTACCTTTCGGTCCACCAGATTCGCGTGAGCGACATCCGCATTCACGCCAACATCTACCACCTTGACATCTGCGCCCGCATGGCGTGCCAGCACATTAATTGCTGCGCCACCTGACAGCATGTTATACAGCATTTGCTGTGTAACCTCAGCCGGAAAGGCACTGACTCCCTCTTCACACACCCCGTGATCCGCAGCCATGACCATAACCGTTTTACGATCGAATTCAGGCTTATCCACTCCTGTAATTCCTGCTAGCTGAATGACCACACTTTCCAACTTTCCAAGACTTCCCGGTGGCTTTGTTAATTGGTCCAAATGGGCTGAAGCTGCCGAGGCCGCCACCCCATCCGGCTGGGCAATGCTATCGATCAGCTGACGCAGCTTGTCGTTCATACCTTCCACTCCCTGCTCTTTTTAAGTGTGTTTCATCGTTTATTTAATCTGCTGTATCCGAAGCGCTCCTGCGCAGCAAGAGCTGCGGCACACCGCTATCAGGATGCGGAAGCATCACAGGCTCAACACCGTATACTCGTCGAATCCGATCCTCAGTTAATAACTTCGATGAAGCTCCCAATCCTTCAACCATTCCATCCTTGAGTACAAGCAAATCTTCGCAAAATTGGGCTGTCAAGTTAAGATCATGCAAGACCGCAATGATCGTCACACCCGTTTCTTGGCGCCAATCTGCCAGCAGTTCCATAAATTCAAGCTGATAGCGCAAGTCCAGATAGGTCGTAGGCTCGTCCAGCAGCAATATTCGTGGCTCCTGCACCATTACTTTTGCCAAAGCTACACGCTGTCGCTGTCCCCCACTCAAACGGTCTAATGCTCTGTCCGCCAGCGTGGTAAGACCCAATCGCTCCAGCACGCGATCCGCGATCGCCTCCACATCAACACCCTTTTCCCTGCCTAGCCAGTCCTGATGGGGAAAACGTCCCATTTCTACGACTTCCCTGACGGTGTATCCCACGGGAGGAAGCCCTTCCTGTTGGAGTACGGCTATGAGTCGGGAAAGCTCTTTCCTGCTGTAGCTACCGACCTTTTTGCCATAGATATGAACGTTTCCCGAAGTTGGCTGATCTACACCGGAAAGCAAATGCAACAAGGTCGATTTTCCACTGCCGTTCGGACCAATAATCCCCCACCAAGTTCCTTCGTCGACGCTCCAGCTTATATTTTTTAAAGCATGGAACTCTCCATAGGCACGTGTCAGACCCACTACCTCTAATGCCCGATCACGCACCTTCTGTGATTCACTTTGTTCTGTCACAGCAGTCCCCCCCTGCGCAGCTTCTTGTTTCGGTACAGGAGATATGCGAAGAACGGTGCCCCAACAAAGGCCGTCATCACGCCCAGAGGAATTTCTGTGGGGGCTAACAATGTGCGAGCCGCCGTATCTGCCCAAGCCATAAAAACAGCTCCGCCGAGCGCAGATAATGGAACAATCATACGGTAATCAGGACCTGTCACCAGACGAATGATATGCGGTACAACGAGTCCAACAAAGCCAATCACGCCACACACCGAGACAGCGGCTGCTGTCAGCAGCGTGGAAATAATCAGAACAGATAGCTTCGTCGCATCTACATGAACTCCCATGTGCGCCGCCTGACGTTCACCCAAAGCCAAAATATTCAGCACACGTGCCCGGTTCCATAGAAATACCAGCCCTATGACCACATAAGGTAAAAGGATTCCTGTATATGACCAACCGCGCAGACTAAGACTTCCCATCGTCCAGTACAATATTTCATTGACCGTCTCCTTCGACATGGCTGTCAGAAAGGAAACAACCGCTCCCAGAAAGGATTGCATCACCACACCCGACAAAATGAGACTTTGTGTCGGAATTTTCCCACCTTCCCGTGCCAACGTCAGCACCATCCACAGCGTAAGCATTCCGGTCGTAAATGCCACTAGCGGCAGCGTCCATATGCCAACAAATGAAAATTGAAGGCCCCAATAAATCAGTACTGCCGCTCCTACCGAAGCCCCCGAGGATACCCCCAGTGTATACGGATCAGCCAAAGGATTACGCAGCACACCCTGAAATCCGGCTCCCGCCAGCGCCAGCGCTGCTCCTACCAACATTCCCAGTAACACTCGTGGCAATCTGACCTTCAAAATAATCTGCTCCGAGGATGTATTCCAATCCGGTGTAAACGTATCGCCTAACCACGGTAGGTGGTTAACCAGAATGCCCGTGATTTGGCTGACCGGAAGCTTGGCCGAGCCGATGCCAAGACAGAGCAGCAGCGTCAGCAACAGCAGGACAAGACCTGTCCCTCCAAAGCCGATCAGTTTACGGTTCATTTGAAAATTTCAGGATACACGCCCTTGGCCACTTCCTTGAGACCTTCCGTTACGCGTGGACCCGGACGACTGATCAAATTATCATCCACGGCAAATACCCGGTTGTGGCGAACAGCCGATATTTGATCCCATCCACTGCGAGCTTTAATGATATCACCGAGCGTCTGGCCCGTTTTGTCGTCCTTGACACTTTTGCTGTACAAAATCACGTCAGGGTTCGCAGCAATAATATTTTCCTCACTGATTTGGTACCACCCCTTCTGCGTGGCACCTACATTTTCGCCGCCCGCCAACGTAATCAGCTCGTCCATAAACTCGCCTTTACCCACTGTCCAGCCTGGTGAAAACTCGACGTATACCCGCAGCTTCTGCCCTTTACCGATATTTTTAATTCCTTCTTTTACTTCTGCTACATCTGCTCTCATCTTGTCAGTCACCGCTCTTGCTTCTCTCTGATGATCGGTGATTTTCCCATACAATTCGATGTTAGCCATGACATCTTCCACTGTCTTCGGTTCCGTTTTAAAAATCATAATTCCCATGTCGCGCAGCTTGGTCGTAGCCTGTTCACTAAGTGATATCCCTGCAAAAACGACTTCCGGGTTCGCAGCAATGATCGCCTCTTCGTTCGGTTTCATAATACCGCCCACTTTAGGCTTTTTCGTAGCTGCTTCCGGGTAATCAGAGTAGTCGGAGACGCCGACAATTTCCTTATCCAGCCCAATGGCGAACAACGCCTCGGTTTCTGCCGGGGAGACGGAAACGATTTTATCCGGCGCTTTTTTGAATGTAAATTCCTGTCCTGTTGCATCTTTAACTGTGAGCGGGTAAACCGTTTTGCCCGGAGGCTCTTGTGCGTTTACTGCCTGTCCCGGCTGCTGTGAAGAAGCCTGACCCTCTTTATTTTCTGCATTTTTTCCATTAGCGCCACATGCACTCAGCACAACTGCCAAAATCAGAGCCAATAGACCTGTTGTCCACACCTTTATTTTTTTTCCTGCCATGATTTGCACCCCTTCATAAATAAATCGTTAAGAGCGTTACTTGAACATCATCAGATATCTTCTAAATCTAGCCTTCTTTTCCTATCAAAAACCCCCGCATCCTCATATCAGGACACAGGGGTCACGTTAGCGCAGATCGTGCGCAGGCGGCAGCTTCTTTCCGCATGGACAGTCACTGCGAACACGTCATCCTTTCCTCGAAGGATTATGGTGACAGGCGGACGGGCAGGTATCCTGACTTATGGTAAAATACATGTCCTGAAATTCTTTCATATGCTTAGTAACATATAAAGAGGACTAACGGGCATGTTTCCATTTACAGTGGCGGGACCGCGCCGGATTCACACCGACTTCCCTTTTAACAGCGCAGGGAGGGAAACCATAGTTTCATCACGCTGCGCCGACCTCGTCTGCTGGATATTTGATGTAGTGGTAGTCAAGCCGTTCTTTTACTTGATGATTATAGGTTAAAATGAGGCGGCTTACAACCCAAACAGCCTCTTTATCCGCTGGTGTCTAACCTAATGAGGAAGCATTTCCGCTATGTAATTGTGCGGTCCTGCCAGCCTCAATTGAATCCTTAATGCTTCTCCCGGCTTCGGATTCAGACTCCAAAAATCATGGCCCGGTATCAGCATGCAAGCTAGCTGACGAATTACGCCACCATGCGTAACGACCAAAACAGAGGGCGACGTAGCAGTCAAATCCATGGGTTGAACTTCCATAGCAACACGCCATTCATACAGAGAGTCAAGAAATTTGCGCAGACGATTTACAAAATCTGTCCAAGACTCTCCACCAGGTGGGGTGATCCGTTGCGGCTCATCAATCCAAGCCCGATACAACGACACATCCTTGAGCATGTCATACGTTTTTCCATCCCACTCGCCAAAATGAAGCTCTCGCAGACATGGTTCCATCATAGGAGGCATAGTAGATAGGGAACGCCCAGACGTCAACTCTGATTCCGGCACAATGATCTGCAAGGTCTGGCGACATCGCATTAAGTCGCTGCAATAGATTCGAGCAAAGGACTGACCTTGCAATTTTTCCTGCAAAGGCTTTAATTCCTGCTCTGCCCCCGGTAGCAAACCTAAGTCGGAGTGTCCCAGATATCGACGTTCCTTGTTCCATAAGGTTGTGCCGTGACGAACTAACACGAGCTCCATATCCCAATGCAGATCTTCTTTAGCATCATACGGCACCTTATCCTCCTGTGAGTTCGGTCTTTGTGCGTATTCTACTGTCCTTTTTGCTGCTATATCTTGTTTCAAGAAATGTCACTTCCTGCTCGATCATTATTCAGCGTGTCACTCCTCACCCTCACCGCACCCATCCCAAGGCAAAACAACCTGCGGCTCCTAACAAACACAATCCTACAAACATACTGGACACGGCGAACATCAGCTGGATCGTATGCCGTATATCTTTCGACTCTAGCGGTCGCATCCAATCCCCCATGTATGCACGAAAGGAGCGCACGCCATGATACACATTATATCCTCCAAGACGAATCCCCAATGCACCAGCAACAGCCGATTCCGGGAAGCCACTGTTCGGACTTGGGTGCAGACGAGCGTCTCGCTTGACTGTGCGCCAGCTTCTTGCAGCATCTCGTTTGTACATCCACGCCGCTATCACAAGCATTGCCGCTGTCAGGCGTGCTGGAATGTAGTTAGCCACATCATCTAGACGTGCTGAAGCCCAGCCTAAATGCAGATACTCTTCATTTTTGTACCCAACCATGGAATCGAGCGTATTCACAGCACGATAAGCCAGCGCCAAGGGTGCTCCCCCGATCAAGGCATAAAAAAGCGGGGAAATAATCGCGTCCACGATATTTTCAGCGACCGTTTCAACCGTACCGCGTACAATCTCAGGCTTATCAAGTTGCTGCGTATCCCGCCCGACTATCATGCCCAGCTCCCGCCGTGCCACAGCCAGGTCATCCGCCTGCAACGCTCGGTAGACTGCCATTCCTGCATCCTTTAGTCCTTTGGAAGCAATCGTGGTCACAATCAGCACCATTTCTGCGCCGACAGATAACCACGGATGAATCCAGGCAAGCAAGTGCAACAGCGCCCAGGCGAGCGCAAAGGAGCCTCCCGCCACAATGAGTGGAAGCAGTATACCCGCACGTTTCAGCCCCCGGTCACTTCGGACCTGGCGGCGAATCAATTTTTCCAATGCCGAAATGGCATGTCCCATACCGATGACTGGATGCGGCAACCACCTCGGATCACCGATCATCCTGTCCAAAAGGTAGGCTGCCAGGATAATCAAGCTAACTGTCACGCCGCTCCTCCTCCTCCAGCACTTCACCCAATACAGATAGCAGCCTGTTATTGGCTTCTGCATCCTTGACTGCAATCCGAAAATGGCTCGTCGTCAGTCCCGGATACATAGCACAGCTACGTATAAGGATTCCGCGTTGTCCAAGCGCCTGCTGAATAGCTGATGCGCTCCACGTACCCGGCGCCCTTGCCAGCACGTAATTGGCTTCGCCGGGAACGACACCGCAGCCCCATTCCGCCAAGCCGGTCAACAGACGGTTGCGCTCCGCAGCAATCAGCTCCTGTGTTCGGCGCTCATATGCTTGCCCACTTTTCAGACATGCCTCCCCAGCCAGCAACGCTAACCCATTCACACTCCAGGTCACCTGTTTGGCCGTCATTCGCCGGATATAGTCCGGATGAGCAATCGCATAACCCAATCGTAGGCCAGGAATGGCATAAAATTTGGTCATTGACCGGATCAAAATCACATGAGGATAGCGATCCAGCACAGGCAGCAGTGAGATTCGCCGTTCCAGCGGAATAAAATCAATGAATGCTTCATCCACCACCAGCACAGTACCCGTTGTGCCAGCCGCCTCTGCCAGCTCGCACAGCTCCTGCTCACTATATTGGACGCCATTTGGATTATTCGGCTGCCCGAGGAACAAAACATCTACCTGCTCCATGAGCTGAAGGATGTCCTCCACGTCCGCCTTCCATTGAAGCGAGGCCTTCCCATACACCCGGTTGACCTCGGCTCCGAATTTGCCAGCCAGCTCGGCATATTCCGAAAAACACGGCTCCACTGTACCCACACGCTTAGGAGCTAGTCCCAATAACAAGAGCGCCATGCTCTCAGCCGCTCCGTTTCCGATACTTAACGACTCCGGTGGAACATGCAGTCGCCGTGCGAGCATATTTTTAAAATTCCGATGCCCAGGGTCTGGATAGCGAATCACAGTGTCAAATGAGTGTTGCAGCGCCTCAAGCACCTCAGGCGGTGGACCAAGCGGATTAATATTTGCACTAAAATCTACAAAATCAGCAGCAGTCCCGCCAAATGTCGCCGCAGCTGTTTCCCTGTCCCCGCCATGACCGTAAACCTCTATCATTGCCTCTCATCCTTTCCGCCCGTTTCCAATCATTTAGCTCCATTATGAGGCTGCTTTTTGCGTCCCGTCAATGCAAATGAGCTTTTGTACATGGCTCACTTGGGTTACAATAGAAGGAGGCACACATAAAATTACACAGTTTATATACGGAGGAATGGACATGCTGTTCATCGACAACCAAGGGATACACGATCCAGCCATTAATCTTGCTATTGAGGAATACGCGCTCAAGCATCTACCGCTGGACGACAGCTATTTGCTGTTTTACATTAATCAGCCTTCTATTATTATAGGCAAGCATCAAAATACCATTGAAGAAATCAACGCCGAGTTTGTCAGAGATAACAATATTCAAGTCGTTCGTCGCCTGTCCGGCGGCGGTGCTGTATATCATGACCTCGGTAATTTAAATTTCAGTTTTATTACCAAGGATAACGGGGAGTCCTTTCATAATTTCCTCAAATTTACGCAACCTGTGATTGATGCTCTGCGCCAAATGGGAGTAGAAGCTGAAATGACAGGCCGCAACGATCTGCAGGTCGGAGAACGTAAAATTTCAGGAAACGCCCAATTTGCCACACGCGGACGTATGTTCAGCCACGGTACATTGATGTTTAACCTGAATCTGGACAATGTGGCTGCATCACTGCATGCCAATCCCGAAAAATTCAAATCCAAAAGCACTAAATCTGTCCGCAGTCGCGTAGCTAACATCAGCGAACTGATGGACCGTGAGATGACCATAGAGCAATTTCGCGAGGAACTGTTGCGTTTCATATTCGGATCAGAATTGGATCAAGTACCTCAATATAAGCTCACCGATACCGATTGGGCCAAAATCCATGAAATATCCAAAGAACGTTACCAATCGTGGGATTGGAACTACGGTCTATCCCCCGAGAGCAATATAAAGCACACACGTAAATTTCCAGTCGGTATTATTGATATCCGCATGGATCTTAAGGAAGGCTACATTCGTGATATTAAAATCTATGGGGATTTCTTCGGTGTGGGTGACGTTGCTGATATTGAAAATATCCTGCGCGGCAAGCGTTATGATGAAGGTGAGGTACGTCAAGCCTTATCCTCTCTCGATTTGAAGCACTATTTTGGTAATATTGAGTTGGACGATTTTGTTGGACTTGTATTTTTGGAAGACTAACCGTTACTTTTTCCCATCGTTTCAAACCAATACTTCAGTGGTTATAAGGGGACAGGCTCTTATAGGAGCCGTCCCCTTTTCCTTGCGATATTGTCATTTTGAATATTATAAGATACAATTTTAGCATTGCCCCATGATAGAGATAAAGGAGAGAATACCGATATGTATAAATTAATTGCCATTGATATTGATGATACACTCATTAACGACCAAAAAGAAGTTACACCAGCGACACAACAGGCATTAGAAGCTGCTGTAGCGAAAGGTGTGGTGGTTACCCTCGCTACTGGACGAGCTTATGCCTCTGCACACAAAATTGCTCGCCAGACTGGTTTGAACGTGCCGATCATTACGTATCAAGGAGCTTTGGTTAAAAACCTGCTGGACGAAAACGTGCTGTATGAGCGTTATGTTCCACTCGTGGCTGCACGTCGTCTGTATGAATTCTGCGTGGAACGCAATCTACATCTACAAACGTATATTGATGACAAATTGTACACACGTGAAGATAATCAGAAAATCAAAGATTACACGGAGCTGAACAACACGGAATATTTTGTAGAGCCTGTATTCAGTAAAGTTATAGAGCAGCCGGCTCCTAAATTGCTGATTATCGACGAGCCGGAAGTGTTGGATGAATTAATTCCTGAACTTCGCGTACTGCTTGGCAATGAAGTTCACATTACAAAATCCAAGCCTCACTTTCTGGAAATTATGCACCATGAAGGCACCAAGGGTCACGCGCTTACCTTCCTTGCAAACCATTTTGGCTGTGAACTGTCGGAAACGATTGCCATCGGCGACTCTTGGAACGACCATGAAATGCTTGAATGCGCTGGTCTCGGCATAGCGATGGAGAATGCCATTCCTGATTTGAAGAAGCTGGCTGATTACATCACTCGCAGCAATAACGAAGATGGTGTTAAGCACGCCATCGACAAATTCGTACTCAATGTTGAATAAGCAAAAAGTGCCTGCTCCCATAATTCTTAAATAAAGTAATACAACAACAAAGCCTCCAAACTGTCGCATGATCAGTAACATACGACAGTTTGGAGGCCTTTTCTGTCAGATCATATAATAACCTGACCGCTATAAAATATCAGGCAGCAGAACGTAACTTACGCCTGTTCACCAAACGGATAATTCCATTGTTCATAAGGATTAGTCCGGTCACAATGAGCAGCACCCCAACCAGCATCCACCAGCTTACATGCTCTCCATACAACAACGCTCCCAAGCCCACCGCAATCGGCGGTGATATATACAGCCACGTCGTCGGAAACAGGGGATTTGTACGCTCCATGAGCCAGTAGAACAGTGTATGTGCAATCATCGAACCAAACAGGATCAGATAGAGTAAAGACCCCATGGCAGGAAGGTACTGCCACCCCTCAGAACTCCACGGTTCCGTGATCGCAGACAGTAACAGCAGCATCCATCCCCCATGGATCATTTGCGCCGCATTCAGGGCAATCGGGTTCGTTTCACGAAATACATCCATCACTCGCTTGGAATAAAGAGCTCCCCCTGAATAACACAGCTCCCCCAGCAAAATAACAAGGCATCCCGCCAGCCACAGACCACTGATCTGAACCGCCAATCCGGGCAGCACAACCAGCACCACACCAAGAAAGCTGATCATGCAGCCAACGACCGTAATCCGTGACGTTTTTTGCCGTAGCAGTACAGATTGCAAAATGACGATCATCATCGGCCCGGTAGCTGACAGAATAGCTCCGATCCCGGAGCTGACATATTGCTCTGCCCAATACAAGGCCGAAAAGGTACCGAAGGTCGTTCCTGCTCCAATCAGCAACATTTCCTTACGCCATAATAACGACCATTTCACCTTTCCGGTCAGCTTCATAGCAATAAATAATATCGCACCTGCGGCGAAAAAACGTACCCCTGCCGATAAAAACGGCGGAAGCCCGGCTTCCACTCCCACTTTTATGGCCAAAAACGTTGTGCCAAAAATAAGACACATTACTGTAAACGCGATCCCAATCATGATACGTCCCTCTCCCTTCAGTTGCTTTTAAGCATACAGGGAGACGAACAGAACAGTTGTATAACTACAGAACAGTTGTATACGTTTTTGAAGTGCTATATAGTACAATACACACAAAGGAGCGTGGATAGCATGGGTAAGAACAACAGCGAACTACTTTTTCCAGCCGATCATGCCTTAAAGCTGTATGAGCAGGTTATCCATTATGTAACTGTGCGGATCGATCGCGGGGATTGGCAAACAGACATGAAGCTGCCGTCCGTACGAAGCTTGGCTCAGGAGCTGGGTGTACATCGGCTAACTGTTTTCCGGGCATATCAGGAGTTGAAGCAACGAGGACTGGTCTATGTAAGGGACAAATCAGGATATTACGTTCATGCTTCCCAAGCGACTGGACATGCAAAATATGCTGGCTACTCGAGACATACGTCCATAGACCTCACGATTCACTCCAAATCTGCCCATGCGGCAGATGATCCGTCAGTTTCAGCCTGGAGAGGAATGGATGGACTTACCCGCGTTCAATCAGTGAATGCGAATTTCCAGTTTTCCAAAGCGCTGATTGACCCCTCTCTCCTGCCCAACCGATTTTGGGGAGAGCTGATGATGCAGGTTTTTGAAAAGCATCCGAAAGTAGCAGCCACCTATTCCGCTGTACAGGGTGATACCGAGCTTCGGGAGGCCATGGCGCAGCATTTTAGCGTGGATAAGCATTTTAGCGTGGATAAGCATTTTGCTTTATCACCGGATGAAGTGATGATTACCTCGGGAGCACAGCAAGCCATTGATTTAATTGCCCGATCTCTGCTCCATACAGGAGACCGTGTATTGATCGAACGCCCTGCTTATGGTCCTGCCATGGAAATATTCCGCAGACAAGGCGCACGTCTGACCATGACCGATATTCGACCAGAAGGATATGATATGGACCAGATTGAGTGGTGCATGAAAACGGAAAAACCACGTCTCTTTTATATGAATCCGACATTCCACAACCCGACGGGCTTTACGGTCCCCGATGAGCAACGCAAACGACTGCCTGAACTAGCCGAGCGCTACGGCTGCCTCATTGTTGAGGATGACAGCACCTATGACATCAGCTTTGGGCAAAAGCCTCCTTCTCCGATTTTCGCCTATGATGTTTCGGGAAGCGTCGTCTACATTCGAAGTTACAGTAAATATGTCGCACCCGGTCTACGAATCGCAGCCGTGACCTGCCGACCACAGCTCATGAACAGCCTGCTCAACGTCAAAGCGTTGGTGGACAATGGATCGCCACTGCTGAATCAAAAGCTATTTTTAGAATACTTTCAATCTCCACGTATGCAGCAGCATATTAAAAAACTATGTATCGCGCTCCAGATTCGTAAGGAAACGATGGAAGACAGTCTCCGCGATTCCGGTTGGACATGGACCAGCCCAGCGGGAGGACTCAACCTGTGGCTCCAGCTGCCTTCTACGTTGAAACCTAATGAATTACTTGCCAAAAGTGTACAAGAATCTGTATCCTTTGTCCCCGGCAATGTATTTGATCCCATCGGCGCAGAGGGTAAAACGCATGTACGACTGTCCTATTCATACGCCAACGAGCTACAAATCAAAGAAGGAATCTCCACCCTTCTACGTATCAGTCGAACGATGTAAAGGTAAAATGCACCTTTATTCTAACGGCAAACTCATGCCGGTGTGTGCCAAACTAATCCCTTCCAGAAGCCCATAATTGCGTGTGACATCCACATCATGGGACATATGTGTAAACACTGTGCTTTGGGGCTTAAGCCTTCCTATAAGCTCCTGTGCCTCCAGCATGTCATATACAGAGCGGGTGGCATACTCGGCCTCCTCATGATAAAAACTCGTTCCCAGGACGAGCAAATTCAGATTGTGCAAAGGGAGAATTTCCGCCTCATTTAATCCAATCGAATCCGAACAGTAGGCCCACGAGAAGCCGTCCTTTTCCAGGCGATAAGCGTAGGCATATCCGTTCTTCCCGTGATTCACACGCCATCCCCGGATATTCCACCCGCCAAGTTGGGCTCCCTGATCTACTGGAATAAGATCCAAATTTCCAGAGAGCCAGGAAAATTGCCGCAAGATCGTGTCGATCACTTCCTGTGGCGCGTACAATCGACCTCTGTTCCCAGTCCAGCGACAGGCATCTGCCCATTCTGGTAATCCTCCAATATGGTCAAAATGTGCATGTGTCACAAGGATCGTAGGGATAAAACGCAGATCGCGTAATTCTAGCTGTCTGCGCCAGTCCGGGCCACAATCAATCATAAAGTCCTCCGTCTCGCTTTCGATCAGCACAGACGATCTCAATCTTATGTTCGCCCCTGTCGTGCGAGCTTCTGTGCATACGAGACAATCACAATATACACGCGGAACCCCCATTGCATCCCCCGTGCCAAGAAAAATAAGCCGATTCATGGTTTAACTCCTATCTATTTGGGTCTTTTTACTACTATTATAACGAACAGACCGATTCTACGTAAATCATCTGCGTAAATCCTTCCAGCGTCCAACGCCAAAAGGAGCATGCCCAAAGCCGTGAAATCAGGCTAGACATCCCCCCAAGCGTGATCATATATATTTGAGAATTTTGCAAAAGCCTGATTTTTAAATGATGATAGGCATGGGATCTTCCTTCAGGCGGTTTTCCACCATCCAGCTGGACTGGTCATTATATAGATAGGCTCGATGCACCAACACTCGCACCTGCTGACCAGGTTCCAGCGTAGACTTCTCCAGCGAACGGTACGTCATGAGACGATGGTCCCCAACTTGTACTTCAACCATCCACTCACTTCCACGAAAATGCAAATGCTTCACTACGCCTTCCTCGGTCGCCGACAGAAGCGTAAATTCCTCGCTTGGCCCGACATCAATATACTCCGGACGGATCAAGGCACGTGTTCCCACTCCAGCAGCTTCTTCGAAGCCTTTGAGACTGCCTGCCTGTTCAATCACCGTAGATTCCCCAATGAAGGAAGCCACGAACGGGGTACCCGGTTTTTTATAAATATCCCAAGGCGTTCCCTTCTGCTCCAGTCGTCCCTGATTAATCACCATAATTTCATCCGCTACTTCAATCGCCTCATCCTGATCATGGGTGACAAAAATTGAAGTAATGCCCACCCGCTCAATCAACTCTCGCAGCCAGGTGCGCAGCTCCTGACGAATCTTGGCATCAATAGCTGCAAAAGGCTCATCCAACAGCAGCAATTGAGGCTCTGGTGCCAAAGCACGCGCAAAAGCAACTCGCTGTCGCTGTCCACCTGACAACTGATGCGGATAACGATGCTCAAATCCTTTGAGCCCCGTTAGTTCGACCAACTCCGTGACCCGTTCCTTGATACGGGTTTTGGAGCTTTTTTTCACTTTCAGACCAAAGGCAATATTGTCGTAGACGCTCATGTGCTTGAACAAAGCATAGTTTTGAAATACAAATCCGATTCCACGTTCCTGCGGGGACAGCTCGTTTACCCTTTTTCCATGAAAATGAATTTCTCCCGCATCCGGTTGCTCCAGACCCGCCAAAATGCGAAGAATGGAGGTTTTCCCCCCACCACTTGGACCGAGTAAGCCAATAAGATGGCCCGCCTGAATATCAAAAGATACGTCCTTTACTGCATGAAAATTACCGAAATGCTTGTTTAATCCTCTTACTTCCACATGCATATCCGTACACTTCCTTTCCGCTTCTGGACCTGTTCAGGAACAGCAGCAGCCTTGCTTACCGCAAAGCACGTACCTCATTTAAAATCATTTAATTATTCCAATGCATATACTATGTTTTTTCTTATGTGATACTTTATCAAAGGAAAGTAATTTTCGTCAACTCTATATATTATATTAGGAATTAAAAGGGTAAAGTATTAGGAAGAAAGGAGATGGAGTTATTGTTGCATACTTTAGAATTATCCACTACACGGCGAGATGAAATTCGTGATATTACACGAGAGGTTGCTTCATTGATCGAAAAAAGCGGGGTGCAACAAGGAACCGCACTTGTTTATTGTCCACACACGACAGCCGGCATCGCCATTAATGAAAATGCAGACCCAGATGTCAAACATGATGTGATGTTAAGACTAGATGAAGTCTATCCGTGGGAGCATCCCCAATATCGCCATATGGAGGGAAATACAGCGTCCCACCTAAAATCCATCACGACAGGCCCCTCACAAACGATCATCATCCATGATGGAAAGCTGTTGCTCGGACGATGGCAAGGACTTTATTTTTGTGAATTCGACGGACCACGCAGACGTCAATACCATGTGAAAATCATGAAGGGCTGACGGAAACGGGTAAAAAAACAGACCATGATGTTTTCCTACTGGATGCATCATCGTCTGTTAAATTCTTAGTCGCTTTCGCAAAGTACCGTAATGATAAGTCACCGTCATGAAGTGCATACACCTAGAAAAGCGCCCTACATGTTCATGGGTGAAGCGTGTGAATGCAGGTACGCTCATAGGTGTCTGCACAGCAGCTTTACATGTGCTAAAGCAGCGGGCCTAATTTCTTCAAATGTTAAACCGTCCTGAATATAAAAGGATACAAAGCCATGCATGGATAAAAACAGACTTTTCGGTACCCTTGAGCAATCTTCCTCCGAATGCCCCTGACCACTCAATTCTTGACGGATCATGGATGCAAATAGTTCGACACAACGGTTTTGCTCTGTGCGACAGTATGCAAATAGTTCTTCATCGTGCATCATGAACATAATTTCGTATTGATATGGATTTTCCAAACCAAAACGGATAAATTCCAGCATCAAGTACTCTAGTCTGCTCAAGCCATCATCAGGTGTGCCTGTTGCTGCTTGCAGTAGAATCCCACGCAATGTATTAAAATCTTCAATCACAATGGCATAGAACAGTTCAGCCTTCTCTTTAAAATGATAGTATAACGAACCATGACTGTAACCCAGATGCTGGCCAATGCTGCGCATTGAAATCGCACGGTAGCCCTTGGTAATAAACAAGTGCCTGGCCGCTTCCAGAATCCGCCCTCTTGACAACTCCTGTTCTACTGCTCTTCTAGCCATATTATTTATTCCCCTTCAATAAAGTAAAGCTGCTCTCCCTCCGACACAAGCGATTGCCCCTGCGTCAAGTCTGTTATCCAGTTGCTAAAGGATTCCGCATCACCAGCCAGCGGCAGACAGGTTAAGGTAACTTTATCCGTAAACATTGTTTCTCCAGTGCGGATGCTGCGATTGCGTAATTCATTTTCCACTTTGCCCAACCAGGTATAATCCAATTCTACAAAAACTTCACGATGCAGCACACGCGTAATTGCATCCCCTGCCTCGATTGCTGCAACAGCACCATCTGAATACGCGCGAATCAGACCGCCTGCTCCCAGCAAAATCCCACCAAAGTAACGGGTAACAACAATAGCGACATTTTTCAGCTTCTGGTTGCGGATCACCTCCAAAATAGGCTTTCCAGCCGTACCGCTCGGTTCTCCGTCATCCGATTGCTTTTGGATTTCGTCTCTTTCCCCAATCATGTAAGCAGAACAATTATGGGTAGCGTTCCAATGCTCTTTTTTGATGCGCTCTATGAAAGCAACTGCTTCTTCCTCAGTTTGAACAGGCTGAATATGGCCGATAAAACGGGATTTTCGGATCACAATTTCCTTGTTGCCGGCACCGCGTACGGTTCGGTATTGTTCCAACATACACGTATAACCTTCCTTACTTCATTTTACAAGAAAGCAGTCCCCCGCTACTGGCAGCTGGTGAACTGCTTTCCTGTACTTTAATTGCTGCTATACACTATAACACTTCTGACCGAAATCCTGTTTCGCATCAGAGATTACAGCACTCTTATTCAGACAATCTCGCTTCAAGCTCAGCTTTTTCTTTTTCGAAGCCTGGTTTACCGAGCAGCGCAAACATGTTCTTCTTGTAAGCTTCTACGCCCGGTTGATCGAACGGATTTACACCCAACAGGTAGCCGCTGATGCCGCAAGCTTTTTCGAAGAAATAAGCAAGATAGCCGAAAGAGTAAGGGCTTAAGTCAGGAATATTTACAATCAAGTTCGGTACTTGTCCGTCTGTGTGAGCCAGCAATGTACCTTGGAATGCTTTTTTATTTACAAAATCCACAGTTTTGCCTGCCAGGAAATTCAGTCCGTCCAGATCATCCTCATCTGCTTCGATGGTGATGTGACTAGGTACATTTTCTACTTGGATTACCGTTTCGAAAATATTGCGGCTGCCTTCCTGAATGAATTGTCCCATGGAGTGCAGGTCTGTCGAGAAATCAACAGAAGCAGGATAAATGCCTTTGTAATCCTTGCCTTCGCTTTCTCCGTACAACTGTTTCCACCACTCGGATACAAAATGAAGAGACGGCTCATAGTTTACGAGAATTTCAATTGCTTTACCTTTGCGGTACAAAGCGTTACGAACGGCTGCATATTGATAAGCCTCGTTCTCAGCTACATTCGGGTTGCTGTATTCTTTGGAAGCGTCTGCCGCCCCCTGCATCATTTCTTCGATGTTAATGCCTGCAGTAGCAATCGGCAACAAGCCTACTGCTGTCAGCACAGAGTAACGACCACCCACATCATCAGGAATAATGAAAGATTCGTAGCCTTCTTCGTTAGCCAGTTTTTTCAAAGCGCCACGTTCTTTATCGGTCGTTGCATAAATACGTTTGCGCGCTTCTTCTTTACCGTATTTTTTCTCCAGAGCTGCACGGAATACGCGGAATGCGATAGCTGGCTCTGTTGTCGTACCTGATTTGGAAATGACGTTCACAGAGAAGTCTTTACCTTCAATCAGTTCCAACAGATGATTCACATATGTAGAGCTGATGTTGTTGCCTGCAAAATAGATAGCTGGGCCCTTGCGTTGATCTTTAGGCAGTGCATTGTAGAAAGAATGCGACAGCATTTCGATCGCAGCACGTGCTCCAAGGTAAGAACCGCCGATACCGATTACGATCAGTACTTCGGAATCGCTTTGAATTTTAGCAGCAGCCTTTTGGATGCGCGCAAACTCTTCTTTATCATAATTGGTAGGCAGGTCGATCCAACCTAAGAAATCGGAACCTACACCGGTTTGGTTGTGCAGTTGCTCATGAGCCAGCTTGATAGGCTCTGCAAAATAATCAATTTCGTGCTGACCTACAAAGGAGAGAGCTTTAGTGTAATCAAAAATAACTTTTTTAGACATGTTTGGAACCTCCTGTTTGGTATTACTAAGACCATGAATACGAACATAAGGACTTAGGAATAGGATACTTTAATTTGCTGGGCCTGACAAGCTTGCGTTACCTATGTATCCTGTGCTTGACAGCCCCTCCTGTAGATAGGGTAGCATGCCCATGCTACAATTAACTGAGATCAACCTGTTTCAATATTCAATTCAGGGCCGACTCGCATCTGCATCGGACGGCAACTTCCAACAAGAAAGGTGATTAGCAATGAAAAACATCGGATTTATCGGACTGGGCACCATGGGCGCCCCGATGGCATCCAATCTGCTAAAGCAGGGATTCGGAGTCACAGTTTATAATCGCACCGCTTCGCGCTGCGAGCCACTGGAAGAGCAAGGCGCACGTACAGCTTCAACCCCTCGTGAAGCAGCTGAAGGTCAGCACTTGGTCATTACCATGGTCAGTGATGATCATTCCATTCGTGACATCTATTACGGCGAAGACGGTGTGTTTGCCGGCCTTACGGCTGGCATGACCGTGATGGACAACAGCACGATTTCACCTGAGCTGGTCAAACAACTAGCCGCCGAAGCGGACAAGCTGGGCTGTTCCTTCATTGATGCTCCCGTAACAGGCAGTAAGCCTGCCGCTGTAGACGGCACACTCGTGTTCATGGTTGGTGGTAATGCAGAAGCCATTGCGGCACAATCAGATGTTTTTGATACCCTGGGCAAAAAGGTACTTCATATGGGACCTAATGGAAGCGGGGCCGTAGCCAAGCTCGCTCATAATACGATGGTCGGTATTCATAACCTCGCTCTGGCTGAAGGCTTTGCTATCGCGGCTAAATCCGGCATCCCGGCAGACAGCTTCCTTGAATTGGTACAACTCGGATCGGCAGGCAGCAAGGCCGCTGACCTGAAAGGGCGCAAAATCATTGAGCATGATTTTAGCAACCAGTTCTCACTTGCCTTGATGCTTAAGGACTTGAAGCTTGCTTCCTCACTAACAGACAGCCTGTCCATCCCCGCACCTATGTTATCCATTGCCAAAAGCCTATTTCAAGCCGGGCAAACGCAAGGCTACGGCGACGAGGACCTATCCGCTGTCGTGAAGACATACGAAGCATGGATTGGCCGCACCATTGGTGGTCAACCTCTCGAATAAGCTGTACCTTTCTGTGTAACTATACTGCTGTGCTTGTGTACATATGGCATAGCTTTAGGGTAAGCACACTTAGCTTGAAGGCTGAGTGTGCTTACCCGTTTTAGCTTACTATTCGGGATAAGAACAGCAATAATCAGTTACACTTCGTACTTCCAGCTTGAAGGAAGACTTTGCAGGTACGTGAAAGGTTGCTGTCCCTTGTATTTCCAGCCATTCCTCAGTACCTGGAAGTAACACTCTCAGATCCCCTGCCAAAATCTCCATAATCTCACGGGAATCCGTGCCGAACTCGTACGTTCCTGGCAGCATAATCCCCAGTGTAACCTTACTACCGTCACCCAGGATGACTGTACGGCTTGTAACCTGACCATCGTAATAAACGTTTGCTTTTTTAACTACGCTTACTCCATCAAACTGTGTCATTCGTTATCCCCTCATCTGCTCTCAATGGTTGAATGAATATTGGTGCATCATAACATAGATTTGATTCCAGCTTCAGTATGAAAATACACACTGTATCACGTATACAATACACTGGAATTCCAAAGTGATCTTTTCGCAAAACATCAACTGTATGAAACAAACAGCCGTAAGCCTTACTCAGGTTACGACTGTCTGTTTTAGATGCTCCAATGTTTTATTTCAACAAAGCTTTCACACGGCTAACAACATTCTCTACTGTAAAGCCGTATTCCTTAATCACGCGATCGCCAGGTGCGGATGCGCCGAATGTACTGATACCGAGAATGTCGCCTTGGTCGCCAACATATTTTTCCCAGCCCAGTGGATATGCCATTTCTACAGCCAAACGAGCTTTCACTTCTGGCAGCAGAACGGAATCTTTGTATGCTTTGTCTTGTTTTTCGAACAGATCCCAGCTTGGGAAGCTGATAACACGTACTTGAATACCTTGTTCTGCCAGTGCTTCCTGAGCTTTAACAGCCAATTGCACTTCGGAGCCTGTAGCTAGAATTTGAGCAACTGGTTTGCCATCTGTTGCATCTGCAACCACATAAGCACCGCGTTTGATACCTTCGCGTGCATGCTCAGCACTAGCAGCCAGGATTGGCAGGTTTTGACGAGTTAATACCAGAGCAACCGGGTTTTTCTTGTTTTCCAGCGTGTAAGCCCAAGCAGCAGAAGTTTCATTACCGTCCGCTGGACGAATTACTGTCAAGTTCGGGATAATACGCAGGGAAGCCAATTGCTCGATCGGCTCATGAGTCGGACCATCTTCACCTACAGCAATACTGTCGTGAGTCAGAACGTAGGTTACAGGCAATCCCATCAGAGCTGCCAGACGAACGGCTGGACGCAGATAGTCTGTAAATACGAAGAATGTACCGCCGAATACTTTTACACCTTGGTGCAACGCCATACCGTTCATCGCAGCAGCCATACCAAATTCGCGGATACCGAAATAGATGTTACGGCCGGCGTAGTCTTCTGGCGTAAAGTTCGTCAGGTTGTTCAAATGTGTCATTGTGGAGCTCTCCAGATCGGCAGAACCGCCTGTCAGGAAAGGTACGTTTGGAGCCAATCCGTTCAAAGCATTACCAGAAGCTACACGAGTCGAAACGGCTTTGTCTTCAGTCGTGTACTTCGGAAGGTCACGATCCCATCCTTCTGGGAGATCGCCGTTTACAGCTGTTTCGAACTGAGCTGCCAAATCAGGGTGAGCAGCTTTGTATTTGGCGAACTGTTCATCCCATGCTTTGTTCGCTGCGATACCGCGCTCTTTTACTTTAGCAAAATGCTCGCGAACCTCTTGTGGTACGTGGAAGTCCTCTTCGTATACCCATTTGTAGAATTCTTTAGTCAGCTTGGCTTCTTCTGATCCCAGTGGGGAACCATGAGTACCGCCGTGTCCGCCTTTACCTTGTTTGTTCGGGCTTCCGTAGCCGATGACTGTCTTCACTTCAATCAACGTAGGACGTGTCGAGTCGCCTTGCGCTTCTTCAATGGCTTTTTGGATGGCTGGAAGGTCGTTACCATCTTCTACGCGCAGTACTTGCCAGTTGTAAGCTTCAAAGCGTTTGGCAACACTCTCGGAAGAGGACAGATTAAGCTTGCCGTCCAGTGTAATATCATTGGAATCAAACAATACGATCAGTTTGCCCAGTTGTAAGCGACCAGCCAGCGAAGCAGCCTCGTGGGAAATACCTTCCATCAGATCGCCATCGCCGCAAATTGCATATGTGAAGTGATCTACAACTTTAAATTCGTCCTTATTATAGGTTGCGCCCAGTTGAGCTTCAGCCATTGCCATACCTACGGACATTGCTAGACCTTGTCCCAGAGGACCGGTTGTAGCATCTACACCAGCAGTGTGGCCAAACTCAGGGTGGCCCGGTGTAAGGCTGCCCCATTGACGGAATTGTTTCAGTTCTTCCATAGGAAGATCATAGCCGCTCAGGTGCAGAAGGCTGTATAGCAACATGGAACCGTGTCCTGCAGACAATACAAAACGGTCACGGTTAACCCATGTAGGTTGATCGGGATTATGATTCATCGTTTTAGCAAAAAGTTGGTATCCCATTGGCGCGGAGCCCATCGGCATACCAGGATGTCCCGAGTTTGCTTTCTCGATGGCATCAATTGCCAACGTACGAATAGTTGTGATGGACAAATTGTCGATCGTGGAGTTTTCATCCTTTTGAATCGCTTGGTTCTGGTCAGTCATGGTTAGCCTCCTCATATTGTAAAAAGTATGTCAATTGCATTCGGTCATACTCCCCAACATCACCGCCTGATACAAAAACGATATCTGTTGAAGTGAGTGAATCTGCTTGAATGTTTCAATATGACTTATACATTCTTAAGTATTGTACCATTTGCCGTGAAAGTTTGCCAGATCGTTTATAAAGATGATTGTGGGAAATGTAGTACCGTGTCCTCATATAAATATACCCGTAATGTATTAACCTCATTTAAAAAAATATAAAATCACAAAAATATTATGTACTGACCGGCTATAAGGCTAATAATTCACATGAGGATTTTGCAAAATCCTTATATAAAAAAACAAAGCCCGTTATGCGATGGGCTTTGTTTAACAAAAAATATAGATTCACAAATTTTTCCTAAAATTTTAAGATTAGTTAAAAACGACTGTTTTGTTCTCATGAACCAGAATACGATCCTCTGCATGCCACTTCACGGCTCTTGCCAAAACGACCCGCTCTATGGTGCGACCGATCCGTTTTAGCTCATTTACATCATCTCCGTGGCTTACACGCTGCACGTCCTGCTCAATGATCGGGCCGCCGTCCAATTCTTCAGTTACATAATGCGCAGTAGCACCAATAATTTTCACACCGCGATTATAGGCTTGGGCATATGGCTTCCCACCCACGAATGCAGGCAGAAAGGAATGATGGATATTGATAATTCGGTTGCGATAATGCTCAATAAACTTGGGAGATATAATCTGCATGTAACGGGCCAAAATGATAACGTCTATCTCTTCGCCAATAACCTCTAGTTGGCGACGCTCCGCCTCCGGCTTGGTATCGGCGGTTACCGGAATATGGTGATATGGGATACCAAACGATTCCACATACTCCTTCATATCCGGATGATTACTAACCACCAATGAAATATCCGCGTCCAGATCTCCTGCCTGCCATTGCCACAGCAGTTCTACCAAACAGTGATCTTCTTTGGAAACGAAAATGGCCAGTTTTTTCTTGCGGCTAACCGCAGAAATCGTCCACTCCATACGGAATTGCTCAGCAACAGCGGCAAAATCCTGCTCCAACTGTGGCTGGGTTGCACTCAAATTCGGCAGATCAAATTCAATCCGCATAAAAAACATACCGCCCGACGGGTCCATTGTATATTGGTCAGATTGAACGATATTGGCCCCATGCTCGTACAAAAAACGGGACACGGCCGCTACAATACCTGGTCCATCTGGACAAGATACAAGCATACGCGCGCGGTTTTCATGGGCTGATAGAGTGCTATTTGGCTGATGTTTTACGTGAATTTCCATGTGGCTATTAATCCCCCTTAGCTTATACCGTCACTGGCAAATGACTGCCGGCAAACCAGGCAATCAACCGTTGATTAATGTGTTCTTCGCTCAAATCTGGAAATAGTGCTGCTTCCGTTATCATGTCATACAGACGTTCCAACGGCTCACGTGGATCGGCTTTTCTTGCTTTGGCATCATTTTTCAGCAGAGCCCAGGTGTCCAGAACAAATTTGCGGACATCCACATCCTGTTTTTTGAAAAACGAATGCAATTGCTCTACCTGACCCAAAAACTCATCCCCAAAGCGCTCCTTTACATTTCCGCGAAGCAGGGCAATTTCAACCTCATACATCGGACGCTGAGTTTTGGCTTCCTTCCCAATCCATGGCGTCTCCAAAATAAACGGACGTCCTTGAAGTGCTTCATGATGCACCACATTATGAATAGTCTGATAGCCAATCCAGCCTGATCCGATCGGAGTATGGCGGTCTTTATGAGCGCCAACTGGATTTTTACTGTCATTAATGTGAACAACTGCAATGCGATTCAAGCCGACAATACGGTCGAACTGCTCCAATACACCGTCCAGATCATTTACGATATCATAACCCGCATCGTGAATGTGACAGGTGTCCATACAAACCGTAAGACGCTCGTTACGCTCTACTTTATCTATAATGGAGGCAATCTCCTCAAAGCTACGCCCCATTTCCGTTCCTTTGCCTGCCATCGTTTCAAGCGCGATGTTAACATCTGTCTCCTTCACGCCGTTCAGTACCTCGTTCAAACCATCGGCAATACGCCCGATTCCATATTCCGCATCCTTATCGGTAAAAGCGCCCGGATGCAGCACAATATTTTTCACACCTATCGCGTGTGTGCGCCGAATTTCCTCCTGAAGAAAGCTGACCGCAAGCTCATAGGTATTTTCTTTGTAAGAGCCAAGGTTGATGATATACGGGGCATGCACCACGATATCTTCCATTCCCTTCTCAGCCATTAACTGCTTGCCTTCCTCCAAATACATGGACTCCATCGGCTTACGACGCGTGTTTTGCGGTGCTCCCGTGTATATCATAAAGGAGCTGGACCCGTAAGTAGACGCTTCTTTTGTAGCGCTGAGCAGACCCTTGTCCGAGAAGGACACATGAGAACCAATTTTCAGCATGACCCTGATTCATCCCCTTATCCTGTTATGCTTGTCTTATTTTAATTTAATCATTTTAACGTGATTATTGAAATC
Organism: Paenibacillus peoriae; assembly: GCF_022531965.1. GTDB lineage: Bacteria > Bacillota > Bacilli > Paenibacillales > Paenibacillaceae > Paenibacillus > Paenibacillus polymyxa_D. The sequence continues at coordinate 1,549,672 of NZ_CP092831.1, read as the reverse complement.
AAACAACATAGCTTTTATGGCAACTTTCTTAAATCAGGATTTTGCAAAATTCGATTCCAGTCGCTCCAAAGTGCAATATACAGACGAACCAGACCATTTCGATCAATATATTCTTCATTGAAAGTCGCTTATTGGGCTTTTGCAAAATCCTCAAATAACTCTATTAAGGGAATACGTAGATAAAGTACACATCAGAATATATGTTAGTCAAACAGGGGTAAATAAAATCATGGATTGACACTTAACCGTATAAAGGACATTCATATGAAGTTTTTTTCTCTCGAAAAGGGTTATATTCTATAACAGATGTATTTTTTGTGAATTGGAAGGAGAGCTGGCTCCATGAACATCATCGTATGTGGAGGAACTGGATTGGTGGGGAGTGCACTGGTCAAAAGCCTGCTAGACGACGGATACACCGTGAAAGTCGTTACCCGCAAGCCACTGGTAGGACACGAAGCGAGCCCCCGCTTGCAATATATGAGCTGGAACGAATTAAAACAAAAGCCTGAAGTACTGGAAGGCACAGATGCGGTCGTTAATTTAGCAGGCGAAACGCTGAATCAGCGCTGGACGGATAAGTCCAAACAAAGAATTCTTCAATCTCGACTGCTATCTGTTGCCCGGTTGGCTCAAGCATTGAATGCTCTACAAAAAAAACCGAAAGTAATCATTCAGGCTTCTGCTGTTGCCGCCTATGGTACATCCCTGACCGAAACATTCGATGAAACGAGCCCGCGCTGTTCGGGAGATTTTCTGTCTCAGGTGGTTGAGCAATGGGAAGAAGCAGCCAATGCCTACCCTTCTGAAGCCCGTTTAATTAAGTTACGCATTAGCCTTGTGCTGGACAGAAAAAAAGGGGCATTCCCACTCATGAAGATGCCTTATAGCTTCGGATTCGGCGGCAAAATAGGTAGCGGCCATCAATGGATGAGCTGGATTCATATTGAAGATATCGTTCGTCTGATCACGTACTGCATCCATACGACGGAAATTGTCGGGGCAGTGAATGCTTCATCACCACAACCCTTGACGAACGACCAGTTTGGGAGGACAGTAGCTACGGTATATCACCGTCCGTACTGGTTTCCCGTCCCCAGCATTCTCGTTTCAAAGCTAGTTGGTGAGATGAGCACGCTAGTATTGGATGGTCAGAAGGTGATACCGCGCAAAGCGCTGGAGCACGGATTTAAGTTTCACTATCCTTCACTTAAGGACGCTCTTAAAGAACTCCATTCTTCCCAAAAACAGCATTGAATTGAAAAAGAGGAAAAGAAAGAGGCTCTGAATATAACAGGCCTCTTCTTGACATATATCCATATAACCTTCATTTATGATGCATTGGAGGATTTAAAAGAGTCCAACCGGTAAGTATAAGAAACTCCAGCGATTTTAAAAGTATCTCCATCCTTCATTGTGTACTCCTTATAAGGCACCATAGGCTCTCCATTCAGAACAGTTCCATTCGTCGAGGATAAATCCTTAACAATGTGGCTATGTTCTCCTGTAACTATGCAAAGCTCAATATGAGAACGGGAAGCTCCATCCGTATGCTCTACAAACTGAACCAGTTGCGGATCTCTCCCGATGATAAAACTGCCTGCAACGAATTGGTCTGGCTGCAACCGGATGCGCTCTGTCCCTCCACTACCTGGTGGCTTGCGATCCAGGCAAGCCATCGGTGATTGCTGCACTGGTGAAATCTGCATCTCTTGATCTGCACGAAGCAGCATCGTTTCCTGCTTAGATGCAGCATTTAGAAGCTCCGTTACCCCGGAGAGAGACTTATAATAAGCCTCGCTGGTATCACTGGCTTCCAATTCATTTCCCCGTTCCGCACCTTTCCACGATGGCTCGTGTAAGTCACAATTTGCTGAAGTTTTCTTACTATTTTCCGTAACTCGATTTCCCACGCTCTTAGATTCTGAGTTTGGAAAAGTCCATCTCCAGTCCTCCGGCCCTTGATCACTCGAATCGGAAGATTGCTTGTCTTGATGATGACGTCCCGCTACTAATCCGGTCAGCTTATCTACCTGATAACGATCATTTTTGCGCTGTGCTGGGGAAGAAGTAGTTCCTAACCATTCCGAATCCAATACAGGTACTGAATCGCTGTACATATGAGATGAAGTTCGATTGCGCTCCCATTTCCCCGTCCAGCTTATATAAGCAACAGCGGCAAGTACCAAGGTCAGCACCATGGAAATAATCAACGGTACCGTCTCTGGATGGTCCAGATAAATATAACGCCACACGATGGCCGAAGCGAGCAGACATCCGAGAGCAATGTAGGTTTTATATTTTTGCAATCCAGACTCCACATCTTCTACTTCGTTTTCTGTTACATGCTCGGAATTCTCCTCTGGTTTCACGGACGGTTTGAGCCGATTGATCCGTTTAAGCTCCTGAATCTCCTGTAGAGTTTCCCGATGCTCTCGCGCGTATGTTCCGCCACGATCCGTATAGTTCCCCTGTGAGGTATGGGCAGATAGGATAGGATCAGCTGATGAAAAAGCTCGCTCTTCCATACTTTCTGCCTGCACGCTAACACTCTCTGTACCAGCCTTCATTCCTTGCAACAGCAGTTCCTTTAGCAAACCCAATTCAAATTCATTTCTATCACACAGATCGAGTATGCGTTGTATATTTTCTCCCTGAAAGTGGGCCACACGAGTCATTAAACGAATAACCATCTGCTTAAATTGACTGCCTGTTTGCCCTGCATACTGTACACTGCGTAAAGGAACATAGGTTAAACTGGCGGTTTCCCTTGTACCTGAACCACTTAGAAAAATATAATCCTCGTGCAAAATAAACTGGCGAATATCTAACATATATTGCGGGCTGCGATGGAGGGCATCTGCCACTTCAAAAAGAATCCGGTAGAAATCAGAAGTCGACACGCCCCCACCTTTCCATAATTGGGAAAGCATGCGTTGCCCCGAAATGTCGTAATGTAACTCAATCTGAAAATCGACTTCCTTTATTCTAAGTTCCAGTAGACCGGGAATCCGATTACCAGTCATCATTCCAGTTTGTACGGAATTTAAATCATCGGTTTTGAGCCCGTCTTCCTTGTTTAGAATCATAAATGTCCCGCCGTTCCGGGCAAAATCCCTGCTTAAACCAAACAATTCATGACCTCCTTAACAATTTCCTATCTCCGTGAGGTAGCATGATCTCCCCCAGCGGACATGTCATGGCAAGAAGTAAAGATAAGCACTGATCGCCCCCGGAATGACTGCCGTCATAAAAGGAAACCTGAGGTGTGCTTCATTTCCACTGGTCAGTGCTTTTCCGCTGCGAAATAGAAAAAATCCTCCTAAATTAAAAGCTACGCGCTGCAGTCTCATGATGGTTTCCCTCTTCCATAGCAAAATCCCTATGCCAATAATACCTGCAAAAAAAATCGAATATAAAGCTGACTGCCATGCAAAAGCGGCACCTGTCCATGCTCCAATCAAGCCGAACAGCTTCACATCTCCTGCACCAACAGCTCCCATCCAGTACAAAATCAGCATGAACCCAAATCCGGTACCCAGTCCAGCAACAGCAAATAAAAAACCGTGCCACCCCCCAAATAGAGTATTGAATACTAAGCCTACCACTATGCCGGGTAATGTAAGCTTATTAGGGATTTTCATGCTACGTAAATCCGTAACTAACGCAATCGCGAGCAGAACTCCGCATACAATATACATCCACGTCAATGCGATCTTCCCCCTTTATAAAAATAGAACTAGCAGACTGCCAAATCATTTTCCATCGTAGCTATCCCTACAAGTCTATATCCATCCTATCCATCAGCTGGCTTTTCCACGGTAAACGGAACTTCTATACGTTGACCAACCTCTGTTTCAATTACAAAGCTCCATTGACCAGGTGTTGTGTTCGTTCCCACAAACCAGTTCCATTCTATAATCCCGTCCGCGTTGGCAGAGGTCCAGCCCAAGTGCTGAGCTGTGCTTTCACCCGACTTATAAAGCACAGAAAGGTTAGCAGTCGTCCCAGGCTCAACCTTGGCCTTGATTAAATTGTACACACCCTTCACAGCAGGTTCAGGCTTAACGAGCAACTGTATGGAATGCTCCGCATCCTTGTCCCCCGTCGCATTTCCTGTACCTGCTCCTTCCCCTGTGTCGCCAATCCAAAGACGTTCCTCAGCTGCCGCCTGAAGCACAATGCTGCGATACAGAAAAGGAACCTTCATCGGCAGTTCATACGACAGTTCTACTCTAAAATAAGGGTCCTTAGTTCCTGTAAGAGCAGGTACATGTACGCTCGTTATATGAATACGGTCATATTCCAGAATGCTTTCCTCCATAAAAGGCTTTAGCATCGGCTTCAAAACAGGATCGAGTGCAGCTTCCGTAAATCGCCCCCGCAGTTCCTCCATCGGCTTTTGACCGCCCTGAACAGCGCTTTCTACCCAATCACCAATTGGAGGTGGCAACTGGGCAGCGAATTGGCTTGCATATTCACTCACAGATAACTTGGGCAGTTCATCCAGCGGTTCACGCACTGCATCTATTTTTGCGGACGCCGCCTCCACGGCTAGAGAAACTGGGTAGATTTTAGCCGAAACCTGTTTAACCGCTTCTGAAGCGGTGGTCTGCAACGCTGTAGATACCAGTGTCATCTGAACCATATAAATGAGAAAAATAATAAAAAACAGAAACATTGGCAACACCAATGACGCTTCTAAAACAATACTTCCTTGTTCACATTGCTTTTGCCCACAAACTTTCCGTAAACACCGATTAATAGGAAAAATGCGCTGTTTTCGTGACATAGTACACACTTCCCTTAATACTCTCGCCTTCTTTTGAGGCGGTCCCGAGCATCTTCATTACCCCAGGTAGAAACCACAGCCTCATCCCATTCTTGACCTCACCCGTTGCATACGTTTGCCGCTCAGCAGGATTGACATCTGTATTCAGACGGATCAGAGCCAGCATACGGGACATTTTTCGTTCATTATTGCTATGGAGCATCAGGAACAATCGCAAATGATCCTTGTATGTCATTCGAAATTTCAGAAAATCAGACAATGGCACGTCCCCCTTTTGTGCCAGCATAATCATGTCTTCTATCGCTTTTTCTACTCCATATAACAAAGCTGCCGCCAAAACGACCAGCGGATTACCTTTTGAGCTGTTCTTAACCAATCCCTCCATTGTTCGAATGGCAAGTCTCATAGCAAAAATTTCTCCATAGGCGGATGCCAGATTACCCGTCGGATTATGGAACCCATACAAGATGTACTCAACTTCCTGATTATTTACCTCCAGCTGATCTCCCAAAATCTGTGCAGCATTTCCCACATTTCCACCCGATCCGGCCAAACTGCCAAAACGACTAAAATCCACATGATGGAAGTAAGAAAGCGCGTATTCATTCTGGTAAAACTCGTCTCCCAGTTGAGTCAGTAAATTGGATGCCGCACCGTATAGACCATCCATACTATCCATGGAAGATCCTGCTGCATCATAGGTGTCATAGGACAAATCAGCGGATACAGATGGACTGGATGTAGACTGGTTAAACGAAATACTTTCATTGTAATACTGCTCCAGATTTTGGAATTGTTCTGCACTTTGTTTACCCTTGGATAGAACCTCAATAATCCGATAGGCTTGTTTGAGTTTGTTTTTCGCCTCTTTTTCCATTTTCTTGCGTTCTTTGTCCGGGCCGCGTCGCGTATCCATCGTCCTGGCTTCACCGTCGAGCACATTGGCGGGTCCCGCCCAAGCATACGCATTTAAGTATTTATCTATCTCCTTAAGCGTAGAAGCGACTTCTTGCTTGAGCATGTCTGCATTCAAAAATGGATCTGTATAAAAGGATAACGTACGCATCATACTCGTTATTCTATTGTTAGCAGTATTTATAGAAGTCCGTTGCTTTTCAATTTCTGCTTCCCATTGCTCAAATTCCTTGTCTGGAATCAACAAATCCTCTGCTTTTTGCCGTGCGCTTCCTACCGAAGGATCTGCGTTGGAGCCTGTCCCGCTTGGAGTAGGGGCTGCTGAAACCTCATCGTAGCCTGCATTGGCCGCCCTCTGCTTATATTGGGCAATGACTTTGCGCATCTCTTCATTAATCTGTTGGGCCTCATTTAACGGTTCCTTGGCTTCCAGAAGCAACTTATCATGTTCTTCCCCAGCCTGAACCATGATCTGACGCAGGCGATCAAGCGCTGCCCTCGCTCTACGTGCATACTTTTCCATCTGCATGATTTTAACGTCGTCCACACTCTTCTTATTGTCTTCATATACATGTACGTAATGCTTATATTGAGCGGCAATATCGGCTACAACCTCAAGCGGGTCCCATATATACTGATTGGGCATATAGGTGCCCCTCTGTTTAATAATCCGCTTGCGAACCTCTTCCATATAAGCTCCTGCTTTACGCTGCTTCTCCAGCATGTCATCCAGTTTGGCCTCTCGTCTGTCGTATAGCTTTTGCAGCCGTTTCAGCAAATCTACCGTATGAGAAGCCTCTTTCATATTTTGAGAGAGCGGCTTCAGCTTTTCGAGCACTTCAAACGTAAAATCGACAGGTGCTTTATACTTCATCTCTTCACGGATCTGCTTGTTAAATATGGCATATTTACCAAGCTCCCTTTCCATTTGCAGGGAACTAGAATCCAGCTTCATATTCATAAGCGGTAGCGTTTCTGCGCGTGCCGTACGCCGCGCGCTATCATTCAGCACTTTGACCATAATTTGTTCTCCGCCGCCTTCGCCATAAGCAAACAAACCGTACTCCTGTTGTAATGTCGGATCATAAGCAGACATCACTGAACGAACCGCCGCATGGGTCAGCCGTTCGGTCTGCACATGCAGTGCAGCAATTCTCGCGTAATCAATAAATACAGCAATAAAACCGAACATGACCGCCAAAATCAGAATTAAAAAGACCGTGACAGCACCTGATTCCCCGTCCTTTGTATTGTGACCCTTACCAAACACCCGCTTCCTCCTTCCCAGTTACATTCCTATTCCTTACTTCTCACTGACCATTTTGACCATATTGCATCAATACTTTGCCTACAACTGCCGAATCTACCTTTTCACCTGATCCTCTGCCCATAAACTTCGCACCATAATAACGGACCAACTCCACCGTACGAATCCATTCCACAGGTTCGACCACGCCAGAGCTCATTTTCCCTTGAAAATCTGTCTGATCTAAAAACTGATTCAGCAAAGGTACCTTCACGATTTTATTTAACTTTGTGGTCACCTTACGGTGAATCATACTGTTCTCATATGTCATCTGCCCCTGCATGCCCGCAGGCATATTATTTTCTGCATTGGACAGCTTTTGAGCAGGTAACGAGCCTCCCCCATTGCCGCCTGGAACCTGTACACTTTCCTGATTGTTGGCTCCGGTCCAGCCAAACAGGGCTCCGAGCATAACATCATCCTTCAAGCGCCAATAGAGAGAATCTCGTTGCCCCTGTGTAAATGCTCCCGTACGTGGGTCCTTGAAGCTGTTATCCCAACTGTAAGCGGCCCTTTCTGAAGCAGTAGCAGCGACCTGCACCAATATAGACTTTTGATATATGTACAGGCAAAAAAATAACATCACAAAAATGACCAGCAGTAGAATGGGAAAGACGAGGGAAGCTTCCAAGGAGAAGCTCCCGTCCTCTTTTTGTGCTAATTTGCGCAGCATTATGAATCCATAAAATCGTTACTTTTTTTATCCGCCTTTTTCAAAAGCCCTTCTACAATTTTCTTGATCTGATCCTTAAAAATAATTGCCACCGCAATCAGAATGGCAATGATCAGGATCATTTCTAACGTACCCAGACCATCCTCATCCTTGTACAATTTACGAATACTGCCTGTTACTAATGTCATCATCGTTGTATTCCTCCTACATATTCATCATCATTAAAGCCGGAGCGCCCACCAGCACAATTACCGTTAGCAAAATCAGCGCCATCGGGAATACCAGCTTAGATGAAGCCTGCTCCCCTCTTGTGCGGCTAATTGAAGTCCGCTTGCCCCATAACGTCTGGGACAACTCACGTAAAGCCATCACGAAATCGCTCCCGCCGCGCCTCATATTCAACAAAACTGTCGTCGTAAATACTGTCATTTCCTGAATACCACAACGTTTGCTCAGGTGCTCAAATGCCTGTTGAAAGGAAAAGCCGCTTTCCCATTCTGCCACCGTCTGCCTCAGTTCTCGATACAACGGATGTTCCGTATCCGCCCCTTTACGTTCCACGCAATGTAGCAATGCCCGTTGTACCGTCTCACCTGCACCTACTAAAAGCATCATTTTACTCAACAGTTCAGGCAGTTCCATTAAAATTTGCTGATCCCGCTTCTGTACTTTCCCGTGCAAATCCTTGATCAGCGCGATGGGTACCAGAAGACCAAGTCCCAATCCGAGCACCAGCCCGGTCGCATCCCCACCCAGCAAAAGCGATATTATAGCTCCACCAGCAGCCATCATATATCCGTAACCCAACATTTCTGCCAGAAAAAGCATCGTTTTTTCTCCGCTGTTACGCATACCATACAGCTTTTGCACCGAACGCTGGAGCTTGAACATTAGCAAAGGCAGTCTATGAGTAGCACGTGAAGCATGAATCATGTGTACAAATGGGACTGAAAGTCTTTGCAGCCGCAGTCCCTCCAACTTCATATGGCGAAAATGCGCATACTTAGCACCGTGCATCTGGTTCAGCACCACCCAACCTCCCACTTGCAGAACCAGCATGACCAGACAAATCAACATCACCACACCCATCTCTCCTTACACTTCAATCTTCATAATGTGGTTGATCCACACGAGACACCCACCAAGCACCAATAAACAAAAGGTTGATAAAATCATACCTGTACCGCTGTATAAGGGCATCATGTAATCACCCGCTGTCATGGTCATAAACAATACAAACAAAAAAGGCGCCGCAAACATAACCCTCGATTCAAAACGTTTCTGCGCAATCATTACACCGATCTCCTGCTGAATTTCCAGCTTCTCACCAATGACACTTGAAGCTCGTCTTACGACTTCCACCAGATCACCTCCGGTTCGTTTGCAAGCCGCAAATACATCCGCAAAATTAGTAATATCCTCCATCTGGGCCCGACGGGCCAAATCCTGCAAAGCGGTTTCTACAGGCTGTCCGATTTCGATACAGGCGGTAATGATGTTAAATTCAAAAATCAGGTCGTGATCTCCATCTGGACTAAGCAATCTCAAATCCTCTACAGCCTCACGAAAACCATTCTCCACCGACCTTCCCGCTGAAAGAGAAGACGAGAGCGAATATAAAGCCTGTTTGAATTGGATGCTTAGGGCAGACCTGCGTCTTTGCAGCAAAAATTGCCTAAAATAACGAGGCATCACCCCAGCCCCGGCAGCGCACAGCAACGATAATATCCATTGGTGATAAAATAGATAACCGATCATCGCGAACAACACGCCACTAAAGAATATGCACAGACTTTTTTGGACTGTCGATAATGTATACACCGTATAATCTGGCAGAGAAGGGGCCTCACGTGATACTTGCTTGGCCGCCGTTTTTCCTGACTTCACGCTGATACGCCTCCCCTGTGCCAGTTTTCCGGATTGATCCCGGCCATTTGCAGCTTCAAAGTATGTTGCAGACCCTCGCCACAACGTTCCAGACCTCCTACGATTCGCCCCTTGCTTTCTCCTCGCTCCTGAAACCGATAAAGGGGGTTAAGCGTCACCTCACCCTTTTCAAAACCAATCACTTCGCTAATTTCCAGCACTCGTCTGGATTTGTCGCGCATCCGTGACAGATGAACAAATATATCAATAGCCGAGCTGATCTGCTGTCGTACTACTCCAAGCGGAAGCTCTGCCCCTCCCAGCACCATCGTTTCCAGCCGGCTGACCATATCGCGGATATTATTTGCGTGGCCAGTTGACAGCGATCCATCGTGTCCTGTGTTCATCGCTTGCAGCATATCCAATGCCTCACTCCCCCGGACCTCACCCACCACAATGCGGTTGGGCCGCATACGCAGGGAGGAACGAATCAGATCACGAATTGTGATTTCTCCCTTCCCCTCGGTGTTCGCATTCCGTGTTTCCATGGAAACCAGATTAGGGACCGTCACAATTTGCAGCTCTGCTGAATCTTCAATGGTAATAATCCGTTCAGATGGCGGGATAAATTGGGATAATGCATTCAGAAAAGTTGTTTTACCAGAACCCGTTCCTCCGCTTATAAAAATGTTGTACTTGCTACGTACCAAGTCCTTGAGCATAGCAGCGGCTTCTGCATCCAGCGCACCCATTCGTATCAAGTCATCCATCGTCATAGGACGCTCGGGAAACTTCCGTATGGTCATCGTCGGACCCTTGAGAGCAACCGGAGGTAGCACAATATTTACGCGTGATCCATCCTTTAATCGGGCATCCACAATGGGGGAAGCCTCATTCACAATTCGATTCACCCCGGCTACAATCGTCTGGATTAAATCCTCCAGTCGCTCGCGGGATTCAAATTGATCGGATACCTGCATCACCTCACCAGCCCGCTCCACAAAGATTTCCCGGTGACTGTTGATCATAATTTCCGTAACGGTCGGGTCGTCAATCAATGGCTGGAGTACGTCCAGCCCACGGAAAGAGTTAAAAATCTTGCGGACAAGTGCGTGCTTCTCACGGGAAGTTAAGCCCACCAGCTCTACATCGTGTAAAATTCGATTTTCAATATGCCGTACCAGATCTGCATCCTTTACCGAAGACGTTACGTCCAGCCCGTTTCGGATATCTGCTCGCAATGCCTTAAATCGTCCCTCATTCATGTTCATCAGCCCCTTTTAAGACCAAACGGTGGCCGGATGTGTTACACCGTCCACATTCAGCAGCTCGCGGCATAGATGACGAATTTCCCGCTGATAAATTGGTGAACTTAGCAGCAGCTCACGGTGCTGCATCTGTTTCCATGAAGGTATATAGGGTAACGCTCCGTTTAGCTCCATGAAGTCACGAGGTAACGAGTTGATCATAGTTCCCATATAGCGGTTCACCACAAAGCTGGTTTTGCATATCATGTCTTCAAGCCCTTCAGGCCGCGTGGTTTCTAAAACATCCAGCCATAATCCGCACTTGTGCATGCTCATTAAATCGTCTGCCAGCAGCCAAATCAGCTTATGACTAGCTTCAAGCACGGCTTGAGCCCGATCACCTTTTTCAGAATCGCCATCTACGATCACTACATCATACTGTCCACTTTCGGCAACTGTTCGAATCAGCTCTTTCGCTTCATCACAAGTCATATCCGTCAGCTCCTTGCGATTATAGACAGGCTGAAAAGTATCCGCCTGAATTTCAGGGCGACGAACACAATAGGAAGCAATGGATAACGGAGTCTCCTCACTCCCTTCTGCCTTGAGATCATAGAGCAGCCTGGACAGCCCTTCTCCTTCTGCTCCGCTAGCACTGCCTGAACCAGTGAATAATGAGCTTGAATCCACCGTCTCCAGATTCAGATAGAATACCGAATATCCCTCATTCCCCAGCTGTTTGGACATATTGAGTGCGGCCGTTGTCTTGCCCAGTCCTCCGGAAGCTGCTACCATGCCGATAATCATCCCACCTTCCCGGCTGTTTACACTTTTCCGACCATTTGACTTCTGTCTCGCCGTTTCCAAAATAAAACCGACCAGTTCAGATAAAGGCTGATATTTTAATAAAGGCTGTCCATATTCGCTCACTTGTTCTCCCTCATGCAATACCAAACAAGGAATATCAGCAGCTTCCCTGTCTGTCCATAGATTCAAAAAGGGAGTTTCACCAACCACCACATCCGGTCTTTTCATTCCGCTGGTTTCCATCATGTATTGATGAAATGCCTCCGGTTGCGAAAAAGCCGTTATTCTCAGCCTTCTAGCATACTCGCTTACGTGAACATAATTCAGCAGCGGCTCAATATAATCCCGACCTTCTACGGCTAATACCACTTTCACTGGAATCATAATGCTCATCCCTTCCCTAACACAACAACGCAAAAAAGCACCGTTCATCCATCCGTAAGTACATACGGTTGGTGAACGGTGCTTCCGTCACGTGCAATCTATTTACTGGTAGAATAGCATAGCGCTTATATTAGAGCAAGTATTTTTTGTGCAAGTATCTTCCAAAATCCTCGTACTAAGAGAAGGCGGGCAGTCTAGCCCCGCCTCCTACCATCTTCATCTTAGTAGAATTTGTGGTGACGACGATGACAGTCATGATGGCGATGATGGCGATGATGACGTTTCCGGCAATGACATTTCTTATCAAAATCTTCATGTTTCCGATGATCACGTTCAAATTTAGGTTTAAACTTAATGACAGTCACCTTAATGATCTTCTTAAAGACACGTTTTTTTGGCTTTGGAAAATGACAATGATGCTTACGATGTTTAAACATTTAAATTCGCCTCCATTTCTTTGAGATAGAATATACTATGGAAGCAGCGAACCATCGGTAACCAGCATATGACTATTTATGAATTTGCTGGGCTAATTAATGATCTACCTCCAGCTTAATATCCGGATCATAATCCGCCACAATTAGAACATCCATATGACGTGCTTGACGGAGAATCCTCGGCACAACCGCAGACTTACCCCAACAGCTACTTCGGGAAGACTGCCCCACGATAAGCTGCGTTCCTGAATATCCTTCCACCGGAGCAATCAAAATGTCGGCAATCTCGCGTCGGCTGGAAACAAGCCGCATCTCAAAGGTTCCCCCCAGTCGGTGGGTCAGCAACTTTAGTTGTTCCAGACGAGGGTTCAGTCTCTCGGGTATACACTCACCGACATGAGCATACGTCACAATCCACACAGCCTTTAGCCGAAAGGCGATACGAAAACCACGGCGGATCAACCTTTCAGCATTTTCGCTTAGCGTCACGCCTACGAAGATCACTTCCTCCCTGCGCCACGGTCCCCGAAGTGATTCGTGTCGATCCCAGGATTCTAGCCGCTCATCTACGTCATCTGCCAATTCCCGCAGAGCAAGTTCACGCAACGCAATCAGATTGCCCAGTTTAAAAAAGTGGCTAAGTGCCTGCTCCACCTTCGCAGGATCGTATATTTTGCCCTCACGCATACGCTGCTGCAACGATTTGGGAGCCATATCAACAAGCTGCACTTCATCGGCCAGACGCATCATATGGTCGGGAACAGTCTCTCTCACTCGTATGCCAGTAATCTGTTCTACCGCATCATTTAAGCTCTCCAGATGCTGTACATTCATTGTGGATATCACAGAGATCCCTTGTTCCAAAATGGCGAGCACATCCTCATAGCGCTTGGATCTCAGACTTCCTGGGACGTTGGTATGAGCCAGCTCATCAATTAGCACCACCTCGGGATTGCGCCTGAGAATAGCTTCGGTGTCCATTTCTTCCAAGTGTGCGCCATGACGCTCAATGGACTGACGAGGGATCATCTCCAGAGAGCCTACCTGGGCCAATGTTTCTGCTCTTCCGTGCGTTTCCAGCAATCCGATAACCACATCAATCCCGCTCTCCAGCAGATCGTTTCCCTCTCTCAGCATCGTGTATGTTTTGCCGACCCCCGGAGCAGCGCCAATGTATACCTTGAGCTTGCCTCGCAGGATTTTGGCTGCCTCAGCCTGTGCTTCCTCAACGCTCAAACGATGATACGGGTCATTCTCTTCTACCTCCTGTCTCATCGTTGGTAAAATTCGCTCACCCTCCTGCTCGGCTCGGTCCGCAATCAGCAGTAGATCCATATTTTTCATTCGTTTTAAAATCCCGTTCACCAGCGATCCTTTCATCAGCTCCTGCCACGGAGTCTGCCGAGAATGTCCCATAACAATACGGGTAACATTGTGCGTCACCGCATAATGAATCAGTTGGCGAGGCAACCTTCTGCGGGAAAAAAGCGGGATTTCTTCAAATGTTGATCCTATCTTGTCGGCCAATTGCTCAATTGAGCGCTTAAAGGCTGCTGATTCCTTGGACAGCTTGCGCTTCGAGCTGACAAAGGAGACTACTAGCATATCTCCACCCAACCGCTTGGCGACCTGTTCCCCCCTGCGTACATAAATGGACCCATTCCAATGATATTGGACAGGTACCAAAATACGCTCTGCGGCTCCTGACGCCCCGTGCAAGCCCAACTCCTCCCGGTGCCGTTCCAGCGAATCATTCACATCCTCTGCTACCAATCGCAAGGCAAGCTCACGCAATTTACCCAGATTTCCCCGGTGAAACATCTCAGGATTGGGCGTATGCATGTAGCCTTTCGCCAGCCGTTCCAAAATCATCTCCGGGGTGGCATCAATCAGACGAATTTCATCCGCCAGCTCCAGTGTATCAACCGGAACCGTATATTCCGCTTCAAAGCCTGTCAGCTGATATACCCACTCCGTAATTCCTTCGAGCTCATAAACATTGACCGTCGTAATGACGCTAATCCCCTGCTCCAGCAAATACCGAATATCCTCCAGCCGTGTTGGAAATGGGGCGTCTTTCCGGTTATGATGTGCCAAATGATCCACCAGTACCACCTCAGGATTTCGTGCCACCAAAGCTTCCACATCCAGATCCTTTTGCTCCTCACCATCTTTTATCCAATGAATACTAGGCACTCGCTCCAACGTGCCGACCTGTTCCACGGTCTCAGGCCGCTGCATGGTCGATACCGCACAAATCACAACATCGATACCTTCATGCTGCAGCGACCGTCCCTCATGCAGCATGTGATACGTTTTACCCGAGCCACTGACCGCACCCATGTATATTTTGAGTCTGCCTCGATGCAATTTGTTAATCGAATCCAGTATTTCCTCTGGTGATTTACGTTTGAAGCTCTCCACTTTCGTTCCTCCCCACAGCGTAGCCGCTCGTTCCGTCCATCTTATATGGTTGTAATGAATGTACTCCCGTGTCCCAATCAATTCAAGATGATCAATCAAGCTTGCCCCAAAAAAAGCCGCACAGGGTAGCATAAGCGCAAAAAAACGTGCATTCAGGTCTCCTATGCCTGAATGCACGCTATTTTGGGTAACTCATATGGGATCACTTCCTACAATCACTTGCTATCTTCGCCAACGATCCCCCGTTGTTGAATTAACTTTTGCCATACCACACCATGAGACGGGGAAAAGAGAAAAGCCAAAAGCAGCAACACACCCGATACACACAGCATACATGCCGCAATAGAAGCATCCAATACACTTGCTGTGTAAAAGCCTGCGACCGAGCTGATGGCTCCAAGTCCGACACTGTATACAATCATACGGGACAACTTCTCCGTCAGCAAATAAGCGGTAAGAGGCGGTACAACGAGCATGCCAACCACCAGAATTGCGCCCACGCTCTCAAATGACGCCACCGTCGTTAGTGAGACGAGACTCATCAGCAGATAATGAAAAAAAACAACTGGAATGCCTAATGAAGCTGCCAAAGCGGGATCGAAGGAAGTAATTTTAAATTGCTTGAAAAAGCCCCCTATCACGAGCAAATTGATCAAAAACATCGCACCCGTAATCCACACAGCCCTCGGACCTACATCAAAGCCGGCTATCTCTAACGTATTCCACGGCACATAAGCAATTTCCCCATATAAAACGTGATCCATATCCAGATGGGCATTGGAAGCAAACACGCTGATCAGCAAAACACCGATAGCAAACAATGACGTAAACACCACGCCAATGGCAGCATCACTTTGCAGACCGCTTTGTTGGAACAGCTGAATCAAATACACCGTTAGAAGACCCAGCACTGCCGCACCAAACATCATCCACACCGAATCTCTCGATCCGCTAATGAGAAAGGCAATGACAATCCCCGGTAGTACCGCATGACTGATTGCATCACCGATCATAGCCATTTTTCGGAGCACAAGAAAGCACCCAACGATACTACATCCCCCTGCCACTAACATTCCCGTCAAAATTACATAAAATGAACTCATAGGGCACGCTCCTCCCTTGGCTGTGTTCCGACTGTCAGCTCCAGATTTTTCCTGGCGTTCAACCGAACGATAGCCTTGGAGATCATCCCGCGCTGCGGCGCAAAAATCAAGCTCATTCCAAACACCACAGTCGCACACAACACACATAACGGTCCTGTAGGCAGATTTTGCCCCAGAGAGCTAATGAGCGTCCCACCAAGCCCCGCTATAGCACCAAACAAGCCTGATAGACACACCATGACACCCAGCTTCTCTGTCCAGTATCTTGCCGACACTGCCGGGGTAATCAGCAAGGCAGCCATCATTATGACTCCCACGGCCTGAATGCCAGCAACCACCGCAATGACAATCAATAGCATCAACAACTTATCCAGCCAACCTGCCGGAAAACCAAGTCCGCGCGCAAAGCCAGGATCAAAGCTGAGCAACTTAAATTCCTTGAAAAATAATATACATATTCCGATGAGTACCACTGAAATTACCGCCATCGTATAGACATCAGACAATACCATTGCCGCAGCTTGACCAAATAGAAATTTGTCCAATCCGCTTTGGTTTCCTGCGCCACTATGCTGAATTTCGGTCAACAACATAATGCCAAAGCCAAAAAATACCGACAGCACCGCTGCAATCGCCGAATCGCTTTTAATTCGCGAATACCGGGTTAACGCACTGATAGCAAAGGTCGCAACAATCCCTGCAATGGCGGCCCCAATCATAAATCCAAACACAGATTTTGTACCTGTGATCATAAATGCCACACATACCCCCGGCAAAGCCGCATGTGCCAAAGCATCTCCCATGAGCGACTGCTTGCGCAAATACATAAAACTGCCAATCACCCCGCTGCTTAAACCGAGCAAAATGCAGCCCAGCAAAATCCACTGCATGTTTGGATCGGTCAAAAGCGTTGCCAAGCTTGTCATACTGCTCACCTCACTCCAAGTATCGTGCCGGAATCCGGGCCTGTTTTGAGTATACTCAGACGCCCGCCATACGTACGCTGCAGATTTTCCTCGGTAAAAATATCTGTCGTCTCTCCAAACGCCATAAGATGCCCGTTCAACAGCATAACCTGATCAAAATAATCCGTGACTGTAGATAAATCATGATGAACGACAAGCACGGTTTTACCCTGCTGTTTCAGATCGTTGAGCAATGAAATAATGGCTTTTTCCGTTGCAGCGTCCACACCGACGAACGGTTCATCCATAAAATAAAGCTGAGCGTCCTGCGCGAGTGCTCTGGCTAAAAAAACACGTTGTTGCTGGCCGCCAGACAATTGACTAATCTGTCTGTCTGCATATTGGCTCATTCCAACTTTGTCCAAACTCTCCATTGCAGCCTGACGATCTGCTGCTCCCGGACGCTTAAACCAGCCCAATCTGCCATACCGTCCCATCAAAACCACATCCAATGCGTTCGTCGGAAAATCCCAATCCACCGACTCCCGCTGTGGTACATAGCCAACCTTAAGCAGCTGTTGCTTATAGGGCTTGCCGTAAACTAGCACCTCGCCCCTAAGCTTTGGAATCAATCCAAGCGTTGCCTTGATCAGTGTAGATTTCCCAGCCCCGTTCGGGCCGATAATACCAATCAGCTTGCCTTCCGGCACCTCAAAGGAAACATCGAACAAAACGGGCTTTTTTTGATAAGCTACCGATAAATCACGAACGACAAGTGGTGAATGCCCCATGTATCTCTGCCTCCTTATTTAAGAGCTTTAACAATCGTATTGACGTTATGCTTGACCATTCCGATATATGTTCCATTTTCTGTGCCCTCTTCACCCATGGCATCCGAATACAGCTCGCCACCAACCTCAATTGTATGACCTTGCTGAGCGGCCCCCTGAATAACCGCATCTATGGCCTTTCTCGGAACACTAGATTCTACGAATATGGCCTTGATTTTATGCTCCACCAAATAATCTCGCAGCTTGGTCACATCTTGAGAACCCGCTTCTGATTCTGTGCTCATACCTTGAAGTCCTCTCACTTGAATGTGGTAGGCATCTCCGAAATAGCCGAAAGCATCATGTGCAGTGACAAGCACGCGCTGGGCTTCCGGTATACTGGCAATCTGCTCTCTCGTGTAATCATCCAGCTTTCGCAGCTCAGTAAGATAGGCTTCTGCGTTGGCCTTATATTCCTCCGCATGAACAGCGTCTAGCGTCGACAATTCATCTCTGACGGTTTCTACCGCAGACATCCAATTCTGTACGTTAAACCAGATATGTGGATCATGCTCAGATCCCATTTCCGGGCTACCTGCACGCAACTGATCCTGTGTGATGTTCTTGGACACGGGTATGACGGGTTTTTGCTTGCTGATTTTCTCCAGAATGTCCTGCATTTTACCTTCCAGATGCAACCCGTTATAAAAAATAACATCGGCCTGATCCAGCTTGCGCATATCTCCCTGTGAAGCCTTGTACAAATGCGGGTCAACGCCTGACTTCATAATTCCCGTGACCTCCACATGATTACCGCCGACCTTGCCGACAATGTCAGAGATCATACCGATGGTAGCCGTAGCCTTTACTTTTTGTCCCGTCTCTCTCGCACTTCCCTGCTCTTTCTTCTTAGCATCGGTACATGCAGTCGCTAGAACCAGAGCTAGAGACAATACTCCAACTGTCGTTACCCAGCGCGGCAAAGCCTTCTTAAACTGCTTGTTCATGTTTTAAAATCCTCCTTTGAATTTCGTTTTGGGACAAACTATTTCCTTGATTCAATTATTTTTTATCAATACTATATTTTAGAGTATACACTAAAGTTTTTACCTAGGGAAACATTTTGTGAAATATAATTCTTCTTATGTATTTCGTTATACCGTTCGATTTTCGTTCTCCCAATGTGTAATATATAGAAGATATCCAATCGTTAAACCAAAGAATACATATAAAGAGGTGTAGGTCATGAAGCCAATAGGGTACAGCCCATATCGGAACAAACGTCGGCAAGTTCGGATACGAAAAATACTGCTCATTTTTATGCTGGTATGCTGTCTGCTTGCCCTAACTTCCTGTGCTCGAGGTGACATCCATGTAGATGTTCATCTCGATCAAAGTGTAGATATGGATGCGACGTTCAGCGTAAACAACCAGACACTGATGATGTTGGACAATCCCGGGGTGCTAGATCAATTAGTCAAGCGTATTCAAAGCAACAATGTAGATGTACAGCCGCTAGCTGAACAGGGAAGAAAGGGATATCAAATCAAGGGGCATTATCAAGGAGATTGGAGCACAAACAAAAAAAATCCCAGTCAGGGATTACATCTACCTGAGGGATTAGAAATAAAGCGCGCTGTGAGCCAACATTTTTTCACAACGAATATTGATCTTACCATGAAGCTCGATCTACCACGGATGCTTCCTGAAGAAGCTCAAGGACTGAGTGACAAATTTAAGCAAATGAATGTGTTTGCGCGCAAATTACTGGAGCGGCAGCTGGATCTTAACTTCAGCCTATCCTTACCCATCCAACCTGCTACCCATAATGCGGACCGTGTGTCGGAAGACGGAAAAACACTGTACTGGAACATTGCTCCATTGGAATCTAACGAGCTAAAATTGTCTGTTAACGTGCCCAATGTACGACATATCATGTATGTAGCTGTTACGAGCCTGATATTGATCGTGATCGCTGTGATCTTACTAATTCGTAGACATCGCTCCAAAAAAGAAACTTAAAAAAGAAACTAAAAAAATCGTTGTCTAATTTCTGGTGGGGGGATCAGACATTGATCCTCTTCATCCTTGCCAAACCAACGATATCGGTTACGCGCCACCCAGTTATAGACTGCGTTGCGCACAAAGCGGGGTACCAGGATGAAACCATAGGCCAGCGGGTATGGAAAACGAAGACGTTTGGCAATTCGCAAAGCCGCGGTGGACCTTGTATAATACGTACCGTCTTCAATCAGCACGAACGTATCCAGCTGATCCGCAGATAGTCCTCCTGCACGTAATAGTTCTTGTCCTGCCTCGGATTGCAGGGAACCAAAATGAAATGTTCCCTTAGGGTCACGCTTGATAATAAAGCGGACTGCTCCCTGACAAAAGTGGCATACCCCATCCACCAACACAATGGAGTGATCTGAATGAGCATGATCAGACTGGTTCATATAGCATTTCACCTCCAGGGAAATCAACGGCATGAATACCATCAACGCAACCATATGAATATAAACAAAAAAACGCCGAAATTATCCGACGCTTGTTTAGAAATGTATAGTCTTTACCTGTTCGAAAAACTAGCTCAATGCTTTCTCAAACAGCTGTTTCGTATTAATTTGCTCTAAAAACTCCTCATGGAACTTATCCATACACTTGCAGATAAAATCCTTATGGCATACCGGGCAAGGCGTCGTTAGCAGTCGACTAATATTCGTCAAGGTCCACTCCGGATGACGTTGAGAAAAAACGCGGCACTCCGTTCCATCGGCCAAACTCATTTTAAACTCATAAAGCCCTTCTTTTTCGTTGCTGCCAGCCAGCGTGAAATTAACAATATTCGGTCTGTAAGACATCATATCACCCGTATTTTTCAAATTTGTTTCGTACCTGATGACCAGAATCACCTAAGCCATCTTAATGAATTTTGGCGATGATGTCAAATGGTCGTGAATCTCAGCGAATCAAGATCTATGTGCAAAAGCCCCCGATAAATCGGCGGCCAGAGTGTAGAAGTTATAGAAATGCAGTCAAATGACATTAAGCTCGACATCAATGTTACCGCGTGTTGCTTTGGAGTACGGACAAAAATCATGCGCTTGGCGTGCCAAATCTTCGGCCAGGGCGCGTTCAATACCGGGTATTTTCACATCCAGACGTACCGCCAGCTGGAAGCCGCCATCGCTTGGATCCTTGCCGATAGATACGTGGCTAGTGACCTCAACATTGTCCACCTTCACCTTAGCCTTCCGGGCCACATTAGCCAATGCGCTCTCATAGCAGGCACCATAGCCTGCCGCAAACAATTGCTCTGGATTCGTAGCTTCTCCACCTGCGCCACCCAGTTCCTTCGGCGTGCTGAGCTTATGCTTCAAAACTCCATCGGATGAAGCGACTGAACCGTCTCTTCCACCATGTACCGTTGCTGATGCTGTGTATAATGCTTCCATGTTTTCATCTCTCCTTCACTATATCTTTTGCATTCCGCAGGAACCTATCGTCATGTTAATACATGATTTCCTTCTCGTATGTACTTTAAACGAACTACATAAAATGAATCATTTGAAATATGGATGTAAACTAGTACATTTACCGTTTAGTTCCACCCCACCATGTTTACACTATATGTTATAGGCTCCTACTTGGGCCGTCTACATTGAACAACCATCTCCACCAGTCGTTTAATTTTCGGGGACAGAATAAGGTAAGACCATTTCATAATCCTACCAATTTGATGGGATAACCCTGTCGCACATGAGAAGGAAATTGATAAAATATGGAACGGGCGTTCACCCGGAAGATGGACAACAATTTAAAAAATCCAAAACGACCAAGCCGCTCCCCTCAGAGCGATATAGCTTGGTTTTTCTATGGTTCAGCTTATACGATGGCCATATTGCTTCAAAAATACGATTAACTTGCTTGACCACACAAAAGTTGTACTAGACAAAAACTATTGGGAGTGTACAATAGGGATAACACAATCGTTATGTCACTAATAATATATTTCAACATCCATAAAGAAGGTGAAGCGTATGAAAAATACAAAGGGTAACTTCGCGGAAATCGCTTCACTGTCGGAAGTGAATCGTTCCTTGAGCGTCCCAAAAGACGGGACCTGGTTTCGGAAGTTTCTTGCCTTTGCTGGACCCGGCTATATGGTCGCAGTCGGCTATATGGACCCCGGCAACTGGGCCACAGACATCGCCGGCGGATCAAAATTCGGCTACACGCTGCTTAGTGTCATTCTAATCTCCAACCTAATGGCCATCCTGCTGCAAGCCTTATCTGGCAAGCTTGGCATTGCCACAGGTAAAGATTTGGCTCAAATGTGCCGTGATGCCTACAGTCGTCCTGTCGCGATCGGCTTATGGCTCTTGTGCGAAATTGCCATAGCAGCCATGGATTTAGCCGAGGTCATCGGTTCAGCCATTGCGCTGAAGTTGCTGTTTGGTCTACCGTTACTATACGGAGTTATCATTACCGCATTTGATGTTATGCTCATTTTACTGCTGCAAAACAAAGGCTTTCGGGCATTGGAAACCCTCGTCATTGTACTGATGGCGACGATTGCCGGCTGTTTTGGCATTAATCTCATTTTGGCACAACCGGAATGGGGCGGCGTATTGGGTGGCTTTGTACCAGACTCGCAAATTTTGACGAATCCAAGCATGCTGTATATTGCTATCGGTATTATGGGTGCTACCGTAATGCCGCATAACCTGTATCTGCATTCTTCTATTGTACAAACTCGCAAATTTGAGCAGACTTCAGCAGGTAAACGGGAAGCTATTACATTTGCAACTTGGGATTCCAGTATAGCGCTGATGTTCGCATTATTTATTAATGCCGCCATCTTGATCGTGGCAGCTGCTGTATTCCATACGGCAGGAAGAACAGATGTAGCCGAAATTAGCGATGCCTACTATCTGCTTTCGCCCCTACTGGGAACCACACTGGCGAGCATACTATTTGGGGTAGCGTTACTGGCCTCTGGTCAAAACTCGACCGTAACAGGCACTTTAGCCGGGCAAATCGTGATGGAGGGCTTTTTGAATCTTCGTCTTTCACCTTGGTTGCGTCGTCTGGTGACCCGCCTCATCGCGATCATTCCAGCGGTTATCGTCACTGCCATCGCAGGGGAAAAAGGTGCGGAGGAACTGCTTGTGCTGAGCCAGGTCATCCTATCCATCCAGCTTCCCTTTGCCATCATTCCATTACTGCTCTTTACCAGCGACAAAAAGATTATGGGTGAATTCGCAAATAAAATGTGGCAAAAAGTACTAACCTGGATCGTGACCGCTATCATCATTATCTTGAATGTAGTGCTCATCATCCAAACGATTTCAGGTTAATCGGTAGCCAAATATGAATATATTAAAAAGGTATCTCACTTGCCCCAATGGCAGCGAAATACCTTTTTTGTTTCCTATTTTATTTGTCCTGTATACATAGAGAATGCTCAACGCTTGGCAGGCTCTACCTTCATTTGCGCCTCAAGCGCAAGATTTAGCTTGAGCACGTTGACACGCGGCTCGCCGAACACGCCGGCGTTGCGGCCTTCTGTCTGCTCCTGCACCAGTGCTCTCAGTTGATCCTGCGGGATACCCGTCAAGCCGCTAATGCGCGGAATTTGCACCCATGCCGCCTGTGGCGAGATGTGTGGGTCCAGACCGGAGCCGGAGTTCGTAATCAGGTCCACCGGAACCTGACTAACAGGCACATCCGGGTTATGCTTCTGCCAATCCGCAATAGAGTCCTTGACTCGCTGTATCAAGGCCGGATTCGACGGTGCGTAGTTACTAGAGCCTGAACCAACCCCATTATAATCAACGCTCGATACCCGACCTTGAAAAAACGCCGAATCAGTGAAAGACTGCCCAATCAGTTCGGAGCCGACCACCCGCTCCTCCGCGTCACGAAGCATACTGCCGTTTGCTTGCTGCGGAAACAGAACCTGCGCTATTCCTGTACTGGCTAGCGGATATGCCAAACCGCACAAGAGAATCATCAGCACCGAAGTTCGCAAAGCCACTCCAATAACTGTACTTCCTCGCATCTCTTGTCTCTCCGGTTTTCCTTCCGACACAGTCCCGGTCCCTGTATGTTTGTTATGACCTTGTCCGCCAGATTCAGCTTTTTCGTGTGCAGCAAATCTGCGTCCAGACATCATCCGATAAAAACCACTCATGTCGTTCACCCTTTCTGCGCTAAATCCACAAATGCACCAGCAAATCAATGGCCTTTATACCGACAAACGGTACGACCATACCGCCCAGACCGTAAATCAGCAAATTCCGTCCCAGCAGGCGATCCGAGCTCATCGGCTTATACTTCACGCCCTTCATGGCCAGCGGAATCAAAAGCGGAATAATAACCGCGTTAAAGATCAACGCCGACAAAATAGCCGACAGCGGGGAGCCAAGCCCCATGACGTTCAAAGCGCCCATTTGTGGAATGGCTAGCATGAACATCGCCGGGATGATGGCAAAATATTTGGCAACATCGTTCGCAATGCTGAACGTTGTCAATGCTCCGCGCGTCATAAGCAGCTGCTTGCCGATCGCGACCACCTCAATAATTTTGGACGGATCGGAATCCAAGTCCACCATATTAGCCGCTTCTTTGGCCGCGACTGTGCCGCTATTCATGGCAAGACCTACATCGGCTTGCGCCAACGCAGGTGCATCATTGGTGCCGTCTCCAGTCATGGCAACCAGCTTACCCTGTTCCTGCTCACGTCGGATAACCGCGATTTTGTCCTCCGGCTTGCTCTCAGCTACAAAGTCGTCCACACCCGCTTCTCGAGCAATTGTAGCTGCTGTCAGCGGATTATCTCCGGTACACATGATCGTACGGATACCCATTTCCCGGAGCTGATCAAACCGTTCCTTCATGCCTGGCTTCACTGTATCCTTTAAATAAATAATACCGTATATCTGATCATCTAGCGCGACTGCCAACGGTGTACCTCCTTCAGAGGCTACCTGATTCGCTTTTTCCTCCAGATCGGCTGGAACACTGCCATTTTGCGATACGATCCATTGCCGAACGGAATCCACTGCGCCCTTGCGTACCTTTCGTCCATCGGCCAGATCCAGACCACTCATCCGGGTCTCCGCCTTGAATTCGATAAAGGTTCCACCTGCCGCCAAGGATTCATCCAACGTATGCTCCTGTTTGCGCATCAACTCGAGAACCGAGCGACCCTCTGGCGTCTCATCCTTCATAGAGCTAGTCGCTGCCCACTTCACTAGCTCTGCCTTCTCCACGCCCTCTACAGGCACGAATTCACTCGCCATCCGGTTCCCGAAGGTGATTGTACCTGTTTTATCCAGAATCATCGTGTTGATATCCCCAGAAGCTTCTACCGCCTTGCCTGACATGGCTAGCACATTAAACTGGGTGACCCGGTCCATACCGGCAATCCCGATGGCTGACAACAGTCCTCCAATCGTGGTTGGAATCAGACAGACTAGCAACGAAATCAGCACAGGAACAGGCAAATCAATGTTAAAATGACGGGCAATCGGCGCTAGCGTAACCACCACAATTAGAAAAATAATCGTCAAGCTAATCAGCAAAGTGTTCAGCGCAATCTCATTCGGCGTTTTTTGCCGCTGAGCGCCTTCCACGAGCGAAATCATTTTATCAATAAATGTCTCGCCCGGCTCTGTCGTAATCCGCACCTTAATCCGGTCACTAACCACTCGCGTTCCGCCGGTTACCGAGCAAAAATCACCACCCGATTCCTTGATGACCGGAGCCGATTCTCCCGTAATTGCAGATTCATCCACCGAAGCCAAACCTTCAATGACCTCACCATCGCTTGGAATCATTTCACCCTGGGAGACAATAACTACGTCCCCCTTACGCAACTCGGTTGAGCTAACCACCTGAATGTCATTTCCGACGAGCTTGTTAGCTTGCGTATCCTGCTTGGATTTTTTTAAAGAGGCAGCTTGTGCCTTACCCCGCCCCTCCGCGAGCGCTTCGGCAAAGTTGGCAAAAAGCAACGTAAACAACAGAATAACAAACACGGCCAGGTTAAAGCCTATTTCCTTGTCAGTTCCAAAATAACCGGGAAACAGTAACATTAGCAGCACGACCAATGTACCGATCTCCACGACGAACATGACAGGATTTTTCATCATCATCATCGGATTTAATTTTATAAAGCTATCCTTGATCGCATGCTTCAAGATGCTTCTGTCCAGCATGTGTTTGCGTTGTTCCTTCATGGTCAAACACCCCGTTCATCCATTCTCATTTTCTTCTTCACATGGTCAAAAATTCAGCAACAGGTCCCAATACGATGACAGGTAAAAAGGTCAACGCACCAATCAGCAGCACGACTCCGATCAGAATGGCTCCAAATAACTTGTTGTCCGTGCGCAGTGTCCCCGTCGTCACCGGAGTCGGCGCTTTGGCATTCAACGAAGCCGCCACAGCCAACAATGCAATCATAGATACATATCGCCCGAAGAACATAACCATCCCCGTTGTTACATTCCAGAATACGTTGTTATCTGAAAGACCTTCAAACCCCGAACCATTATTTGCGGCAGATGACGCATATTCATAGAGCACCTGAGTCAACCCGTGATAGCCAGGGTTAGTGACCGCATCATATCCCCAATGACTCATAAACGCAAGCGCAGTTGGGGCGAGAATGAGAAACGGATGTACCAAAATGGCAATGGCGATCAGCTTCATTTCCTTGCCTTCAATTTTCCTTCCCATAAATTCCGGAGTTCTCCCGACCATCAGTCCGCATATAAACACACCCAGAATCGCATACATCAGCATATTCATCAGCCCGACACCCTTGCCGCCAAAAATGACGTTTAGCATCATTTCTCCCAAAGCAGCCATGCCACCTAGCGGGGTTAGTGTATCATGCATATTATTGACCGAACCTGTCGTTGCCGCTGTTGTGACCGCAGTGAATAAAGCCGATTGCCCAATACCGAAACGAACCTCTTTCCCTTCCATGCTTCCCTGAGAAGCATCCACACCCAGTGTCTGGATTAACGGATTACCTGTCTTCTCAGACACATACGTAATGGATAGAAAAATTAGAAACAATACCATC
The DNA here is from genome assembly GCF_022531965.1 of Paenibacillus peoriae. GTDB lineage: Bacteria > Bacillota > Bacilli > Paenibacillales > Paenibacillaceae > Paenibacillus > Paenibacillus polymyxa_D. The sequence continues at coordinate 1,522,943 of NZ_CP092831.1, read as the reverse complement.
ATGGAGCTAAAAATAATCCAGCCCTGCTTACGATTACGGGCAAACAATCCAAAGGTATACGGCAACGAAGCCGGCATTACCCACATTGCCAAAATTTCCAGCACGTTCGTCCAAGGACTTGGATTTTCAAAAGGATGCGCAGAGTTAGCTCCCGCATAACCGCCCCCGTTCGTCCCCAAATGCTTGATGGACTCCAGAGAAGCAATGGGTCCCATAGAAATTTGCTGTTGTGTTCCGCTCAGCGTCGTAAGATCCGCCGTAGGCTGTAGCGTCTGTGGTATCTTCAATCCCACCAGCACCAGCGTAAGCACAAAGGCCAGCGGCAGGAAAATCCTTATAATAGCTTTAATAAAATCTTGAAAGAAATTGCCCATCCCTTCACCGCGCCGCGTCAATCCTCTCATAAAAGCCGCAGCAACCGAAAAACCGGAAGCAGCCGAAGTGAACATCATCATCGTGACGAACGCCATCTGTGTCAGATACGTAAGCCCGCTTTCTCCGCTATAATGTTGGAGATTCGTATTCGTCATAAAGCTGATTACCGTATTAAAAGCTAGTGATGCTTCCATATTACTGTTTCCAGCCGGATTACCGGGAAGCATTCCCTGTAAACGCAACAGCAAGTAGCTGATTGCCACAAGCACGACGTTCGTAGCAATGAAACTCATAACATACGTAGTCCAACGCATGCTCTCCACTTTCTTCAAGCCTACTACCTTATAAATCAGCTTTTCTGTTCTGCCAAAAATCCGATCCGTCCGATTCGGTTCATTCGAGAATACATGATACATATATGTACCCATTGGCTTTACCAAGAGCAGCAATATAACGATCACAATTCCAATTTGAAGCAGCTCCATCCTCTATTCCTCCTTCAAAATGCTCCTGCGTTTGGAACAACAGACCCGATTAGACCATCTATGAAGTGCACACGTTTGCGAAAACCTGCTACCAATGATGCTTTAATGCTCAGATCTGTTGTTCTTCGCCCGCTCTATCCCTACAAGTGACTAGAACTTTTCAGGGTTCAGGAGTGCGTAGATTAAATACATAAACACAATAGCCGTAAGCCCGAGTATAACGATCATCCTCTTCGTCCTCCTTTAGAGGTCTGCGCATCACACCAGCGTACAAACAGCAGTATCACTCCATAACTCACAGCCATGACGAGCAGCATGTATATATCCATCATGTTTATACCCTCCGTATCGATCCTCAGATCGCCATTCTTATTCCATCATAAAATCATAAAACAACTATGTCATAAGTGCTTATCCGTTCAGCAGAAAACCCACCTCTCCGTTCAATGTGTAGATCACATGGTCCGCTCCCAATCCCCGATAAATTCCTTGTGGATTACAGCCGTGTGTAATAACATAGATCGATTCCGATGTTAGTGGTCGACATATTTGCAGGAAACGGCAAGTCAGATTCAAGCTGTTCTCGAACAAATACACACTACCAATTTCTTTTTTTGGAAAATTCCATTTTCCCGCTTGCATGGTATTGATGCGGACAATGTGCTCCACACCCATTTTTTTGAGCTGTCGTTCCTCCTGGGCGCTATTCGTGAGAACTGCAAACGCCAATTTTTTGAAAATAAGCAATTTCACAAAACTTCTGCCCGCTTCATTCGGTGCAGTGACAATAATTAACCGACCTTCCATCAGTAGCTCCTCTCCCGGTATAAAAAGACAACAAAAAGAAGCCGAAGGAAAAAGGCTTTCCTCCGGCTTCTGACATATCCATGATAAAATAAACCATGGCTGCACACGGCGGTTTGTTGCCTCTCCCTGTACGCTTACGAGGTTAGCTGTCGGATTCGGACGTGAGAGTCGCCCTATTTCTGGCACTTGACCGGAAAATTCACCCCATGAGACACACGGCTTCCGAAGCCGTACAGTCTCGATTGGTTCCCCCGCTTTTGCAACTGCAAAATTCAGCGCTATAGACATTTCGTTGTTGCTTCATTCAAGTTAATTTGAAATTACGTCTTGAATCATACACCCGCGCATGGAAGACTGTAAAGCTCAACTGCAGGGTTATAAATCGGGCTTTAGAGCATAGAAGATTAATAATAACGCTTACAATGCAACTATGCTTCTCACATCTCCTTTAATCTCTGTTTTTCATCCCTTTTTGAAAATGACAAGCATGTCAATATTGGCGTAGGGTAAAGCGTTATTGGCCTTTTTTTGTAAAAAGAGAAGAAAATACGCTATATGTACCAGCTAAACACCGATTTAACCCGCTTTTATAAGAAGAAACAACTTAATTCGCTCCATTTGCGGTGCGATTTACTGTTTTGAGCAAAATACGATTTTACAGCGCCTGAAGGCTTTATACAGCTTTTCCAGGCTTGCAACCCTTCTTTAAATTGTCTAAAATTTAATTGCTGAATATTGAATGAGGAGAGATGCTATGACCGTTTATGAATATGATGCGCAAACCCTGCAAGGGAAACAAATTCCGTTATCCACATTTGAAGGGAACGTTCTGCTTATCGTGAACACTGCCAGCAAATGTGGGTTAACCCCCCAATACAAAGCGCTACAAGAGCTATATGACCAGTATCATGAACAGGGGCTCGAAATTTTGGGATTTCCCAGCAACCAGTTTGCCAAACAAGAGCCAGGTTCCAATGAGGAGATCTCCGAGTTTTGCCAGATCAATTATGGTGTCACCTTTCCGATGTTCGCCAAGACAGATGTCAATGGCGATCAAGCACACCCCTTATTTCGCTACCTGACCCAAACAGCTCCGGGGGTATTAGGGTCCAAAGCGATCAAATGGAATTTCACTAAATTCTTAATTACAAGAGAAGGTAACGTATTTAAGCGCTATGCACCGCAAACCACGCCAGATAAGCTGGCGGGAGATATAGAGAAGCTTTTGCAGCAAAACTGACATTCTTCATTATCACAGTTAATAAACGACCTGTTGCAACCGTGGCTTCCGTGACTAAAGAATATAACGAAAAATACTTAACAAAAAAAGCACCCTTTCACGTAAACCGTGTCAGGATGCTTTTTTAACTAGGTCTTGCATATAATGCGGTCGAGAGGACTCGAACCTCCACGGGCGTACGCCCACTACCCCCTCAAGATAGCGTGTCTGCCATTCCACCACGACCGCAAATCATAATGTATTGAGGCAACAGATTTATTATACTCTCTCATCAACTATTTGTAAACAAAAATATTATAATTATTTTAACTTACATATATGAGCGATAATAATACCGTCCTGTATAAAGATAACCGCTTGCTGAACTATGCATTAATGTTGCCCCCTTACGGATTATCAGAACCACTTGGCACTTAACTAAGTAATTAATTTGACAAAATAACGTATTTACGATTGTAAAAACACGTATAAAAGTGTATCATAGTTTCAGATGGTTAATTCTAACATGTTTACTGATGATTATTATAACACACCAATTATTCCGTAAGAATCCGTAAGGGGCGATTTCTTTTGAACAACAAAATGCCTGTCACCTCCTTCGGGTGGGCCATCAAACAACGGCTTGTCGAACTTCGACTGGATCAGAAAACATTTTGTGAGACTCACAATATTCCGCCTTCACGCTTGTCCAATCTGATTCACGGCACCCGCAAAGCACAAAGGTACAGAAAACAAGTTGCTGCAATTCTGAACATCGACGATAACGATTATAAGGAGGCATCACCACTCTAAATCCAACAAGCATTCCAGTTACATACAGGTCATTCCATATCACCAAGAAACCAAATAAACCCGTAAAGCGAACCCCTCCAGTTCGTTTACGGGTTTTCAACCCAGACAATCTTTAGCCAAAAAATCATTCCGGCTTTGTTTTATCCTTCTCACTTTTTTGTTTACGATATTTCGCAAATTCAACATATTCTAAAATAAAATTCTGTTCTTCCGTCTCAAGATCCTCTGCCTGGCAATTCAGTGGCCCCATCACTCCAAAAAAATAAGCAGCCTTCTGCTCCTGAAGTACGCCTTCTCCCGGCTTAATCCCTTTCATTAACCAATCGAGCGATACATTAAAAAAGTCCGAAATCTGAATTAAATGAGTGGTACCCGGCGTTGTTTTCCCCCTTCTCCAATCACCGAGATTCCCTGAACTGATTTTAAGTTTTTCACAAAATGCCTTCTTGGTCATTCCCCGATCTTTAATCAAAGCTTCAATCCGCTGATAAATAGTTTGATCTCCCAAAATGTTTCCCCTCCGAAACAGTAACTTTTTCAAAAATAATTTTCATTTTTCAGCCTTACTCATTAGTAATCCCCATCAAATCCTAAGCAACCATTACCCCATAGTAGAATTGCGCTGGTTTTTCTCTTTACGAAAGCGGGTAAATTCAATATACTCAAGTATAAAATTTCTTTCCGCCTCACTAAGCGGTTCCTCCTGGCAATTCAGTTGCCCTGAAGCGTCAAAAAAATAAGGGTCTTGCGACTCCTTTAGCACCTCACCCTGTATATCTCGACCCAGCATAATCCAGTCCAGACTCGCATCAAAAAAAGAAGCGATTTCAATGAGTTTATTCGTGCCCGGCGTCGTTTTTCCTCTTTTCCAATCCCCGAAGTTCCCTGTACTAATGCCTAACTGCTGGCAGAACGCCTTTTTCGTCATTCCCCGTTCCTTGATGAGTTCCTCGATGCGATGGTAAATAGATTGCATAGAAGTTCCTTCCTCCCTAGCAGGCTCTCAAATAACGATATCATGTTCTCTGTTCCCATTTCAAAGATCACGTATGCTAAAATTACCGAATTATGTATGTTGGTTTCCATTATACCACAACACGCAACAAAAACCGCCTGTTTTCCGAAGAAAGGGCGGTCTTTAAGCCAGTCCACTTACGCCAATCACGTAGCAGAGTTGTCGATTTTAAGTAAAATATGCTTCAATTCATTCAAAGTTTCACTCAGATGCAATAAATCTTCTTCTGGCAGATACACCAGTCTTTCTTGAATTTTATTGGAGAAGGTATGAAATACCTGTTCACAAAAAGCATCGCCTTCCTGTGTAATCGCCACATTCACGACTCTGCGATCCGAATCACACGACTGGCGGTCAGCCAACCCATGCTCCACCAGTTTGTCCAGAAGAGGAGTCATGTTCGGACGTGAGACATTGAGCTGTTTGGACAAATCTGATACCGTAGACGAACGTACTTCACGCAGGAGCATTAGCACCTGAAAGTTATTAGGCGACAAGTGTAATGGGAAATCGAGCGGACCGTAGGTGAAAAATTTCTTCTTCACAATCGGAAACAAGCCCAAAATATTTTCTGATATATTTCCTAACAGTTGAGTGTCCATATTTTTCACCGTCACTTCATAAGTTTATACTTATCATTCTATAACATTATGGCGTTATATTATACTATGGAATCATTATTTCATCATAATCATTACTTTATTACATCATTACACAAATAAAAAAAGCCTCTACCGTGAGAGACTTTTCCGTTCATTCCATTGATGCGGTCGAGAGGACTCGAACCTCCACGAGCGTACGCTCACTACCCCCTCAAGATAGCGTGTCTGCCATTCCACCACGACCGCATAACAAAATATAAATGGTGAGCCATGAAGGACTCGAACCTTCGACACCCTGATTAAAAGTCAGGTGCTCTACCAACTGAGCTAATGGCTCATGCTGTTCATCCAAGCTGTCCGCCATTAGACCAGACCTCAGGAATTTCCCTTAAGCATGCAACATGTAGTCTATAAAGACAACAATGACCCGTAGGGGATTCGAACCCCTGTTACCTCCGTGAAAGGGAGGTGTCTTAACCCCTTGACCAACGGGCCTTATTATTATGCGCCAACTTGGCGACAAGAAAGAGTATATCAAATAGAATAACAAATGGCAATACTTATTTTTGAAATTTTAAAAAAAGCAGTTTTTATCATTACAAAATGCATGTCCACTTACATTAACTTATCTAGAATCATTTAATCCCTGAAAAATCATGATAAATGATTGCAATATCACTTACATTTACTTATAATCACTTACGAGATACCGAAATCATTATATATCAGAGGAGCTTTCTATGTATCAGGAAGAACGAATGTTAAAAATCGTTGATTACTTACAGCTTCACAAGCGTATTTCGGTGGATGATATTTGTGAAATTTTTAATGTTTCACGGGATACGGCCCGTCGAGACCTGGTAAAACTTGAGGAGCATCAAAAAATTATTCGCACCCGCGGCGGCGCCCTTCTCCCTAAACTGCATCACGATCCAATTGGAAATTATAACGAAAGACTGCTTACTGTATCTGAGGAGAAACAAGTGATCGGACAATTGGCTGCCAACATGGTACGAGATAGGGATCGTATTATATTGGATTCCTCTACCACCGTACAGGCGTGTGCAGAAAGACTGAATGTGCAGGAATGTTCGGTTATCACCAATTCAATTAATCAGGCCGACGTACTATCTGGAAAAGACGGTGTCTCCATTCATCTGTTGGGAGGCCGCCTGCAAAAAGAGCACCGGTATGTATATGGCTCGTCCGTAATCGCCACTTTGTCTCACTATTTTGTAGACAAAGCTTTTATCGGGATTGGAGGCATATCATCCCACGGACTAAGCCTGATTCATGAAGAAGACGGTATGCTGAAGCATCAGATGATGAAACAGGCGGATCAGGTGATCATCCTTGCGGACCATTCGAAATTCGGAATTAATTTCCCGTATCGTTTTGCTGATTTATCTGAAGTTAATATCGTGATCACCGATCGCTTGCCAGAACCAGCAATGCTGGAAATTTTGCAACATCATGATATTGAAGTTGTTGTCCCCTCATAAAATATGAGACTGCTTAGCTAGAACTCAAGATTTATCACAGAGATATCGAAAGACAGGAGTTGGAGAGAAATGAAACTGTTTGCGATTGATATGGATGGAACACTGCTGAACGAGGAAGGAAAAATAAGCAAAGTGAACGCGGAGGCTATACGCCAAGCACAAAAGCAAGGCGTTCAGGTGACAATTGCCACTGGTAGAGCCGCTTATGACGCCTGGACAAAGCTAGAGGAAGCAGAACTTATAACTCCCGTCATTGGAGCAAACGGCGCAACCGTACACGATGTGCATCGTCGTCAGTTAACCTCTACTCCTATGGGCCGCAGTGAAACGTTTGAAGTGCTGAGCTGGCTGCACGATAACGACTTTTACTATGAGGTCATGACAGACCGCGCTATTTATTCTCCACAAAACGGACATCAGCTACTTGCTGTTGAAATGGATCGATTGCTGAGCGCCAACCCGGATATTTCGCTGGATACATTATTACACGCAGCCGAAAAACAATATGAACAGACCGGACATACCCGCATCGCTTCATATGAGGACATTCCACTGGATGTAGAGATTTATAACGTGCTCTGTTTCTCCTTTGATCAAGCCAAATTGGATCGGGGCCGTGAGCGTTACCAAAGTTTTCAGGGCCTGAACATGGTCATCTCTTCAGACCGTAACTTTGAAGTCGAGCATAAGGACGCGTCTAAAGGTAATGCATTGCGTTATCTGGCGAATCATCTGAGCATTCCCATGCAGGAAGCTGTAGCGATTGGGGACAGTTACAACGATATCTCCATGCTGACAATGGCAGGAAGAGGCATTGCCATGGGCAATGCAAAAGACGACATTAAGGCCGTCTGCTCCGAAGTGACTCTGACTAATACGGAAGATGGCGTCGCTCATGCTCTGTTGAACATACTTAAGACAGTTGAGGCTGACACTGTGAAATAGAAGTCATTGGCTGCTTACAAGACAGGTTGACGTCGCTTCATGGCGTACGCAGCACGTTCGTCTCTCCACTTAAACGAATTTCAGTCCACCGTTATTTTCAAAGCAGATCTAGACAAAAAGGACGCTCGCAAGCATCATTACAATGCATACGAGCGTCCTTTTTCTACTTAAAATACCAACGGAGAGAGAGGGATTCGAACCCTCGCACCGCTTTCGCAGCCTAACCCCTTAGCAGAGGGTCCCCTTATAGCCACTTGGGTACCTCTCCATGGCTCCCCGAACAGGACTCGAACCTGTGACAACTCGATTAACAGTCGAGTGCTCTACCAACTGAGCTATCAGGGAACATTACTGTAAATTATCTTACAGTATGGTTAATTTACCATGATTCAGGGGGTGCCGTCAAGTGCCAACAGGCGAAGCTTACCTCCACATTTCCCACAGCGATATCGCTGAGGATTCATCTTACGCTTGCGCATATACTCCTGTTTACAGGAAACGCATACTAGCTTGTAACGATAAGGCTGAGGCTTACGTTCCGTTCTTCCCGGCAGAGTCTGACAATGCCTGCTTCCTCCTACACGGGCCAACCATGCTTTGAAGTCAGCATCTCGATGCTGATAGCCCATCCCGCGCAAATGTAAATGATAATGGCACAGCTCATGCTTAATAATTTTCTCCACCTCAGAACGTCCGTAAGCTGCGAGTTGATGTGGATTAATTTCAATATGATGACTTTTCATAAAATACCTACCGCCTGTGGAAGACAGACGTACATTAAAGGTGGCTTGATGTCGAAACGGCACACCGAAGCTCTCCAGCGAAATGCGCTCTACCCATTCTTGAAGCTCTTCATTACTCATAGAATGGCTCATTGAATGGTTCATTGAATTGTTCAGGGACTTGGACTCCATCCTTACGGTCTCTCCTCCTTTACTCCTTACTGACAAGCATATTATAAAATAACGACCGAAGTCTAACCCCCAATTCATAAGCACACTTTAGGTACCCACCCCATATGCTAAGCATACAGATGTAACGCAGAGGAGGAGATCGGCTTGCCTCAATGGCTCAGCAATCAGCTCATGCGGGCCTTTTACAAAAAGGACCGGCGCCAAATTAAACTGTTGAACGATTGTTGGTTTTTTTATCATAAAGCACCTGGCGTGGAGTTCGATGCCAACAACGGGTAAAAGCTAAAGGCATCCAAAATGAAAGCCGGAATCTCCGATGCAGTTCGGAGATTCCGGCTTTTGTTAACCCTTCACAAGAAGGTTGCACAGTTTTATTTAAAGTATTATGCCTGCGATTGCGCCTCTGCAGGAGGTTTCATCGTCAGACCAACCCTGCCTTTTTTCAAATCAACATTTAACACCCACACCGTTACGTTATCACCGACAGATACGACATCCATCGGATGCTTTACGAAGCCACTGCGCAGCTGTGAAATATGAACCAACCCGTCACTTTTAATACCGATATCGACAAACGCGCCAAAATCAATGACATTGCGGACGGTTCCCTGAAGCTCCATACCCGGTGCCAGATCCTCGATCTTCAGCACATCCTTGCGGAATACAGGTAACGGCAGCTCGTCACGCGGGTCACGGCCCGGACGCTGGAGACTGTCCAGAATATCCTTCAGTGTCGGCACGCCGACTTCCAGCTTCGCAGCTAGTTCGTCAATGTTGGACACGTTCAGTGCTTCCGTTGCAGCCTTGGTGCCTAGATCGTGGGCATTGATGGCCAGTTCCGCCAACAGGCGGTCTACGACAGCATAGGATTCAGGGTGAATCGGTGTGCGATCCAGCGGATTTTCTCCACCCGGTATACGGATAAAGCCAACAGATTGCTCGTAGGTTTTTGCACCAAGACGCGGCACCTTCTGCAACTGACGACGGTTGCTGAATTTACCGTTTTCCTCACGGTACTTAACGATGTTTTTGGCAATCGTCGCATTGATCCCTGCTACATAGGATAACAGCGCAGAAGAAGCCGTGTTCACATCTACACCGACATGGTTAACGGCTGATTCGACAACGTCCTTTAAGCTTTCATCCAGATGTTTCTGCGACACATCATGCTGGTATTGGCCTACACCAATAGCCTTCGGCTCAATCTTGACCAGCTCAGCCAGCGGGTCCTGCACACGACGTGCGATGGAAGCCGCACTGCGCTCGGCCACGTCTAAATCGGGAAATTCCTCCTGTGCCAGCTTGGAGGCAGAGTATACGCTTGCGCCCGCCTCATTGACGATCAGATACGCTAGACTGCTGTCACCAATGTCCGCGATGACTTCCGCTACGAATTGCTCTGTCTCGCGCGAAGCGGTTCCGTTACCAATGACAATCAATTCGATCCCGTATTGGGCAATCAGCTGCTTGAACTTTTCAGCAGCCTCGCGCTTCTTGTTGTTCGGTGGTGTCGGATACGTCACAGCCACTTCGAGCAGCTTGCCGGTGTCATCGACAACCGCCAGCTTGCAGCCTGTCCGATAGGCCGGATCGACACCGAGCACACGTCGGCCCTTGATCGGAGCCTGTAGCAACAGGCTGCGCAAGTTGCCTGCAAAAATGGAGATCGCCTGCTGCTCGCCCTTCTCCGTCATTTCAGCGCGCACTTCACGCTCGATAGACGGCGCGATAAGTCTTTTATACGCATCCTCAATGACACTGCGCAGCAGATCTTGCACGACAGACGATCCTTTAATCACTTGGCCTGCCATGTAATTGTAAATAGAATCTGGCACTACCTCCAGACCAACCTTAAGAATGCCTTCCCGCTCCCCGCGATTAATCGCCAGAATACGGTGAGGTGGCATTTTCTTAGCGAGTTCACGATAGCTGTAGTAGTTCTCATACACGGATTCTTGCTCTGCGTCCTTCGCTTCGGAGGTCAGCATACCATGGTCCAGCGTATATCGGCGTACCCATTGGCGAATAGCCGCATCATCCGCTATATTTTCAGCTAAAATGTCCAAGGCTCCTTGGATGGCCGCCTCGGCGCTGTCCACTCCAAGTTCCGCATTTACATAAGACTCGGCTTCTTTCAGAGCATCGCCCTGCTTCGGCTGGCTCCAGATCCAGATGGACAGCGGCTCCAGTCCCCGTTCCTTTGCTACACTGGCGCGGGTTTTGCGCTTTTGCCGATACGGACGGTACAGATCCTCCACTTCCTGAAGTTTAACCGCAGAGGTGATAGCCGCCTGCAGGTCTTCCGTCAGCTTGCCCTGCTCATCAATAATGCGGATGACCTCTACCTTACGATCCTCCAGATTACGCAAATACACTACACGATCTTCAATTTCACGTAGCTGATTTTCATCCAGCTCTCCTGTCATTTCCTTACGATAACGCGCGATAAAAGGAATTGTATTCCCTTCATCCAACAAACTGATCGTTGTCCGGATTTGCTTGAGTGCCAGCGACAGCTCTCTCGCCACTTGTTTGACAATCCGCTCTTGGCGTTCTGCTTCGTTCGGCTCCTGCCGGATTTCCGTCTTCGTTTCCTCGTTAGACAAACCTATCCCTTCTTCCTCACAACTCTTGTCATACAGCATGTCTTTCATTATCACAAAAAATGATTCAAAGCGCCAGCAGGTGCCGTTAGAGCAAGCCCTACCTGCATTTTTCATCAGACACGCAAAAGGACAGCGCCCAAGCGCTGCCCTTTTCCCGTTTCACTCGTCGTTCCATCACGCTAAAAATCAATCAAACCGAGACTGATTTGTAGCGAATCGCTCACTTTGCGCATAGTTTCTTCATCTAAGTGGGTGATTTTGTCGGTAAGCCTTTGCTTGTCGATCGTCCGAATTTGCTCCAGAAGAACAACAGAATCACGATCAAAGCCATGCGTCGCCGCGTCGATTTCCACGTGTGTAGGCAGCTTTGCCTTCTGAATCTGAGCGGTGATAGCTGCCACGATCACGGTAGGACTAAACCGATTGCCGATATCATTTTGAATGATCAGCACAGGTCTGACGCCACCTTGCTCGGAACCGACTACGGGTGAAAGGTCTGCAAAAAAAACGTCGCCGCGCTTTACGATCAATATGGATTACACCCCGCTAACTGTACGGCCCAAGGTGCTGTTTGCATCTTCCTCCGCGTGAAAGGCTTCGGATGCCATGGTCAAGTTAATTTTAGCCATTTCCATGTATCCACGCTGCATAGCTTCACGAATGTAACGTTTTTTACGTTCGCCTACATACAGCTTCATGGCCTGCCTGATAAATTCACTGCGGTTGGAATTTTCCATAGCTACGATCCCGTCCACTTCCTGTAAGAGATGATCTGGCAAACTGATCATTATTCTTTTGGTGTTCTGCAAATTGGCCAACTTCTCTTCCACCCCCAAAACCTTGTCGCCATTGTACCATTATAACGTTATTCCCGGTAATTTATTCAAACGGAATACAAGAATGTATATGATATTCGTATATCATCTATGCTGCATTCCATTATAAACTACGCAGTTCGTTTTCGTACAGGCGTTTGATCCCCGAAATACAAGTGTCAGCGGAGCCTGATGCGTCTTTTGACAGTTATAGCGCTCTTTTCTTTCCTTTATACATATTTCGGGACGTTCTGCGAAAACTCCTGCTTTTATTCGGTAATTTGCGTTATGAAATTAATTCCAGTGGGTTGGAAGAAGCGAGTTCACTCGAATAACAGGAACATGGCCTCGTGTGTATACACGCGGTACCCTGTCTGCGATCATGCAGATCACCTCATAGTGGATCGTACCAAGCTTGGATGCCAGCTCATCCGCCGCGATAGTTTCGCCGGACTGCTGACCGATGAGAACAACCTCTTCGCCGGTTTGGATTTCTTCCGCATCTTCTGCGAAAGATTGTAAGGATACCATACACTGGTCCATGCAAATCGTGCCGAGTACCGGGACGCGACGACCGCGTATCAACACTTCGATCTTCCCACTCAGCATGCGGGAGTATCCATCCGCATAGCCGATTGGCAGTGTACCGATCCGTTCTTCACTGGAAGTCACATACCGGGTGCCATAGCTAACTCCCCAGCCGGGAGGAAGCGTCTTGGTATAAACCACCGCCGTCTTCAATGACAATACAGGCAGCAGTTCAATGGCTTGCCGGTTAACCTCATCAGACGGATACAGACCGTATATACTGATACCAATCCGCACCATATTGGGGGAAAGAGAAGGGGTATCAATGGTAGCGGCGCTATTAGCCGTATGTATAATGGGAATGGTGATACCTTGTTCCCTTAGCGCTTCCGCCACGCCCCGAAGCCGATCATATTGTAGCAGTGTATAGCTTTTGTCTTCTTCATCCGCGCGGGCAAAATGGGTGTACATGCCTTCCAGCAGCACCTGCTCTAATTCGTGAGCCTGCCGGACAAAAGCCATAGCCTCTTCTCCAGGCAGCAAACCCAGTCTTCCCATGCCGCTGTCTATTTTGATGTGCACCTTCAGCTTGCGTTCATTTCCTTGGCAGTCCAGTCTGCGGATACCCTCCAGCACTTCTTCACTGAACACAGTCAATGAGATATCATGCTCCCAAGCCGTTTGTACAGCTTCCGGTGGGGTATAGCCGAGTACAAGAATCGGTAGCTGAACCCCCGCATGACGAAGCTCCAACGCTTCATCCAGAAAAGCGACGCTCAAATAATCCGCACCAAGGCGTTCCAATTCCTTTGAAATTTCCACGGCACCGTGTCCGTAGGCATTCGCCTTGACACAGACCAGTATCAGCTTATCCGCTGGCAATGCCTTACGAAAAGCTTCATAGTTGGCGCCAAGGTGATCCAGGTTGATTTCGGCCCGGGTCGATCTGTATTGTGCTTGCAAATCCAGTCACCTTCTTCAATTGTTAGCCTGTAACATAACCTTTTACCATTCGGAGTGTGGCAAAAGTGCTTGCTTCCAAAGGTTAATGGTAATGTTCAAAAACGTGGCTGTCAATGGCAGGGGGGCTTTACCAGCCTCCTCTACCATCTCTACAATAGAACAGGATATACAAGCGATGCACATCTTAGACTGCGAATGAACAAAAGACGGATACGGGCGGCAGCAGAGCATTTTTACACTCTAGACCGTCTGCATCCGTCTATAAAATTTTATTTACCCGATTGATCCTGTATAGAAGCGGCAATTTGTATCATTTCGCTCACAGGCAGGTCAGCACTGGTGATTCTGAACTCGATTCCGTCATTCATCCAGGTCATCGTCTGCTGTTCGCTTCCGGTCAGCACGGCAAAGCTCCCTCCAATATCAACCAGTTCGCCTGCGGCTAGTGCGACCGCCCGATCTTTTGGACGTGCCTCCACAATGGTATAATTATATGTTCCACTATACCGCAGCATCACGGCATGTGTACCATTATCCTCCAGCTCCGGCGTATCCTTGATCTGTACTCCGGCTGGCGTGTAGGACGGTTCGATCAAGCCGAACTCACCCATCACAGCTTCTGCCGCATCCGTTCCCGCTGACGTTCCGTTTGCGGCATCCGATGTGCCCGGGGTTTGTTGCTGCGCCTCTGCGTTGGCTGCTTTGTCCAGTTTGGACGTATCGTTTGTGGCAGTACCGTCCACCTTGGCTTCTCCTGACGGTTGCTGGACTGCATCCCCTGCTGTCCCCTGCTCTTGTCCGGGTTCGCCAGTCGTCACGCCAGTCGTCCCATCCATCGCACCGGAAGGATCAAGCTGACCGCTGGGATCTACTGCTCCGGAAGATGGCGCCCCTGCGCTACCTGTACTCGTCTTACCTGAAGCCATATTCCGCTCCATATCAAAAGAGTCCTTGTCAAACTTCGTATCAAAAGCAAATTGATCGAATTTCAGATCAACAACTACCTTGGCATTCGCATCAGACACCTGTACCTGAGTGGGTGCATAGTCATTTTTGGACAGCCATATCTTTTGTCTCACCAACGCATGGCTGTTGTAATTCGCTGCCACATCAAACACATAGGATTTATCGTCGGTAGCCAACTGACGGGAGGCATCGCCGATAATGCTGCGAACCAACGTTTCATATAAATATACTTGACCCTGATTGTTTGGCCAGTCGCTTTTGAAACGGAAGCTTTTGTTCAGGCTGGGTGTTAGTACAAATACACCCTCATCATTACGAAGCACAATTTGCGTAACATCCTTTTTCTCGTTCGTCATGGCAATTCGGTAATAGGACGGCTTGCGGTAGGAAATATCCACCTTGTATTCCTGCGGCGTGTCGCCGGTATGCAGCGTCATCAAAGCTGTACCGTGGTAGCTGTTCAGGTCGCTCACCACGTCACTCAAATCTTTAACCACATCGTCCGCGCTCTTCTTGCCGCACCCGGCCAGCAGCAGCGTTACACACATGACCATGGCGAGCATCCATGAAATCCGGCGCATGTCATCAACCCCTTCAGCACATGTTTTAAATGAATTAGTACATGTCTATGAAGGACTTGTTCGATTTATGCAGACTGGCATGACAAGCTTGAACGTATCCTTACGTAATGCTATAAAATCTTTTGGAGAGTGATCATAAATTCATACAGAAAATAAATCGAAAAACCGACCAAAACCACGCCTGCACCGATCGTAACCCACTTGATAGCGGTTCGATTCATGGCTTTCCGTGTTGTGGCTACGAGGGTCATCAAGCCTAAATCATGGATAAGAATACCAAACAAAATACCTAAGCCAACAATCAAGAATTGACTTGTATTTGACCGATCAAATGAGCTTGCCAGCACAGTTCCAAAAACACTCACCCAGAACACTAAATTTCCTGGTGAAACAGCTACAAGCAGCCCATTTTTATAGGAAGAAAATAATGATTTCGTCTTTTTCTCTCCTTCTAGCGCAATATCATGATCTGCATTTTTAATGCTGTCGTACCCCACGTAGCACAAAAAAAGGGCTCCAACGAACCACATAATCACTTGTACCACAGGTAATGACAAGACTGAGGCCAGACCAAAATACAAGCCAGTAATTAATAACAAATCGATGGTCATCCCCCAAGGCCCACAATCCAACCATGCATGAATCCATTCTTTAGCCCTTGCTTCGTCATTTCAACCGTAATTGTACCTACAGGTAGTGATATAGAGAAACCTAGTAAAACATATGTAATAAACAATGCCATTTCAAAACCCCTTTCAAATGTATAAAAATGCTATTCTATACCATAAAAAATGACAAATCAATAAATTTTGAAGAATGAGATGAGCTAAGAACACATGGGACTTATTTTGTACAAAATCGGATTCATTGACCAAGTTTGTCCATTGAGTATTGAGGGTTCAGCGCTTATCATAGCTTTTGTGATAATAATTCTCATTTGCAAAATTCTGAATCATTCTATTATACGGAGGTTGCTATGACCAACAAGAGCTCGATAATCAACAAAAAATCTACTCGACCATACACTGCTCTCATCTGCCTATTCTTTCTTATGGGGGCATTGCTGCTGGGATGCGGCGCATCTGACAATCAGAGTGCAAGCAGCAACACGACAGCATCTACAAAAACATCGGAAGCTGCCACAACTCGTGAATACACAGACTATAAGGGACATACAGTGAATATTCCCACGACTCCTCGGCGCATTGCTTACTTTGGAGAAAACTATGGGGATTTATTGGTTTTAGGCGTACAAGCTGTAGGTACATCAACTTCTATGATTGAAGGCAAGGTTTACGAAAAGCAGGTTCAGAACGTGGCTGATCTGGGGTTCCCGATTAATTTGGAAAAAGCCTTGGAACTACAGCCTGACCTGATCATTACCGCCGATACAGATGAAAAGCAATACGCAGCGTTAACAAAAATTGCACCTACAATTATGTTCGATACCTTTGCTCCGTTAAACGAACGTTTGCTGCATCTCGGAGACATTGTGAACAAGAAAAAGGACGCTGAAGATTGGCTTGCCCAATATAAAATAAAGGAAGCGGAGATGTGGACCAAACTTCACGCAGAAGGTGTTAAGGCGGGGGAAACTGCTTCAGTCTTTACCTACTATCCAGGTGACCGTTTATTCGCAATGGGACGGACAGGACTGTCACAATTACTGTATGAAAAGAATGGTTTCAAACCTACCCCTCCTATCCAGAAAGCACTGGATGAAGACAAAGGATTTGTACAAATATCTCAGGAAGTGATCGGACAATACGCTGGAGATCGGATTTTCATACTAAGAACACCAAGTTCAGAAGCCGAACAATCCACCGAACAGTTAATGAAAAGCAAGCTGTGGCTCCAGCTCCCTGCTGTCAAACAGGGTCGTGTGTACACTCAGGATATTGGCAAAACTGAAAGTGATGCTTCCACTCGAGAATGGCTGCTGAAGGAATTGCCCAAGCTCATCAGATAAAATTGGAGAAGCTTATCGACACTTGTTGATAGGCTTCTTTTTTGTTGAACCTAAAGGAGGTATACTCATATATACATGATAACCATTCTCAATAAAAGGAGCAATACTGTGAACCAGTCTTCGTCGTCCGTATATCCTCCTCCGTTCAGCTCACTGCTTTTTCATTTTAAAGAAATTGCGTTGATTGGTGAGCCTACCGATGAATTATTATCACGTCCCAGTTCATATCACTGTCTTCTTATGTTCATCAGTGGGACAGGGATGGTGGACATTGGCCCAGAGCAGTATCTATTCCATACAGGTCATGGGTATTGGCTAGCTCCAGGTGAATCCTATCAAATCGCTCCCCTGAATGGAACTGTACCTGAATACTACAAAATCACGTTTGAGGTCATCGCTTTGACGTCGGAACCACAAGCGGACATGGCCTTGGCTGAACACGCAGCGCGCATGCCGTCCATATATCATGGAGCTGTCCTGCCGGAACCGCGCGAATACATCGTCTCCTCTTCTTCCTCCAAACTTATTCAGTTGATTGAAGAGTTATTTTATAGTACCCAACAAACGGTACAGCCGCATAACCAAACATCCGTATTACGGCAGCAAATCATGTTTCAAGAGTTGTTTTTGCTGTGGCAGGAAGATCACACCGATATTGATCAAAACAATACCTCTAATCCGGCATTGCCAGCATCGGTAGAAGGCACTCTCTCATATATGGAAAACAACTATGAAAAGCCCATTACCGTCAAGCAGCTTGCCGAGCAGGCGAACGTTTCCATATGGCAATACTCGCAAATGTTTCGTAAAATTACAGGCAAAAAGCCGCTGCATTACCTCACTGAGCTGCGCTTGAATCATGCCAAGCGGCTGCTGCTGGATTGCAAACGGCCTTTACGTGAAATAGCCCGTCAGGTTGGTTTCTCTGACGAATATTATTTTAATCGACGGTTTAGGCAAATGACCGGGATTCCCCCTGGCAAGTACGCACTTTCTGTCTCCGGTTCTGTGCGCGTCAAGGATTGGACGGGTCACCATATTCATATTCCACGCCGAGCAAGCCGCATCATCTATCATGGAGAAACGATGGGCGATCTATTGGCATTAGGGACCAAAGCCATCGGTGGAAGTCTGCAACTCAGTGAATACAGCGTCTATAAACATCGTCTTGTGAATGTCGCCGATGTGGGCCTTCCACTGGATACCCGCTTGACCAGCGCTCTTGATCCTGATCTAATTATCATCGCCAATTCGGATGAACAGGAATATGAGCGCATTGCCAGCATCGCCCCCACCGTCACCTTCAACTCCTTCGCCACGCTGGAGGAACGGATGCGTACACTTGGCGCCTGGCTCGGTAAGGAGCGGGAGGCCGAACGCTGGTTGTCTACCTTCAAAGCCCGTAATCTGGCAATGTGGCAGCAGCTCGGTACGCAAATCACAGCCGGAGAAACGGCCTCCGTCTTCATCTTCGATCATGGTGATCGGCTCTTTGTCATGGGTATGTCCGGATTCTCATCGGCCCTCTACCACCCCCAGGGCTTTCAGCCCGTTGAGCCGATCCAAAAGGTGCTCGACGAGGGACACGGCTTCGCGGAAATAGATCCGAACGAATTGCCTGATTACGCCGGGGACCGCATTTTTATGCTTGTCCCGACAGCCCCAGAATCCAAACGTACGCTGGAACGCATGATCAGCAGCCCTCTCTGGCGCAGCCTCCCTGCTGTACGTCAAGGTCGGGTATATTTCGTAGAAGCTGAACGCTGGAACTGGAGCGATGCCATAACCCGACAAAAGCTGCTTACTGCACTGCCCAAACTGCTTGGCACTTCATCCTGAGAAGCTGCCATTTTCTAAAGATACTACATTAGACCTTGAATGCTTCCATCTGCCTCCAGCGACATATGCTCAGCTGCTGGCGATTTGGGCAATCCTGGCATCGTCATAGTATTGCCTGTTTCCACGACCACAAAGCCTGCCCCTGCAGACAAAGCAACGCTGGACACGTGAATGGTAAAGCCTTCCGGTGCACCTAGCAGAGAAGGTTGATCTGAGAAAGAATACGGCGTTTTGGCCATGCATACAGGCAGTTGTCCAAAACCAAGCTGCTCCATACCGGCCAACACCCGTTTGGCCGCAGGAGTGTAAGCTACCTCTGCCGCACCGTAAATCTCCTTCGCAATAACACTAATTTTCGCTTGCAAATCAAGGGTATGCTCATACAATGGTGCAAAATGGGCTTTGTCCTCCTGGAGCAGGTTGAGCAGGCTTTGGGCCAGCTTTTCTCCCCCTTGGCTTCCCTGTGCCCACACCTGTGACAACTCTACGGGTACTCCCAGCTTGAGGCATTCCGAGAAAATCAGTTCCAGCTCGGCTTCGCTATCTGTTACAAAATGGTTGACCGCTACCAGTACTGGCACGCCAAACTTTTGCAAATTCCGTACATGCCGATTCATGTTGGCTAATCCAAGTTGCAATTGCTCCAGATTTTCTGCGTCCAGCTCATTTTTAGCTACACCGCCGTTATATTTCAGCGCTTTGGCGGTTACGACCAACAGAGCCGCATCTGGCTGCAAACCGGATTGACGGCACTTGATGTCAAAAAACTTTTCTGCCCCCAGCTCAGCCCCGAACCCAGCCTCCGTGACAACCACCTCTCCCAGCTTCAGGGCTAGCTTCGTACCGATCAAACTACTGCATCCATGCGCAATATTCGCAAAAGGTCCGCCGTGCACAATAACTGGAGTTCCCTCCAACGTCTGCACCAGATTGGGTTTCAATGCTTCCCGAAGCAGCACAGCCATACCTTCCACCGCATGTAGTTCCTCAGCTGTTACCGTTTCGCCATCTTCGTTATAACCAATCACCATCCGACCCAATCGCACTTTAAGATCGTCCATATCTTCACTTAAACATAATACGGCCATCACTTCTGAAGCCGAGGTAATCAGAAAACCACTTTCTCTCACTGCTCCATTACCTGACCCCAATCCGGTTACAATGTTTCGTAAACTCCGGTCGTTCATATCGACAGCGCGTTTCCACACAATCCGCTCGGGTTTCAACCGCAAAGCATTTCCATGAAATAAGTGGTTATCGATCATCGCTGCCAGCAAATTATGCGCTGCCGAAATCGCGTGAATATCACCTGTAAAATGGAGGTTAATGTCTTCTGCTGGAACAATCTGGGCTTGTCCTCCCCCAGTTGCTCCTCCTTTCATGCCGAAGCAAGGGCCAAGGGACGGCTCACGTAACGCAGCAACGGTTTTATGCCCCAGCGCATTCAGCGCCTGCGACAGTCCAATGGTGGTCAGCGTTTTGCCTTCTCCCGCTGGCGTGGGGTTCATCGCCGTAACCAGCACCAGCTTTCCATTCGGACGATCCTTTAACTGCTCCCACAGGGACGGGTTCAGCTTTGCTTTATATTTTCCATACGTCTCTAGATGTTCTTCTTCAATTCCTGCTTCTTTGGCTATATCAATAATCCTCTTCATCTTTCGTTATGTACCCCCCGTTTTATAAGTCTGACCGATGGTGTCAAACCCTGTATCGTTTTATTTTACCAAAGTGTGCCGCTTATTGCGCTATGATTCATTTCATCGCAAGCGTTGCTATCATGTGAGTTATAAAAAAAGAGCCTCCCCCGCCCGTATGGACTTTGGTGGATGCCCTTTTGATACGTCTCGTTTAACAAACAGCTCTCAAATTAACCTGCAAAGTTAGCAGCGTAATTTTCAGCAATAAATCCCTTAGAAATCAGGATAGATTGGGATTTCTTAGTAGCAGGGCCATAGCCTTGGGACAGCAGATCATTAATATGTAAGCGATTATAAATGAAGCAAAATACAAAATTGGACGCCCCACTCGTAAGGATCGATACCAGAAAAATAATAACAGCCCACTTCCAATCCCCTCTAAACAACGCAGGGAAAAAACCGAAAAAGAGCGTAGTCCATGAAAAACCTACTTTGCGTTCCTTGATCATTCCAGTTTTATTTCTTAATTTAATCTTCATTTACCCCTTACCTCTCTTTATATAGTCTTTTAGAACTATATTAGATTATATAGGACAGAGGGAATAAATGGAACTCATTTCGTAAAATCATAAATTTCTCAAATCCGCTCTAGTTTATAATGCTTTTCCAGCACTTCTTTAAAAACATCAACAGGGTACTTGTATTCAACAGTTTTGAAAACAATCCGGTTATTCCACTGGTTTTTTTCCAGCTCGCACCCATGCTCCATATCCAGTTCCTTCATAATAAATATAATCTCATCTAAGGTTACCAACACACTATGTCTATTCGTCGTAGTTGCCAGCATCTGCTCGCCTTCCTGTGTGTATGCCTTCACGATCTGCTCATCAAACCCTTCGCTGATCATTAATTCCTTCAAGGCTTGTATAAAAAGAGTCGGCAGGTTTTTGTACTGCGATTTTTTAATCCCAAACAGCGTGATGCTTAAGCGGGATATATCATGCATAAACACTATATTTTTTCTTCGATTCAGTAAAAATAAGCTGGCATGCCAACTATTTAAAGGCGGATAAATATCAACTTGAAGTGGTTCAGTCTCCCATTCCTTCAGCAGTTTTTGTGTTCCTCGTATGACAAACATCGTTGCTCTCCTTTATTGACGCTCCTGTACCGCAGCGTGATTCGACATACCTAATCTCTCATAATAAGGCATGCCCCGGATATTATAATACCGTATTCCAAACATCAGATTATAAAATCTTTCAGTATAATATAGGGGCTAGCAGCTGCCAGTAATTTGATCACATCTTCTGTTAGGAGTGGAGATGAAATTACTATAGTGCCTTCAGGTTAAGAGTATTTTGAATACTTCTCTGTTGTGGTTAAAGCTACGTGCTTGAAGGGCATCCGATTCAAGCGAGCACATTTCAATACATCCCATGTTGTGGTTAAAGTTGAGTGTAAAAATCAGGTGCTTGTGAGGGTGATGGAATTTCAATACATCCCATGTTGTGGTTAAAGGTGTTTACTTAAAAGACACTGACACAGGAGAACTTACATTTCAATACATCCCATGTTGTGGTTAAAGATCTTGCCACCGCTGGCACTGTAAGCTTTCAATATCATTTCAATACATCCCATGTTGTGGTTAAAGTTATTATACCGCTTGCCACTCCGAAAATTATTTACATTTCAATACATCCCATGTTGTGGTTAAAGTTCAAAATCTTTGCCTGATATTCGCACCAAATGCGATTTCAATACATCCCATGTTGTGGTTAAAGTCTGGTTGGTCACGTTGGGACTTTTGGCAATACTCATTTCAATACATCCCATGTTGTGGTTAAAGTGATAGGGGATAAATCCATGTTCGTGGCTTATGAAAATTTCAATACATCCCATGTTGTGGTTAAAGTTGCGGCACCGGATTCACCGTTGCTGTTACATCCGACATTTCAATACATCCCATGTTGTGGTTAAAGCGAATCAGTTCGGAGACGAGACGGTATCTAGCATGAATTTCAATACATCCCATGTTGTGGTTAAAGGGCGCGACCGTTCTCCTGGCTGCTACGGTTATGAGGATTTCAATACATCCCATGTTGTGGTTAAAGCGCTGGTCACGGCCCAAAGGCATTGTATTTAAAAGCATTTCAATACATCCCATGTTGTGGTTAAAGCGGTTGCCATCATCGGGGCCATTGGATCAAATGCCGATTTCAATACATCCCATGTTGTGGTTAAAGTAATCCATATGAACGGAAAGACATCACTCCAGAAACATTTCAATACATCCCATGTTGTGGTTAAAGGCTAGTAAAATCAACGTTCTTACAAATGCTATTATGCCTATACTACTACAGCCGCAAGGGTTTCACAAAATTTTCCCAACCGAAGAGGGTTTGTTAAAAACAATTGACAAATCCTTTCAAACCCTTGGCGCTGTAAGGTTAAATGCTTTCCTCCTCTTTAGGGCGGTTGGGAAAATTACAGCAATAAGGACTCCGAATCATTCATGCGGGCACCGATGATTTCCTCGTCGAAAACATAATCACCTGTCATCTTAAAAACGGCAACAAAGTCGTTCCCTTCATCAATAACCTTTTTTAACTCAGCGCGTAGCTGAATTAAATTAGCAGGGGTAATTTCACCTCGAAATACGGATTTCTGAAAATGAACGAGATACTTTTTACATATTTTAAATACCTTACCCACTCGCTTTTCTCCGATGTCATACACCAGAATGACATAGTTATAATTTTTCGCCATATCCTTTACCTCTTTTCCTTTTCCAAAAAGGGAACAAAAGGTATTCCTTCGACGATATGTTTTTTTAACTTGTAAGCATCATATTTAATAGCAGATAAATAGCTGACCTTCCGTTTAAGTGTGCCATGATCGAACACCTGCTTCATCCGATCTTCAAGCGCGGTGATAAATACATCGCGACCCGTCCCATTTAAAATACAGTAATTATAATCCTTTTCAAAATGCTTATTAACCTGTATTCTTCGATTGTTCACCAATTCAAAAATAGTACGGTATACCAATAATGGCTTGAACGGCTCAGACAAATCCAGACTGAGGGAAAATCGTCGATCACTCGGTTCATGCAGGAAACTGATACTCTGGTCCAGATGGGTATGGTAAATTTGCGAAATCGTTTTCGTGTACAAAATGGTATTACCAAAGCTAATTAGTGCATTCAGCGGATTGTCCGGCGGGCGCTTGACCCGCTTATTCATTTTAAAATCTTCAGGCAGGAACGTCTTAAATGTGTCGTAAAACCGTCTCCAAATCTCCCCTTCCACACTCAACAGTCTCGGAATAATCTCCATTTTATCTAACAATCGTGGTACATCTTTTCTCAGCCAGTTCAGATATGGTTTGATCTCCTTGTTGCCATGTTTATAATAGTGATACAGCACTTCATGGATGTTAGCTGCAATGGCACCAATAAAAGTAGCAGCAATAGGTATTCTTCTCTCCAAACAGGCTTTCGCTTGCAAAAGCTTAACCTTACCGCTCACCCTTGCGTCCTTCGGATAAAAGGTTCCTCTAAAATGACCATAGTAATCAAAGAAATGGACTGTTATCCCCGCCATTGACAGAAAAGACAGGAGCTTGCTGTTCAACGTTATCTCATTGAGTAAATATAGCTCCTTCAACCCATGAATCGGCAGGTGTACGATCCCTCTTTCTTCACTCCGAAATGTCAGTGAATTATCTTCACGTCCCAAAGTTCCCGGAGTACGTATATATCTAGTAGATGGCGCTGTTTTGGACATTTTTGTCGTCCTCCTTTCTTATAAAAAGCAGTAGGCAAGATAGGCGCAGCGGGTACATTTTTTGTCACGTATCGCCGGATCGGGCTGCTCCTGCTGTAAATATTGCTCCAACTCAGCCAACAACTGCTCCATCGCCCGTTCTGCCGCTTCATCCAGTTCCAGCTCTATCGTTTTACTAGCCTGTTTGTTGCGCTCGCTGAACTGGATTTTCCCCTTGCGCTCCATCCCTTTTTGCTTAAGTACATACATATAGTACAGCGTCTGCCATTTAGTAGCTTCGACATCGGCGTCAGACTTTTTAATCTCGGTCACATAATCACTGCTTATCCACTTTGATGCCCTCAATAGCGACTTCGCGGTTTTTCTTCCCCTCACTCTGTAGCTCATGCATGACCTTGCCGATCCGCACGTCCTCGCTATCATCTTCAAAACCCATTCCATTGGCAAATAACCAGCATTGTCTACGACAGTGTACATAATAGTTCACCATCGTTCCGGTAATCCTCATAGGAAAAGCCCCTTTTCATCCTCGGTATACTTGGCACGATTAAACTTTTTGGTTCTAGTTAGTTCATCCCATTCCATATATTGCTCACCGTGCTCCACGAAATACAAAGTACCTATACAACGGGTATATAAACCTGGCTTTACTTTCCCCCATTTTGTATACATTTGGGAAACCGGATAAATAAAAGTAAAGTTATTCATTTGAGCACGCACCACGGACAAGCGAATCATTCTTTCGGAATAGTCCATCTCCAACCGCTTGTCTGACAATCTAACAAACTCATCCCACACATCTTGACCGTTCAGCAGAGAAGCGTCTTTCATTGGACAGGTATAGTTCAGGAACAGCGTCACACTTTGATCAGGTATGAGGTCCATATGCTTTTGTACATCTGGAAATTCAAGTTTCTGTACTTTCTGGGTAAAGTCGCCCCAATACTGCTGATTTGGCTTTTCACGAGACTTATTGATTTCATGAATAACATTCTCATAAAATCCACTGAAATCCTTATTTTCAAGCATTTTTTGATACGCTTCTTCTTTAAGATCAAATGCAACACGCAAGTCGTTTTTATATATACCGCTCGCTTGATCACAATCAAAGAAATAAGCCTGGCAGTAGTCACGCAGACAAGAACGATTCAGTCGTCCCAAAAATTGCTCCTCGCTATCCAGCAAAGAAATATCTTTAAAGCCCACATCCATATCAATATCTACCCCGGCTTCAATCACCTGTGTTGCTACAACGATCACATCACTCAAATAAAAGCTCCCATGTTCGTCCTTCCCCAATTTCTGCAACAGCTCTTGGCGATAGGAGAAGCTATCATCCCCGGTAAGCTCATAGACGTCAAAGCCCAAATTCTGCTCTAGCACCAAATTATAAAATTGGCGTGCCGTCTTTTTCTTGATAAACTCGATCAGCACCCTGTTCCCTTGCCCATCCCGCTCTCGCTGCTTGATTACAGATTCAACATGCTCCACTACTTGTTCCGGCTGCATCTTGCCCTGTTTCAACAAATTAAAATCCAGCTTCACGCGCTCTCTAAACAACGAATGGGTAAAATAACGATCCCGGTTCTGCACCAGTGTATAGGTTTGTATTGCTTCCTCATGATCTCGCTGCTCCAGTAACAAATCCAGATTTGGCAAGGTAGCGGACATGATAATAATTTTAATGTTCAGAATATCCGCAAAGGATCGCAGAAAATGAATGGTTTCCTTCCACAATTCATTTCGGTAGCTCTGAATTTCGTCCAGTACAATGACACTATTGCATAAATGGGCAAATGCTAGATTGGCCTCTCGTCCTGTCCCAAATAAATAATTAAAAAAGTTCACGTGAGAAGTCAGTGTCACCGGATATTGCAGCAATTGACGCTCCAACAGCACCCTTTTGAAATCCGTGTTGTCTGGCTCCTTGTTCTTCCCTTCCAAAGCAGCTTCTGCTTCTAGTTCTTCCTCGGTCACCATCGGAGTAATCGAATTAATAACTTCCACCCGATAGTCGTTTACCTGCTCCTTGTGGAAAATCCCATTTAACGTCTGTCTTGTCTGCTCGATCAGAGAGTTGAACGGAAATACATAAATTAACTTGTTCAGTCCCAAGCCGCTATTCAGCAAATGCAGTGCCAAATTTATAGACATGTTGGTTTTACCTGAACCAGTAGGAGCTTCGAGATAAAAAACAGGCTCTTGTAGTCGCTCCAACAGCCGTCTTTCTGTTTCGATAAATAACTCCGCCCGTAGCTGATTCATCTCAGACAAGCCAGAGGCATCAGGATTTTGGCGATAGGACTCAATCCCCTGCACAATTCCCGTCTGACGATAAGCCTCTAGCATGGGCTCCAGTGGTAGACGTTCTCCAAAATAATGCATCTCCGGTACTTGCTGCTCTATATATTGATACGTTGCCCGAAAATCCGATGCGACCATCGTGGAGTACAGTAGCTTGACCAACACATAGAAAGGAAAAGGGCTGTGTATTTTATTATGACGTTTATTGCCTTCCAGACGGATGCACCCAAATACGTTATCGTTCTGTAGCAAGTCCTGCTGATCACGATAATAGCGAATATAATCAGGATTCTCTTTGACCCGGTTATATTGATTTTTTATTTTCAACTCAAATTCGTTTACCTGCCCTCCCATATCTTCATCCATATTTCCCAGGTACGTGTGGTGGCGGGAGATCGTATATGCGAATGAATATAAAAGATGATGCAGGAATGCAAGTACTTTGCGTTTATGCTTCTTACGGTTTGGATACAGCTCTGTTGTATCATGCCATTCCTGCACCTGTCGTAAGTGAATATGCAAGTAAAGCACAGCAGACAGCATGGAATGGTTACTGTCTCCCAACTCAGCGTTCCTTTTAACTTCATTGTTCTTCATTTTGATACGTTGGAAGGCCGGGTTCACCTTGCCAAGATCATGCAAATAAATGGCTTGTCTAAAATAGTACATGATCATTTGCCTTAATGATTCATCCAGCGGTTCTCCATCTATGCCGAGACGATCTAGCGCCCTATGTACAGCAGCTTCCACACCATTATCCCTCATCAGTATCTCAGCATGATGCATGACCAGATCGCTATGTTCCTCCAGCATTTCATCCTGTTGAAGCCCCTCTTCTTTTGCCGTGTGCGCCTTCAGCCTCCCTTTCCCTTCCTCCGTTAGCCAATGTTGTATGGATACATGAATACGCAATTCGTCTTCCCTCTTTTCCTTGGGTACAATTTTAAAAAATCCATATAAAAAACCGGGCGCTCCCCATCCTGACAATGGAGAATACCCGGTGTTGATTCCATCTACGAAAGCGACTGCCCTTTTTTTAGATAAAATACAAGGTGCGGTCATTGTCAGCATCCCGGTATATTTTTTGTAGATCTTCGGCTTTCAGCTCATCTGTATCTATTTCCTGATTAGAAAATACAAGCGGCTCCAGAATGTAACCGTTGTTGGCTGTATTCAGCCCTACGGGGAGATACTCTTGCAAGTAGGATTGCATCTGATCATCTTTCACATATCCTCCCCTATCCACAAGTACATGTGCAGCTCGGAGGGAGTCGATATATTCCGGTTCACTCGCTGGCTCCAACTCAACTAATCGAGCCTTGGATATCGTAGCCGGATGATCATTTTTCCCCAGATAAGGAATGTATTCAGCCTTGGAATGCTGTACATAATCTGCAAGCCGATCAAATACCTCCCGATCTACACCCCCATCATCTGCCACGTAGATCGTCCAGCGTGGACGCTCCAACCATTGCTCTCGCACATTCAGCACACCGCCCTCTTCCTGGCTTGCATAACCGACTGTGTTGTTGAAAATCTGGATTTTTTTTGAAAAATATCCCCGATCCCCGTGCGGCACGATGCTTACCGAAGCATGACGAAACACCTCATAAAATTCAGGGTACGGCATCGCCGGATTATCCTGTTTGGCTTTACCGCCCAACGCCATATTCCGTTCATACTGCTGCGTATAGCCGCCAAGTCCGAGTACTGCACCGAGCAAGCCATATAATGCAACCTTGTGGATATGACTGTATGTAAAATACGCATATACGTTAACATCCGGCTTTTTAAAAAACGCTGTTTCTCCGCTCAACTCAAAGCATAACGCTTGCATGCTTTCTTCCCTCCTTCCCAGATGTAATCATCCTCTAGCCTTGAGGAAGCTCGCTGCGCGTAAAGATGTTAAACGTCCGCAGCCCCGGAAAATCCAGCTCTACACGCGATGCATACGGATTAACGTATAATTCTACTGTTTCAATTTCCTCGTTTACATCGTTCAAAAGCGGTGCAAGGGCCGATAAATCATAAACCGTCTGCTCTCCATCCTTGTCCTTATCTACCTTCACATAAGGGTCCAAATTCGGTAAATACGCCGGGCTCCCCGCTTTAAATTCCACAAATAGGGCAAAGGCATTTTCCGCACCTGATTTACTATTGGTATTTTGCAAAGTAGCCCCGGTCAAAGCTCCCGTTTTGAAGGCCTGATACGCTTCCTCCGTATACCCTTCAAACCCCTCGGCTGCCAGTAGTTCCAGATAGTTATCATAATGCTTCGGATTGACGGAAAAAGGATATATATAATGGGATTCGTCCACCGTTCTTTTTTTACCAATTGAGGTCGCATCATTGTCCTCGCTCTTTTCGTTTGAGTTACGAAACGGTGACAAGATATCCTGTACCTCCAGATTAGACCACTCATATTTATTAAAACCCTGGCCAATTTGCACCGGACCCGCCAAACCAATATTCTGATCCTTCACTGCGAATGTCGCACCAAAATTCATTACATCTACACACTGAAACAGCTTGTTCAGCACTTCACGTGAATTTTTGGAGACCTCTTCACCAAAGAGATACTCATAGCGTTCTGCGAGATTACGAGGCTGGAGCTTCTCTTCTTTCCCTTTGTCTGCATCCTTTGCCTTGTCCGTTTTTTTGTCCTTGCCGCTACTCACTTTATACGAACGAATATACAGTACCTTCTGTCCTTCCTCTGCCCATAAGCGTTTGATGCTATATTTTAACGCCTTGTCGCTACCAAAAATGCCGCCTGTGCTGGTCGTCTTCGGCTGTCCGCTAAAGTCCGCATTCCAGTTAGCCATCCGGCTCACAATCCCGATCAGTCCCACCACACGATTAGTTTTCTTCGCCATATCCGTTCTCCCCTTCGCTGTTTGGTTTCTCTCTCTCGCCTTTCTTCCAGAACCAATTGTCTGAAAATAGCCCCGCTAAGAACATCTCCCTTGCATCTTCATGCTGGAATTCTTTGTCCGGCTGGTATCCATACACTTGGCCTAAAGCCCAATTTAATTTAGTGTGATGTAATCGCATTTTGTGACGATGCAAATGATACGCTTCTTCGATCCGTTTTTTGAGCTGTGCACTGCGCTTTGCCATGAAAAAAGTTCCAAGCAAATCCCCCTTTTTCTGCTGGGCTTCGGACTGACTTTTCAAATAGAAGGCAAGCTGCCCTGCCAAATAATAAAACTCATCATCCGTCTCTACATAGACTGGGTCTGTATTTTCCTTTGGTTTTCGCTTTTCTAGCGTTTCCAGTTTGTCTTTCAGTCCATTAGACACTGCAATCAGGCGATTTCCCATAGCTGTGTATTCCTCCCCTTCCAAATAAGCCATTAGCGAAAGTCTTACATTCATCGCATCGGCCAACCCACGTAGATCCAATCTAGACTTCTCTTGTCCTGCTGGCTCTACTCGTAATAGCTGTTCCTCTATGAGTCGAAGCGTTACGCGTGCAAATTGAGAGCGGATCGTGGCGGCCGTTCCTTTGAAAATCCAGTCATAAAAGCCCTTTTTGCTCTGCATAAACAACGCGACCATCACACTCGTAAAATCCTTTTCTCTCGCTTTCGGTTCATCTTGAAGAAAATCACCGTTCATCCGTCCGCGAAAAAAGCGTTTGCTAATTTCCTTTTGCAGTTGCTCCACATTTTCCAGAGAGCCGTAATCCTTCACAAACGCTTCGCCATCGTTATTTTTGGTCATCACACCCAATACATTCTTGAGTCGGATATTGACATGAACTTTTTTGGAGAAAGGTACATTTTCAAAGTCTTGCACCTCGTTATCCTTACCCTCCATGTAAACCAAAAAATAGCCTTCTGCTATCTTCTCAGAATTCTTGGAAAAATCCGTATGATAACCGAATTTGTTCATTCGAAACTTGGGCTGAGAAAGGAGCCATTCAGACGCTTCCTTTACCAGCAATGCTTCCTCTAGAGATAAACGAATGGGCGCTCCGACACGCATCGTTTTATGCTCTAAATACGGCTTCTTGCTGTTCATGCTCATATTAAAACCGGGAAGACCTGTCAAAGCTCCGTCTACCATTTGGTTATAGTCATTACTATTAAAGATTTTTGGGATGGTATATAGCAAATATTCATAGCCATACATTTCGTCCCATGAGTAAAAGCTGGAAGATTCGTTAGATGGGTGATCCATTGATGAGTGAAGTGGAGTAGGTTCTGAGGTGAAAAAGATTTTAACGTAATTCTTAAAAGGAATGGTTCGGATATGTTCAATGAGAGCCGACAGGTTTGTAGCGTACCATTGCTCAATCTGTGCAATATGTGTTCGGCGCTCCTCACTTACGAGATATTCCAGTGCAGGTGCATAATCCGTATCAGAGAAAAATTGCTGCGTAGGACTGGTGAAGATAGTCTCGGTGCTGCTTTTCTTACTGGCTTTCTTGCTGCTAGTCTTCTTGGCACCTATCAACTCATCCCACTTTTTCTGCACCTCAGATGCCTGAGTCTTGTCCAGAAAACGGGCAAGATGCGTGCTCATCCCGGTGGTTCCAGCTGCCAGTGGCTCGGCTAAAAATACATCCCTTTTTGCATATAGGGTGTACGGGTTATTAGAATGAAGCTGTTTGCCGGGATCTACAGCTTTGTTCATAGAGATCAGAGAACTCACATAATCTTTTTGTTGGAACCATTCAAAAAGTCCCTTGCGTGATAGATCGGGTTCTTCTTTGGTAATAATCATATGCTCGCTATCAAACACGCTGACCTGTTCATTCCAGCTTTGATCTAGTCGCAGTCGAATATACAGCCCTTCCTTGGGTTGGTGTCTTAGAAATGTGATGTTGGGAAAATCATTCTTCGCCAATAGATAGCTGTTCGTCAAATCCTTCAGCATACCCTACGCCTCCTTTCCACGTTATTCCAGTCCTTTGGCGATACAAAAGCCTGCCCCAAGGATACTATTCTTTTCTGCCGCTCCTGAACCTAATACCACACTTGCTAACTTCTGTGAATATTCATCTTCTCTGACAAGCAAGCGCAGTTTATTACCTAATAGCTTACGTCCTTTATAGACCAAGGCAATCGGTTTATGGTTCAACACCTGAATCCCTTCGACAAAAGGTTGTTCCAATCGAACAGGCTGATCCGGGTATAAATGATTGTATTTTTTCTCCGCATTAGCATGAATCCGTTGCAGTAAAAGCTCCACACTCAGACTCGGCACCCACGGTTTGCCTTCAATCGTAACAATAGCAGGAGTAACGGTGGTAAGCTCGGTAATATGTGCCAGCTTCTTGGACTGTACAGGGGATGCGGCGATAAACTGGAAATACTCATCCTCCTGCAAAGCTTGCAATGCTGCGGATATTCGACGTAGCGTAAGCTCTACGGAGCTGTGAATCGTAATGACGTATACACGACCTTGTTTGTATACCCCCTCCTTTTCACGCGGAAAAGGCGACCCAAATGTATAGTGCTTGTAGTCCTTGTCGTAGTGCGTCTGCTTCAACGCTTCGTCCTTCAACCCAGCCCGACCAATCCAGGCTCCGATACGCTCCGGTATCTCCAGATGGTGAGATGATTGTTTAATTAACGTTGTTATGTGAATTTCATAATACAATACGTACACCTCCTGATCTGATATAAAGTATAGACCTCGCTCCATGATTTGTAAATATATTTCTCATTATAATTATATTTTTATAATAAAATGCAACGGTATTTAAATTGCTACACGTGCAGATTGTCCTTCCGGTCGCTGTTATCCGCGGATTTTCTGGATTTTCTGGATTGTATAAACCCTTCGAGGATTAAAATCGGAATAAAGATAGACGCTTACGCTTCTCCAGAACAATTCTTCCCTACTGCTTAGGACTCAGTACGAAATTGAAGGATAGCAACCAAAATAAATGACACGTACAATTTCTTATTTCGATACATCCATGTTGTGGTTTAAGAATGTCTACGATTCAAGCGCTGACTGCAACCCAATTTCAATACATCACATGTTGTGGTTAAAGAATTTAAACAGCTCCTAACGCCAGCTTCATATTTTCAATACATCACATGTTGTGGTTAAAGCATGCTGTGCGCTACCTGTGGCATTGACAATAGCAATTTCAATACATCACATGTTGTGGTTAAAGTTCCACGGCCTATGCATGTAGATGGACAAACGTAATTTCAATACACCACATGTTGTGGTTAAAGACTTTAATATAAACGATCCTGCTGTACCTGAATTCAATTTCAATACATCACATGTTGTGGTTAAAGACACAACAAAGATCAGGAACAACATAAAAATGTTGAATTTCAATACATCACATGTTGTGGTTAAAGTCGTTTCTGAAATAGTATTGCCTTCATTTGAACAAAATCTCAATACATCACATGTTGTGGTTAAAGGAGCTGATGGCATCATAAACAAAGTTACATTCACACCATTTCAATACATCACATGTTGTGGTTAAAGGCAGGGGTACAGCGTGGAAGAGATCCGCAGTTACTTATTTCAATACATCACATGTTGTGGTTAAAGGAGCTGATCCAGAGGGACCGGGAAGCGTCGAGGTATATTTCAATACATCACATGTTGTGGTTAAAGTTATGGATGAAGGTTCCCCCCGAGGGTCTATATATGCATTTCAATACATCACATGTTGTGGTTAAAGTGAAGAGTGTCGATATTAGTAAGTTAGTTTTAGAAGATTTCAATACATCACATGTTGTGGTTAAAGCTATGTATTTCTTGCAGGAGACACTTTGTATGCCGAATTTCAATACATCACATGTTGTGGTTAAAGACTGCGGCAAAGATCAGGTGGCTTGGAGCCGGGTTTATTTCAATACATCACATGTTGTGGTTAAAGGTTCCGAGGAGAGCATTACGACGTTTTCGAGCGTGATTTCAATACATCACATGTTGTGGTTAAAGACGATTTTGGCATTGGTTTTTGATGGCTTATTTTCATATTTCAATACATCACATGTTGTGGTTAAAGTCAATCGTGTGTTACACAGTTACAGAGTGCAGTTCATTTCAATACATCACATGTTGTGGTTAAAGTACCGAGGAGTTGCCGGAGGATGCGGACATGATGGTATTTCAATACATCACATGTTGTGGTTAAAGATGGTTGTTACAGCTAGGCATATGAAAATTTCGTCATTTCAATACATCACATGTTGTGGTTAAAGCTGATCGTGGGGATCGGAGAGCCAACGTTAAAAGATATTTCAATACATCACATGTTGTGGTTAAAGTTAAAATGACAACTGCTAACGTAAACGAGGATATTCATTTCAATACATCACATGTTGTGGTTAAAGGACGGAGCTTATACGAGAGAATCCGGTAGTGCTGCATTTCAATACATCACATGTTGTGGTTAAAGGCTAGTAAAATCAAGCTTTCCAAAATCGCAATGTCGTTATTTTACTACAGCCACAAGGGTTTCGCAATTCTTTCCCAACCGTAGGTCGCTTCTTGCCAAGTGCTAAGAAAAATAGCTGTATCCCTTGGTGATCTAAGGAGTTACCTCTTTCTAGCTCTTATAAGGTTGGGAAAAACATAGACCTTTGGTCTATGTTGAGATCGCTTACTTAAGAGTATAATGTAAATGCATCTAAAAAAAATAATGCGCATAATGAATAAAACACTTGTGTATTTAAATTTATATTTCTAGTTTTAAAATACTGAAACTAGACTATGACCATAACCTCCGATGTTTCTTTTACTTTTTGTTCGGAAATATTCTTACTAATGGCTATGAGCTACATTGTAATTGTGATTTTCTGAAGTCCTTTATATAAATCATGCTTTCAAAATTTGAGATTTAAAAAGTATTCTAAAACCCAAATGCATGCAAATGTCAAAAACCTCCTGACCACTTTAAGTGGCTTAGGAGGTTTTTTCAATAAAAAAGAATGGAGTTCATGGAAGGATGAAACTAAATAATTTTGATCGTTGAGCATCGAAAAAGCACTTTTGCAGAAACGAGGCCGAGTATTTTCAATACATTCCATGTTGTGGTTAAAGAGCTAACCCGAAAGCGGGTGAAGCCGTGTCACTCCTATTTCAATACATCACATGTTGTGGTTAAAGCATCGTAGGTACTGGCTTACGCCTCAACCCAGCCTTATTTCAATACATCACATGTTGTGGTTAAAGTTTTCCTAAATATAAGGAGGAAGTTTATACATGTATTTCAATACATCACATGTTGTGGTTAAAGATAATACTGCCTTACCGGGTTCGAATCTGTCCAAAAATTTCAATACATCACATGTTGTGGTTAAAGTAGAATTGATGAACAGCTAAGATGGGTGAAAATACATTTCAATACATCACATGTTGTGGTTAAAGGCGGACGTTTTACACGAAGCTTTCACGCAGATTTTCCGATTTCAATACATCACATGTTGTGGTTAAAGACAAATACGAAACACGGGCGCAAACACTTGAAAGATATTTCAATACATCACATGTTGTGGTTAAAGCACAGACTTCTCGACAGCGGGAGGGCGTCAAGCGTAATTTCAATACATCACATGTTGTGGTTAAAGCTCTATTCATGTCAAAGGAACCTCTTTGCTCAAAGATTTCAATACATCACATGTTGTGGTTAAAGGGGTCAGGCAATACGGGTGTGGTGTTCTCAGGCAAATTTCAATACATCACATGTTGTGGTTAAAGCTCTATTCATGTCAAAGGAACCTCTTTGCTCAAAGATTTCAATACATCACATGTTGTGGTTAAAGGGGTCAGGCAATACGGGTGTGGTGTTCTCAGGCAAATTTCAATACATCACATGTTGTGGTTAAAGTCCGTTGTCACAGATGCACCTGCGGGGGAATACCTGGATTTCAAACATCACATGTTGTGGTTAAAGCCATGGCCGCAACGATTACCGCAATAATCGTCATGAATTTCAATACATCACATGTTGTGGTTAAAGTTCCAAGCGTCCAGACCTTGCAGCCGATCCAGTACCATTTCAATACATCACATGTTGTGGTTAAAGGATCGGCCAGATACTTAGATCCTCCTGGACATTTTTATTTCAATACATCACATGTTGTGGTTAAAGAACAGACTTTCCGACATCGAGCGAACAATGTGCGTATTTCAATACATCACATGTTGTGGTTAAAGCAAATAATTTATGCATGGTGTTGCGTTTGAACAATAATTTCAATACATCACATGTTGTGGTTAAAGTGGTAAAGGTCAAGTAGTTGGCTATAAAAATACATAATTTCAATACATCACATGTTGTGGTTAAAGGTTTTACCTTTGCACTGCCCAAGCTCCGCGAATGTATTTCAATACATCACATGTTGTGGTTAAAGGCGATACGGTCGATACAAATATGCCTGCTTTGAGCGAATTTCAATACATCACATGTTGTGGTTAAAGTACAATTGTTTACAGTGAGAAAGGAGGATAGGAAAAATTTCAATACATCACATGTTGTGGTTAAAGAAGAGTATGGATCACAGAAGGAAATCCTTTATACAGATTTCAATACATCACATGTTGTGGTTAAAGTCTTGTTCGCTCTTGTCTCCAGATGCGGACACCACAATTTCAATACATCACATGTTGTGGTTAAAGTCGATTAGGAAGGTATTCTCTCAGTCCGGTAAACTGATTTCAATACATCACATGTTGTGGTTAAAGCTGGTTTTCGTTCAGACGGAGGGTGAGGACAGGGAGATTTCAATACATCACATGTTGTGGTTAAAGGCAACCACCCACCACCCACCAACTACCAACTAAAACGATTTCAATACATCACATGTTGTGGTTAAAGGCTAGTAGAATCAAGCTTTTCAGTTTTAATAATGTGCTTATTTTACTACAGCCACTAGGGTTTCGCAATTTTTTCCCAACCGTAGACCCCTCCCCTCAAATTGTAGAAAAAAACGTCTAAAACCCTTGCACCTCTAAGAAATTCCACGTCTCACCCTTTTAAGAGGTTGGGAAAAAATCACCTCCAACGCTTAATGAAATACCTTAATTTATTAGGAACATCATTGGATGTACACCGTGGAATTCATTCTTGAAATAAAGCCAATGCATCGGGAAAAACAGCCCTTTAACCCTCCTTCGAAAATTCCCCTATTCAAATTCTTTGGATATTTTTTATGGAAATCCCCTCCACTGCTCTATATAATTCAGGTACAGTTCGTCACACGAGCTTAATCTAAAAATTAGGGGTGTTCCACACCTATGCCACAGCATATTTTACTTATTGAAGACGATCTATCCATTGCCGAAATGCTACTTAAAGCACTCACTAAGGAAGGATACAGCCTAACCACTGCCTATGACGGGGAAGAGGGGCTTCTTGCCTTTGAACGTCATACCTATGATCTGGTACTGGTGGATTTGATGATGCCGAAGGTGGACGGTATGGAGGTGATTCGACGAATTCGTACCCATAGCGCCGTCCCGATTCTGATTATGTCAGCCAAGGACAGCGACGTGGATAAAGCGCTTGGACTGGGCTTTGGGGCAGACGATTATATTGCCAAACCTTTTTCAATGCTGGAAATGACCGCTCGTATTCAGTCCGCGATCCGCAGATCTACTACATATGCCCGTCAGCAACAGCAGGAGGAACAGCCGCAAGCACAAGTTTTGACCTACGGCAGTCTGTGCATTGATTTTGATCATTTTACAGTCATACGCAATGAAAACGAAATTCAGCTAACAGCCAAAGAATCCGATATTTTGAAGCTGTTTGTAGCCAATCCAAACCGGGTATTTACAAAAGCACAATTATACGGATTTATTTGGAAGGACGATTATATGGGCGACGAGAACGTGATTAACGTCCATATTCGCCGCCTGCGTGAGAAAATTGAAGAAGATCCCTCTCATCCTGTCCACATTAAAACGCTATGGGGCATTGGCTACAAATGGGAGAATGGCTGATATGAACATCGAAAACATTTCTGAATGGATTGTCGGTCTCATCATGTCAGTCGTTATAGTATGGCTTTGGCGGGAGCGTATGGCCAATAAGCGCAAAATAAGGGATATCCGAGCCCTACTAGAGCGAATAGTGACGGTGAATCATGCGGAAAAGCTGCTATATGTCACAGGTGACGTTGAACTGCAACGACTCATGACGGAAATTAATCGACTGCTGGACTTGAATCTCAGAGTGTCTGCAGATTACAACCGTAGCCAAATTGCTATGCGCAAAATGATTTCGAACATTTCACACGATCTCAAGACCCCGCTTACGGTTGTGCTTGGATATGCCGAGATGCTGGATGGCGATCCGACTATTTTGCCGGAAGAACGTATAAAGCTGCTATCCAAAATTCATCAAAAGACAAGCGAAGCGATTGAGTTGATCGGAAGCTTTTTTAATTTGGCGAAACTGGAAGCTAATGATACGGATATTCCGTTGACACGACTGGAAGTGGGAGAACTGTGCAGACGCAGCATTTTAGAGTTTTATGACCTGCTGACTGCACAGGGGTTTACTGTGCATATTGAGATCCCGGAGTACCCCATTCATGCCTTGGGGAACGAAGGAGCGATTGGGCGGGTGCTGAATAATCTGATCTCGAACGCCATTCGCTACGGGGCAGATGGACGGACGCTAGGCCTGACGCTGTCAGAACAGCAGGATACAGTGCGTATAGAGGTATGGGATCGTGGCAAAGGCATACAGGAATCTGAGCAAGATAAAGTTTTTGAACGTATGTACACACTGGAGGACTCCCGCAATAAGGCGGTACAAGGCAGCGGACTGGGCCTTACGATTGCCAAACGTCTGGTTGAAACGATGAACGGAGAAATTCAATTGACCAGTAGACCTTATGAGCGGACAGTCTTCTCTTTTACATTGAAGAAAATCAACTATTAATCGAACTCAACATACTCAACTTAATAAATTTGTAAGAATCACGAAAGAAAAATGAACATTTCGCCCTTTATCCTTGAATTATCAGCAGTATACGAAGGGAGAACACCCATGACTTACGTAATACGTACACATCAGTTGACCAAAGCCCTGAAGGGCAACGAAATTGTAGCAGGAGTCAGCATGAATGTGCGCAAGGGAGAAACCTATGGCTTTCTCGGCCCCAACGGGGCAGGCAAGACAACGATAATGAAAATGATTACGAATTTACTCAAGCCGACATCGGGTGAAATTGAATTATTCGGTGAAAAACTAACGCCAAAATCGTATCATCTGCTCGGACGGATGGGTTCGATTATTGAATACCCGATTTTTTATGACAGGCTGACGGCGCAGCAAAATCTGGAACTTCATTGTGAATACATGGGCTACTATAATAAGCAGGCTGTCCGAGATGCCCTGGAATTAGTAAACTTGCAGAATGCGGGTGACAAGTCGGTAAAAGACTTTTCACTGGGAATGAAACAGCGTCTCGGGATTGCCCGCGCTATTGCGACTAAGCCAGAGCTACTCATTTTGGATGAACCGATTAATGGTTTGGACCCCGTGGGAATCAAGGAAATCCGCCAACTATTCCACATGCTATGCAAGGAATATGGGATGACTCTGCTCGTGTCCAGTCATATTTTAGCGGAAATAGAGCAGATTGCGGATACGGTAGGCGTGATTAATCACGGAAGGCTGATTGAGGAAGTGTCGATGGAACAGGTGCGAGAAACCAATACGGAATACATCGAATTTACGACCAATGATTGTAAAAAGGCGGCCTACGTCCTCTCCCATCATCTGAATCTGAATAATATAAGGGTGCTCAATGAACAGAATATACGTATTTACGACTCAAATGTACCGCAGAAACAAATTACGAAGACGCTCATTTTAAATGATATAGAAGTGGATTCCATTCATCAGAAAAGCAGTACGCTAGAAGACTACTTTTTGCGGCTGTTAAACGGAGGTGATCTCCATGCTTAAATTGATGCAATTGGAGCTGAAAAAATTTCATCTGGCGGGTTATATCCGTTCAGCACTGATCGCCAATGCATGCATTCTTGGGTTGCTCTGTATCATCGCGCTGGACAGCCAAAGTACAGGAATACCCGAATTTACACAGTACACTCAGCTTCTCGATCTCATGGACATGCTGGTCAGAGCCACATTTATTGTGTTTGCCTCTGTTCTTCTGTGCCGCTTTATCGTAGGGGAATTTAAGTCCAAATCGATTACGATCCTGTTCATGTATCCGATTCACCGTCAGAAGCTGATGATCGCCAAGCTCTTGGTTGTGCTGCTGTTTACCTTCTTATCTATTATTATTTCGGAAATAATCATTACGGCTGCTATTCATCTGCTCAACCAGCTTGTCTTGATTGTACCCGATAACCTTACTCTTTCGATACTGGGTCAACAATCAGCACGGACGCTGATCAATGCCGTTGCTGCCAGCTTTATGGGACTGGTTCCGCTGTATATGGGGATGCGAAGATACTCTGTACCCACCACCATTGTGACCTCAATCCTGATTGTAGCATTGCTTTTCTCCAATAATAACGGCGCTACACTTAGCTCCATAGCCCCCGTGCAAATAGGCTTCTCTATACTGGGAATGCTTGTGGCTTATGCAGCGATTCGACGCATTGAGTATAAGGATATTACTTCATAGTATGTAACTTAGTAAAACGCTTTCGAAAAATAGATGAAAATCA
Source organism: Paenibacillus peoriae (assembly GCF_022531965.1). Lineage (GTDB taxonomy): Bacteria > Bacillota > Bacilli > Paenibacillales > Paenibacillaceae > Paenibacillus > Paenibacillus polymyxa_D. The sequence continues at coordinate 1,482,626 of NZ_CP092831.1, read as the reverse complement.
TTGTTAGATATACACACATTTTTCACTGGACTTCATTCTAAAACAGGTATATCCTATAGGAGAAATTAAAAAACGGAATAAGGATCTTCGGGGTAGGGTGAGATTCCCAACCGGCGGTATGGCTCATGGAGCTAAGCCCGCGACTCTGTATCTGGCAACAGGATACGGACTGATTTGGTGAGATGCCAAAGCCGACGGTAAAGTCCGGATGGAAGAAGATCGAAATATCAACATGCCGCGAAGTGGATGAATGCTGCGTTATGGGTTTTGCAGTAGCAGTAACTTCATTTAACTTGCATAAAGCGGCAAGTTTATTTGATCAACCCCCGTCTTGCATGGCCTTTCGCCATAGACGGGGGTTTTTGTGCCACCGGTCCTGTATTCGCAAGGAGCTAATTGAGTATGAGTCAATCTTCTACTGTACTAACATCCAAAGGTTTTGATCATAGCTCCCACATGAAAAGCGGTTTTTGGCTGGTCGCAATAGGAGCAGCCTTGTGGGGCGCTGATCCGCTGTTTCGTATTATTTTGCTAAAATCATTTACTTCAACACAAATTGTACTAATGGAGCATATGCTGCTTTTCCTTGCTCTGACACCGATGCTGTGGAAACATCGTGAGGAACTCAAAGCGGTACGGCTTCGTCAAGTTTTCGCTATTTTGTTCGTCTCGTGGGGCGGCTCAGCTCTGGCCAGCGTGATTTTTACCATGGCGCTCAGCAACGGTGATCTGAATGCTGTACTCTTACTCCAGAAGCTTCAACCATTGGTCGCTATTATTCTGGCCCGCGTTATATTGAAGGAAATGCTGCCGCGTCATTTTGGATTATTAATTGTCGTCGCTCTGTTCGGGACGTATCTTCTGACCTTCGGTTGGTCGCTCCCCTTCGGGCATGTTCGTGATTTTGTCCAGGTCGGTAGTCTACTTGCACTGGGTGCAGCGGTTCTGTGGGGCGGTTCGACAGTCATGGGAAGCTACTTGCTTCGTTCAATGAAATATGAAACGGTAACCTCCCTCCGCTTCATGGTGGCGCTCCCTCTGCTGATTGTCCTCACCTCTGTAGAGCATGCGCCATGGAATATGCCTGCCGGTACATGGGCAGGCGCAGCTGTGATTATCAACTTGCTATTGCAGGCATTGCTTCCAGGTCTTCTTAGCTTATTGCTGTATTACAAAGGCTTAAGTACGACCAAAGCGTCTTATGCTACGATGGCAGAATTGAGCTTTCCCATGGTGGGTGTCGTGATTAATTGGATCGCATTTCAGCAAATCGTTACTGTAGCGCAATTGACTGGTTTTATGCTCATCTGGATTACGCTCTTTATGATTTCACGTCAGCAAAAAAATTAACAGTTCAATGTCCCCTTCATGACTCACCCAAGCCAAATTGTGAAGATGCTTTTGCATCTCCGATTTGGCTTTTTATGTGTTCGCATTAATATTAATCATAGTTCTTTAGACCTGTTTTTCAAAAAAAGTGTCTAAAATATGCTACTATTTCTCGTTTCCCAATGATTACATCTATAAAATTCGTCGGTTTATGTCGAATAAAACAATGTAGTGATCATCAGACACAGAGGAGCAAGAACTATGACTAAAACAAAACAAACAGTTCCGTGGTGGAACAGGTTTCTCAAGCAGTTTTATTTAATGAGGACAAGATTAATAATATCTTTTTTAGCTGTGTTATTGATTCCGAGCGTACTTATCGGGTACTTTTCTTATCAGGGGGCTACGACACAACTCAGTCAGCAAATGGGCGGTTCCGTATACACGAATCTGTATCTGATCCGAAGCAATGTCAATCAGTATGTAGCGCCCATTATGAAAGATCTGGACGTGCTTACCACTGAAATCAATTCTGATTCCATCGGTACCAACCAAGAAGCCCTTCAGAAAAAGTTAGATGTTATCGTCAAGGCTCACCCCGAGCTAGATGCGGCGCTTCTCGGCAATGAGAAGGGGCAATACATACGTTCGCCGAAAAAACAGGAGTCCGATTATGATCCCAGGGAGAGAAAATGGTACAAAAACGCGATGCTGGAAAAGGGTAAAGTATTCGTCGGTGTTCCAGTTGCCAGCGTCACGACAGGGAATTTAGTCGTTAATATATCGGGAACGCTGGAGGACGGTGAAGGAGCTGTTGCCCTGGCTTTGAACCTGGACAAAATGAGTGAAAGTCTGCAGTCTGTTAAGATTGGTGAGCGCGGAGGACTCATTATTGTTGATTCTGAACATAAAGTTGTATCTGGGACTGGAACAGCTTTCAACAAGACAGGCAAAAAAGCGGCTGACGCCATAGAAGGACTTCCCGAAGTGGCGACAACCGTCGAAAATGATACTCCTTCCATGTCGCAAATTCAATTTATGAATCGAGATATGCTGGCCTTTACACTTAAGGACCCTCTCACCGGTTGGAGCATTGTCGCACTGTCGGATCTGGAGGATTATAGTGATGCAGCCCAACCAATTCTGAAACAAAGCCTGATTGTGATTGTTATTTCCATACTTGCCGCGGCGATCATCATTGTGCTTATGGTCCGCTCATTCTTAATTCCGCTGCGCAAGCTGCAAGCAGGAACACGCATCGTCCGTGACGGAAATCTGACCGAACGTGTTAATCTATCCAGCAAGGATGAGTTCGGCGAACTGGCACAGAATTTTGACCAGATGACGCATTCCTTGCATACGATGGTCTCAGAGGTCAACCAAACCTCCTCCCGACTTGCTTCCTCTTCCCTGATAATCAAGGAAAGCACAGAGCAAACGACGGAGTCCGTACAACATGTAGCGGAAACGGTTATGGAATCCGCGGAAAATGCAGCCACCAGCGCCGAGGCATCCGAGCAGACCGCTAATGCCGTTGAAGAAATGGCGAAGGGTGTCAGCACCATTGCCGAATCGGCAAGCTCCATCGTGGATTCAGCAGGACAAACCGAGCATGATGTGGCTCAAGGCAGTCAAATGATCAGTAGTGTACGGACCCAAATGGACCGTATTCTGGAGGCTGTCAGCCAAACGGCTAGCCTAATGGATGAGCTATCCCAGCTCTCGGACGATGCGAAGCAGATGAATACGGCTATTGCCGCCATTGCCAAGCAAACCAATTTGTTGTCTCTGAACGCGTCTATTGAAGCTTCCAGAGCTGGCGAAGCCGGGCGTGGATTTGCCGTAGTCGCTATAGAGGTACGCAAGCTGTCTGAGCAATCCAAGGAAAGCGCGGATTCCATCAGTCAGATTATTACTCAGATGCTCGATTTGATTCAACGCTCTACCGCTACCATGAACGGTAATGTTCGTAACCAGGTAGGTGAAGGTATGCGTATTAGCCAAGATGCAGAAGGTGCATTTACGAATATTGAGCGCTCTACTTCTCATATCGTGGAACAAATTCAAAGTGTGTCCGCTGCTGCTGAACAAATCTCAGCCAGTACAGAGGAAGTCTCCGCCACTGTTACCCATTTGGCAAGCCTGTCTCGCAATTCGGCGGACAGCTCGCAGACAACATCTGCTGCTGCTCAGGAACAAATGGCAGCTATGGAGGAAATTGCCTCTTCGTCACAGGAGTTGTCCAACATGGCGCAGGATTTGCAACAGCTGGTTAAGCGATTTAAGATTTAACTTACTACTAACAAAAGCCTTCGTCCGTATACAAATTACGGGCGAAGGCTTTTTACATTTGAGTTCTTGATATGCTCTCTCTCTTGTTACTTATAGGGTCATCTGACCGGTTAAATGACGGCGTCTATCTCCTTCAGGGTCGTGCTCCACCTTAATATTCTGATGGAAAATAGCTGTAGTCCGCTCTTCTCTGTCGTACATCGGCCAAGCCCCCTCGGACAGCACTGGCTTCCCATCACGTGCAAAAGCAACCCATGCCTGCTGCATATCTTGAGCCAGCTTCTGCATCGAAGGTTGAATCTCTAATCCAAGCTTATCTAGCAGCTCCAGATTATCGAAAACAAACGCAATCTCTGCACCGTGAACCGCTTGTCCAAAGGTAGGATGCCCCGGCAATGTCCAATCAAAACGATACATCCATACAGGCGCATGCGCCGACTGTGCAACAGCAAGAGCCAACGCAGGACGCCAAAAAAATAGATCGGTCAACATTTGCGCCTGTCCCTCAATCGTAACCGGAAAAGGTTCTATCAGGTCGCCGATGTCTGACATGCCCGTCATCATTTCCAATGCCTGTCTCGCTGTCGACTTGTTCATTAGATGGGATTCTTTTCGGATGAAATAGCCCCCCTCATGCAAGTTCGTTCCAATCAAAACGGAAACCTGCTTTGCTGAACCTTGCGCGATTGCAGACAGGGGTACATCTGGCAAGGTCACACCGTCCACAACGGGTTGATAGATCATCGCCATCCCTGGTCCGATGACTTCATGCGTCTTCGCCATCGCTAGCATCAGCGCATCTGTCGGCAGGCTAAACAACCTCTCTGGATGCTGAGTGTCCACACCCAGCTGCTGTAGATACACAGCCGTCACTTGCTCGGCCTGTGAAGTTGGCAATATCTGCGACGCACCGCTCTGCAAAATTGCACGCTGGAACAGTCCTTTAGCTGCTGGCATCGCCAATAAAGCGGCAATACTCATCGCGCCTGCTGATTCACCGAACACCGTCACTTCGTCCGGATTGCCGCCAAAGGCAGAGATGTGATCCCTAACCCATTCCAGCGCAGCGATCTGATCCAGTAGTCCCGCATTAGAGGTCAGGCCATCTCCCTTTGGAGTCAGATGCAAAAATCCTAACGGCCCCAATCGATAATTGATCGTAACAACCACAACATCGCCATTCTTCGCCATGCGTTCCCCGTCATATAAAGGTATAATCCCGGACCCCGTGATAAAGGCACCGCCATGAACCCACACCATCACTGGACGTCCCTTCTCAGGAGTCTTCGAAGCAGGTGTCCAAACGTTCAGGTATAAGCAATCCTCTGACTGCTTAGGCGGTTCCACCAGATTTCCAGTCATACTTTCAGCGGATGGCATAGGTTGCGGACAGATTGGCCCAAAACTCGTCGCAGCCCGCACACCCTCCCAAGACTCCAAAGGCTGGGGCGCGTGAAAACGTAGTTTTCCAACAGGAGGCTGTGCATATGGGATACCTTTCCACACATGATATCCATTTCCCGTTTCCCCACGTAATTGACCTAAACGAGTATGTACCGTAATACTTTCCATTATGAAGCCCCCTTTATTTCGTATGTTCAACACAACGGTATAATATCAATCTTTACATATCTCTATTATACCCTTTGCACACGGCCAAACCAAAAAATACCGGAAGCACTTTTGCGCTCCGGCATTTTTATAAACAAGATAGGGAAATAGCGATTAATCCCGAACTTCTTCTTTTGGAATCAGCTTGTAAATTTCTTCGCTTTCCATAGAGTCAATTAGTCGATCTAGCCACTTGTAATAAGCGACGGCCTGCTTCATCTTCAAACGATCTTGCTGAAGAATCGCCTTAAATTCCTCGTACTCTTCACCCTGATTCATCAATTTGTCCAGCTCATCAATGGCTTTGCGCAGTACCAGTAAATTTGTTTCTACCGCTTTTCTCCATTTAATAGCGAAGAAGTCAGTGAAGGTTTGATGCCAGTCATATTCGACTTCATACAAGTCTTTGCGTGAGCCCTTGCTCCATACCTTATTTACCATTTTCAGATCCAATAATGTTCGAACTCCTGTACTCATGCTCGTTTTGCTCATTTCCATTTCACGGCCCATCTCGTCCAGCGTCATCGGTTTATCCGCAAAAAAAAGCAAACCGTATAAATGCCCCGCAGACAAAGTAATCCCATACAGGTCCATGTTTTTACCTATAGCTTCTATGACACGTTTGCGAATTTTTTGCAGCGAAGCCTGCTGCTCATCACCTAACTGGTACAAGCTCATGCTTGCAACCTCCTAATTTTAGAGCATTTTGCACAACCTAGTATGAACGATTTACCCGTAAAAGATTAGCTTTGACGCAATATATGAAATCTTTCAACAATAAATGAAATGTTTCAAAAGCAAAGCTTCTGTCTATATTACAACAGCATGGGTCGTTCAAAATCATAATTCGCAAAATTGCTAATGATAGTAAACTTTTTAAATTATGGATATACATAAATCTTTTTCTTATGGTTATATTTCATTGTCTATTTTAAAAAAAGCACTATCGGTTGTAAAGTTCCGAATGTTTGAGCATTCTATAGAACGAAGGAGCATATCGAAGGAAACTTTGTACAGTTTTTTCTGTACGTACTTTATGAACAGTTTTTTTGTTTGAAATGTAAGCAATGCTTCTGTTACAATTAATTTTGTCATTAACCGTTCAGGATGTTCAGAATTATGATTTTTATACTCAATCCTTAATGCAACATGGGGTTAATACCAAGCAAAGTATAGAAAGAAGAGGTGTATGTATGACGATTTTGGAAGTCAAAAATGTCAGCAAACTCTTTGGTCCTCACGCAGAGCAAGGTGTTCCGCTCCTGGAGCAAGGCTGGGGCAAGGAAAAGTTGGCCAAAGAAAAACAGATTACTGTTGGTGTCAATAAGGCCAACATGGAAATTAAGCAAGGTGAAATTTTCGTAATTATGGGGCTATCGGGCAGTGGCAAGTCCACTTTGGTGCGAATGCTAAATCGCTTGATTGAGCCTACCTCCGGTGAAATTCTGGTCCACGGCAAAGATCTCCGTAAGATGAACAAAGAACAACTTCGCGAAGTTCGTCGTAAAACCATCAGCATGGTTTTTCAAAAATTCGCTCTGTTCCCACATCGGACTGTATTAGAAAATGTAGAATATGGTCTTGAAATTCAAAAGGTAGAAAAAGCACAGCGTCAGGAAAAAGCGCAACAAGCGCTGGAACTGGTTGGTCTTAAAAACTGGGGCGATAAAATGCCCGATGAATTGAGTGGCGGCATGCAGCAGCGTGTCGGTCTGGCACGGGCGCTGGCTAATGATCCTGAAGTGCTCCTGATGGATGAAGCGTTCAGTGCATTGGACCCGCTCATTCGCCGTGACATGCAGGATGAGCTGTTGGAGCTTCAGGATAAAATGAAGAAAACCATTGTGTTTATCACCCATGATCTGGATGAAGCGTTGCGGATTGGTGACCGGATTGCATTGATGCGAGACGGTGCGGTCGTACAAATCGGTACACCGGAAGAAATTATGATCCAACCGGCTAACTCTTACGTAGCCCGCTTCGTCGAGGATGTGGATCTGTCCAAGGTATTGACGGCTGCTCATGTCATGCTTCGTCCAGAAACCATCACCATGGATCGTGGTCCGCGTGTGGCTCTGGAATTGATGCGAGAGCGTGGGATTTCCAATTTGTTCGTCATTGACCGCACCAAAAAGCTACTGGGTGTTATTAACGCCGAGGATGCTGTTCATGCACTGCGCAATAATTTGAAGATTGAAGATATTTTGATCACGGACGGACCGCAGGTTGCTGCCGAGACTGTCATTAATGATTTATTTGAAATTACAAGCTCATCCAAAGTGCCGCTGGCTGTGGTCGATGATAAGCAGAAACTGCTAGGCGTTATCGTCCGCGGAGCATTGCTCGGCGCACTTGGTGGAGATGTTACTACTACGAAGGAGGTGAATGCCCATGATACCGAAACTGCCAATCGCTGAGTGGATTCAAGCCATTGTCGACTGGATGGGTATTCATCTGGCTGGATTGTTTAATGTTATTTCTTCCATTATAGAAGCTGTAGTAGGCTTTTTCTCAGGCCTGTTCATGCTTCCGCACCCTCTGGTGTTCATCGTGATCATCGGGATCATCGCCTTTATGATCGGGCGGGTTCAGCTTACGCTATTTACTGTCATCGGCTTCCTGCTGATTGATAATCTTGGTTATTGGAGTGAAACAATGAATACGCTCGGACTGGTCATCACGTCTGCGCTCGTATCCATTGTTATCGGGATTCCCATCGGGATCTGGTGTGCATACAGTAAATCGGCATCACGCATTATCACGCCTTTACTTGACTTTATGCAGACGATGCCTGCGTTCGTGTACTTGCTCCCAGCGGTTACCTTTTTCAGCCTGGGTGTTGTGCCGGGTGTTATCGCATCTGTTATCTTTGCTATCCCCCCAACCATTCGCATGACCAACTTGGGGATTATGCAAGTATCGGGTGAGCTGATCGAAGCATCAGACGCTTTTGGTTCAACATCTGCGCAAAAGCTGTTCAAAGTTCAGCTTCCACTTGCATTGCCTACCTTAATGGCTGGTATTAACCAGACGATTATGCTGTCACTGTCTATGGTTGTCATTGCTTCCATGATCGGTGCGGAAGGCATCGGTGCTGTTGTGTACCGTGCTGTGACACAGCTGCAAATCGGTAAAGGTTTTGAAGCCGGCTTAGCTGTTGTCGTTCTGGCTATTGTGCTTGACCGTTTTACGCAAAACCTGTTTAAACCTACGCAAAAAGGCAAAAGCCGCGTATCCAGCAAGCAAAAAGTATGGATTACTTCTGCAGTTACAGCTGTCATTTTGATCGCTGGTGCATCCCAATATTTTGTGGGTACAGATCATTCCGCATCTGGCAAAGGTAACGCTGCTGCCAACCCGGTTGGCGAAGAAGTCGGTTACAAAATTATCGGTATTGATGCCGGGGCAGGCATTATGAAATCGACTGCCAAAGCAATTCAAGACTACAATTTGTCTGATTGGAAGCTGGTTGAAGGTTCCGGTGCAGCTATGACGGCCACACTGGACAAAGCCATTAAAGCGAAAAAACCGATCATTATTACAGGTTGGACTCCACACTGGATGTTCAACAAGTATGATCTCAAATATTTGGAAGACCCTAAGAAGTCTTATGGTGAAGCCGAGGGGATTCATACGATTGCCCGTAAAGGCTTGCAGCAGGATGCTCCTATCGCTTATGAGTTTCTAAAACGTTTCAAATGGACACCAGAAGATATGGGTGAAATGATGGTCGCCATTCAAGCCGGAACCAGTCCTGAGCAAGCTGCCAAGGATTGGGCGGAGAAACATGCCGACAAGGTTCAGGAATGGACTCAAGGACTGCAACCTGTCAATGGTGACACCTTCAAGCTAAGTTATGTGGCTTGGGATTCTGAAATTGCCAGCACCAATTTGCTAAGTTATATTTTGGAGAACAAACTGGGTTACAAAGTAACCGCACTTCAAGTTGAAGCAGGTCCTATGTGGACGGGTGTCGCTAGTGGTGATGTAGATGCTTCACCGGCTGCATGGCTGCCGTTAACACATGCGGATTACTGGGCTAAATACAAGGATAAGCTCGACGATCTTGGGGCTAATATGAGCGGTGTTAAAACCGGATTGGTCGTTCCAGCTTACATGGATGTTAAATCGATTACTGATTTGCAGGATAACGGAGCCGAAGCGGCTCCGGCTTCCGCCACAACTGGGGACTTTGGCAAAGAGGTCGGCTACCGCATTGTCGGTACCGACCCTGGCGCCGGACTAATGAAGCTGACCGCTAAAGCTATGAATGACTATGGCTTATCCGACTGGAAGCTGCTTGAAAGCTCTGGAGCTGCTATGACTGCTACACTGGATAAAGCTATCAAAGCCAAGCAGCCTATCGTCGTAACAGGTTGGACTCCTCACTGGATGTTTAATAAATATGATTTGAAATACTTGAAAGATCCTAAAAAGGCGTACGGTGATAAGGAAGAAATTCATACAATCGCCCGCAAAGGCTTGAAGCAGGATGCTCCTGTGGCTTATGAATTTCTAAGCCGATTTAAGTGGACTGCTGAAGATATGGGTGAAGTGATGATCGCGATTCAGGACGGTACTGCCCCACAGCAGGCTGCCAAGAATTGGGCTGATAAACATCCTGACAAGGTTCAGGAATGGATCAAGGGTCTGCAGCCCGTCAACGGCGATCCTTTGAAGCTAAGCTACGCTGCTTGGGATTCTGAAATTGCCAGTACGAACGTATTGAAATATGTATTGGAACAAAAATTGGGCTATAAAGTAACAGCTCTGCAAGTGGAAATCGGCCCGATGTGGACTGGCGTGGCCAGCGGAAGTGTAGATGCTACCGCAGCCGCTTGGCTTCCATTGACGCATGCTGATTATTGGGCTCAATACAAGGATAAGGTGGATGACATCGGAACCAGCATGACTGGCGTTATGTCCGGACTTGTCGTTCCATCCTATGTGCCGATTGATTCTATCGAGGATCTTCAGCCGCCGCAATAATATTTTTTCTGCTTTTAAACCATACGAACAAGCAAAAGGCAGATCAGGGTTTACTCCTGATCTGCCTTTTTGTGATATCCAATATTTAGAGTTGCTCTCAGCCTTTTAGCGTGAATCCTTCTTGAGCGGACACATCGGCATGCTGCTCTGTCGTCTGGTGCTGTCTAAAGAATAACGGATAGATCGCGAAAGACACCAGCAGACTTACACAACCAATGACGCCTAGAGCAATCATATCTTTGAAGATGTATGTGATATCCAGTCCTTTGAGCGTGATGTTCCGTACAGCATCCAGGTAATACGTCAGTGGCAATATCTCAGCAAGCCCCCGCAAGAAGCCGGGCATTGCCTCTAATGGCCACGTATAGCCTGACAGCATAAAGGAAGGAACAGCAATCAGCATCAGAGTTTGGGTCGCATCTACTCTGGTTTTGGAAAAGAGACTGAACAGGAAGCCTAATCCGCACAAGGCAAAGTTAAAAACCAGCGACACTAAAATCAACGGCAATACCTGTCCCCTAAACGGAATATCGAAGCATAAAGCGCTGATACTGAATACAGTCAGCACATTGAAAGCTCCCGCTGCATAATACGGTGCCAGTTTGGCAATAGCCAAACGCCAAGGGGTATTTCTCCATGCGCCAAATCTCCCCCAAGTCCCTGCTTCCTTATCACGCGTGCAGGACAACGCGATACCAAGCAGCAAACACTGCTGGAGAGCCGCAGAGATAACCCCTAGGGGCATGAAAAGCTTATAATCATATACCGGGTTAAATAGCACTCTGGATCGGAACGGGATGGTAGTCAGCGTCGATGCGGCCTGATCGGCGTTCATTCCCTTTTGTTTCATGGAATTGACTGATACTCCGGCACTCACGCTACTAATAACCTGATTCGCAATCCGACTGGCACTATTGGAATACATCATATTACTGCCGTCAATCAGCGTGAGCACGGGTGGATTCTCCCCATGCTTAAGCCGAGTAGTAAAGTTGTCGGGAATGACGATTCCGACCTTAGCTTCTCCAGTCTCTACTTGACGGACTACATCATCCTGATTGTTTGCTTGCCGTGTAACGGCAAATGAATCGGTCGAATCAAACGCCTGAATGATCTGGCGACTGAGTTGCGAATTATCTCCGTCGTACACGGTGACAGGCATCTCGGTAATCCGCTGATGTGAATATAGGAAGCCGAATAGTATCGTATACACAATCGGCGTAATCAGCAGAATAGCCATAAAGCGGCGGTCCCGGAAGATGCTCAGCCATTCCTCACGAAACACATCGCGGATACGAAGTCTTTCCTGTGAATCCTGCATATTACTGCGCCCCTTTGCCTGTAAACAGAACCGTGGAGCCTGTTGGAACCGATGCAGCAAGGTCTGGCAATGCTACTTTAACACCGAAGGAACGGACATCCTTGTCACCGGAGCTTTGGCTCGGTTTTTGAATGGCAAAGTCAGCAGCCGATTCTAACAGAATGACTTTACCCTTCAGCTCCTTACCGCCAGACAGCAATTTAATTTGGACTGTATCCCCTGCTTGAAGACCGTTCAGAGACGTTTCAGGTACATAGAATTTAGCCCAACGTTGTGTCGAAGTTTCAATGGTATAAACCGGGAACCCTGCACTAGCCATTTCACCTAAGCTAAGCGACTTGGATTTTACGATTCCATCCTCGGACGCACGCAGCGTAGTGTAGCTCAAATAGGTCTGAGCCTCTTGAAGTGCGGCTTCCGCTTGGGCTACCTGTGCATTGGCACCTGCAACCGCAGATTGAGCCTGCTCAACTGTGGATTGCGCCGCCTTCACCGCAGATTGCGCTTGTTCTACCGAAGCCTGAGCGGCTTTGACATCTTCCTGTTGCAGAGCAACTTTGCCCGCTCCTGCCTGTGCTTCCTTCACCGCAGCCAAGGCTTGACGGTATTGAGCTTCAGCCGCCGTAATTTCCTCCTTGCGGCTTCCCTCCCGTGCCATATCCAATTTTTGTGACTCTGCATTATACTTGGCCACTGCCTGTTGATGTTCCAATGTCGCTTGATCCAAAGATGCCTGGGTTGCTGCACCGGCTTCTTGAAGCTTTTTGGCACGCTCCAGATTTTTAACGGTCAGGTCCAGCGTTTCCTTGGCTACCTTCACAGATACTTGCAATTGCTCAAGCTCCTGTGGTCTTGCCCCGCTCTTGAGGGCATCCAGTTTTGCCAAGGCGGCGTTCGCAGCCGCTTTGGCCTGTTCAATCTGGCTGGAGGAAGCCTCTGCGGTCACACTGACCGATGTCGTGCCTTGGCTTTTCTTGGCCTGAGCAGCACTCACAGTAGCCTGTGCCTGGCCTACGCCTGCTTGAGCCTGCAACACTCCAGCTTTTGCTTTGGATACATTACTCTTGGCTGCCAGCAATGCCGCCTGTGCCTGCTTCACCTTATCTTGCAACTCGCGACTTTCCAGATGGGCTAACACCTGCCCTTTTTTAACCTGATCGCCTTCTTTGACGAGCATCTGGTCAATCCGTCCTGCCATTTTAAAGCTGGCATTGAGGGTATCCGACTCCACATAAGCCGTAGGAATGGAAGAAGACTGATCCGCAGACAAGCTGCTTCCACCCCGTGGAAGAGCAGTTAAGGCATATATCCCAACCGCGATTAAAATAATAAGTACGACATAAATCGTATATTTTTTAGCTTTCATGTTTTCATCACTCCATCTGTATATTAATGTTGCATGCCCAATGCATTACACACAAAAACTTCAATGCTTTCACGAGCCTCTTGCAGATTCATCGTTTCGCCCCAAACCATTGACCTCATTGGTGCAAAAATGTAAATCCCAAATAAGCAATTGGCTGTTGTTTTGGCATCCAGCTTACTTGAAATTTTCCCATGAAACTTGCCGGAATCGATCTCTGCCTCCATAAAATCAAAATAGTCAGCCAGCACCTGCCTAATATTAAAATGCTGCTCTTGCGAAACCCAGCCCTTACTGACCAATAGACGGCAAAAGTCCGGTTCTCTCACAATAAACTCAATATGTACTTGGATCAGCTTGCGAATCCTAAGCTCCACCTGATCTTTAGGCGTATGAGCCATTGCTTCATGGATATCCCGGACAAAACGCTCCATCCCCATCTTCAAAATGTAAATGTACAATTCTTGCTTGTTTTTAAAATTGTAATACAGGGTTCCTTTGGCTATGCCACAAACTTTGGCAATTTCCTCCATATTTGTTTCATTAAATCCTCGTTCAGAAAAAGCTTTGAGTGCGCCGTTAAAAATAATTTCCTTTGTCTGCTGTTTCATGCTTCCTCCTTTTTTGAACTGACCGTCCAGTACAAAAATTATGTATTTATTATAAGCCCATTTTTAGTTATCCAGCAATAGGAAAAATGAAAATATTCCATTTTAGACAATTCGTCTAAACGCTTATTCTAAAAGTGAAAATGCAAAAACGGATCGAATAAGTGAGGGGGTCACTCATTCGATCCGCTATGTCATAAAATCGGATGATAAGAAGGAGGCGCATTCTACGGATTATCATCTGATTTTAAGGGAAGGCCGACTATTTTTTCACGGTTTGATTATATTGCGCAATTTTGCCTGTGATTTCTTGGGTAGCTTGATCCAATGCCTGTTTGGGCTGTTGCTGGCCACTCAGAACAGCCTCGATTGCACCTTCGACGATTTGACGCGCTTCTGGGAATACGCCCATCACTGCGCCCTGTGTAGCGGTGGATTGTGCCGATGCGTGCAATTGGTCAACCGCTGTCTGGAATTGCGGATATTTTACCATATTGTCTTTGAGTACCTTCTCGTCATAGGCTGCTTTCGTGATCGGGAAGTACCCGGTATTCACACTCCATTGTGCCTGTACAGCTGGGGAAGCGACGAATTTAATGAACTCCCATGCTGCCTTCTGCTGGGCTTCGGGCTTGTTGTTCATGATGTACAAGCTTGCGCCGCCTACAACCACGCCGCCTTCTTTAGCTTCATTGGCTCTTGGCAGGAATCCTGTGCCTACTTCAAATTTATCGCCAACCTGCTCCACAATATTACGCAGCGAAGCGGTGGAATCCAGCGTCATTGCAATTTGCCCTGCGGAAAAAGCCTTTGCCGTATCGTCCGAGTTACGTCCCAGATTGGATACAACCTTTTCATCGATCATTTTCTTCCACCACGTTAGGGTTTTTACACCTGCATCCGAATTCAGCATGGATTCCGTTGCCGCTTGATCACGACCATTGCCATTATTCACATAATCTGCGTTCTGATTGGCAAACAGTTGTTCCATAAACCAGCCGTAGATGGCAATGGAAGCACCGGATTTACCATCCTTGCTCAAGGCTTTAGCAGCCTTTTCGAACTCATCATACGTTTTCGGAGGATTAGCTGGATCAAGTCCTGCGGCTTTGAATGCATCCTTGTTGTAATATAAAATCGGGTTTGACGTATTGAACGGCATGGCGTTCAGTTTACCATCAATCGTATAGTATCGTGTAATATTCGGCTCTAGCTGTGACAGATCGAACTTGTCTGCATCAATAAATTGTTGTACGGGTGTGATCATTTTGGAGTCGATCATGAATTTACTACCGATTTCATATACCTGAATGATGTCCGGTCCGCTGTCGGAACCAAGCGACGCTTTCAGCTTGTTCAAGCTGTCATCATATTTGCCTTGATATACCGGCTCTACCTGAATGTCCTTATGACTGGCGTTAAAATCAGCAGCGATCTGCTTGATTGCTTTTTCACCGTTACCGGACATCGAATGCCACCAAGTCAGCTTCACTGGGGAAGTCGCTGCTGCTCCATCACTACCATTACTCGGCTTCTCTGCAGCAGTATTATTGCTACAACCTGCTGCAACCACCATGGCAGTCAGAATAAGCAGGGTCAATGCACTTTTCAGACGAAAAAATCTCATAATCTCTCTTCTCTCCCTTTGATTAAATGATTCTTGAATTGGCATTCTCTTGCGATATTCTTGTGTGTTGAAGCTCTGTATATGGGCTGCTTGCGCAGGTGTTGCTTTCTTTTGACATATGTGGTCAGCCTTTAAGTGCACCCGCCGCCATTCCACGAACCAACTGTTTTAGTCCAAAGATCAGCAGGAGCAGAGACGGTAAAATGACAAGAGCCGTACCCGCAAATACCAGATTCCATGAAGTCGATTCCTGAAATTCGAGCATGGATATGCCGATCTGTACCGTGCGCATATTCTCGCTATTGGTGATTAGTAAAGGCCAGAGGTACGAATTGTACATATTCAGGAACGAATACACAGCCAGTGTTCCGAGCGCAGGGCGCGATAACGGAAGCACATGGAACAGAAAGTAACGGATATGTCCGCACCCATCCATACGAGCCGCCTCGAACAGTTCCTTGGGAAGCTGGAGAAAAAATTGCCTTAACAGGAATGTCCCGAATGCCGTCGCCAGAAAAGGAACCGTCAACCCTTGATATGTATCAAGCCAATTCCAGCTCCGTACCGTCAGGTAGTTTGGAATAATGGTCACTTCCCAAGGGATCATCATTGTCGCAACAAACATGCTGAAAATGAAGTTTTTTCCCTTGAATTCCATTTTGGCAAAGGCATAGGCCGCCAAGCTCGCTGTAATCAGTTGCCCAATCATTGTAAGACCCGAAATGAGAAATGTATTTCCAATAAAGGCTGCAATCGGAACGATTTCAAACACTTCAGTAAAATTGGCCATATGAAAAGAATGCGGGAAAAAGCTTGGTGGGTAAGCGCTCGCTTCCTCGGGAGACATGACTGCCATAAAAAACGTATATATAACCGGATACAAAATGAGAGCAGCTGCAATCGTAAGCAGCACATACAGCAATGTAGAATTCAGGTGTCGTTTCATTGGTAATGCACCTTTCTTTCCACCCATTTGAACTGAATCATCGTGAGCAGCAGAATGACAGCAAACAAGACAATGGCCTGCGCGCTCCCCGTTCCGAACCGGAAATTAACGAAAGCTTCCTGATAGATGGAATATACGAATACATTTGTACTGTTCACCGGACCGCCTTTGGTCAAAATGTTAATTTGAGCAAAAGACTGGAAGGCTCCAATGATGGAAACTACGGTCACAAAAAAGATCGTCGGTGATAACAGTGGCATGGAGATACGCCAGAACGTGACGAGCGGTCCAGCCCCGTCCATTTTGGCACTCTCATACATGTCATCTGGAATCCCTTGAAGTCCACTCGATAAGATAATGTAATTGAAGCCAAGATTCATCCAGATGGTCATTATGGCTACTGAGAACAGCGCCCAATCCGGGCTGGTCAGCCACGGAACCGGATTGATATGTAGGAGGGAAAGCACATAGTTGAGCATCCCCAGTGTCGGATGAAAAAGAAATTTCCAAATGACCGCAGATGAACCGACCGACAACACCATCGGCAGCGAAAAGGCAAACTGGAAGATACGCATTCCCCGCAATTTACTGTGTGTAAGTGCAGCCAGTACCAGCGCCAATAAAATACCTACTGGTACGGTTAACAGTGCAAACAGGAGTGTCACCTTAATCCCTTGCAGAAACAGTCCCGAGCTGAAAAGTGTAGTGAAATTATCTAATCCTACATATGCTGCAACGTTTCCTGCGGGATCTGTAGAATGCAAGCTAAGATAAACGGACTTGATCATCGGATAAAACATAAATATAACGAACAAAATAAGCGATGGAGCCAAAAAGGTATACGCCAGCGCGTTTTCGCGCAGTCTTTGAATTTTTAGCGAACCCGTGCGTATGCGGGCTTTAGACGAAGTCTGTTGCTGACTCCTCGTCCCCAGTCCCATAGATTTGTTAAGCTCACCCAAAACGGAGCGCCCCTTTCTTTTCAAACCAACCTCAGTAAGTGTATCGTTTCGATGTAAAGGGAACGTCAAGTGGGCTGGAGTAAAATGTTAATGTTTTTCCTTTTTGTAAAAGCAACTCTCTATAGGTATGAGCACAAGGACGGTTATAACCCTGTTGAGCTAGCGTTCGATCCAAATACAATCTGTCTAGTTAAAAAGACAAAAAAACCTCCAATTCCGTAAGGAGCCTGCCATTGGCCCATTACGAAGTTGGAGGTTTTAGTTATCTCTATACAATCTCCACTCGGCAGGTGGGTGAACACCTCGTTCACACCCTGATTAATCAGCGTGATGTTCCCTCTAGAATCCGACAAATAGATCTAATCTTGAGTGATTTGAAATGATGAATCTTAGAAACGGGGAATGGTATGCGCTCTTTCTTGGCAAGCTAATGTGAGAATACGTAAGAACGGAGAAGAAGCCTGATGAAATATAACCGATTACTATCTGCAAGTATCGCTGTTTCCTTGTTTTGTGCCAGCTTGTGCCCCACAACCTATACAAATACTGCACAAGCCGCATCTTACACCTCCCCTACTCCTACAAAGGGAAGAGCCTATTATGAAGAACGCGGCGACATTGTATGGGAAGTTCCTACCCATCGCAAGTTGATTGCCCTCACATTCGACGACGGACCGGATGGAAGCAATACGCCTGCCATTTTGGATTTGCTTAAAGAATACGATGCTAAAGCGACCTTTTTTGTCGTCGGCAGTCGTGTAGAAAAGCTGCCTCACCTTGTCAAGCGGGAACGAGAAGAAGGGCATGAAGTTGGCAACCATACCTTCCTTCACTCATCCTTTCAATATATTTCTCGCAACAAAGCTCTGTCCGAGTTGGATCAAGCTCAGGCGAGCATCGTACAGGCAACTGGTGCGGGGACCCATCTTTTTAGGCCACCCGGCGGCTCCTATACCGATTCGCTGGTCAAGCTCTCCAAGGAGAAAGGTCTCAAAATTATTTTATGGTCCTGGCATCAGGATACCTTAGATTGGCGAAAACCCGGTGTACATCGTATCGCTAATAAGGTCCTTCGCAATGTCCGTAACGGCGACATCGTCCTTATGCACGATTATGTATATAAAAGTACACAAACCGTCGAAGCCCTGAAAATCATTTTGCCCGAACTAAAAAAAAGGGGGTTTACCTTCGTCACTGTGTCTGAGCTGCTTGCCAATCGTAAGACGCCCGAAGGACTGATTGAAGTGAATAAATAGTAGATAGAAACAAAAAGACTCCGCCAGTTACTCGCCGACGGAGTCTAATTACTATCTGTGACACCCAAAGGACTAATTAAGTTCAATAGTTGAAGAGATAGGTATTTGTAATATAGTCCTTTTATATGAAATTATTGGTTACACAATACATTCTTTTTACGGCAACTATACTTACGAATTACAATTACAACTATTTAAAGGAGGCAATTACAATGAAAAAAGCAATATTGACTGTAGCGTCCCTTGCTGTATTTCTGTCAGCAGGATCGATGGTTTCTGCGGCTGCACCCGCAACAGAAAAACACGAGCAAAAAATGCATCAACATAAGGTTCATGCAAAACATGAACACAAGATGCATGCCAAGAGCAAGCATGAGAAAATACACAAGCTACATGCGCGTAAAGCTGCTCCTGCCAAAATCATAGGAGAAAAAAGTATTCATGCGAAAAGTTTGAAAGCAAAGGCAACAAAATTACCAAAAACTTGGATTCGGTGGCGCGAGCGAGCAAATGAATTAGGGAGGGTTAAAAGGAGAGGGTTAGCTTTATTAAACCCTCTCTCTTTCTTCATATGAACAATACATGGATCATTCGTATAGGAGTATTCTTAATTTTGCTGGGAAGTACGAGCTGTTCATCCTCTGTTGAACATCATCATAACTCTACCTACGCCCCGGCCAAATCTGAAATTCAACAAGTTAAAATAGCGAAGCCCTTACAGGTTAAAAATAAACCTTTTCAAGGAATCGTTCCATATATGCTCGATATTCCTGAGGTTCGTATTCATTCAATTATAGAACCGGTTACATTCTTAGAAAATGGTCAGATGGGCGTTCCAAGCAACACAAATCGAGTAGGTTATTTATCTACCGGTATATTGCCAGGGGCAGCAGGTAAGGCAATTATGGATGGACATGTAGATACATACACGGGCCCAGCTGTTTTTTATCCTCTTAAAAAACTAAAAAAGGGGGATTTCGTGTATGTGACTGGCGGTGGCGGCTGTAAGATTCAGTTTGCTGTCGAGTCTGTAAAATTTTACTTAACTTCCGAAGCACCGATTCAGAAAATTTTTGGTCCTACAGAAGAGCATCGTTTGAACTTGATTACATGTGCAGGTCGCTATAGCCGAAGCAGAAAAGAACACGAGGGAAGGCTAGTAGTTTACACCAAATTAGCACACATGAATTCAGCCTGTGAGAAACTTACTCAGGATAAGGGCAATTCCAAAACCAATTAAAACATTTTCAAGGAGAATGAATAATGTGCTTAAGATCGCTAAATTGCAATTGCTGTGCATGATCTTAATAATGATCCCCGCTTACAGCTTCTCTTCATTTCGTGTACAAGCAGAGCCAGCAAAACAAGATGACGTTATTCCTTTTCTTCAAAAGCTGTTTAATGATCGCACCCGGTTGTTGATGGATCAGGATAAAAAGCATATCGAGGACTATTATTTAGTAAAGCACAATCGAAGCAACTACGCATACCTTCATGAAATGAACAGAGCGGAATATATTCAGGAATGGGCCAAGCATCGAAAAATGAAATTCGTGAATGCAGAAAGCTCCATTCGGATATCCCGTATAGAAGTGTTAGGCGATACGGCAAAGGTGTCACTTGTTCAGTCCTTAAAATTGAGTTATGAGTATATCGACAGCTACCCCGGTCAGCATGATTTTGGAATTGGAACACGTCATGGCATTACACTTAGAAAAAAAGATAGCCGTTGGTACGTGGAACGTGAATGGTATTCAGATCCACTGGAAGAAAATCCAAAAAAAATTGAACCGCTTGATTCAAGTTTTATTCCTCATAAAGACTCGGTGCCATCAGAGAAGGTTATCCATAATTACAATAGAGCCCGAGCCATTGACTATGCTAACAAGTATGCTGGAATAACATGGGGAGCAGGAAATCGTCAGCGATATAACCCAAAATACCTGGATTATAACTCCAAAGGGGGCGACTGTACCAACTTCTCCTCCCAAGTTATCGGAGACAAGGAGGAAGGTGGAGGACTGCCTATGAAATCTGGGTGGCATTACTTGTATGGTAACGGCGGAAGCCAAGCCTGGGTTCAAACGGACGCTTTTAAAAATTTTCTGATACGCTCCGGCTATGGGAGGATTATAGGACAAGGGAGCTTCTCAGATGTTGTCCGCGCGGTCAATGGTCAGCAGCATCAATACAGACCACAGTTGCTGCCAGGTGATTTGATTGCTTACGTATTAAAAGGAGATGTAGACCACTTCTCCGTTGTTGTCGGATTCGATGAGGGTGGCTATCCTTTAGTTAACTCCCATACGGCAGACCGTTTCAGGGTTCCCTTCGACTTGGGATGGGATAGAAACACCCAGTATTTATTGATTCATATACAAGATTAAGCATCTTGAATCGCAACACTTGCTCATATCCCAAAGAGTACTGTCATAGAAATAGAATGGACAGCTTCTAATGGGGTGAAAAACGATTTGAAATTACCTCTTTTATTAAAACAAACTATGGTGAGAGCTAATGCGATGATCGTCGTGAAAGCCATAGGTCTAATCGGAAAAGTATTTATGATACGGCTAGTTGGAGCTGAAGGAATGGGCCTTTACCAGTTAGTCTATTCCTTCTACAGCTTAGTATTGATGATTATTTCCGGGGGATTGCCAACAGCGTTGGCTATGTTTACAGCTAAACATACGGCAAAAGGCTGGCGGTTGTTCAAAATTTTTTCAATACCCATAATTCTAACGGGATTGGCATGCAGTTTATTGACCTATTGGTTTTCAACGCCCCTTGCTAAATTACTCGGCTATCCGCAGATCAATTTTGTGATTCGATGCCTAGCCCCAGCTATACTGACCGTTCCCTTGTTAAGTCTGCTGCGTGGATATTTGCAAGGTCTTGAAAAGTACACTGCGATCGCCATTTCGGAAATCATAGAGCAAACTGCCCGGATCGGTACTTTGATGTTGCTAGTGCCATTATTTATCCAATCCGGCATCGAGTTTGCTGTTGGTGGAGCGGTACTTGGAACTTTTACAGGCGCGTTGTTATCCTTTGCTGTGCTTATTGCTTTTTTTATGTATAACCGCCCTTCTGTAGCTTTATCCCCTCCATCAATTCGAACAGATTTACCTTTAGTAGTACAAGCTTCCTTTGCTATTGCGCTTACACGTTTGCTCATACCTACGTCTGATTTTATGGATGCGATCATTATTCCCCAACGGTTACAAGTTGCCGGGGTTTCTTCTAAAGAGGCAGCGGAGATGTTCGGTATTGTTACTGGCATCGCCCTTGTTGTCGCTTATATGCCTACTGTGATTACAGGCGCGTTAACCCATACGCTCACTATGAAAATAACAGCAGACTGGCAAAATAAGAAGTACAACTCATTCTATAAAAAAGGCTATGCCGCTATTGAGGTAGCGTGGGTCTGGGGATTAGCCTCAGGTTTTTTCATTTTTAAATATGCCCCAGATATCTCCCTACTTGTTTTTGATATACAAAATGCCGAAATTCCTATTAAATCGTTGGCTATGCTACCATTACTCGTTGGATGGCGGGAAATCACAACTAGCGTCTTATGGGCACAAAATCGGAAGAAAACTCCCTTTATCGGCCTTTGCACAGGTGTACTTGCCAATTTCATCATTCTTTACTCCTTGGTTGCCATTCCCGATTTCGGGTATACCGGCATGTCCCTGGGGATCATAACGCTGGAGTTGATCGCAACAGGTTGGAATTTCAAAGTCCTTCAACTCTTTCAACGTGCCAAATCCTGTTTAGCCATTATGCTGTTAGTAGATATTTTAGTTTTTGAAGCCATTCTTATAGTGGGCATGTTGTGTTCCAAGACGTTATCCTCATTGGAATGGCCAGAGACGGCTCATATAATTGTGGAGGTAATCCATTACTGCTTCTGGTGTGCTTTGTATTTAAAGGTTCGATTAAAAAGCGTTTTCAAAGAGTAGGAAAGGCTTCTCATAAGTTTATCAAACTTATGGGAAGCCCTTTTCTATTTGAATGTTAGCATTTAGCTATGTGTATCATTCTTTTGCCGAGCTGCTCAAGTACAGTCTGTCATACTGATTCCTTGAGTTTTCGTCTGGGAAATGTATGTGCGTTAAGCGAAGTTGTGTTTACTATTACTGCTACGTCCAAGCTCAACGCTTTGGTTCATGCTATCTTTCAGTCCAATGTTTTGGAGGCAAGCCATTGCATCATCGTTGTTTTCTTTCCGTTAATCACCTTCGATACTTCGTTGTTATATACGTAAATCCAAGACCAATGGCCGTTGTATTCATACGGTGTTTGGTCGCTCTTCTTGTACAAACCAGAGGTATCCACTACGTTATCAAATAACGACATATGAACATCCTTTGCTCCAGCATTCACTAAACGGTTGTAAGTCGGAACCGTATAATCGTTGGGCGGAACCACGGTGTCGGTTTTGGCAGCCACAAACCAGATCGGCAGGTCCTTCATTTCGTTAATCTGTTCATCGGTTATAAGACTATCCTTCAAGGCTTCACATGCAACCACAGCTGCTGCAAAATAATCTTTATAGTCACGGATCATCAGCATAGTCATGTAACCACCGTTGGAGTCTCCACCAATGTAGATTCGATCTGTATCAATGTCTTTGTTTTGGGCCACGTAATCCTTAATTAAGGACATCAATGCTTGCTCATACTTGGAGGTTCCGTCCCCAAAGCTTGTAAAGCCATCCATCCAGTAGGTTGGGGTCTGAGGTGCCAACACATAAGCCCCGCCAAAATAGGATTGGATATCCTTAGAGGCAAAATTTGCTGCTTTATTTCCGGCAATCGGAATCGTTGGATCGGTACCTCCCTCACCCATACCATGCAGCCAGATCACCAAAGGGTTTTTCACTTTGTCTTTTGCCGGTGCATAGTCTGCGTAGGTTAAAGTAACTCCATCAAAAGTAGATTTACCGGTCGCAAATTGATCAACCAACTTCCGTATCTGTCCTGCGGAAGTATCAATCTTCAAATCGGAAATCGTTCCGGATTTGGTTTTAATAGTTTTTTGCTGCGTGATCGTGTATTTGTTATCATTCCATGCATTAAACCCGGAGCCTGCCGCATCATAATGAATAGCGGAGCTTAGTGTTAATGTCGGACCGATTTCCATTTCCAATACAACATAGCTTCCGGTTTTATTTACAGGATTGCCACTTTTGTCCGATACATAGGCCTTGGTGACTTTCCGGTTGCCATTTTCAATAAAGGGATTTAACAACCGATTGTCGCTCCTTCCCACATGCACCTTAAATGTATCCTTAGTTATCGCATCTTTAGGGACTGGCTTACCCAGGTTAACAATGATCTTCGTAATGGCTGCTCCCCAATCCTTAACTTCCGCAACCGTCCGGTATGAGGTGGGCTGTATCTTTACATCCTTGGCCCATGCACCGGAGCTGAAAACAAGAGTCGTACCGATAGCTAAAGTGAGTAACATAGTTGTCTTAGCAGCCTTTTGAAACCGTTTAAACATGATGTCTTACCTCCCAGATCCATTAATAGAACGCTTACATTGTTTATTTTAATAATCTTTTTAATTTGCATCCTGTCTTTTATTAGCCTAATTCAGGTCAATTACTGACTCCTTGCTCCAGAATACCTCTTGTTCTCTTTTCGATATTGATGCGGTGTTGCCTGGAAAACCTTCTTAAATACCCTGGCAAAAGACTTCTCGTTCGGAAAACCGTGCTCCAACGCAATTTGTATGATGGAATGATCCGTATTCATAAGAACACGATAAGATCTCTCCAGACGGATGGCATTGATATATTGAAATAGAGTCATCCCTACATGCTTCACAAAAAAACGGGACAAATATTCGGGAGATAGTCCAAAAACCTGGGCTATGGAATCCAGGGATAAGCTTTGATCGTAATTCTCTTTGATATAATTGGTTATCAGCGTCAGCCGCTCCAAATATTTATCAGAGTTAAAGCCGGGGATAGATTCATTGTCCATTTTAAAATGCATTAATAACAGATACACCAGTTTATAAGATAGCGATGTTAAATGGATATGTGCTAAAGAGTCATTATGCTGATTGAGATAAGCCACAAATAAGGTGTTTAGCAAATCACGCAGCTCCGCAAAATGCTGTAATCTCTGCTCGTTAGTTTCGAAAATGGATATACAGTCAAATGAAATGGGGTTACTGCCGTTGACATTTGCTCTAATAAATTCAGAAGGAATCAGAACGGTTATGGCCTCTCTTCCTTTTCCCTTAGCCACAGAAAAGGAATGAATAGCATTCGAATTAATGAGCACAATATCTCCTTCTTTGGAGCTATAGCTCGCACCATCAATATAGATATGGTCAATTCTTCCTGAAAGTACATAGGATATTTCGATGCTATCGTGCCAATGCCCAGGTATGTATGCTGGTTCATTGGAGGAATGAACTATAATTTTTAACGGAAAATGATTGTCTGCCTGGACCAGCTCATATTTGTATTCCAAGTTTATCGCTCCTCTCAGATGTGACCTCATAAATAGAAGAAAATGGCTTCAGCAGAGTGCCGAAACCACTTGTATTTAACCTCCCTCTCTCTATAAACAAAAAAACCTAAGTATAACAAAATACATAAGATCCTTGGATCTTAACATTTTGTTCCTTAGGTTTTGCCTGCGTAACAGTAACAATCCTAGTGCTATTCATTTAATTAAGCTAAGTATATAGTGGGTTGAAATACATGTCAACGCTTTCATTTTAGAGCGTAATGAAGTGAAAAAACTGGATTGATTCTCGCCGATAAACGTTTCTGAACTTAACTCTTATTTTATAACATGGTTTGTTCCCTGTTCAGAAAATTTCATTTGCCTATATTCATTCATGTTATTCTTTCTAGCGTCCAATATTCTAATACCCTCTGAGATTCTGTGCTAGAATAGGATTTTATCTGAAATTGTTTTTCTGAATTGTTCATTAAATCACCTCTAAGGATTATTTTTGTGCAAGCATATTATGTTCTAAATTGATTTTGTTATGTAACAAAAATGGATGTTTTCCATAAACACATACTTCATAGGTTCTTCTTCAGCTCATAGTATCGACCAGATCCATTCTCTGATCTTATTGTAAAAAATGATACCGGGTATCCTAAACATGAAAAAATGCAAAGGTCCAAATTTAAAGGAGGCAGCTTTTGTAAGGAAGGACAACCAAAAAGAGCCCCAGAAAATCCCAGGGCAAGTTCTACTACTTTGAAGTTTTTGGAAGTGTGATAAATTAACCTTAATACATATGGTTCCATTTTGACTATTCTGCTTTATCTCCAGTCAACCAGCTAAGACCATCGATTAGGCCTTGTTTCTTGAATTTTTGATAATTCGCTTTTGCTTCCTCCTTTCCGCCTCTTACGATCTTCAGTTTGTTACTGGATCTTGTTTGTTGGATGTGTCATTAAAAACGTTTCTGGATTTTTGAGAAGTTATTTGTTGTACCAACATCTTGGGTCGCAGTAGCGGATATATTGGCAGAATCAGTTACACTTGCAAAGATCGCACTCGGCACGACAACAGCACAACAGCTCCCAACAACTAATAGATAAGGCTGATACAAAGAATAATTTCTTTTTCATATATTATTCCTCTTTGTATTACTAGGTGGTAATGCCAGCCATCATTGAAATTGTTAAATCCAAGTGTCTTGTTTGTTTTTTGAGGATCTTAGATGAACAAGAACCAAGTTGGCTGTATTTTTAATTCCATGGAAAATAGTATCCTCGTTGATTATCTCAGATCTAACCTTACTATAGTGATCAGCAATTTCTTTTAGAGTCCATCCTTTAATTTGATAATCTACGAGCCATTTAAAATGTTCTAAATTTCTCTTCTCTTTATCTTTTACATATCCTCGTTCTTGAAGGAATTGCTCTGTTCGTTCACGATATAGATTTTTATATTGTTCATAATATGTGTCTATGAGTCTCTCGAACTCTTTCCAGGTTTCTTTCCGCGGATCCCAACCCTTCCCGCCCTCCCATGGTTGTGTAAGTGAGTTAGTTTTAGACGAATCCATGATTTTAGCTTCAATAATATTGCTCTTACTTTCGTCAAACATTCTAAGCATTTCAAAAGCATGGATATTCGGTTTATCGTTTCCAGACAAACAGAATATATCTTCTGGGGAAAACACGAAAGGGAAATATCTCGAAAAAAATGAATGATATATTTTTTCTTGTTTACCGACACTTCTACTTAATTCAATATCGTCGTGTTCGTCCTCAAAGTAGAGATACTCTGATAATGATAACTGTTCCTCATACGGCCAAGAGCATTTGTAAATTGACATTGCGCGAAGAGCCTCCGGACCGACTTCAAGATCTTCAGCGTGCTTTTTTATATTCAGCTGTCTTTCTTTTCTTGATTCCTCTTTCCGGTCATCATAATAGTTAGCAATCCCCCATAGAGCCAAATTTAGGTACAAGTCTCCATCTCCTGTTAAGTGGTACTTAGTAGCCCAGCCGTATAGACTCTCTTTTAATTTCATATATTCAGGAAAGTAATCTGTGCGGGCTGCTTTTATTAGTTTCCAATTTGACGGCTCTTCATTGGGAGTCAGTTCCTTTTGACTTGCATACCATTGAAAAGCTTGTGTATAGCTTTCATAAACGCCATGTTCTAATTGTTCCAGTACATCTGGTGCCATTTGTTCTATTAACTTTACAAACAATGATATGGCATCGTGTTTTCCTGAGTCTATTAACACTGGTGAACCATTATATTTGATCCGATTAGGATGATAGTACAAACCCCTCATATGTTTCGGTCTCCCTTCAAAGTAAAAGATTTATTTCTATTCTAGAGTATATAAGTCAATGGGAACATGAATTGCAGCAAATCGATTCTAATTCAACTAAGAAAACAATCAACAAACCTTATGTACTACTACCCACGGTTATTTGTGAGGATCACCTATAAGGATCTTTTACAACAAAGAGTTTCTCCCTACAGCAAACGAAACAAAAAGATCAGTGCTGATCTTTCTCGTTACAACCTACATTTTCTATTAGACTCTTATTAGTAAAATTTCTTCAGTATGTTACTAAGGCAATAATTCAGATTCTGTTATAAATAATAGCACTCGAGCCAATTCGCTAAGGATCATTCCCCCTTTCATTCAACAGTTGAATCATTCCTCAATTTCGCGTGGGATCACTTCAATAATATTCAAAATCATTTTCTTTATAAGGTAATAATTCTACAATAGGCAGCATCGTTATTGAATTAAGCACTTGTCTTCTTAGAGGACAACATTTTTCTTTCGTTTGTACTAGCATCTCTACCAAATTCATTCCGGCTGATTAGCCTGACACTATTGGATTTAGCCAACTCATAGGCCTGTGATGTAAAGTTGCTATTGGTGACAACCCATGCACCATTTGCTCTATAATGTGCGCGGGCGCTCCGCACTTCCTGAACAATATGGAATTTAGTACTCAACCTATAGACGATCATACCGTTCAATTTATAGAAAAATACGCCATGTCCTTGGCGTATAGTTTCGTTAAAATATTAGTGGTACCCCTTGACAAACATTAGCTGGTTTTCTTGTCTTGCACTTGTTTCCAGGCGTTAAGTGTACTCAACTTCTCGCTTTCCTTCTTCTGTAAAAATGATCTGAGTTTTTTTTCCATCAGGATCATCTTATACATCAATTTTAACACGGTTATGCACGGTTTATGGATTCAGGATAATGACTCGGGCAGTATTTGCCTGAGCTTGATATTTTCTTTCATTATTTTTTCTCTTTCAAAGAAAGCATGGCTCCTTCCTGTCTACTCATATGGTCTTTCGGTCTAAATGTTCCGTCCGAATACCCTTGGACCATATAATCTTCGTAAGACCCATAATCTCTCCTTTGGCCCACTGAGCAATCTTGTCCTGGTCCAAGTATACCACTGATTCCCTCTCTCATTTTCGGTAGCCTGAATCACTCTTGCATATGTATATCCAGAGATAACTCTTACTAGACCGACCGTTGCTAAGTGCTCAGCTTGTGTACCCAACAGAACTTTTTTTCATTAGCATTCTTTTTAAGCTCGACTGAATGGAGAGGGTTGGAATAGCCTGTATCTGAATAATCATGATCAACCTCGCATGCTTTCCCGTTTTGGAGACGATAAGAATTATCATAAAGAGTCTGGCAAAATGCTGGCGACCCTATTGCATACGCTTCAAGGCACATCCTACATTTACCAAGGCGAAGAAATCGGAATGACAAATGTGCGCTTTGAAACAATCCAAGAATACAAGGGTATTGAAATCCTCAATATGTATAAAGAATACATGGCTGCAGGCCAAGATGAAGCCTCCATTATGAATTCTATCTACATCAAAGGACGCGACAATAGCCGCACTCCTATGCAATGGAATGACTCACCGCAGGCCGGATTTACAACTGGTAAGCCCTGGATCGGTGTTAATCCTAACTACAAACAAATTAATGTAGAATCTTCGCTGTCTGATCCAGATTCTATTTTTCATTATTATCGTCGGCTAATTGAACTGCGCAAGCAGCATGACATTATTGTTTATGGTGACTACTCAATTGTTGCAGAAAATCATGAGAAAGTTTTTGCTTATCAGCGAGCATTGGGTAACGAACGACTGGTGGTAATTCTCAACTTTTTTGGTGAACCTACGAGTATTTCTTTTCCAAAAGAAAGCTCTATTCCTCAATCTGGAAAACTACTGATTTCCAACTACAAGTCGGAAACTGCACTTGTTGATACTCAAAATATTACATTGAGACCATATGAAGCTAAGGTTTATTTATACACAGTGTAATCAAATTTTTCAAAGGTCTTCCACACCATACTGTTCAGTGAGCCGAAGGCCAGTCTGGGGACAAAGCTTGCCGTTCGATTTCAGAGGGCCTGCGTCAAGATGCCAGCAACAAGCTTCGAGTAACGATCGTTTCACCCGGATTCACAAACACACCTGGATCCACACAATTGGATTCCCTGGACGCCATAAAGGACTCAGAGATGAAAGCCAAACTCGAAGCTTATCAGAACATTGGGTTATCCCCCTACTCTATCGCTAAAGCTATTGCGTTCGCAATTGAGCAACCAAATGGCGTGGGTAAGTGAAATAGTGGTCCGCCCCACAGCGCAAATGTCCAGGGACATCCTCATTAATGATCAATAAGGATCAGGTGCCACCAAAAAACTCAAAAATGCACCTCCAATTGTTAGTAGTGGTTAACAATTGGAGGTGCATTTCATATCCTTTAGCTTCTTTTATATTACATGAATGATTAATATCAATCCTTAGGCAATTCATTAAAGAAAGCGACATCTTCTATCGGTAATCTTACCGTCCGGTGTCCGGGCTTCACCGCCTTACCGATGGCGATAAGCATAACTGGAGCGTATCTCGCCGGAATATCAAACTCTTCTACAAATTTTACTTGGTCAAAGCCGCCCATCGGGACCGTATCATAGCCTTTTGCACGGGCGACAAGCATTAGCTGCATGGATACCAGTCCACTATCAATAAATACTTTTCGGAGTACATTTTCTGGAGGCATACTCGCGAACAGTCTTTGGTATCGCTCCACGAATGATTTAGCTGTCTCTTCAGGCATGTACCCCGCATCGACCGCCATCCCGTAAACTTTCTCGGCCAATTTATAGCCTTCCAAATCTCCGAGTATCGCAATGACAGCTGAAGCCTCAATCACTTGCTGCTGGCTGTTGGCGATCGGAAGCAGTTTTTGTTTTAGCTCCTGCGAGTCGATGACGAGAAACCTCCACGGCTGGAGATTGGCGCCAGAAGGAGCCAGTGTAGCTAGCTGCAATATATCCTTCATTTCGTCCCGTGAGATCTTTACTTCGGAATCATAGTACCTTACAGATCTCCGATCTTGAATAACATCAAAAAACTGCGCCTCCACCTTCTGTGACGATTGTTCAACGGACATGCTTCTCTCCTCCCCATAATTACCTTGCCCCAAGTTGGCACAAGATGTTCTAAATAATTAGTAGTAGACCTTCAAAACAAATTCAACCATTGCAGTTAAATAAGCTTTAGTGTTACTATAAATTATTAAGTGTCTACTTTAAAGTAGACACATTATTTTTATATAGCTCAATAAATTAGACTAACTATACTATAGTAAGGAATGATTTTGTGGATATAAGCAAAGAGGACGAACAATGTCTGATCTCCATTCGCGAGGCGTTGGAGGTTGTTCGCGGAAAATGGGCTATTTTGGTACTCACCTTACTTAGTCTGGGTCCGCAGCGATTTAATCAGATGCGAAGATATTTAGACAATGTCAGCATCAAGTCTTTAACGGATGTCCTGCGTCATTTTGAGCGGCATGAAGTCATCAACCGCCAGGTGTTCCCTACCTCACCTGTTACTGTTGAGTATTCGCTAACAGATAAAGGAAGGGCGTACATACCTGTACTTCGGGAAATGCGCATATGGGGTGAAACCTGGGGAGGAACATCGGAAGCCGTTGATGATGGCGAAACCCCGCTTGGGTAAAGTAATAGTTTAGACTGGATCTTAAAAATGAAACGGCAACAGCTAGGGACCAGAAAATAAAGTCCTAGACTGTCACCGTTTCATTCAACTAATGTTCACTGTTTAGCACAATCGTTATTTCTACTATACGTTTTCGCGAGACAGGCTACAATCGAATGGGATTCAATAATATACAGGCCGCAAAGAAGGTACTGTTCCCAGGAAATCTGGAGTGCAGTACCCTCTTTGTTAACGGACTTATTCAATTAGCTTCATCAATCGTCTAATTTTATTGTGTCCGTCTTGACTAAAGCGATGTTCTGTGGTGTCAGTCCAGGACCGGTGCGACGGGTGCCAAACCATATAATGATGGTGACTAACACAAGCACCGCACAAGGCATCAGCATGATCTTTGCCCCCATTCCTGCCGAACGGTCGACGGCGGTCAAATCAGCTAGAACAATTAATACAAAAACTACCTAATTCAACTCAAATTGAATATGCAAAATTACTTGGCGTAGCACAAAGCTGCATTTCACAACTCATGAAAACCCTAACCGAAGAAAAAGCCATACAAAAGTGATTTTTTTCGTAATATATTGAAAGAGACTGTTTAATCTAAGCTTCCTATCCCCTCCCCTTTCCATGTAGACATATAGGTGAAGTCTTTGGTCTAATCTTAATAGACCCACTATGTAGTATCTACCTAGTGGGTATTTTTACTATCAAGGTACTCCGTTTTCATTTACACTAGTTCACTTAATATAAGTACACTATGGATCTTCCACGAGCTGATTTTTAAGAGGATACACAAATGGTATATACCCACGTAGTAGTTGTGTAGTTAGAAAAAAGGTTGTAAGGCTTTTCTAACTAACCCAATTGAATTACTTTTTGAATATCCCTATACAACCTTATTCAATTTAATTTTTCAGGATTTTTTATGTGATTTTTTGTGATTCAAATAACGAAATATTCACCACATATCGGCCTCATCAACAATTTCCTTCTTATATTCTCTAAAATACCTCTTCCTAAACAGCTGGCATTTTAACGATCACATATCATAATTGTGGCTTGGCAACTTGGAAAAATGTACTGAAATTAATTTATTGACATGAAACCAGTTACATATTTTAATCTTGTTTTGTAGCGAGAGATCATAGATAAGCATGTGACCAACTCGTTTTGAATTTTTTTAAAGACATTTTAAATGCCCATTATAAAGTATTTAAAAAAAGAGTTTTATGAATTTCACAGGAGGCGAATTTGATGGGAATATTAGGTGGATATATTGACCACGTGCGTTTTGATGGGTTCGTATTTTATCATTAGCGCAATTGTATATTCGCAAAAGTTCAAATTCTGGTGGAGAACATGCAAGTGAAATACGTCGATCATTGCAATCAGAAGGATAAACAAGACCAACAAAAAACAGGGGGGTAATAAGTATGATTAAACTTGTAGTCACTGATCTAGACGGAACATTTCTGAACAATAAAAGTTTGTACGATGTCGAACTTTTCAAAAAAGTTTATGCAGAGATGCAGCAAAAAGAAGTCACATTTGTCGCATGTACAGGTAAACAATGTGAACGTGTTGAAAAATTGTTTGACGAACATGGCAAGGGAGTTTGGATATTGGGTGACAGTGCTGCTCGAATTAAAAAAGATGGCCAAGTAGTTAAAGAGTTTAGTATTGATCGAGATCTAGCTCTACAGGCGATTGATCAAATTCAAGACTTCGACAACAATATGACACTTATTGTATGTGCTAGTGATGCTGCGTACGTTCATTCTTCCATTTCAGAAGATATGTATAACGTTGTTAAAGGCTCCTATGAACGTGTATTAAAAACAGACTCCTTTGCAAACATAGATAGCTGTTTTATCAAAATTACGGTCTTCGACACGGAGGGACGAAGTACAGCATTAAGAGCGCATGTTGAGAATACGTTGGGTGGACAAATTTATATTGTTGATTCAGAAGCTAGATGGCTGGATATCACGGCATTGCATACGCATAAAGGTGAGACAGTAAAGAAACTGCAAGAAATGTTGGGCGTCACATACGAGGAAACAATGTCATTTGGTGACGGCGAGAATGATGTGGAACTCATGGCAATCGCGAAATACAGTTTTGCAGTGAGTAATGCTTGTGAAAATACTAAAAAGGCAGCAAACTTCATTACTAAGTCAAACGAAGAAAATGGTGTTCTTCTCACGATTCAAAAAATACTGGATTTGCAGTGATCCTTGTCTGTCAACTGGTATTGCATTATGTAAAGGAGCGGGGCAATGGTGTGATTGCCCCGCTCTTTTATCATTTGAGTTGCAGAAACAGGCACTTCCAATGGTTATTATGTACCGAAAAAGAAATGATTTATGAGCAGACTCATCACATGTATCAATAAAGAATGAAATTTTTGCGGGATATGTTGCCCCAAAATATCTAAAAAGACGCAGGCATGTTAGCGCTCTCCGTGAAAAAAACAGGTTGTTCCTCTACGTAAAGTCCGTACTCCTTATTGTTTGAATTTCTATATTACGCTTTTGAAAAAATAATATTTGATTGGAAGACTGTTGTAATCCAGATTATTTCAAATTGGTTTGTATTACTTCCATTCAAGTTGAATCGTTATTCGAAACTTGTTTTCGATAATTTTGCGGAACTACACCCATCTGTTTACGAAAAATGGATGAAAAATAACTAGCACTTTGAAAACCGCAGGCAAGTGCAATTTCACTTATGGATCTTCGTGTTTCTTTTAACATTTCGCAACTTTTTTGAAGACGATATTGAGTGACATAATTGTTGGGTGTCTGGCCCACATACTTGTTAAATAATGTACAGCAACGGCTTCTGCAAACGGCTCCTGCGTAGGCGATCTCCTCAAGAGTTATTTTTTGATCATAGTTTTGATGAATGAAACGCGTCATTTCTTGAACATGCGTCAATACTCCAGGTTGCCCAGAAATGGGTTGCAAATGATCCCCTATTGTTGCACTCAAAGATAAAGCTTGTGATGCCAGACGAAGCGGATTTGGAGGAGTATGGTCCTTATGCATTTCCTGATAGATTTCTTGAATGGACAGTAATATTCTTTGCTGCCAATCAACCTGATCTGTAAGTACAACAAAATCAGCCATCATTAAACTAAACTTTTCCCCCCAGTATGTTTGAATAAATGAAGGCTTCTCACCAAGGATAGAGGGATGAATGACGACGACAAGGAATAAACAATCTTTATGGTCTGCAAGAGAATAGCCGAAATGCAAACGTTGGCTATTCACAAAAAGTCCATCCCCTTGATGCAATCGAGTGATACTTCCATTCACAGAGAAATCCATCGATCCTTGTAATATGTAGATAAACTCTATGTCCAAATGCCAATGCGCTACTGCTGCATAATTGTTAAATTGATGAAGGCTTCCCTTTCGGACATAAAGCGGTAAATCAGGAAGATTATAATTCAAACGTTCTGATAAATCAGAAAACACCTCTAAATTTGTCATCAAAAAGCCCTCTCTTTGTAAATATACGATTTTTATAAAATTATAGCTAATATTAATGGAAACAACAATGATATTATCCTATCCTTATATTGTGTAGATCAGTGGGGGAGGACAGGAGATAGGTGAGAAACCGCATACAACTCAAAGGATCTAATCGTGATTTTAATCGGGAGTTAATGACGCTCGTCATTCCCATTGCATTACAAAATTTAATATCAGCAACTGTGATATCCGTTGATGTAGTTATGCTGGGCATGATTAGTCAATCCGCAATGTCAGCTGTATCACTCGCAGGGCAAATTACTTTTGCATTAACATTGTTTTATATGGGAATGTCAGCGGGGGCAAGTATCCTCACTGCGCAATACTGGGGGAAAAAGGATACTTCAACCATACAGCGCATTCTTAGTATCGCTTGCATGTTCTCCTTTTGTGTCTCCATTTTGTTTTTTTTATCTTCCTTCTTTCTTCCGGGTACACTTATGCGTTTATTCACCAATGATGCAGAACTGATTCGATTCGGCTCAAGGTTTTTACAAATGAATTCCTTTTCTTATCTTGTGATGGGAATATCGCAGATGTATCTCAGTGTGATTAGAAGTATGGAAAATGCAAAACTTAGTGCGTGGATTAGTTCCTTATGTTTGATTTTGAACATTTTCTTCAATGCCATTTGCATTTTTATTTTATTCCCATCAAGGCCCGAACTGGCCATTTCAGCCGTAGCTCTTGCCACGGTTTTAGGACGGATTGTTGAACTAGCGTGTTGTGTGATTCATTCCATAACCAAGGGATCCATTCGTTTTCGTTTGCCTGTACGTGACGGCATTCAACGTAATTTATTAAAAGATTTCCTAAAATATACTCTGCCTGTACAGGGGAATTATATGGTTTGGGGAGGAGCTCTTACCGCTACTGCTGCAATTATTGGACATGTGAACTCCGATCTGGTAGCCGCAAATTCCATAGCGTCTGTAGTTAAAAATCTAGCAGTGGTTCTCTGTGGAGGCATCGCTACTGGGGGCTCTGTACTTGTTGGGAAGTATTTGGGACAGGGTGAAATCGAGAAAGCAAAGCATGCGGGCAACCAAATGTGCTTTTATGCTTTGATATTTGGAGTCATTGCAGGCTGCACGATTCTGTTCATTAAACCATTGGTATACTCTATCGTCAATTTGAATCCAACTGCTCAAAGTTACCTAGATGGGATGCTTTACATTAGTGCGTATTATTGTATAGCCAAATCGTTTAACTCCACAACTATAGCGGGTATATTCACGGCTGGTGGGGATTCTAAATTTGGATTTTGGTGCGATACTGTCGTCATGTGGCTTATTATTCTACCGCTTAGTTACCTATGTGCTTTTGTTTGGCAAGTCCCCCCCATTTTCTTATATATCGTCATCAGCCTAGACGAGATGATTAAACTTCCCATTGCTTTTATTCGATATCGACAGTTTAAATGGCTTAACAACATCACTAGAAACTTTGCATAAACCTGATCATAAATAAGGTTTTGCAATTTACTCTAATAAATATAAGCATGTATAAAGGAGAATGTGGCATGAATATCCAAGAAAGAATGACCAGCAAACAATTATTTACAGATCACGATGCTAATTATCCGAAAGAGGCTGCAGAGTTGGCAAAAGCACGCCAGCGTGGTAAGGCAATATGCTATGAAATTAATAATTTGCATCCAGATGATGTTGAAATGCGCAAAACGTTAATGAAACAACTTTTTGGAAGTATTGGAGAAAATGTATGGATGGAGCCGCCCATTCGCATGTCTTATGGTTCAAATACGACCGTAGGAAATAATGTATATATCAATTTCAATCTAACCGTGGTTGACGACTATAAAGTTACGATTGGTAATGATGTCATGTTTGGCCCGAATGTAACGATTGCTGTAACGAATCATCCTGTACATCCAGAAAAGCGCAAAGAAGGCGGGATGTTTGCATTACCAGTGGCCATTGAGGATGGGGCATGGATCGGGAGCGGAGCGATTATTGTTCCAGGAGTCACGATTGGCAAAGGGAGTGTAATTGGTGCTGGTAGCGTGGTAACCAAGGATATCCCGGCGAATGTAATAGCTGTTGGAAATCCATGCAGGGTTCTTCGGGAGATTACGGATCATGATAGAGAGTTTTACTATAAAGACATGCGTTTTGATCAAGTTGAATGGTAAGAAAAAGTGACCAGTAAGTTTTATAGAATAAAAATACGGCTCACATAAAGTCAAATGGAACCATACCATCTTCGATCATCTACCTTCCGGAGAGGAGTTTTTCGATGAATATAATTTATTTTTTTCTTACAATAGTTTCCCTTTATTTTGTCATTACAGCAATTGTGCATTCACGCCACACTCACTTGGTAGCCGATAAAATGCAAAAACAGTTTGAACATTACTTTAATGAAGATGCGCATCAAAATGATCAGCATATCGTATCAAATTAATAACAATGCATTATTAGCGAAGCAAAACGTCAATTTACAGTTAATAAGTATTTAGAAATATTCGTTGAATATAGCATCCTTCATCTTGAACAAGCTGATGACATTGAAATCTTTCACTTGCTTGCCTTTTCAGGGATACGATCTGTGGAACTCTGTGCTTTAAAAGATATGGACTTTAACTTTGAATTAAATGAGTTACGAATAACCAAGACACTTTACAATCCTGATAATATGCGTAAATACATTCTAACTCCACCCAAATCTACAGGATCTATTGGTAAATTTAATATAATTGATAACGTTATGAATTTGCTCCAAAGACACATTGTTAAACAACAAGCTTTCAGACTTGAATGCAAGAAATTATTTGATGATTATCATGAAAACAACTTTGTTTTTGCCCACAAGAACGGCACTCATTCAAAAAAATATATTAATCCGTATGGAACGTATTCTCAAGAAAACCTCAATTAAAAAGAAAGCTACTCCTCACATTTTTCGGCACACTCACATATCGATGCTGACTGAAGCTGAAGTTGATATCAAAACAATCATGAAGCGAGTTGGTCATGATGACGCAAAAACGACATTGAAAGTCTATACACACGTTACGGAGAAAATGAAGAAAAATGCCAATGCGAAGATTAAAAATCACTTCTCAGACATCCTTCAAATCTGACTCGTTGCAGAGAATGTGATTTTTATGTGATTTTTATGTGATTTTTATGTGATTTTTATGTGATTTTTATGTGATTTTATAGAAAAGGGCTCCCTCTCGGGAGCCCTTTAAATAGCGGTATTACAGGGTTTTGAGGCCCTAATTACATCATGCCGCCCATTCCACCCATGCCGCCCATGTCAGGCATTGCAGCCTTTTCTGGTTCTGGCTTGTCAGCGATAACCGCTTCAGTAGTCAGGAACATTGCCGCTACGGAAGCAGCGTTTTGCAATGCATAACGAGTTACTTTCGCAGGGTCAACGATACCAGCGTCGATCATGTTTACCCAGTCGCCAGTAGCTGCGTTAAAGCCTACGCCAACTTCTTCGCGTTTCAGACGCTCAACGATTACAGAGCCTTCTTCACCTGCGTTAGCAGCAATGGTGCGGATTGGAGCTTCCAGAGCGCGCAACACGATGTTCACGCCTGTTTGCTCGTCGCCTTGCAGTTCAACAGCTGCAACTGCTTTGTATACGTTCAGGAGCGCTACACCACCACCGGATACGATACCTTCTTCAACCGCAGCACGGGTTGCGTTCAGAGCATCTTCGATGCGCAGTTTGCGTTCTTTCAATTCTGTTTCAGTAGCCGCACCGACTTTGATGACTGCTACGCCGCCGGACAATTTAGCCAGACGCTCTTGCAGTTTCTCTTTGTCGAACTCGGAAGTGGTTTCTTCCAGTTGCGTACGGATTTGGCTAACACGAGCGTCGATGTCGGCTTTGTTTCCAGCACCGTCAACCACAATCGTATTTTCTTTTGTGATACGCACTTGACGTGCTGTACCCAGTTGGTCTACGGAAGCTGTTTTCAGGTCCAGACCCAGTTCTTCCGTGATCACTTGACCGCCTGTCAGGGCAGCGATATCTTGCAACATTGCTTTACGACGGTCACCAAAGCCTGGAGCTTTAACAGCTACAGCGTTGAATGTACCACGCAGTTTGTTAACAACGAGCATAGCCAGCGCTTCGCCTTCGATGTCTTCAGCGATCAGAACGAGTGGCTTGCCTTGTTGTACGATTTTTTCAAGCAATGGCAGGATTTCTTGTGTGTTTGTGATTTTTTTGTCTGTGATCAGGATATACGGATTGTCCAGTACAGCTTCCATTTTGTCCGTATCTGTAATCATGTACGGGGAAATGTAGCCACGGTCAAATTGCATACCTTCAACCACTTCCAGCTCTGTTGCAAACCCGCGGGATTCTTCAACCGTGATTACACCGTCTTTGCCCACTTTTTCCATAGCTTCAGCGATCAGTTCGCCTACTTCGTCATCAGCAGCGGAAATACCAGCTACTTGAGCAATGGATTGTTTGCTTTCGATTGGTTTGGAGATGGCTTGCAGTTCAGCAACAGCCGCTTTAACCGCTTTGTCGATCCCTTTACGGATACCGATTGGGCTTGCGCCAGCAGTTACGTTTTTCAGGCCTTCTGTGATGAGGGCTTGAGCCAAAACAGTAGCAGTAGTCGTACCATCACCAGCTACATCGTTCGTTTTGGTCGCTACTTCTTTAACCAGTTGAGCGCCCATGTTTTCGAACGCGTCTTCCAGCTCGATTTCTTTTGCAATCGTTACACCGTCATTAGTGATGAGCGGGCTACCGAATTTTTTCTCCAGTACAACGTTACGGCCTTTCGGTCCGAGTGTTACTTTAACAGCGTTAGCCAATGCGTCAACCCCGCGCAGCATAGAGCGACGAGCGTCTTCACTGAATTTAATATCTTTAGCCATTTGTGATAAACCTCCCTATGGATTATGAATGATTTGTTTCAATTCCTATATTCAGGTCTTGTCCGGGTTCCGGTTAACCGATGATCGCGTGAATATCGCTTTCTTTCATAATCAAATATTCTTTACCTTCATATTTGATTTCCGTTCCAGCGTATTTAGAGAAAATGACACGGTCGCCTTCTTTTACTTCCAGAGGAATACGGGCACCGTCTTTCAATGCGCCTGCGCCAACCGCGATAATTTTGCCTTCTTGCGGCTTTTCCTTGGCAGAGTCAGGAAGTACGATCCCGAAGGAAGTCGTTGTCTCTTGCTCAATTGCTTCCACCAATACGCGTTCACCCAAAGGTTTGATCATGAAAAAATAGCCTCCTTATTAAGTGTTTTATCCTGTAATTTGGTTGTTATGTTGTATGTATTAGCACTCGACAGTCGTCAGTGCTAACAACCAACTTTATGATACTCAACTTGGGATTGAATTTCAAGTCCCTAATGTATTTTTTATGGGAATTTTTATGGACAGCCCTTCCCGATTATATCCATCTATCTGAAAAATAACCGTTAACTCAAGGCTAATGGTTATTTTTCAGGGGACTAAGCCGCTACTGTTCATGCTCTGTACATAGTCATGATATACAAATGCTATTCATCATCTGCAAGTTGCCATGAAGCGCGACCCGAATAAATTATTTACTGAGCCATTCAAGTCCTGCCTTATTATTCTGAAGCTACACGCAATTGAGCCTCACGTTCCTCCTGTGCACGCAGTTGCTTGCGGTACACGACCGAAGACAAGTACACGCTCACTTCATATAACACCAGCAACGGAATCGCCACCAAAAAATCGGAAATAAAATCCGGTGGGGTAATGACAACCGCGACAAACACCAGCAGAAAATAAGAAATCTTCCGCCATTTGCGAAGCCGCATTGGTGTTAAAACATGAATCCCCGTCAGAAACATGATAAGCAGGGGGAGCTCAAACAGTAGCGCTACAGGCAGTACAATATTAAACATAAAGGTGAAATATTGTGCGATCCCGTACGTTTCCTGTAATCCCATACTTTTGGTGACAGACGATGTAAACTGAATCGCCATCGGGAAAATAATGAAATAAGCAAAAGCTGTCCCAATGATGAATAAAAGCAGCACATAAGGCACATACCGCAAAGTCGCACTTCGTTCTTGCGGCCTTAATCCCGGGCTGACAAATTTCCACAGTTGGTAGCATGCAAACGGTAGCGCCACCGCAATCCCGATGATCATGGCGATCTTCATGTAGATACCAATCCCGTCCCAAAAGGAAAACGCGTTTAACTGAAAAGCTCGCGCCGAACCGGAGCGAATAAGCCAGTCATATACAGTACCCGCCGCGAACAGACCACCAGCCAGTGCCAATACAAATACAATTAGCACATAGATCATTCTGCGGCGAAGCTCTCCCAGATGTTCCATTAGCGGCATTTCATGCTCTGATGGGGTCAAGTCCACTCCTCCTTTCTGAACGGAACGCAGCAGCGCCTCCTAAAAAATAAAGCCCTTCACTGAAGAAGAGGCTTTTGTTTATTGTACAAGATCAAGAATCGATCACTAAATCTATGACAAGCGTTTATCCTCAGGCTGAGGTTGAACTTCTGAAGACGTCGTTTGTGATGCTTTGACCACACTATCTTTGCTGTCTTTACGCTCAGTCCGTTCATCTTCTGATAAAATATCGCGTGCCCCGTTTTTAAACTCACGGAATGTACGCCCTACAGCTCGACCCAGCTCAGGCAGCTTGTTCGGACCAAATAGCAGCAGCGCCAGAATAATTAACAAAATATAACCCGGTGCTCCAATATTGGGCATGTGTAGTAATCCTCCTTATGTTGACGAACAAAATAAGAATCTTTGTCCGTATACGGCCTTATAAATTCTTATAGGTATCATACCACACACGATGTGCTGCCTTCTACCGGAACTGACCTGTCACCATAAGCAACGCTTCTGGAAGCTGGTCCATTATCGCTGCCAAATTTTCATGCACGCCTTTGGGCGTTCCTGGCAAATTGACGATCAGTGTACGTCCGCGTATTCCCACGATTCCACGGAATAGCATAGCCGCTGGATTTTTCTGCATCACGATCATTCTCATGGCCTCTGCCATACCCGGCACTTCCCGTTCCACAACCCGCCGAGTCGCCTCGGGTGTCACATCACGAATGGCCAGCTCAGTCCCGCCCGTAGTTAGTACCAGGTCTGCATGAAAATAATCGGTCATTTCGATTAAAGCAGCAATAATTTCATCCGGTTCATCGGGAACGATCCGGTATTCCACAATCTCTCCGCCCAGTTCTTCTTCGATGAGTTCCCGGATGACCTGTGCGCTTGTATCCTCACGCTCTCCCCTTGCCCCTTTATCACTGGCTGTTAGGATCGCCGTTTTCCACACCATAAGATCACCCTTCTCCTATCATGAAAGAATACTTTCTCTTCTGAAAATCAGAAACAGCCACGCTGCATCCTGCATCACATCACAGTACCCTCTCGGCGACAATGTTTATCTATGTCAAGGTTCCCGGTGGTCCTCCCGTTGAAAATCCCCATGCTTGCCACCTGTTTTGGATTGCAGCATGGTAGGGCCGATGATCATATCTTTTTGCAGCGCCTTGCACATATCATACACGGTTAACGCTG
Organism: Paenibacillus peoriae; assembly: GCF_022531965.1. Lineage (GTDB taxonomy): Bacteria > Bacillota > Bacilli > Paenibacillales > Paenibacillaceae > Paenibacillus > Paenibacillus polymyxa_D. Next base: position 1,440,703 of record NZ_CP092831.1, on the reverse strand, counting down.
CGGCTGAAGCCGCTGTCAAAGCTTCCATTTCTACACCTGTCTTACCTTCGGTCTTCACTTCAACTTCAATATGAAGCACATCATGTCCATTATCGGAAAAAGTAATGTTCACGCCTGTCAGAGCCAGTGGATGACACATCGGTATCCAGTCTGACGTTTTTTTCGCGCCTTGAATCCCTGCGACCTGGGCCACAGCAAGAACATCACCCTTGCCGATTCTTCCTTCTTTTACAGCCGTCAATGTAGCCGGATTCATCGTAATCTGAGTCACGGCAACTGCTGTACGAACCGTAGACGTTTTACCCGAAATATCTACCATACGAGCACGTCCCTGTTCGTTAAAATGAGTAAAGGAATCCACGACTCCCTCACAGCTCCTTTCACATACCCAACTTTACTTCATTCATCATTTGTCAATTTTGCATAATCACAATCTAAGCGTCCATCCAGAGTAAACAGCACGTCCACTCGCAAATCCCTTGGCTCCATAGGCACCTGTGTGAGCAATTGTCCCGGCAGTAGCAGCGAGACATACAGCGGACCTACGTGGCTGTTGTTACGCTTCTCTGCCTCTACCTGTACGGTAAAGCGGTCATAATAGCCTCCGCCGTAGCCAATCCTGCCCCCTCGACGATCAAAGGCCAAGCCAGGCACAACAACCCAGTCAATTCCCGTCCACATTTCAGGCGACCATTCCTTGCATGTCAAAGCAGGCTCAGGGATGTTCCAGACGCCGGGTACAATATCTCCGTTCTGATCCATCTCCCTCAGCTCCATCGTCCGAGTTACCGAATCCACTCTTGGAGCCAGGACACGATCTCCCTGTGACCAGCAATGCTCAATGAGGGGAGTCGTCGAAATCTCGCTGCCAAAAGAGAGATAACTAAATAAGGTTAGCTTATCTCCGTTTCTGTCTATTCTAAGCTGCTCCCATGCCTCGATTGCATGCCGACAGGCCACAGCCGATGCCTTCTGCCTTGTCAGCGGGTCCATGGAGTCACGCGCCTCCCGTTGCTGCAAACGCAGCGCGTTCTTCACATTACAGACATCCATCACATCCGCCCTCCCGCACAATCGTCGATAATCTTTAATACGTTGCTATTGTCCCATTTGTCAGTAAGTGCTGTACGTTGCAAGTTTTTTTCATTCTTTTTCACTTCTCGCTTAAGTTTATCATTGTTTATACAAATTGACTACACGCGGCTCAAGGGTTTACAGGGTGAAAGCAGTGCAATAGTGGGTAATTTCATGTAAACTGGAAGGAAGGTACCTGCGAAAAAAGCAGGTAGAACTGTGCAAAATGTAATGGAGGAACGATACGCTATGCTATTGCAAGTAACCGGAATTACTAAATCTTATGGAATTGAGCCCGTTCTGGACGGGATTAACCTTCAAATATTGGAACGTGAACGTATTGGACTCGTAGGTGTGAACGGTGCAGGCAAATCGACCCTGCTCAAAATCATTGCTGGTGAAATATCCTATGACAGTGGACAAATTTTCAAGGCAAAGGAGACCAGCATCGGTTATCTGGCGCAAAACAGCGGCTTGAATTCTGACCGTTCTATCTGGGGGGAAATGATGCTGGTGTTCACTCCCCTGATTGAAGCGGAACGGGAACTGCGGCAAATGGAACAGGACATCGCTGACCTGGCCAATGCTCAAAACGAAAAACGCTACGCAGATCTGCTGGAACGCTATGCACGTCGTTCAGACTGGTTCAAGGATCACGGTGGTTATGAAATGGAGACCCGTATTCGCAGCGTGCTGCACGGCATGGGCTTTGGCTCATTTGCACCTGAAACGCCTGTAGCTACCTTGAGCGGAGGACAGAAAACTCGGCTTGCGCTAGCGCGCATCCTACTGCTCGCCCCAGATGTCCTCATGCTTGATGAGCCTACCAACTATCTGGATATTCAAACACTAACCTGGTTGGAGGACTATTTGCGCGGCTACTCCGGTTCTCTGCTGGTTGTATCACATGACCGTTATTTTCTGGACCGACTGGTAACGACGATTATTGAAATCGAACGCCATCGTTCTACCCGATATACAGGCAACTACAGCCGCTACATGGAGTTGAAAGCTGCCGAGTACGAAACGAATCTGAAGCATTACGAAAAGCAGCAAGGAGAAATTGCCCGTTTAGAAGCATTCGTACAACGTAATATTGTGCGGGCTTCTACGACCAAACGCGCTCAAAGTCGGCGCAAGCAGTTAGATAAAATGGAGCGTATGGATCGACCGATGGGAGACTTGAAAAAGGCTCATTTTTCCTTTGAAACAGCCCATATGTCAGGTAAGGAAGTACTGGAGGTCCGTGACCTCTCTGTGGGATATGAAGGGAAAAAGCCTTTATTCCAGCACGCATCGTTCGACTTAAAACGTGGAGATACCGTGGCACTGATTGGTCCGAACGGGATCGGAAAATCGACGTTGCTCAAATGTCTGACCGGATCACTTAAACCTGCTGCGGGCTCCATCCACTGGGGCACGAAAATCAAAATCGGTCTGTATGACCAGGAGCAGACGAACCTGAACCCTGCCAACACCGTACTGGAGGAGTTGTGGAGCGAGTATCCTCATATGGAAGAAGCACGTATTCGTACAGTGCTGGGTAATTTCCTGTTTAGCGGTGACGATGTACTAAAAAAAGTAGCTGCATTAAGCGGAGGGGAAAAAGCCCGCGTTTCTCTGGCCAAGCTCATGCTGCGCGAAGCCAACGTATTAATTCTCGATGAGCCTACCAACCATCTGGATCTGTTTAGCAAGGAAGTGCTGGAAGCGGCTTTGATGGACTATGACGGTACACTGTTGTTCATTTCCCATGACCGTTATTTCCTGAACAAAATGGCGGAACGTGTCATCGAGCTTCATCCTGGAGGGATAGAACATTTCCTGGGGAATTATGATGACTATGTAGCTAAAAAGCAGGAATTGGAGGAAATTGCGCAGGAAGCTTTGGAGGCAAATCAGGCCGCACGCGGCAAAACATCGGCTACCTCTGCATCCGTGACAGACGAGACCACATCCAAATCACGCGCCGCCACCTATGCTGCAGACAAACAAGCCAAAAGCGAGGAACGTAGCCGTCAACGCAAGCTGGAGGCATTGGAAAACCAGATCAAAACGCTGGAAGAACAAATTTTAGGGCTGGAGGAACAAATGACCCTACCTGAGATTTATCAGGATTACACAGCGCTTCAGAATATTCAGGCACAGCTCGACACCCATAAACAGGAATTGACTGAAACCTATGCCTCTTGGGAAGAGCTGTTAGAAGAATAGACACTACTGCATAAAATATTAGCCTTAAAAATTTCACATTTTCCTCTTCTATTTTTTTGTACACAAGATTATCCACAACTTATGTGTATGAGTGAGATTGAAAAATGGCCTTTTGGGCCATTTTTTTATTGATAAAAAGCCACTTTCAAATGAAAACCAAATTTATCCACCCTTTTATCCACATTATCCACAGATTTCACAAGAACTAAAGGTGTTACATATCCCCCAACTTGCTATCTCCAAAAAGTCTTAGCCTGCTTGCTTCGGGCTGGGTTATCCACATTTGAAACGGTATATGTGGATAACTTTGTTCACAACTTGACAAATCACATCATTATTCGGGCAATATCAAAATTCCAGATTTTTTTGATGGATTATGAAAAATCGTGAACCATTGTGACGAATCATGCGAGGGAATGAGATGCTGCCATTCTTTTGCTCAAACTCCTGTATTTTATCCTCTTGAATTTATATTTTTATGATCGTTATGGTGCGGAACAAAAAAGACACGACTCAACTGTGCCGTGTCTTGCTCATTCTTCTTCAATTAAGTTTGGACAGACCATTCTTCCAGAGACAGCCCTGGATCAGCCTTCATATCCAATGAGGTAAATTCCCCGCGCTTCCATTTGGCGTAGGCCGCAGCGCCGATCATCGCTGCATTATCTGTGCAATATTTCATCGATGGTACAAGCAGATCGATTCCTTCGCGCTCACAGCGCTCCCGCAATGCTGTACGCAGTCCGCGATTAGCAGCCACACCGCCACAAAGCAGGAGCTGCTTCGCACCGTATTCACGCATGGCACGAATCGCCTTTTCCACCAGCACCTCGACGACCGACTCTTGAAAACCTCTTGCGATCGCTCCGACATGAACGGTTTCTCCGCGCATTTTCGTCTGGTTAATTACATTCAGCACCGCCGATTTCAAGCCACTAAAGCTAAAGTCATAAGAATCTGGCTCCAACCATGCACGCGGCAAAGTAACCACTTCCTCCGATTCATGAGCCACACGATCCACATGCGGACCGCCGGGATACGGAAATCCAATGGCTCTCGCTACTTTGTCGTAGGCTTCCCCAACCGCATCATCCCTTGTACGACCAATGAGTTGAAAATGACCTTCGGACTCCATCAGCACTAGCTCTGTATGTCCTCCTGACACAACGAGAGCAATGCACGGATATACGATATCATGCTCCAACTGATTGGCATAAATATGTCCCGCGATATGATGCGTCCCGATTAACGGCTTGCCGAATGCCAAAGCAGCACTCTTAGCGGCGACAATACCAACCAGCAATGCGCCAACCAGTCCTGGTCCTTGTGTCACGGCAACCGCCGAAATCTCACGAGGGGTAATTCCCGATGTTTGCATGGCCTCGTCCAGCATATAGGTGATGCTCTCTACATGTTTGCGTGAAGCCACCTCTGGTACAACACCACCAAAGGCTTTGTGTGTTTCAATCTGACTGGAAATCAAATTTGAGAGCACCTCTGTGCCATTTTTCACGACAGAAACAGCCGTCTCATCACAACTCGTTTCCACTGCCAGTATATAGCAAGGCTTGCCGGGGGCGGAGCCTGTACCTGCTTTTTCCTCTTGCGTCATTGCTTCTGCACGCTTCCTTCCTGTTCACCGGATGCCCCATGCGCGGGAAGATCCGCCCACATGATCACGGCATCCTCGTTATTATCCGAATAATAGCCTTTGCGCACACCTGCGGGCTTAAAGCCTTTTTTCTCATACAAGCCCTGAGCGATCCGGTTCGTTACCCGCACCTCTAGCGTCATACGTTCCATCCCTAAATAAGATGCGGTCTGCATCAGCTCATTCAACAGCTTGTCTCCAAGCTTGCGTCCGCGATAAGCCTCACGAATCGCAATATTCGTAATATGGGCCTCATCCATAATCGTCCACATGCCTGCGTAACCAATGGCTTGTCCGTCTAGTTCCATAATCATATATTTAGCGAAATGATTCATCGTCAGCTCATTGCGGAATGCTTCCTCCGTCCACGGTAGCGTGAACGCTTCATGCTCAATCTCCAGCACATCGGGAATATCATCCAGTTGCATCAAGCGAAACTCAAGTTTCTCTTCCCGCTGTATGTTCTTTGCCATGTTGTTCACCGCTCTCTTCAGCGCTGACGAAGCAGATTGGCTTCCGCCTCCGCCAGCTGGGTATAATTAGGAACCAGCGTATGTAGCTCGTCATGTTCCTGACGAAGCAGCTTATCCGCCCCAAGGCGGCCAACCCATCTTCCTTCCAGCTCATAAGGTACAATACGAAGCTCGCTCCAAGCACGCAGACGCTCAGCTGTTTCGGCGTGAACCGTCGTTTCACCGACTAGCCAAATGACTGGAGGACGCTCTTCAGAGGGCAAAGCCTCCAGCCGTTGCAGTAGGTCATCGGTCCAAGCAGTCATTAAGCGAATTGCATCTGGCTCCAGCCGTTGCGGACTCTCGACGTCGTCAACTGTATTCACGGCGAACAGCCCCGTGTAAACCTGACCACGGCGCGCATCCAGCACAGGCACAATCCAGTCTGCTGCCTGCGCTCCGGACGAACCGTTATTCACAGACTCATTTTTATCTTCTTGTCCCTTCATCTCGATGCCGCGATTCCAACCACCCCACGCCAAAGCGTGCAAAGTCGATATGGACGTCACCGGGATACCCCAGGCCCAAGCGAGTGTTTTGGCTGCAGTCACCGCAATCCGGATACCGGTATAAGACCCCGGTCCAACACCAACTGCAATACCATCTACATCATCTCGTGTCAGCCCTTCTTCAGTCAGCAGTCGTTCCAGCTCGGTAATCACATGCACGGAGTGATTACGTTCGCCATAGACGTTGCTTTCTCCCAGCAATTCTCTTCCGTTCATCAGAGCGGCCGCCATCACGGTCGTCGCTGTATCTAACGTCAAAAACCGCTCACGCGGCTTTACATTCACATCTGTATGCTCTCTTTGCATGGTTCAAACTCCATTCTCCCGCAAACTGCGGCACCATTGTTCATAAGGCTCGCCGTACCCGGTCAGGTGAATCAAGCGCTCCCCCACATCCGTTGTTTCTATATACATATGAAGCCGCTGCTCCGGCAATATATCCGGTATAATACTACCCCATTCCACCAGACATACTCCTGTCCCGTAAAAATATTCGTCCAGCCCGAGATCCTCCGCCTCGTCCTGGGAAATCCGGTACACATCCATATGATACAAAGGCAATCGGCCCTCGTACTCCTTAATGAGAGTAAAGGTTGGACTATTTACGATACCCGGTACACCTAAATGGCTGGCAAAAGCCTTGGAAAAAGCAGTTTTGCCCGCTCCCAGATCTCCATCCAGCACAATCACCGTTCCGGGAACCGCTTTGGCTGCCAAAAAACCTGCCAATGACCCGGTCTGTGCCTCTGAGACAGAACGGAACGTAAACTGCTCCTGCGAAATTGTCATATATTTTAATCACCTTTCGTCCGAATCGGACCGTTCCAACTTGTTCTTTATTATATAGTTCACCTTATGTCGCCGCAAGGCATGAAGACATGCTATTGTAAGTTAGATGATACACACAGGGAGGGAACGAAACGATGGGACAAACCGTTTTACTCTTGATTGATGTTCAGCAGGCGATGTTCATGTATGATGAGAAGCTGTATCGCGAGCAGGAAGTTGTATCGCATTTGCAGCAGCTTTTGGACAAAGCCAGAGCTACAGGTACACCGGTGATTTTTGTACAGCATACCGATGAAGCGGATGAGGATTTCCGGGAAAACAGTGTAGGCTGGGCCATCGCCGATGTGGTGCGCCCTCTTCCTCATGAACGAATTGTCCGTAAATCATCCTGGGACAGCTTCTACCAAACCGAATTGGGCCATGTGCTGAAGGAACTGGGGGCCGATCAGCTCGTAATCGCGGGGATGCAGACCGAGTTTTGCCTCGACACGACTTGCCGAAGCGCCTATAGTCTGGGATACCAGAACAACGTGCTCGTATTGGATGCGCATAGTACATTTGATAGCAAGGTGCTGAGCAGTGAACAAATTGTAGCTCATCATAATGAGCTGCTTGGCAATCGTTTTGTGCGTTTACTCGCGACAGCAGATGTACATTTTTCGTGAGCTATTGATCCAATTCACAAGTTTTCACTATCTCGCAAAGACGTCATCATTTTTATTGGAATTCCAAATGTATTCAATTGGATTGGCAACCTGCCTAGCTTTTTCAAGACCAGATTGGTCAGAAACAAAGCCGCCTTCAGAAAATTCTGGAGGCTTTTTTTATTTTCCAGCTGAGTTAGATGATATTTGCGAGGAAAACTTTTTTACGTATGGATTGCAACTTTCATTTTTAACATAAAATTCAATTTATGATCATGATTTTCAGAAAAAACAAGAAAATAACAGAAAACGTTAGAATGGCCTAATTATTGTGGCCTATATGACCCTATAAACATCTGTACATAGATATGTGTAAATATTTGGACATTGAGCAAAATCTGCATTAGAACTATGATAAAACTGGTTTTAATTTCCAATGGGAGAAGGCGATCGAACCGTCACATTTACTGTCTTAGGCACCATGATATGCCCGCATGCAAATATATCTTGCAATCGCTGCGTCTCGTAGGTTAAGAGCGGAAATTACCAATTGAAGTGCAATCATGGATGTATTGTGTTTTAACACAGCGAAAGGAATGTGAGTTTTTAATGAAAAAAGTAGCTTTAGTAAGCCCGTTAAGAACAGCGGTCGGCTCTTTTAACAAAACCCTTGCGCCTCTAAGCGCTTCCGAACTGGGAGCAACCGTGATGACAGCATGCCTTCAGCAAAGTAAATTAGAGCCTTCTTTGATTGATCAGATTTATTTGGGAAATGTTCTTCAGGCGGGCAATGGACAAAATCCTGCCAGACAGGCGGCATTAAAAGCCGGTATCCCTATTGATGTACCCGAAACAACGATAAACACGGTTTGCGGTTCTGGACTTCATGCCGTTGCTTTAGCTTACAATTCAATATTGGCTGAACAAGGCAACATCGTCTTGGCCGGAGGCATGGAGAGCATGTCGAATGCCCCTTACCTGCTAAGAAATGCAAGAAACGGCTACAAACTTGGTAACGGTGAGTTGGTAGACTCCCTGGTGGCCGACGGCCTTACATGCCCGATCAACCATTACCATATGGGAATTACCGCAGAAAATGTTGCCGATAAATATGGAATTTCAAGAATGGAGCAGGACGAATTTGCCTATCAAAGCCAGATAAAGGCCGTAGAAGCAAAAAACAAGAAGCTTTTTGAAGAGCAGATTGTTCCAGTCATGATCAAAAACAAAAAAGAAACTATTTCTTTCACAGAGGATGAACACATAAGAGGAAATACAACGAAAGAAAAACTTTCTCAATTAAAACCTGCGTTTAAGGAGAACGGAACGGTTACCGCCGGGAATGCTTCGGGAATCAATGATGGCGCGGCGGCCGTACTTGTGGTGTCGGAAGACAAATGCAAAGAACATGCATTAAAGCCATTGGCATATATCAAGGGTTATTCCCTTGTTGGCGTTGACCCTGCATATATGGGAATGGGGCCAGTGAAAGCCATTTCGACACTTCTGAAGCAGCAAGGTGTATCCATCGATGCCATTGATCTTTTTGAAATTAATGAAGCGTTTGCCTCACAAGCATTAGCGGTAGTGAAAGAGCTAGGGGTCAGTCTGGACAAAGTGAATGTCAATGGCGGCGCGATCGCGATCGGGCATCCTGTCGGGGCCAGCGGTGCTAGGATATTGGCTACGTTGGTTCATGAAATGGTGCGAAGATCTTCACGTTACGGCATCGCCTCGTTATGCATCGGAACAGGAATGGGCATAGCGATGCTGGTTGAAAATGCGCTCATTTAAAGTGCGTATTCAAGATGAATTTTAGAATATCTCTTAAAAGGAAGGGAGACCGTTATGAATCAAAAAGATGTACTTTCACTCCAATCCATGCCTGCGGCTAGCGGCAGCTACGGGCGCCCGCCATACCGATTCATCAACCGGGAATTTTTTATCATTACCTATGAGACCGATCCCGCTGCGATTAGACAGGCGGTCCCGGAACCTCTTCAGCCGGATGGAAGCAATACGGTTTCCTATGAATGGATCAAGATGCCCGATTCATCCGGGTTAGGAAGTTATGAGGAAAGCGGTATTGTCATTCCGTGTACTTTTCAAGGAGAACCCTGCAATTTTGTCGCCCAAATGTATTTGGATAACGCACCTGCTATTCTGGGGGGACGCGAAGTCTGGGGATTTCCGAAAAAATGGGCAAAGCCTCGCTTGATCGTTGAGGAGACGGAGACGCTGACGGGTACATTGCATTATAACAACGTCCTGGTGGCCACGGGAACTATGCCTTTCAAATATAACATTCTTGATGAAAAGGAAACGGCAAAAGCCATCGCAAAAACACAAGTTAATTTAAAGTTAATTCCTGATGTTGACGGTACCCCCAAAATCGCTCAGTTAGTAGCGTATAATCTTGAGAACATTACTGTAAAAGGAGCCTGGTCAGGGCCTGCCAGATTAAGCCTGATCCCCCATGTCAACGCTCCTGTGGCAGATTTGCCGGTTAAATCTTATATTGGCGGGAAACATTTTATTGCTGATTTAACGCTTCCATATGGAAGAGTCCTCTACGATTATCTTCAATAAAGTTTGCTTTCCTAAAAATATATATATAAGGAGAAGGAACCATGAATAACAAAGTAATCTCCGCTGAAGAAGCAGTTAAGAAGGTCAAAGACGGAGACACGGTGATGGTCGGAGGTTTTCTGGCAGGAGGCTTTCCGGAGGAGCTGGTTCGTGCGCTTGTCGACACCAATCCCGCCAGCAATCTTGCGATTGTTTCCAACGACACAGGCACACCAGAATTATCTATCTATAAGCTTGTAAAAAGCGGCAGAGTAAAGCGAATTTTTGCATCCTATATCGGCTCCAATCCGGAAACGGGAAGGCTCCTGATGACGAAAGAAGCTGAGGTCCAACTCTTCCCGCAAGGCACGCTCGCTGAAAAAATACGCGCGGGAGGAGCCGGTTTGGGCGGGGTTTTAACACCTGTAGGTGTAGGCACCGTTGTAGAGGAAGGAAAAAAGAAAATCAAAATTGATGAAAGGGAATATTTGCTCGAACTCCCGCTCAAAGCGGATGTGGCGTTAATCAGAGCCCATAAGGCTGATGAAGCGGGGAATCTTGTCATCAACGGCTCTTCACGTAACTTCAATATGGTTATGGCTACAGCGGCAGAGTATGTAGTTGCTCAGGTAGACGAATACGTAAAGACGGGTGAAATTGACCCCAATCATGTCAACGTTCCCGGAATATTTGTCGACGCAATTGTAAAGGTGGGTGAAAACGCATGAATAACAGAGAATTCATTGCTCGAAGAATAGCCCAGGAATTCAAAAGTGGTGAAGTTGTCAACCTTGGTGTCGGATTGCCTACAATGGTAGTGGACTATATCCCCGAGGACATTCATATTATGCTGCAGGCTGAGAACGGAATCCTCGGTGTAGGCCCCAAAGCGGCTCAGGGAAAAGAAAGGCTCGATTGTATCGATTCAGGCGGAAACTACGTTACAACCATGGAAGGAGCATGCTTTTTTGACAGTGCACTTTCATTTTCCATCATCCGCGGAGGGCATGTGGATATCACCGTGCTGGGCGCCCTGGAGGTCGACGAGAAAGGCAACCTTGCAAGCTGGATGATCCCTGGGAAAAAGGTGCCGGGTATGGGGGGAGCCATGGATTTGGTAGTTGGAGCCAAGAGAGTGATTGTAGCCATGGAGCATGTGAACAAAAATGGCGCGCCGAAAATACTGGAACAATGCAAGCTGCCCTTGACTGCTGTAAATGTTGTAAAGACCATAGTAACCGAAAAGGCTGTCATTGATGTTATTCCGGGTAAAGGGCTGATGCTAAAAGAAATTGCTCCGGGTTTGACGGTGGAAGACGTTCAATTAGCAACAGAGGCTAAACTGATAGTTTCACCACATTTGAGGGCCATTGCAGTGTGAAGGTCATAGAAAGGAACCAGCTGCATCTTCAAATTAACTTGTCTGGCATTTAACTCGTCCCTACGACTGCACTTGTTATTACAAAAAAAGGTTCACTAATTGCTCATTGAGCAATTGCGAGCCTTTTTTTGTTGAGCGGGACCTTTCAAGCAGCATCTGCGATGAAAGCCTACAGCTGTGCAAATAAAATGCGCCTTTTATGAGCGTAAAATCCAATCCGCTACATGCTCAGCCACCTTCGTATGGTTAAGATAAGCAAATAAGTTGTGGGGATTGGCACGCCCAGTGTGACTATCTTTCCAGAATGTCTGAATAAGCGGCTGATCATCAATACTTTCTATTAAATTTCGATTCAGCATCAGATGGAAATCATCTTCAACCGTTAAATGTCAGTAAAATCTGCTCTTGCTCCAGTTTTTGTGCCGCTTCCTCGTTCACTCGACGCAATCCTGCGATCAGTGCTTTTTTAATAAGACGAAGCATTTCGTCGCATCTGGGCTTTTTGTCACGGCCATGGATAATGACCAGATGTTTGGTTCCCATCTCCTACCGCTCTTCCAGACGATCCACACGGACGGTTTGAGTATTGCCGGGGTTGCTGCCCACCTGTACGGTAGCCATACCGTTTGCTTCATCCACATGCTCAATCCAAATCGGTTTGCCATCCAATTGTACGGCAATATTTTCAGATGAATCATAAATGGCTTTTGCTCGTTCCACGTTCATGCTGTTCTCCTCCTGCTGATTGTTGGTGCATTAATTTAGAAATGTAGGTCACCTAGTCTTCATCTATAAGTCGTTCAACGTCCAATGAAGGAAAGCTATGGGAAGGCGAGGTTGAAACTACAGCCTCCAAATCCACATGAGCCACAGCAACGGGAAAAGGCGGCTGAGTTCCATGTGAAAGGGCAAACTCGGGCGGCAATGCATCTTGTTCGCCTGCGGCGGGACCCCGAAAGGCGATATGGCTTTGACCCACACGATGACTGATCTGCCGAGGATAGGATTTTCCGGACATAAATTGCGTACCCCCTTTGAATCGGATATGCCTTACTATGTACCAAAATTTCTGTAACCATGCGCAAGCGGCAGCAATTCGCAGTCTTCATCTACACCTCATACAATCACTTATACGAAGCATACTAAGTGAAAATCATATGCTCATATCCCGGGGTGCCCGGAATCGAAGGATGCAAAATGCGGATTAAAGAGAAGGAGGACTGGCGGTATGCATACGGTCTGGAAAGGCGCGATCAGCTTCGGGCTGGTTCATGTGCCCGTTAAAATGTTTTCAGCTACGGAGGATAAGGACATTTCCATGCGTTACATTCACAAGGAGTGTGGAAGCCCACTTAGCTATGTACGAAAGTGTCCCGTTTGTGACAAGGAGGTCGAATGGGAGGAAATTGGAAAAGGCTACGAATATGAAAAAGGAAAATTTGTCATGTTCGACAAGGAGGAACTGGAGCAAGTTAGCGGACAAGCGGATAAAAATATCGTGATTTTGGATTTTGTTGATTTGCAGGAAATTGATCCGATTTACTTTCAGAAAACGTATTATTTATCCCCGGATCAGGCCGGCTCCAATGCGTATAAGCTGCTCATGAATGCAATGAAGGATACCGGGAAAATCGGGATTGCCCAAATCTCCATCCGCTCTAAAAGCAGCTTGGCGGCGATTCGGGTGTTGGATGAATGTTTGGCGGTGGAGACGATGTTTTACCCCGATGAAATTCGTCCCATTGCTCAAGTTCCTAACTTACCGGGGCAGGAAGAGGTTAAAGAGAAGGAGCTGACCATGGCCAAAATGCTGATTGAGCAGCTATCTACACCTTTTGATGCAGCCAAGTATACGGATCAGTACCGCGAGCGTCTGCTGGACCTCATTCAGCATAAAGTGGCTGGTGAAGAGGTGCGAATCGCCCCAACCCAGCCTCAGACCAATGTAGTAGATTTAATGGCCGCCCTTCAGGCCAGCATCGAGGCAGTGCAACCTGTCGTTACCGATCCCGGTCCTGCTGCGAAAAAACGCCCTGCGCGTAAACCAGCAGCCCCAACAGCACAGCAGGCGGTGGCAGGCGACAACCTCTCTCCGACTCCAGTCAAAAAGAAAAGAAGCACTGCCAAACGTAAAGAAACTTAAGCTGAGTTACAGAAAAGTCTGGTTAAGGGGTGGCGGTGACACTGCTTTGATACGATAGTAGCTGACTAAACGCCCCCCGCTCCTCTTGTTCCAGTTGGCGGTAGTTCCCCTGCTGTATGACCTCGCCTTGATCCAGTACGACAATTTGATCCGCATGTCTGATGGTTGACAGGCGGTGAGCGATGACGATCAGCGTCATTTGACCTTTCATCCGTTCCAGTGCTGCCTGAATTGCGGCTTCATGTTCACCATCCAGCGCACTTGTCGCTTCATCTAATATAAGTATCGGAGGATGATGCAAGATAGCCCGTGCTAATACTAGCCGTTGACGTTCTCCTCCAGACAGACGAATCCCGCGATCTCCAATGATCGTGTCCAGCCCTTCGGGCAGTCTGGATACAAAGTTGTCTGCTGCTGCAAAATGTAACGCCTCCCATAGCTGCTGCTCACTAGCATCCTTATCCGCCAGCATCAAATTTTCGCGGACAGTCGCATGAAATAAAAATGGGTCTTGTGACACGTAGCCAAACGACTGCCGCCACTGGGGCAATAATTCGTCGCCCAGAACAAGCCCGTCTATTGTAATCTGCCCCCCTGTTGGACGTAAAAAACCCATCAGGACATCGACCATTGTACTTTTGCCTGCTCCTGATTTCCCTACAATGGCTGTCATTTCCCGGGCGGGTATGAACAAATTAATATGACGCAGTGCAGGCTCTGCTGCACCCTCGTAGCGATAATCCAGATGGCTGCATTCAATCCCCTGACGAAGGGACAGGGGTTGCCGTTCAGATGCAGATGATAGATTAACTACCGATGGATCGGATGGAACGCGAGTCTCAGAGGATGCAAGTGCAATCAATGACGGATCTGTGAAAGCTTCGCACTCCTGTTGCACCTTGGTGACACTTTCAAAAGCGGAGATCATAGACATGATGTATTCCAGACTCGCTTGAATAAGAGCAAATCGAGGCCATAAGCGGGAAAATATAAGAATCAGCACAATCAGTTTTTCAGGTGTAACATGCAGCCACTGCAGCGATATAAATATGACACAAGCGACAAAAACAGCTGCCACTGCACGATGAAAAAACTGTGTGGTCGCATTTTGCCGGACAAATTGAGTCGTATTATCCTCCATGCGTTGCGTCAGGGAGCGAAACCAATGGATATTCGCCGCTTCCAACAGATTGCTTTTTATATCTTTCATACCGTTCATGTGATCCGTAATTCCAGCAAAATAAACCTGTGACAGTTCAGTCGTACGATCACCTAATTGTTTGGCATTTCGAATGGAGCGGCGGAACACGACAAACAGCCCCAATCCACTCAGAAATACCAGTCCGGTTAAAGAGGGGGATAACCAAAAAGCCAGCGCAATCTGGATCAGCGTAAACATGACGGCTGTAGTCAGTTGAAGAAGCAAATTCGTCCCCTGACTGACACGCGCCAGCTCGGTCGTCATCACATGGCTAAAATCAGATTTACGCTGACGCAAATAAAAGGCCCACTGCGCCTTCATAAAGGAAGTGTACACGTCTATTCGAAGAGAACGCATAAAACGCTGCTGAATCCGCGAATTCAGGATGGATTGGTAACGCTGAAGCAAAGCCTGCCCTGTAAGCAGCACTACAAAAACCATCAACATCCCCGGCAATAGCCAGCTTTTAGGAACGAACGGCAAAAAATGATCCAATCCATCAGACAGAAATGGCATCCCTGAATGACCGACAAATACGCCGATGGCCGCCAGCATAGGAACAAGCATATAAATGCCAAAGCCCTCCAGTAGACTGACAATGATCATACACCCAATATTGAGAAATAACGCACCGCCGTTCACGCTATACAGCTTTGTCATATATAATCGCAGGTGAACCATAATGCACACTCCTTATTCAGGACTTTGCAAAATTCGATCCCAATCGCTCCAAAGTGCATTATATAGACGAACTAGACCATTTCGATCTATATATTGTTCATTGAAAGCCGCTTATTGGATTTTCACAAAATCCTCTATCGAGTCAGTGCTTTGAAAATCGCCGCTTCAGCCAGAGAAATGGACGTAAAGGGATATACAAAAAATGCAGCTGGCGAGGCAATGGAAAAACGCTCGAATCGCCCGTAGAAGGAAACAAACGGCTGATGAGATACCATAGTCTGTGTCTTGGCTCTTTTAAGGAAAGCAAGTAAGTGCGGCTGACCGGCTGATAGACAGCCCTGTTTTTGGTCATGACTTGGCTGGAGGCAGCAGCTGGAGTCATCGGGGCACAACTGGCAGCGGTGCTCATCGGATTATGATTGTCGTTACTGGCATCTTCCGTGATGCTAGTAACGCCACGGGTGGCAAGCATGGCTGCTTCGCCAGAGGTACTGCATACTGAAGGACCGCCACCTGGAGGGGCGGCCTCCGCTTGCTCCGCCAAGGCTCTGCTGTGCAGCAGCTCTGATGGAGCAAGCCTACCTGTACCCGACCCGTGGGTGATCGGGTACAGTGCGGGTACGCTGGCCTGCATGAAGGCCAGCGCGCTCAGCGCGAGCCTATGTGCCTGCCGGGTAGCCGATACCGGACGCATCGGCTCCGGTATCGGCGTACCCAACAGCGCAGCGGCGAGTGCCCAAGCCTGCCCGCCAGCAGGCAGGCCCCCGTAGCGGCGCATCATCGGCAGTAGCGCCTCCCAATCGACAGCACATATCGCAAGCCTGTCGATGTCAACCAGCCAGCGCAGCCTGAACCAACCGTGACGCGCACCATGCGCACTCAAGTACAGAAATTGATGCTCGCTGCCAAGCGTATACATACAGGACGTCATCACAGTCCTGTTGTCGGCAGATCCCAACGGTACCTGCCGAATGGCTCCTGCAGCTTTGCCCTTTTTCCGGCAGTTCCACAGCTCGTTAAAAGAGGGTTCCCCACCCCCATCCGGGTGAAGCCGCCAATGCAACTCTATCTCTACCCGTTTTTGCGGATGTAAATAGGATGCATGATGGTCCTTCCATTTCCAACTGCCAAGGACACGCACTTCTCCGCTCTTGGACGAATATCCAGCTTCCTGCATCCAATGCTCAGCCTCATCCATATCGTCAGGGGCAATGAGTAAGTCTATGTCCTTGGAAGTACGCAGAGAAACATCCCCGTATAATTGCTGCGCCAGAGCAGGCCCCTTCAACATAAGCACACGAATTCCATGAGCTATGAGCAGCCTGGTCAGACGCTCGGCTTCTGCTTGAAGATGGAGCATGCGAAGCGTGTTTCGATGATATTGCGCCTGAAGGTTTCGCAACAATTCTGCGGGAATGAATGGATGATTCAATGTTTTTAGCTGGAGATACACCGTAGGTACCACTCGATGGTGCTCGGTCAGACGTAAAAAGCGGACCCAATCCATCTCACGCAGCTGGGTAGCAGCAGTCGTATCCTGCCAATGAATAACGTCCTTCCCCAATAGAGAGAGTAACAACGTTAATTCTTGATCCTCATTCCAATTCGCAAGTTCCAAAACAGACTTGGTGGGCATGCATTCTTCTCCTTCGTGTCTCATCGCATTAAAGTAAAGAACTACTTTTATCTTCCATATTCTTATTTGTATCCATCACAGCACGTCTTCCGAATATCCCCACCACCGTAAATGCTTCCATCTCCCGTTTCCCCGTAACATAAATCGGTCCGCTACGTACCCATGCATGTGCAGCCAAGCGTCCAGCGGCATTTTTGGCTGTACCCAGATACAGCGTGCAGTCCAGTTTCCTGCGCCCCAGCAACGTCATCGCCGCAGCGGCTTGTACAAGACAACTACTACGCCAAGGAGTATAACTGCTTGCCAGCTCTACAGCGTGTGAAATCTGCTGAATGGACTTCTCTTGCCCAACGTCACACTGCCATGGGGTTTCTTCCATACGTATGCCCCAAGCCCTTGAGTAATCCCAAAAAGAACGACGCTGGCGCAGCCTCGCCCATCCCAGCTCCAGCCAGGCTTCCGGCAACAATCTTCTGACTTCTGGAGACAGGAGAAGAAGCCGTTGTATCCGCATGTTATACCGGCTCCCGTAGAAGCTTTAACAGTCCTTCCCGCTCCAACTCAGCCACAAAGGTATGTACCTGCTGTCTGCACTGTTCCTCGTCCACCTCATATTCGTTCGTCAGGACAGTTACGATATCGCCAAGTGAAGGACCGGATTCTGCCAGTTCCCAGATTCGTCCTCCTGTGTAGCCTAAATTGTAATATTTACCAGTGTTAATGCTCATCATCACTTTTTCTCCGTCCATATCACTGACGTAGACCTCTTCATTGTAAATGACGCGATAATGATCCTTAGCTGGATTAGTGGCTGCCATAACTCTTTTCCTCCTTACGAATGAGTTCAAGTACCCGTTGTACAACCTCGGACGCAGTAAAGACGGAACTATCCCTCAGCAAGCGCCAGCCCTCCACTTTCCGAGCCATCCTAGCCGCTGTATCAAACGACCATTCACTCAAACCCATTCGCGGAATAATCACCCTGCGATATGTATGTTGTAGTAATGTATGCAAGCACTCCAGAACGTTCAAGGGCTGTTCCGTAACCGCCACTAGCTCCCCTTCGCGCATCAACGCACGGGTTGGAGAATCTGCCACCAGCTCGAATACGCCCCCTAAGGGCAGCGGATCGTTATAAAAATCATCTACGGCGGGTACGGCATATTTATTCAGCTCACCTGCAAGCGTACGCAGATCTGTGTATTGTGGCATTACAGAATTGTCGTCAGTTAGGGACTGTATGTGCTTTCTTTTGCGTACATGCTTGTTCTCCCGTAAAGCCTCCAGTTGGAGCAAGCTTTCAAGCCCCAGCTTTTGCTGCGGATAAGCTGGATACACAATGGCAGAGGAACCCGTAGCTTTTACAGCAATCACGTCATCACTAACCATCTGATAACCTGCCTGCCTAAAAACAGCAGCCAATGTCGATTTCCCCGTACCCGATTCACCCACAAATGCGTAGGCCCTCCCCCCGATGACGACCGCACTTCCGTGAATAGGTAATATTCGTCTTTGCATCAGCAGAACACCCATGCATGTACCCAGCACAAACAGCCGCACGGTGTCAGGATCAGCCCCAGAGAATATACTTACCTCGATCTCCTTGCCTTCCCTGACGGCATAAATGGCCGTGCCCGGTATTCGGAACATAAATCGCTCATCCAGCATCACAAAATTGGCCTGCTCCAGCTGACCACTCCATGCAGTCAAATCAGCCTGTCGAATGACTACATCCTCTACCACTCCTGGTGCTGCCAGCATCAGCTCAGGCAGATTCAGCTCACTCGCAATCCTGAGTCCAAAGGCCGTATATTTCGTCCAACTGACATTTGCACTCCTGTCATGCACGTAGGACTCACTCCTCTGTCTTTAAAAATCCCGTCTTTATTTCTTGGGCAACACCTCTAACCCGAAAGAAATAAAGACGGCTGTATATTGAATACGAGTCCAATGGATCATGCTATTTTCGTTCATTCAATCGTTATCGGCCCAGTTGTCTGGCTTCCAGTCCAACATTGGCTGCATGTATAACATGTATAACCATCTATTAGCTTGGATTATAGATATCGGCATCGTGGTCGGACACCCAATCAATCTGTCTCCAGCCTTTACCCGCCATGGTCTGGCTAATATCCAGCACCTCTATCGTCGGTTCCTGCCATTCTTTTTCACTCATTTCATCACCTCCCCTCCAACGAATGGCGAACTGTCTGACCGAACAGATTCGATCAGTTGAATCTACAGAGAAAACGGTACACAATCAGGCTATGCATGAGTAGTCTTATATTCGGATCAGACGCCTGCTCAGGGCCGGGGTGGTGAAGTTTTGCCATAGCCGTCTTAATAAACTCAATATTGAGATATTCGGCGGCTCGTAAATCATGACACATCAGTTGAAGCTCCCCCATAAACGTATCCCAACAAGGAAGCATACGATGTAGCCAATCTGCAGGCTGCACGCCGCGTACCCGCTGGTTCAACCGAACATCATCAGGTAGATGATCACGCATGGCCGTACGAATGAGGGCACGGTCCCGACCGTTTTGTACATACTGCTCAAAAGGCACCGATAAGCAAAAGCGAATTACCCGGCTGTCCCCGGTCGGATCACGTTCCCATAGGCCGTAACGTAGTGAAAGTTTGGTCGCGACCACACCATTTTTGTTGGCAATCGCCAAATTTGAGAACTTCTCTTTTCTCGTCTGATCGGCATTTTTCATCCAACCTGTTCCGCTCAATACAGGAATATCTTCTACATTCATCCGTTGGGCAAACTCTGGGTGAATCAGTGAAGGAACGGGACTGCGATGGCCACGCCGCAGCCATAAACGAGGTTCAAGTGAAGTCGCTTTCTTCAACATCACGGGGAGTAGATGAGACATACGCCTGCCCGTAAGCTTGCTGTACCGCCTCAATCCCTGAAAGGATTGCAACCAGTGCAAATGACGAAACTGACGGGCATAATAGTCCAGTGCAGGGCCCCACGATACGGAAAAATTGCCTCGTGCCCCGGTCAACAGTACACCGACATTGTGTTCCTGCGCTTTTTCATAAAAACCTCTGATCCAGAAGGAGTTTTCAAAATATTTGTAGGGAGCCTCCATCAAATCCAGCCAAATATCAATTTCTGAAAACGGACTTTTTCCCTCAAAATCCATATAGTTCTCGTGAATGTTGCCCACATAGCGAGCCGTAGAATGAATGTAGCTTCGTTCGTTCGCCAGCAATGTAGGCGGTGTCCAGTCTGTAAAATCTTGAACAGGCACATAGCTGTAGGCATGTAGCGGCTTTTGTTGCAAGTGCAGCGCTGGCGCGGCAAAGCTGGCAACCGCTCCGGAATCCAGCCCT
The DNA here is from genome assembly GCF_022531965.1 of Paenibacillus peoriae. GTDB lineage: Bacteria > Bacillota > Bacilli > Paenibacillales > Paenibacillaceae > Paenibacillus > Paenibacillus polymyxa_D. The sequence continues at coordinate 1,420,352 of NZ_CP092831.1, read as the reverse complement.
CCGCTCAAGGCAGCCCCTACAGCGCGATGCGTCCGTAATCGGGCAGTGACCGCCTGTGTGAACACCTCGTGGAAAGCTTCTATGTACTCACCTCCTGTTTTGAGCCGCAGTGGCTCTACCTCATCCAGGCATGCATATTTATGAAGGGTTCGCTTCCCCTCCTCCATAGTGAACCAATGTGCAGGAGGAAGCTGGTTGATATGCTTGTAGGCGGTCGTCCCGATATCGACGGATTCCTGCATGGTGCGGATGGACAAAAATTCGGCCAGCCACGGTTCATGCAGTTCTTTTCGCAGAGAGGACAGGGCCAAAAGCGGAGCGACTACCGTGCTAAACGCGAATCCTCGGTCATGTTGGTAGATGTACAGCGTACGATGGCCTGTCATATCTCGAGCACCATATAATCGATATTCCTTGGCATCCCAAATGACAAAGGCAAAATCACCTATCAGATAACTGGCTGCCTCCACTCCCCATTTGTCATATGCCAGCAAAATCAGCTCGCTGTCCGTGATATCTTGCCGCCGTTCCTGCTCAACTCCCAGCCGTTCAAACAGCTCGGAACGATTGTCAATAATCGCATCCGCCGTGATTGCCAAATCTCTTAGCTCATCATAAAAGGGAAGACGCTCATGAACAGATTCCGGGGTCACATACTGGGCATGACAACCCAAAAAAATAGAGCCTTCACACCAAGCGCATACGCGGTCAGCGGGATATTTCCGCAGGGCCTGCATCATTTTCCCGCCTTCTTCGGTGCATACAGACTCATGCCCAAAGCTATAGATTCCGGCAATCGCACTCACGTTCTTCCCCCTTTTTCTTTTCCTATACTTGATAATGCTACAGACGCCAAGTACCTGAGTTTACGGGCCAAGAGGCTGCGAGATCGGAGACCTTGATGTGGGCGTTGATAGCTTTGAAGCTGAGCGATAAGACGGTTCCGCTCCTCATAGCTATGTGCCAACCTGTTTTCCAGTGATTGGATCCGTCGATCGTTCACGCTCTGGTCCACATGCATCCATGTCGGATCTTGGGGTGGAGTATGATGGATTGCATTTGTCATGAGTTCTCTGTTATCTGTATCCTGTTCTTCCAGCATCCGATAAGCTGCCTTCCATTCAAAGCCGCTTTGCTGGAGGAATTGTTGTGTACGTCGACTCAGCAGCTCCATATCTGGCTCATCTTCAAAGCGAACTCCAGTCATCTGTTCAGCCTGCTCCAGCGCTTCCGCGTAACCAAGTTGCTTAAACATGCGGGACCCAATGCTTCTGCAATACAGCTCAATTTCCCTTTTACTCAACACATGTTGCCAGCTATGTACCGAATCCTGATGCGCCTGTTCATGCTCTCCTACGAATGGATCGCCCGCTCCCATACTATAAAAAAGACTGGATTTGGGCGTATCCGCGAAATCTCCGTACTTTTCCATCCCCGCTTCATAATGGATTCCCAAAAAACTGCACAGTTTCTCGATCTCCATCGTTGGATTGGATACGAGCTGTTCATATCTAAGCGGGTATGCAAGTGGATGAGGTGTAGCAAAATAATGAGTATAACGGAACAAACCAACCGTAATATCCGTCATTTTCATATTAAAATGCGGACTCCCCAGTTCCTCCAGTAGTTGAAAACGTCCGTTCCGTAGCTGATTGACCTTTTTGAATGAGGCCACAATGGCCAAAGGGTTTCGGATAAGCCACAACCTGCGGGCAGCAGGGAATAAACGGTCTATAAATTCCAGCACCGTATAGTAACGCGGGGATTTGTCGATAAGCATATCTGCTGTTGTACCTTGAAGCAAACCATTATATATTTCAAGTGCATACGAACGGGAGGCCTGCTCCAATACGTCGGAGGGGACCATACCTTTAAAAAATTGCCGGAGTATCCCTGTTCCTCCATATGGGCGTGTATGTGACTGCGGAAGATCATATAAACTGAGCAGAAACCACATTTCCTGCGTGGCAAACAGGCGGGAATGGTTTTGCAAAATGGCGGTAAGCAACGAGCTTCCACTCCGAGGGACACTTAACAGGAATACCAGCCCTCCGCCTTGCTTTTCAATCAAGCAAACTCCTCCTCTACCTCTGCTCAAGACACTTTAATAGATACATATCGTATTTTTATTATAAATTTATGATACATAATGTATCTTGTCAATCCTTTTGATGGATAAATTCAGCACTTCACGTTCATGTTAAACCCTATGTAGATCTAAAAGCTTAACAATCAGCCTGTAAATAAAGATTTTGCTGCATATTAGCCAAAGGAGGATAGCACAATGGGACAAGCTGTTAAAGGTACTATTACCATTGAAGGTCAGGAAATTCCTATCACCAACCCGGATAAACCGCTGTGGCCTGAAGCAGGCGTGACTAAGGCGCTGTATCTTCGCAAGCTCGCGGTACTGGCTCCCTTCCTGCTCAAATATTGTCATCATCGTCTGCTGACCGTCATCCGCTGGCCACATGGGATTCACGGTGATTTTTTTTATCAGAAAAATGCCCCACGTCCTCGGCCGGACTATATTGAAACCGCCCTGCATGATGGCATTGAATATATCGTGCTCGGCAAATTGCCACAACTCCTCTGGCTTGGTAATCAAGCTGCGTTGGAATTCCACCCCTCTCTGCACGAAGCGGGAAACAAGCTGCCCTGTGAATGGATGATTGACCTTGATCCATCCAGAGAGGTGGAGCCACGTATTATGGAGGCAGCCTCTATTGTCGGTGAAGTACTGGCTTCGCTTGGTTTGGACTCCGTCCCCAAAACATCCGGGGCCACAGGTGTACAAATTATCGTTCCGATCCGTACAGGCATAACCTTCGACGAACTTCGCAGCATCGGGCTATTAGTCGGACAGTTTGTGACAGAAAAGCACCCGCATCTGTTCACACTCGAAAGGTTAAAGAAGGATCGTGGAACAGCCATCTATTTTGATTATTTGCAGCATTATCAGGGGAAAACTCTGGCCGCTCCTTATACCCCGCGGGCACGCCCCGGCGCTACGGTCTCCACTCCGCTAACATGGGAAGAGGTACGGCAAGATGTATCACCACTTGACTACCATTTGCTGAATATTGAGGAACGACTAAATCAGGTAGGCGACTTGATCGACAAGGTTCCTCCCCAACCTGTAGAAGATGTCCTCAAGCATATGCGCACCAAGGCACACCGAACCTGATCCATGCTTGGAAGAATAAAAAAGGGGACGAACCCCACAGCCATTAGGCTGAGGAATTGTCCCCTTGCGCTAGTGTATTCCTTTTTTCTTAAAGCGTCCGCCCTTCACATCGTGAATGTTACCGATCGCAACGAAAGCGTGCGGGTCCCAATCTTCAACGATGCTCTTCAGCTTCGCTTCCTCCAGTCGGGTGATGACGACGAAAATCACTTTCTTGCTTTCGCCTGTAAAGCCACCTTCACCTTCCAGATAAGTTACGCCCCGTCCAAGACGATCCGTCAGGGCATCCCCGATATCACGGTATTTGTCACTAATAATCCAGACCGATTTGGACTGATCCAGACCTTCAATCGTAATATCAATCATTTTCATGGCGATATAATAAGCAATCATGGAATACAGGGCATTTGGCCAACCGAACACAAAACCTGCACTTCCCAGAATGAATATGTTAACGAACAGCACGATCTCACCGACCGAAAAAGGAGTTTTTTCACTGACGAGAATAGCTACGATCTCTGTTCCATCCAGCGAACCGCCAGACCGAATCACAAGACCCACCCCAACACCGAGAATGACGCCCCCAAAAATAGCGCCGAGCAGCGGTTCGCCAGGAGTCAACGCACTTACATTGTGAAGTAACGCGGTTCCAATGGACATTACGACGATACCGAATAATGTGGATAAAGCGAAGGTTTTACCAATTTGTTTGTAGCCGATAAGTAAAAATGGAAGGTTCAACAGGGTCAGGAAAATACCGAGCGGATAGCCAGTAATCTTGGAGGCCATGATGGAAATACCTGTAACGCCTCCGTCAATAACGCCGTTAGGAACTAGAAATATTTCCAATCCCACTGCCATCAGAGCTGCACCAACTACAATCATGGCTGCACGCTGAAACAGGCGTTTTACTTTGTTCTTTGGATTAGCTGGAATTTTGCTGATCTTGGTCAACTCTCCGGTCACATCTGTAATCTCAGATAAACTTTGGACTTCCTTGCTCACTACACTCATATATAAATCCCCCCGTTACAGTATGATATATTGGACAAAAAAGGGGCTGCTATCCGCAGTCCCCTATTCATTACCGCGCTATTTATATAAATAGTATATCACAAAACTGTGATTTCGCGCAAAAAAGTTAGCAAAGAGCACATAAATCACAATAAAGCGGGATTATAGCGATAAAAACGACGAAAATCGCCTTTAAAGGAGTGGAGAGAGCATGCGAGTTAGAATTTCAGCTATTTTCTGAGATCTAGGCCGTCTGCGGAACACGTTTAAATCTATGCGTGAGGAGTTGGAAATGTCCTCTACAAAATCTGCCGAAAGCCGTTCCAGCGCTGAATTAGCAAAAACTACAGCGGTCAACTCAAAATTATAGAAAAAGCTGCGCATGTCCATATTGGCGGTCCCGACCGAGCCGAGTAAATCATCGACAATCACCACTTTGGCATGAATAAATCCTTTTCGATATTGGTAGAACTCCACCCCTGCCTCCAGCAGTTCTTGTACATAGGACAGAGACGCCAAATGAACTAACTTCGAATCGGACTGATAGGGAATAATAATTTTCACATCTACGCCACTGACTGCCGCCAGCTTGAGCGCCTCATAAATGCCCGGATCGGGAATAAAATACGGCGTCGTAATCCAAATCCGCTTTTTGGCAACTGTGAGCGCCCCAAAGCACATTTCCTGAATCGTATCCCATACCTGATCGGGACCGCTGCTCAAAATCTGTACTTCCTCATCCCCGGTACAGGTATGTGGAGGAAATAAATTCACATCCATCAGTCTCTCCCCTGAGGCCAGCTTCCAGTCACTAAGAAACGCATTTTGTAGAAAATAGACGCTATCTCCTTCAATCTGCAAATGCGTATCCCTCCAAAATCCTACTTTGGGGTATTTTCCGAGATAATCGTCGCCTACATTAATCCCTCCTACAAATCCAACCATGCCATCTACCACCACGATTTTCCTGTGATTGCGATAGTTAATCCGGCGGTCCAGTGTGGCGAAAAACGGAGGTAGAAAATAATGAAATTCCACTCCCGCCTCACTACAGGTGCGAATAAAGGAATAGGGTAAATTGTAGCTCCCCACACCGTCTACAACGAATCGTACTTTTACTCCCTCACGTGCCTTGCGGATCATGACCTCTTGAAACTTTCTTCCGATTTCGTCGGCCCGAAATATGTAAAACTCCACATGGATATGATGTTGCGCATGTTCCATCGCTGCCAGCATGGCCTCGAAGGCTTCTTCACCGTTCGTCAGCACACGTGTGCGGTTACATCCAGTCAACGGGTTTTCCGACATACGAATTAACTGGTTAAACAGGCGCTCCTGATGTTTGAAATGAGGATTATGCATTTGCTCCACATGTTCAATGACCTTGGATTGCGCCCATAGACGCTCGCGGAATTCACGAAACAGCTGCGATCCCCCTTTTCGAACCACTTTACGCTTCTGATAATCCTGTGCAACAAAGTAGTACACGACAAAGCCAATGAGCGGGAAGCAAAACAAAATAAAAAGCCAGGCTACCGCTTTGGACGGCTTGCGAAATTCAAAGAGCAGGATCGTCCCGGTCTGAAAAATAAAAACAATTAAAACCAACAGCAACCACAGCATGTCTAAGCCTCCTTATATATCTCAGGATTTTGCAAAATCCTCATCTACGTTTTATACTAAGCTCCAATTTTTTTGACATGTTTGCCTCTTAAGCTGAATAGATAGTAACCAAGCACTATAGGAGCGATGTCCGGAAAGGAGCGATTATGAAAAAAGGAAGCCTAAATCGCCGGATGACCCTGCTTGTTATTCGGGATGCACAGCAACCGCCCAAGCAGCTACAATGCTCTACAGCCGCTGTCATTCTCGTCCCGACTCTTGTGATCGCGTCTATCTCTACGCTCGTGATCGGGCTGCAAATCCGTTCTTCCCATATTATTTCCCAAATGGAAACGAATCTTGCTGTCCAGAGTTTGCAGATGGAGGTCACGGTAGCGGACAAGGATGCAGCCATTGGGCGACTACGGCAGGAAGTCATGGAGCTGACAAATCAAGCCACCCATATTCGTGAACGCCTTCAGCGCGTAACGGAGCTGGAACAGCAAATGCAACAATTCATTCGTAAACACGGAAACTCATCTGCCACAAGTAACCATAAAAAGACCATGACTCCGCTCTCCTGGGATGCTTCCGGCCATATTGGGGGTGAGCTGATCGCAGTACATGAAAATACTGCCTTCCTAACTCGCCAGGCAATGGATGATTTTCAGGAGATCGAATCTCTGTTGGACACGGTGGAGCGTACGGTTCCCCGCTCTATTCAGCAAGCAAATGCCGTCCAGCAAAATCTGGAGCGCAAACAAGCCGCACAGTTACTCCAGACTCGTAGGCTGGCTCTTGCCGTGCAAGGGAAACCCTCCGTTTGGCCTGTAGGTTCACGGCGAATGACCTCCAGCTTCGGCTATCGCAGCGACCCTTTTACGGGTAGATCTGCCTTTCATTCAGGCGTGGACATTGCCGGACAAACCGGTGATCCTGTCTATGCAGCAGGAGCAGGCACCGTCTTGGAGGCTGCTTCTAGTGGAGCCCGCGGCAAGTGCATCATCATCCAGCATCCTGACGGACTCCAGAGCTGGTATATGCACCTGAGCGGCATGCAGGTGGCTCCAGGAGATCGTGTCCACAAAGGACAGACCATCGGTCTGCTGGGAAGTACCGGGAGAAGCACAGGACCTCATCTTCATTTTCAGATCGTCAAGCATAACCAACCTGTCGATCCATTACTGTATGTACAATGAGGATTTTGCAAAATTTTCACAATAAAAGATTGGGGGAAAACCATCATGTTTAAGGAATCCAAAAAAAAGCTCTCCACCCCAGCTATGGATACACTGCTCGCTAATGGCACCAGCTTTGAAGGTACAGTTGAAGCAGAGGCCAATATTCGGATTGACGGTCATTTTCAGGGCGATATCCGTAGCACTCGTACTGTCGTCATTGGAGAATCTGCTGTTGTACGTTCGGACATCTTCGCACAAGACGTCATCCTTGCCGGTAAGGTGTTCGGCAGCATTACTACAGAAGGACGACTAACCATTACGCCGACAGGTGAGCTGTACGGAAATACCGCGACCGCTGCATTGGTCATCTCTGAAGGCGGTGTACTGGACGGCACAAGTCAAATGAACCGAACAAAGGATGTAGAGTTGTCAGCTTCTACGGATGAGCCAAACGACGAAACCCAATCTAGTTTCAGCAAAGACAGGGAGGACAGCCAAGCCACTCTGCAATCCGAAGCAGGGTAAAATCAGGATATACTCCTTTAAATCCAGTGCATTCTCCATTCATTCCATAATATCCTCCACTCTGCGTTCCAAAAATAATTGGTATACCTTGCGTATGACGATTTTTCCGCACATATACAATGGAATCACCAAAATGATGCCCAGAATCCCGAGCAGGTCACCACCAACTAACAGTAAAATAACGACAGTCAACGGATGAATATCCAGTTGCTTGCCAAAAACTATAGGTGACAGCCAATTATCCTGAATTTGCTGTGCAGCAATCACCACGACCAGCGACCAGAGCGCCATCGAAGGTGATTCGAGAAATCCAATAATAACCACGGGTATAGAAGCAGCCACTGCCCCCACATAGGGAATAAAATTAAGAAAAATCGAAATAACGGCGAGCAGCAAGGCATAAGGCAAACCAATAATTAAAAATCCAAGGAACATCATCACACCCAACGCGACATTGATCAGCACCCGACTTACGATAAAGCTGCTGAGTGCACTATCGATATCTTCCATAACCTCCAATGCGTCCTTGTGATATTTTTTAGGAAAGAAGTTTAGCATTTTAGGGCCAAACTTGCTCCCTTCCTTCAGCATGTAATAGAGCAATATGGGAAAGGTAGCCAATACGATAAAAAAGTAGGACACGAACGATACCAGCTTTACCGAATAATCAGATAGCGTCGAAAAAGCTTCGTTCAACGTATCTGACAGTTGTGACAGCGGGTCTTCACCCGGAGGCAGCACTTGTCTCAAGGATTGATTATGCCGCCATTGGCTCAATTGATCAACCAGACTTTTAATGAGCTTCGGCGCATTTTCAAATAAATTGGTTACTTGATCACGCAGTGTAGGCCACACACCCCATGAGAAAACAAACAATAACACTCCAATGACCAAATAAATCAGCAAGATGGAGATCGATCGTTTGATTTTTCTCCGTTCCATTACATCTACAATCGGCCTCAATAAATAATAGAGGAAAAAAGATAGCATTAACGGTACCACCAGCAAGCTGACCAAAGATACGAGAGGACTAAATATAAAGCTTACTTTGGTGCCCAAGTAAATGATGAGTAATAGCATGACGATACCTGTAGTTACACGAAAAAAACGATTATTTTGCAGCATACCATGCGGCCCCCTCTGTTCTGTTTCTCTCTACCTCTTTAAACGCAAAATGGCCCTATTGATTGATTCTTGCTGAAAATAGATTACAATATACCTCTGCACGCAGAATATGTAACAAAAATGACATAGATACTGGATAAACAGTGTTAAAGAGAATTTTGAAAAATCCTGAAATAACAAAAGGACGTCCAAATGCTGAGCATTTGAACGTCCTTTGTGTAACTCTAAGACACTGCGATTTAGGTTGAAACATCCCGTTTTACGAAAACCACCCAGGCAATGGCGATAAAAATTACATAATAAGCGGCCAGCACGGTGAGCGAAAAGGTTAGACTGGAACTTACCGTACCCGGCGGCATATCTAGATATTTTTTCAGATCCATATGCGTAAATAGTACATATTTGGTCCATTCAAAACGATCTGTGCTGAACAAGCCAATAGAGTTATAGATTGTTTTGGTGAACATCATGAACAGCGACAGCCCAATCGCCAAGGCACTGGAACGGAAAACAGCGGACAGCATAAAAGCAAAGGCCATCGTCACGAACAAGGCAATATAGCTATACAAGAAGTTCAACGTTACGTAAGATATCGGATCACTGAACAGCGGAACAGAACCCGCTGGTGCATCCTTGGATAACATCAGCCATGAGGACAGCGTAACCATCAAGATCAAAATGATCGTTCCGAGCAAACTGAACAAAATCACGGATATATACTTGGACAACAATATTTTGCTGCGAGTCCAAGGTCGGATGAGCAGCAGCTTAATCGTTCCCCAAGTAAATTCACCAGCCACCGAATCAGCAGCTACAATGACCGTAAACGTCGTATTGAGGAAAAACGTAAACAACGTCGTCAACGCAATCCCATCCCACACACTGACCTGATCGGAAACCAGGGAGATCAGCATCGGAATCGCAGCAGTGATGACCGCCAGCAATCCCAGCATAATCCATGTGCGCACACGCAGGTAAATTTTCAGATTTTCGTTATGTACCAGTTTGAAGAAATCACCCAATAAACCCGCCTCCCGTCACTTCCAAAAATTGATCTTCCAGCGTACGGGCAACCGGGCGAATCGCATATACTTTAATTCCGTTTGCAGCCAGCAGGCTGTTCATCTCTGCAATCTGTTCCCGCTCCAGGTGAAGCAGCAGTTGATTACCTTCAACGCGTCCTGCTCCAGCAAGCGCATAGGCTTGTTCGGCATCATTTACCTCAAAAGCAATTTCCGCCGTCTGCACTTCCTCCCCTGTGTTCTTCAGTTGCTTGATATCAACCAGCCGTCCGCTCTGAATAATGGCTACACGGTCGCACATCAGCTCCATCTCGGACAACAAATGACTTGATACGAATACGGTAATTCCCTCCGTACGGGTCAATTGACGTAAATAATCCCGCAGTTCACGAATACCCTGCGGGTCCAAACCATTGGTCGGCTCGTCCAGCACAAGCAGCTTCGGTCGATGCAAAATCGCCTGAGCTACTCCAAGTCGCTGTCGCATCCCGAGCGAATAGGTTTTTACTTTATCGTGAATCCGGTTTCCGAGTCCCACCAAACGAATCGCTTCATCCACGCGTTCTTGGGTCACCCCAGGAGACATTCGCGCAAAATGCTGCAAATTTTGATAGCCTGTCAAAAACTTGTACATCTCCGGGTTCTCAACAATCGCTCCGACATGGGAAACGGCCTTTTCAAAATCAGTATTAATGCTGTCTCCACAAATATGAATATCGCCCTTGCTGATCGAAATCAGGCCAACCATCATACGGATGGTTGTCGTTTTTCCCGCACCATTGGGTCCAAGGAAACCAAATACCTGCCCCGCCGGAACCTCCAGCGTCAGATCATCCACGATCGCTTTGGAGGAAATGATTTTACTCACACCCTCCATACGTATGACGGGAACCTGTCCTGTCGCTTGCTGCATGCTATGAAACTCCTTCCATCCGGAGTGAAGCTGTTATCCATTTACTGTACATTTCCGGTTTTGGAAGTATTGTACCATATTTAACCTTTTAGAAACACCTCGCAACCTCTATTCCTTGTCCTTGTATATCCAAAGCACCCGCCATTTCTCATCTTCCTGCGTCACATAACAAGGCTGTACGATATCAAAATTACCGAATCGGGTCTTGTAATGCTGAGTGACCGTAATACGGTAAACTTTCCCTAACTCTTCTCCATTCTGATCCGTACGAATGTCATATTCAGTCTGCGGCTCCCCCAGTTCAAACGTGAACGTATCCGTCCCCATATCCTGCATAAAAACGTGCGCACGCTGCTGTACATACGTAGATTTCTCGAATTTCTTTTTTATTTGCGAATGAAAAAGCTCCCATGAACCTCCGAAATTTCCCGATTGCTCCATCGTGTAGAACTCGTTCAGTGCTTCTACCGCTTGATCGCCCTCGCCTGTAGACATCACCCCACGCAGACCCAGCCACAGCAGCCATAACAATCCACCTATGATGGCAAAATATAATAGCTTACGAACGAACGCCGAAGCCGCTCTTCTTCTAAACAGCACACACTGCCCCTCCCTCTGTTGGACTATACCGAATTCTCTACAGATGTATGTGGGACAAGCCTTTTTTAGAAGACTTTAGAAGAAAATAACGGGTGACCTCCCAACAGGGCACCCGCCTACATAAGGCTTACCTAAGGCGATATGGTAGTGGTAAGCATATGCTTCTCCAGCACTCCATGGATACGCTGGCGTTCCTGTTCATCCACCATGTAATAATACACCCCGTTGATTTTACGCCCATGTCCCTTCAGTTCAACGGTATCCGTCTGCTTGAGGGACGGACCGATCCGGGTCAGGAAGGTGGTCATATCGTCAAAGGTAATGTCTGTGCGAATCTGCTCCCCCGCTGCCTCCAGTATCGGTTTTACCCTCAACAGCCCTTCCTTGCTGATGGACTGGGCAAGAATTTGCTTGAGTAGCTCCCGCTGGCGAGCATTTCTTCCGAGATCCCCACGTGGATCATCGAAACGCATACGGGCGTAGGCCAACGCCTCAGCCCCGCTCAAGTTCAAATTACCCTGTGCAAAATGATGACCCTCATATTGAAAATCAAGTGGATTATGAACCTCGACTCCCCCCACAAGGTCCACCATTTTCGCAAACCCTTCCATGTTCATCTGTACATAGTAATCTATCGGATAGTTCAAAAAATGTTCTACCGTACGGATCGACATATCCACGCCCCCAAAAGCAAAAGCGTGATTGATTTTGTCCTCACGCCCCCTACCGATCAACTCTGTTCGCGTATCGCGCGGAATGTTGAACATCAACATAGAGCCTTCGGCAGGGTTAACAGACAAGACGATCATCGTATCCGATCGTCCTGGATCGTGAGACCGCCGATCTACGCCCAGCACCAGCACGGTGAACGGCTTGAACTGGGAGATGGCTGCCGGATTGGGTGTAATTGATCCAGAGTCTGTATCTACGGATCGCCCTGCTCCGCCCGTTGCAAGGGTAGAAACCGCCCCAGGCTGCACGATGCTGCGCGGATGATACATCGCATTCGCCGCTGTTTTAAAAGAATGATACACATAAGCGGTGTAGGCAGTAGCCCCTATGACCAATAACGCCGCAGCCCCCAATGTTATCTTCAGCCACCGTTTCATATGCAGCCTCCCCTTTACGGATTTACTACAGACTGATGACGATCTACATCCAGATTGTTCATCTGTGGCCTACCGACAGAATAGTATGCAAAGACGGATTGTCTGATTTGCTCCTCGCTATACACATTGCGTCCATCGATCATAATAGGATACTTCATAAGCTCATTCAGCTCACCCAGCCCGATTTCACCAAACTCCTCCCATTCCGTCAATAGACACAGTGCGTCGCATCCCTCTGCTGCTTCCCGTGCGCTATCTGCCCACGTTACTTCCGAGCTGTCCAGCAGTCTGCGGAAGTTAGCGGTAGCGATCGGGTCATATGCACGGATTTGCGCCCCTGCCTCCAGCAGCGACTGCATAATATCCAGCGCCGGGGCATCTCTTACGTCATCTGTATTCGGTTTAAAGGCCAGTCCCCATATACCAATCGTTGCTCCTTCCAGATCACCCAGCGCCTCTTTCAGCTTACGAATCACGTTAAAGCGTTGACCCTGATTCACTTCCACCACAGATTTCAGCAGCTTGAATTCATAGTCCACGTTGCCTGCAATTTGGATTAGAGCTTGTGTATCCTTTGGGAAACAGGAACCCCCATAGCCGATACCTGCTGACAAAAAGGAGGAGCCGATCCGCTGATCCAGCCCCATACCGTGTGCCACACGTGTAACGTCTGCGCCCACCTTTTCGCAAATATTTGCAATCTCATTAATAAACGAAATTTTGGTCGCCAAAAAAGCATTCGACGCATACTTGATCATCTCCGCCGAACGGATATCTGTGGTTACGATATTTGTCGTCAACGGCTCGTGCAGTGTAGTGAGCACTGCGGACACATGCGGATCGGAAGCCCCGATGATGATTCGATCTGGCTGTAAGGTGTCTAGGACTGCTGAACCTTCGCGCAAAAATTCAGGAACCGAAGCCACACCAAAAGAATAGTTTGTGCGGCTCGCAATCCAATTTTGAATGCGTTCGTTCGTTCCGACAGGCACCGTGCTTTTGGTGACAATGACTTTGTAGCCATTCATGGCGTCTGCCACCTCGCAGGCTGCTTCTTCAATATAGGACAGGTTCGCTTCCCCGCCCGGCAGTGAAGGCGTGCCGACCGCCAAAATAACAATTTCAGCCGCCTCTACCGAAGCTGCCGTATCTGTTGTAAAGCTTAGTCGGCCTTGTTCTACATTATCTTTAATTAGAGCCTTTAATCCCGGTTCATAAATCGGCACCCCACCTGCACGCAGCTGAAGAATTTTGTCCTCATTCTGATCTACACAGACGACGGTATTCCCGAGTGCGGCAAAACAGACCCCCGACACCAGCCCCACATACCCCGCACCTATTACACATAGCTTCAAAGCAACTCCCCCTTTTACATGCTGTCTCATTGCATCCTGCTATTACCGACTTCACTTCTCTATATCTCTTCCTGCAAGCCGATTTTGATAAAGCGTAAGCCGTTTGTTTTGCCGATAAGATTTTAGAAAACGGTATACATATATCGGATTGTTGTAGGCATACCTCTTCCATAATCGCTTCGGTTCGCAGATCAGACGATACAGCCACTCCAGCCCCAGCTTTTGTACCGCTAGCGGCGGTCTGCGAACCTTTCCAGTGATATAGTCAAAGGCCGCCCCTACTCCAATCATCACGCCACGGATGCGGTCTTTGTTTCGATGCATCCATATTTCCTGCTTCGGGCAGCCTAAGCTGACGAATATGATATGCGCCCCGGACGCATTGATTTCATCAATGATCCGCTCCTCCTCATCTGGGTGAAGCTCACGAAATGGCGGTGAAAAGCTGCCCGCGATGCGGATCCCGGGGTAATCCTGTCTTACTCTTTCTTTTAAGCTATCCAGCGTATCCGGCGTACTGCCGTAAAAATACATACTCACCTTCGTCTGTGGCGCACGTTCGCACAACTTGAGCATCAGACTGGGACCATCTACCCGATCCTGATGCTCAAATCCGTACAGCTTGAGCGCCCATACCAACGGCATACCGTCCGGAGTACACAGATCTGCTTGAGTGAGCGCTTCGTGGAACTCGGAATGATTCCCGGCTGTGACAATGGAATGCGTGTTGCAAATACAAACATAGCCGTCCTTTCGTTCGACTGCCCATTGTTCCAGCATGTGTACCGTCTCCTGAAACGTAAGTGCTGCAATATCTGCATCCGCAATCCTTCCGACTCTATATTGGGGCAGCTGCTTCATAATCATGCTCCTCCATCGCCTCGCTATATATCGCCATCAGCTGCTTCACATTCACTTCTTCCGTATAGCGTGCAGCGTAGTTTTCCGACACCTTCTGTCTCATAACTGCATAGTTTTCATAGGCTACTGCACAGCGAATCACGGTCTTTATATTTTCCAAATCATCATGTTGAAAATGGAAACCCGTCACCCCGTCCTCCACGACTTCCTCCAGTGCGCCGAGCCGGCTGCATAATACCGGAGTTCCAACAGAAAAAGACTCTACAATGGTCATGGGAAATCCTTCATACCAAATGGAAGGCACCATGACATACATGGCCCGGCTCATGCAATCCAGTACCGTGTCTCCATCCTGCTTACCGAGAAACCGAACATCTTCCTGTGGATAAGCAGCGGTCAATTCAGCCTTTTCCGGACCATCTCCAATGATGACCAGTCTCAATCCCCCCCGATCTTCCAACTGTGACCAAGCTTGCAGCAGATTGCGAACCCCTTTTTCAGCTGAAATCCGTCCCACGAACAATAAATAACGATCATTCGGGTCATATTGGGTTTTCACTGTTTTATGATGGACAAAATTTGGCTTTACCGCGATACGATCCAGTGGAATACCGCTTTCGGCAAATTTGTCCCGTGCAAACTCTGTCAGCGCGATATAGCGACTTACCTTGTGCTGCCATGTGCCGATCAGATCGTTGAACTTAATCATCGCCGCTACCGGAATCGTCTGAAGCTGTGAACCTCGATAGCATCCATGACGGATGGAATGCAGCAGCGTGCCGTGCAGACATTTTTCACAAACCTTATTCCCTCGCATAAAGGTTGCCGCCGGACAAATCAGCCTGTAATTATGCAGTGTCTGGACAACCGGAATCCCCAGCCGTTCACAAGCATGATAGACCGAAGGGGATATAACCGGAAAAAAATTATGCACATGTACCACATCTGGCTTCACCTGTAAAAGCAGCTTCTTGATTCTTTTGAATTCCGGCAGAGACCATGCCGCCTCTACCGCCAGCTTTGCCATGTTCGCTAGCCCTCTGCTTTGAATGCTGTCGTTGTGCACATAGTAATGCTCTGTCTCTATTCCTCTGGAACGCAGCATAGCTGATTCTTGCTCGACAACCTTGTCTTCTCCCCCGCTTTGCTGATAAAAGTTATGGATGATCAGCACCTTGCTCACAGGAGGGCTCATCTGTCTGCTGACCTGTTGGCTCACGTGGTTGCCCCTCTTTCCTGCGTTGATTGCATAGCGTGGTTCGAACTTCTGGGCTTGATCCCTTGATGGCTTACGATTTCATCCGCAATGCGATCCCACGACATACGCTCGACCGTAAGGAAGGCCTTCTCCGCCATACTTCGTCTCAGCTCAGCATTATCCAGCAAATCGTCTATTCGACCAGACCATTCCTCTTCTGAAAAGCTTCTCAGCATCACTCCGCTCACTCCGTCCTCAATCAAGGTAACCGAGCCCCCGTTTACCGAAGAGATAATCGGAACGCGAAACAGCATGCTTTCCAGCAGCACCATACCAAAAATATCGTATTGGGTCGGAAACAGCATCACATCCGCCGCTCCGTAAACTTGCCACAGATGACGTTGCTCCACTCTTGAAAAATGTATAATACTGTCCGTTATTCCCAGTTCATGAGCATATGTCCAATAGCGGTCTGTGTCCGTCTTCCGTCCATCCCCGACCATTAACAAAAGACAGCTAGGATGCTTTTGGAGTACCCTTTTGAACGTACTCAGCATAAAACGTATATTTCTCCGTTCCTCCAGTACACCAACATACAAAAGCACCGGACGATCTCCGATTCGACGTAGCTCATTCGCGACCTCACGGTTTTCCTCACGCTCTCCGCTTATGTTGTCACTTTTATTACTGGTGTCACTGTCGGATGCTCTCTCTACTTTACTGCGATCCAATCCGACTCCAATCGTAACCACGTTGTCAAAACCTTTATTCTCCAAATAGCGCTTGGCAAGATCGGATTTGACATAGGTACGGCGTAGAGATTTTGCTACCTTCGGCAGCAGCATAATATCGTACAGTTTGCGGATCAGCGCGTGCGTGTTATCTCGGTATGGGCCGTGATACAACGCCAGCTTATCAGGACATTTGCGGGAAAGCAGATAGGTCATGATCTGGTTGTATTCTGTAGTAATGACCAGACTATAAGCATCCAGAAAAGAATCTTTGAGAACATCTCTGTAGATGCTGTTGCTTAGGAACTTAAACCCGTGGAGCCAGATAATACGCAAGGTGCATCCTTCGTGACGGTAGACCTGTTCCAGATGGGTTTCCTTACGATCGTTGTAGTAAACAATGTCGCAATCATAGCCTTTTCGAACGAGTGCTTTGCCCAAACCGACTTCCTGTAAATTGTATGAGTCCCCGTTCACCTTGCTGGCAAAATTGCGGAGATACAATATTTTTCGAATCATCATCAGGGCTCCTGCCATTTCATATTGAGTGAGTTATGGAGCACGGAGGGTTCAGAGAACGCTGCGCGTTCCATTTGATCTTCCGATCGCTGTTGCAGTGGGATTCCTGGATATATAAAACATTCCGAGGTAGGAATCCCACTGCAAAGGCGAACGCTAGCGCTTCTTCAGATTCAAATGGACCGCTCCGCTGCTGACCACCGTGTCCATAAAGTCACCCCATTTAAAAAAAGGGAATGCTGGGTATGAAGTGCCCTCGCTGCGTGGATACGCGAGCAAATGCATGCAGGGCGCTGACCTCGTCGAACAGCTTGTGAGCTTGGTACGGTTATGGCAAGCTCACAAAACAACATGGAACTACTACCGCTAGCTGACCAAGATGCCTTAACTATGGCTAGACTGTCGCCTGTCCAGATTGTTATCCACCGGACCCTGTCACCCTGACAGAGAACTGTACAGAGCATTAATTACGCCGGGATGCATGCCCGGCATAGAAGTTCTAGGCGATAGGGCGAAGCTATCACCAGGCGGCTTTTACCTTCCCCACCCAATAGGCTGGGGGAAATTCTTTTTGGCGGCGGTGGGTAGCGGAGGGTAAGGATTTGAATCTGGAGAAGCGGCAGCGTTCGCCTTTGACGAGGGATTCCGCCCTTTTACAGGGCCTATTCAATCTAGGGAATCCCTCGTCAACAGCGATCGGAAGATCAAATCCGTCCCGCAGCGGACTTCCATCCACAAAAGTCGCTCCAGGATCAAATCCGTCCCGAAGCGGCCTCCCCCCTCCAACTTGAATGTTCCCGTTGCCTCTCCTCCGTCATCTGCATATTAAAATGATCTGCCCCTTTGAGCTGGGCAGCTGCCATATCTGCCACTAGAGTTACACTCGATTCCATCGGCACAAAGCGGTATTTGTAGGCTGTAAGCCGATGGTCGGTTTCGTGAAATAAAATATCCTGAGCGTAATTCCCCCATCGGTCCTTGGGCATCAAATCAATGGTCATACCGGCATGCGCAGAGGGCAGCAGCATATTAGAGCCGTGGATGCCGATCACTAATCGGCTGGCTGCATATACCTTGCAGACCCGCAGCTCACTTTCCCGGTCGAAGCGTGTGACACGCTCATCAGAAATCCATGCCGGGAAGCTCCCGGTACGCCCAAGTCCAGCGACTGTAAAGCGATGATCCGGGAAGCTTTCTCTCAGCCTGCGGAACAGCCGTATGATTTTACTGCGCTGATGATAAATTAGCGGTTTTAGCCCACGTTTGAGCTGCGGAAATTTCTGTACCGCTCTTGCGATATGATGGCTGCCGCTCCACAAGCGGTCTTCCCTCCATACGAAGGTAATGCGCGGCTCCGGTTCACGATCCTCGTTATAACGGGAGACACCTGTAAACTGCTCAATATCAAACTGATTGGGATGTGAATACGCCGGGCTGACATACACCTCATCAAAACGCATCAGTTCCTCAATCATCCGATGATGTAGTACAGGATAAAAGTTTCGTGCCCTGCTGAACGGCACATCAACCGTCCAAATTTCAGACACATATGCTGGCACCATCCACTCCAGCGACTTTTGCACAATGACGATGATGCCCAGGTCCGGCGATTGCTCGTATTCGCGTTGCACATTGAGCAGCTTGAGCAAAGCATGACCATACAAATAATCCATTGTGTTGACGATGATTACACGTGTAGAAGCTTTCATTTTATGCACGGTCATGCCGACTGCTAAGTCATAGGAAGGATTCATCAACGATTGTCGCAAAGGTTCTCCGAGCCATTTTCTCGACTTCGCATCACCGGTCAGAATATAGTCAGGCATTTCTACACGATAAGGTGAATACGTGGCATGACCGACCCTCATGTCCTCAAGATACTCGCGTCCGCACCCCTCACACACAGTGCTGACACATACATGGATTCCCTGCCACAGCACCTCTCCACCACGTACCTTACCTCCACAATGCGGGCACTGTTCCTCATGCCGAACAAACGGTTTAATGGGTATCATGATTGTTCTCTCCAACTTTCGGTACTGTAATATGAACACGCCAGAAGGTCAGGATGGACTTCATCATCCAACCCAAATTAGATTTAACTTCCTTAAACAACAAATCTAATAGAAATACAGATATCGTAAAGGACAAAATCGTCGCCACTAACGACCCTCGGACACCAAGCAACGGGATTAGCGCGTAATTGAAAGCGATATTCGTGACCGCCCCCACCACCGAGGTCAGCAGCGTGTATCTGAACAAATTTTCATTGGTAATAAACAAGCTTTTAGCAACACTGAAGTTGGTGAAAAACAGACGAATCGCGAATAGAGACAACAGCGAACCTGCTTCGGTAAATTCTCTCCCATACAGCACAACCACTACCCATTGGGATAGAAAAAATAAAGGTATCGAGGTCACAAGAAAGCATATAAACATCAGCCGATACACCTTGGACAATGTCTGTCTGTACTCGTCGCTTCCTTTCTGCTTGGAACGCGTCACCACCGGAGCATAAGCCGTTGTCAGAACGACCGGAATGAAGCCCAACACTTCGATGAGTCGGAGTGCAACGGAGTATTGCCCAACCGCAGCGTTTCCCAGCAGTTCACCGATAATGACTTGGTCGATCCGTGCCTGTACATATACAGCGGAGGATGACAGTATAAGCGGCCAGCTGTGATTCATGATTCGCCGAGCTGTGGCTAAACGGAACGTCCATTGGTTCACGCGTCGTCCTTCCTTACGGAAGAAATACAGCAGCAGTAGGCTTCCCAACAGAAACTCTCCATGAGCACACAACGCCACCATCCATATCGGAACACCCGATAACAACAGAATGATTTTGACAGTGGAGCCGAGAACAAAAGCGGTATTCTTGGCAACAACCGTGTATTTGGACAGCATCTGCGCACGAAACCAGTAGTCGATGATATCAAACAATTGAAATACCGAGGCCGTAGCCAAGATCAGATTGATCAACCGCACCGAACTGTCTTCCGGTCTGAGTAGTGAAATGAAGGAATAGGACAGTACAATGGCTATCAGAGTACCTAACAATTTCAACAGAACCGCCGTACCCAATAGCTCATGCTCATCCTTGGGGTCTTTGACAAGATCGCGTACTAATATAGAATCAAAGCCAAGGGTCGTAAAAATCAGAAACATCCCGAAAAAGGATTCCGCATAATTCCACTTTCCCAGTTCCTCTGGTCCCAACACTCTCGCCATGATGATGCTGACTGCCAGGCCGAACACCATGCGAATCATTTTGTCACCGAACAGCCAGGATGTATTCACCAGCAAACTTCTGCGCGGTTTGGCGCGTTTTTCGACTAATGTCATAGGTTTTACTCCATCTTGAAAAATGACCTTGCGTACAGCGAAGAGACCCCCCGCTCAGGCGGATGGCCTCTCCATCTCTTACACGACGACAGAAGCTTCAACTGCAGCCTGCCTTTTTACCCGCTCCAAGTCTGTATCCACCATCATACGAATGAGCTGCTCGAAGCCTACTTCCAATCGCCAGCCCAGCTTTTCTTTCGCCTTGGCACAATCGCCGAGTAATAGATCTACCTCTGCCGGACGGACAAATTGAGGATCGATCACGACGTAATCCTCATAATTTAAACCTACATGGGAAAAGGCAATTTGCAGCAGTTCACGCACAGAATGCATTTCTCCCGTGGAAATGACGTAATCATCCGGTTGATCCTGCTGAAGCATCAGCCACATCGCCTTTACATAATCCCCTGCAAAACCCCAGTCTCGCAGTGAATCCAAATTTCCCATGCGCAGCTCTTGCTGCAACCCCAGCTTGATACGAGCTACCGCATCCGACACTTTACGCGTTACAAATTCCAATCCTCGACGTGGGGATTCGTGATTGAACAGAATGCCAGAGCAAGCAAACATATCAAAGCTTTCACGATAGTTCACTGTAATCCAATGGCCGTACACTTTGGCAACACCGTAGGGACTACGTGGGTAGAACGGGGTCGTTTCTGTCTGCGGTGTCTCCAGCACCTTACCAAACATCTCGCTGCTTGACGCTTGGTAAAAGCGCGCTTCCGGTTTGGCAATTCGAACCGCCTCCAGCATATTGGTGACAGATAATGCTGTAATCTGCCCTGTAGCCAACGGCTGCGGCCATGAGGCCGCTACGAAGGATTGAGCAGCCAAGTTGTAGACCTCATCCGGGTCGGACTGCCGAACGGCTTCAATCAATGAAGCCAGATCGGTCATATCACCGGAAAGCCAGTGGATGTCATTCTGGATATGCGCTACATTTTCAAAGTTCGGTGTGCTGGTTCGTCTGCGCATCCCGTACACCTCATAATCTTTGGATAGCAGCAATTCAGCCAGATAGGACCCGTCTTGCCCGGTAATTCCTGTGATCAGCGCTTTTTTCATTCCAATTCCCCCACCGTTTTTTTATTGTTCAACCAGATCCAGACCTTGAAATGCCTGATACACAGACTTTAATCCCTCTTCTAGTGAAATACGCGCCGACCAGCCCAGCCCGGAAATTCGGGATACATCTACCAACTTACGCGGCGTTCCATCAGGAGCGGAGGTGTTAAAGGTAATTTCTCCCTCATAGCCGACTACATTCTTCACTCGCTCAGCCAGCTCACGAATGGAGATATCCTCACCTACGCCGATATTTACAATTTCATTTCCCTCATAATTGTTCATTAGGAATAGACAGGCTTCAGCCAAATCATCAGAATGAAGAAATTCTCGCCGCGGCGTACCAGAACCCCATACTTCTACAGTCGGAGATTGATTCAGCTTGGCTTCATGAAACTTGCGGATGAGCGCAGGCAACACATGAGAAGTCTGGAGATCAAAATTGTCGCCCGGACCGTATAAATTCGTCGGCATCACAGAAATAAACCGGGTTCCATACTGACGGTTGTAAGACTGACACATTTTAATCCCGGCAATTTTAGCAATCGCATAGGCCTCATTAGTAGGCTCCAGTTCACCCGTGAGCAGATATTCTTCCCGTAACGGCTGCGGAGCAAATTTAGGATAGATACAGGTAGAACCTAGGAATAATAGCTTACTTACATTTGCCCGGTATGCCGCATCAATCACATTTGTTTGTATAAGCAGATTGTCACGGATAAAATCAGCCGGATATTCGTTATTCGCCAAAATCCCACCAACCTTGGCCGCTGCCAAAAATACATAATCCACAGGCTCTGTTTCAAAAAAATGATCTACTGCCTCTTTATTACGTAGATCCAGCTCACGGCTTGTGCGAGTAATAATATGACGGTAACCCTCTTCCTGAAGCGCTCGGACAATAGCGGAACCCACCAGTCCGTGATGCCCTGCTACATATATGTTGGAATGAAGATCCATACTTATCCCCTACCTTCTTCGTGAAAATGAAAGACTTTAATACGCATCCTTGGAGCCTAGCAGCACACGAAATGTTTTCAGCATAATAATCATATCTGTGCGGAAACTGCGTCTGGATATGTACTCCAAATCCAGTTCTACCATCTGGTTAAAGCTTAGATGATTACGGCCGCTGATCTGCCATAAACCAGTGCAGCCCGGTGTAACCGTCAGACGCAGCTTATCCCTCACTGTGTAATCATGGACCTCTCTTGGCAATGGGGGTCTGGGTCCTACCAGACTCATCTGCCCACGCAGTACATTGAACAGTTGTGGCAACTCGTCGATGCTCGTTCTGCGAAGAAAGCGACCCACACGGGTAATTCGGGGATCGTCCCGCATTTTGAACATCGCACCCTCAATTTCATTTTCCACCAGCAGTGCAGATAATCTGGCTTCGGCATCAGACACCATGGAACGAAATTTGATCATGCGAAACGGCCGCTCATTTTTTCCAATACGTACTTGATAAAATATTGCACTTCCTTTGGGGTCCTCCAGCTTAATCAGCAAAATGACAAGCAGAAATACCGGGCATAGCACGATGATTCCAATGAAAGACAATATAATGTCCATGCTTCGCTTCACGAACGGGTATACGTTCCATCCTTGCCGCCGTTCAAGCCCATGAGCGACCGAATAAACA
Source organism: Paenibacillus peoriae (assembly GCF_022531965.1). GTDB lineage: Bacteria > Bacillota > Bacilli > Paenibacillales > Paenibacillaceae > Paenibacillus > Paenibacillus polymyxa_D. The sequence continues at coordinate 1,397,352 of NZ_CP092831.1, read as the reverse complement.
TCCACTGACGCACCCCGCACTTCGACCTCATTCGAGCGGGAAGAAGACACGTCTCATCACCTCGCTCCTTATTAATAAGTATTATTTATACACTGTTAAAAGAATTTTATATACTCTCATTTTCCTCCTTTTTATTCATGTCAGATTGCGTTCCTCCATCCCCCGCTCGACACGGGTATTCGAACGCTTCACATTATTAAGTACTACGCCCAGAATGCGCGCCTTTACTCTTTCCAAATTCGCTTTTGCTTTCTTGACGACATCCTTTTTGACCTTCCCTGCCTGCACCACCAGAATGACTCCGTCACACATGGCGCTTATAATGAAGCCATCCGGAAAGGACAGCAACGGCGGTGTATCCATTAGGATCACGTCATAATGTTCTTTCAGCTCAACCAGCAGAGCATTCATTCTGCGGGAACTGAGCATCTCGGACGGATTGGGCGGGTTCGGTCCGGCTGTAATTGCATGCAGATGGTCAATCCCGGTTTCTTGAACCACATCCTGCCATGCCTGTTGATTGGCAAGCACCCGTGTCAGCCCTGTATGATTACGCAAACCAAACATATGGTGCAAGGAGGAACGGCGCAGATCCATATCCATAATCAGCACCTTTTTCCCCTCTTGCGCATAGGTTACAGCCAAATTGCTAATTGTGACCGTTCTGCCTTCACCCGCCTGAGCGGACGCCACCATCATAACCTCAATCGGCTCGTCTATAGAAGAAAACTGGATGTTAGTGCGAAGCATGCGGTACTCCTCCGAAACGGAAGACTGAGCATGTAGGGATGTAACGAGCTGATTATTGATTAATCGCGGCATATTGCCCTTCACCTACCTGTTTAGGAGTTGTAGTGGAGCTGTCAGAGCGTTTATCTTCTTTTTTCATTTTCGTAATCAGGGCTAGGGTAGGCAGACCGAGTTCTATTTCAATATCCTCTTCATTCTTAAATGTATCATCCAGTACCTCCAGCAGAAACGCCAAGCCTATTCCCAACAATAAAGAGGTGGCAAAAGCAATAAATATCTGTATAGTGGCATTACTGTTCACGGGAACTGCTGGATCATTCAGACTGGCTTCGCTTAGGATGGTGACATTGTCCATTTTCATGATAGAGGGGATTTGCCGTTTGAATACTTTGGCTACCGCATTGACGGTTTTCACAGCCTTCGTATACGATAAATCGCGGATTGTTACATCCATGACCTGTGAATCACCTGCGGTGTTCACTCTTAATTTTTGCGCCAATGCTGACGGAGTGACCTTAAGATCGGGGAAGCTGGCGACCACCTGATCCATAATCGCCGAGGAGATCATAATTTGCTTATAGGAGTTCGTTAAGGCTATATTCGTTTGAACTACACTGTAATCGACGACACCTGCACGATCCGGTCGTGGCGTCTGGTTGATAATGAGCTTTGCGGTAGCTTCATAAATCTGCGGGGTAAAATACATATTTTTTATGCCCACTACAGTACATACTAGCAGTACGATGCTACCAATCAACCACATTCTTTTACGGATCAAACGGATGTACTCTTTCAACTGCACAAGACCAGTCCTCCCTGATTGACTTGTTTTCGATGCAATAACGCTTGTACTGATCCTCTGCATAACGGGGAAAAGAACGGTGCATGACCCTCTAATCTATAGTAAAATGTTGTATAATAGCGCATAGAAGGTCTAGCCAGCGAATAAGCACAAAATGCTCATCATCGGTGGCCTCTTAGGGTATATAAACGAAGACATCAGTGAAAACTATTAAATAAAGATACGTTATGTAACTCACATAACTAATTTATGATACAAAACGTATCTTGTCAAGCGTAAACTTGCTTTTTTACCTTTCTTAACCTTGCCTTCAGGAGGAAAAACGGATGAATTATGGCACCCGCATCGCTGAATTACGAGAACATAAGGGATTAAAACAAGAGGAACTAGCACAATCCCTCGGAATTACGCGGGCAGCTCTTTCTCACTATGAAAAAAATAGGCGCAAGCCAGATTTCGAGATCCTGACCAAGCTCGCTGATATTTTCGGGGTAACGATTGACTACTTGGTGGGACGTACGAGCCATCCGGCGGCAATATTGGATTCAGATGTGAGGGAATTTGTGGACCAGCTTGAACTGTCCGATGAGGATATTCTGCAACGTTTCAACCTGACCATTGATGGACGCACCTTGTCTGAGGAAGAAGCCAAACGTTTTATTGCATTTGTCCGAATGGAACGAATGATGGAATAAAGAAAGCGGCCGACTGCTTCACGTCTCGCTCAAGTAAGACCAGCCGTTGGAATTTACACGCGCTTGTCCTTCCGGTATGTGGTTCCATCCGCGTCGCTTTCTAGCCATTCTGGCATCGTGAACCCACATTGGAGCAAAATGTCCCGGATGTCCAAGTGGATGGCAGCTTTGTCTGCTTTCTGTACGTTGTTTTGAAAAAGAGGGTTGTTCCCCCCTAATTCTGTCTCCTTGTTCATTCAGCACTAACCTCACTTTATTATTCTTGGTCACCGGAAAGAAATTTCCCACAAACCTTGTATGTATAGTCACGAACAAAACTATTATATATGAATACACACCTGCAATGTTGTCGTCTTATGACGAGAATAAAAAAGGATTTTCTTATTTTTTTCTTCATTATACGTAAAGTATTGGCAAATCAGAACGATTTTCCAACAAAAAAGAACCTGTCAGGTCCTATTTTCTCCTGATAGGTTCTTTTTTGTTTTATTTCGAAATGATGTTAGGTATTCGAACTCTAAGGTCCTATATGCATTCCGATCTGATTAAGCGGCCTCGGCTGCCTGGGAAACCTGAGTACCTCCGGTCGCTCGGACTTTGTAGACATAGTGGCCTCCGGCTTTTACCGTGCGGTCTGTATACGTGCTTCCCGCTACTTGCGAGGCAATCACCTGATAGGCCCCGTCGGTTCCGTCAGCACGCAGCACATCATAGGAAGATACGCCTTCTGCCTGAAGCCAATTAATCTCTACCGCCCCATCCTGAACAGAGGCAGCCTTCACCCCTGTTGGAGCTGAAGCTGCGGTCTGATCTGTACTTTTTAATTCCAAAATATATTGTACCGCTTCGCCAGGACCCAGCTTTTCTTCAAAATCAAGGGCAGGAGAAGCCTTGAGCCCTGATATGGAACGCTGTGCCTGACTGTAAGTGGAACCCGCTCCAAAACGTTCACCCGTGTACAAACCGGCATTCGGCATTGTCACCCGTACACGAACGGTCTGCGTGGTGGATTCGAAATTCACTAGATTCACCAGCAATTTGTTTGAAGTAGCGCCGCTACCTGCCAGCGGTTTAAGCTTGGACGTATCCACCGCACGCACATACACCATTTTATCCTTGGTATCCTCTGGATTCAGCACTGTATAAGTCAGAGGTTTTCCATGGGTGGCATAGGCTAGACTCAAGCGTCTCATGATCTTAACACGAGTGTCCTGTCCCTGCCCGAACGGATAAATTTCTGTGTTGGCCGGGTTATGACTTTGCAGATCGAAGCCTGTTTTAAACAGCGTATAATCTTTATAAAAAGCAGCGTGCTGGATAAACATATCGGCAAACCCAATTTGTGAACGCATAATCCGGTCGAATGCGGCTGCTTGTGGCTGACTAGCCCCATAATCTGGATTATCTCGATGCGTATCATTGGTACCGAACTCCGTGTTCAGCATCTTCTTCGCCAGTCCGTCGCTCGAACCGCCGAAGGTTTTCAAATTTTGAATGAAGCTGCCCCCGCCCTCTTCATTATACGATTCACCGTAGGCGTGTCCGTTGGTCAGATCAGTGACTTCCTCCAGCTGTTTACGCTGCGCCGGGTCTCGCTCCCATCCATCCGGATCACCGCATTTTTTCGTACCTCCGGTTTGATTTTTGCACGCCTTGGTAGAGTACGTCGGCCAGTAGGCCCAACCCGGCGCTACCGTTTTGAGATGCGGTGCCAATTGCTTCCCTTCCGTATTCAACCACTTAGCTACAGCCAGATTTACCGCCTTGGAGCGATTAAATAATCCAGGTTCGTTATCTACTTCATAATATTGAAGATAAGAACCGTATTTTTTTACATAATCGCGCAACTTTTGCTTGGCCGTTTCTGGCAGAGAACCATCTTTTTGCAGCTTGATATCACCTGTATATAAATACAAAGCAGACGATTGCATATTATACTGCTTTAACGTTTGATAGTAATCATCCACGTCTGTACATGCCTTGCCCACATTGCTGGCACAGGTGACCCTCATGACATTGCCACTATAAGCAATTCCCAGCCATTTGAGAACGTATGGTAAATGCTTAACTGCACCCTGATCATAATAAAATTCTTTATTGTTCACATTTGTTCCGGTCAGTATATATTTACCGTGTACCGGTTCGGTCGCAGGTGAAGCTAACGTCTCCAAGCTCAAGTCATCCCAAGTCCACCACACATTTTTATCTTCTGCAGAGGAGCAGTATAGGCAGCGCGCTGTCTTTAGCTTGAGTACGTTAACACCGCTTTGCAATTGCTCTTTGGGTATATACAGCTCGTAGTTGTTTTTGAAATTATAAGCACTCCCAGTACCGGATACTCCGGCAATCTGAATAATACCGGACAGCTGTTGATTTGAAAATACAGCCATTTGTGGGACTGCTTTGCCCGCATCTAAAATCCGAACACGGAATATCATACCATTGGGAGGAATCTGATTCAGCTTATACTGGAGTGTCAGTTCAGGGTTCGTGGACGCATTCAAACCGGGAGGAATATCTCCACTGCTGAGCAATACCGGAACTGTTGTACTCTCTTCTGCTACCGACAACGCTGACATTGCTCCTTTAGCAGATGATTCGGTAGAGGCAGCTGCTGTAGAAATGTCGATATTATCCCTGCCGACCACACCTTTGAATTCCGCTGAAGAGTCATCCCTCTGCCCCAGCTTCCATACTGGACTGGCAGCTGCTACTTTATCCGTCTGCAATTCTGCGCTTCTTGAAGGCGTGTATATAAACCAAGCGATCATCGCTATAGCTACGATCGCTAGTAGTCCAGATAAAACTACTGTATACCTATGGGATAACCATTTTTTTATCATATGATCGACCCTCTCTCCTCAAATTTTTGGACCGGGAAAGAGTATTAATCAAGGAAGAAACAAAGCGTTTCCGGGAATCACCGCTTTCGCTTCATGCTGACTTTCCCACATTAGACGTGCCATCGCGTCGCCTTTTTCATCATAGTATTCTACTTTTAAATCTACCATTTTGCCTGCTTCCAAAGTCATACTGCCTTTACGCTCTGTCCAGCTTTGTTTGAACCAGCTGTCAATCACCAACTTGCCGTCTACCCATACACGGATACCATCATCGGATATCGTGGTGAACGTATAGGTCTCGCTATATTGCGGTTTGATTTTACCCGTCCAGCGAACCGAGAACTGATCGGCATTCACCTTAGGGTCAGCTGCATTGGCACGCCAGTTGTAGTCCAGCTTGCTATCTGTACGGATCAAAACAGGACTTCCATTCAAATTCATATTGTTAAAATATTCGCCACGCAACCCGTTCACATATACCACATCAGGAACAGAAGGAGGAGTCGGAGCTGGGGGAACGATCACTACTGGCGGAGCCGGGATAGGCTCACTTTGTCCCTCGTCCGGTAAGGTCGGTATATCTGTCCCAGGTGGTTGAATCGTTTCCAATCCATTCTTCACATCATCCCGCGTCAAACTCCTCGAATCATTCATATAATCCTGAATTTGATTTGTTGTGTTATTCTCAGTCAGCATCTTGCCCCAAGTCATGGAATATACCCATTTAGGTTGAGCCTGCAACACCTCAGAACTAGGCATCTCACCGTGCTCCCCAATGGCAATCGGCTTATTCCGTGCCAGCCCAAGCAGACCTTCGTAATGACTTTGCTTAAAATCATTGTTGTAAATATCTACTGCCAAGATGTCCACTCTGTCATCCCCCGGGTATTTCGGGGTGTACGGGACAGTATACGAATTGGGCGCATTCGGACTCCATACCCACAGCAGATTGTTCAATTGATGTGTGTTGGTAAAACGGTCGTACATGATATTCCATAGCTGATTGAAATTATTTTTGTTTCCCCACCAGAACCAGTCGCCATTCATCTCGTGGTAAGGTCTCCACAAAACCGGAACCCCTGCATCACGAAGCTGCTTTAACGATACAGCGACCTTATCCAGATCGGCAATGAGGAGGTTATACTGCGTAGTACCTGGGGTCACGTATTTGTTGAACTCTGTCTGACTTACTTTCGCCTGTACATTGGCCCAAGTCAGTGGCCTACCTGGTAGCGCTTCATGAAAAGTCATCGTCACAATACCACCGGATCTGTCCCAACGGATAGCACTATCGACGACATTTTTACGTTGCGCTGCTTCTGTAGCGTCAGATTGACCAGAGATAGCTCCCATCTCATAGCCGTGTACACCTACATATGCCTGACTGATTTTTTGGACCTTGTTACTTAATTCATCCGGACTTTCCAAATAATCATGCTGACCGGTGACTATTTTTTTCCCTGAGATGTTGAGTAAATAATTGTATAGTTCACGGGCCTGAATAGAAGCGTCCGAATTAACAGGTTGTAATGAAGCGGCATTCGCCACAGACAGAGAATCACCAAAACCGACGGGCAACAATGAAAAAAGTATAACAACGGGGAGTACATGACGTATCAGTCGATACAGAGGAATAAAATTGAATCTCACTTTCGCTCTTCCTTTCGGTAGCCAGGCTGCCATCCTTGTGGAAGGCCCTTTAGCTTTGCGTACCTGCCTTTCGACAGGGCTGCGTTTATCGTTGGAAGGAGTTTGGATTCCTTCTTACCCTAAGTATCGACTTTATTTTACCAAAATTTAATAGGTCATGTTCATGAATTTACAGGTTTTCGCCCAAATTCGACAGTTTGGGCCATGAATTTTCATGAATTTGTCTTTTTTTCGTTTTTACGAAAATAATTATGAGATAAATTGGTGACGGGAAATTTCATTCCAATCCATACAAAAGCGGACAATATCCTCTTCAACCAATTCAGAGCCAGTCTGCACCTCAATAAAATCCACATCGGTCACAGCCAAAATGCTATGCTTCGTCCCTTCAGGAATGCGGACTACATCACCAGCCTTTACTTTGTGTAGCTTCTCATTCAAAATAATTTCCGCTTCACCGCTAATAATGGTCCAGATTTCACTCCGTTTGAAATGAAGCTGGTAGCTGATATTTTTGCCTTTTCGTACGCGGATTCGTTTGGTCAATACCTCGTTACCCTCGTCATATTTGACATAATCCACAACCCGATACTGCCCCCAACGACGTTCTTCATACATTGGACGCTGATCATGAGCCTTGAGCACTTCTTTAATACGAGGACTTTCTGCCTTATTGGTCACAAGAATGCCATCCGGGCTAGCGGCTACAATCAGATCATTCGTTCCAATGATCGCCACAGGAATGTCCAACTCGTTAATAAGACTCGTATTGACGCAATCCTCCGTTACTACACCTCTGCCCACTTGTTGATTAGACATTTCTTCTGTGAGCGTATTCCAAGTACCTAAATCCTTCCAAAAACCATCATACGGAAGAACTACAATGTCCTTTTCCTTCTCGACTACTTCATAGTCAAAACTGATTTTTTCCAGAGATGCGTATTGCTTTTGCATTTCTTCATAATTCAGCGGCAATCCCTTGGATGCCAAGATATCCAGCAAATAACTTAATTTGAACGCAAAAACCCCGCAGTTCCATAGAGCATTGCGTTCAATCAGACGCTCCGCCTGCTCCCGGTCGGGTTTCTCTTGAAAATGGCTCACTTCGCGGTAGCCAGTGCTACCTTGGGTGGCATCGTTTTTCGGAATAATGTAACCATATTTCTCTGAAGGATAGGAAGGGACAACCCCGATTAATGCAAGCTTGCCTTCACTCTCCTGAAGCGTATGTTCCAGTTGGGCTACGGAGGCGAAGAAAGCATCCTCAACATAAGGATCTACAGGCAATATAGCTACAATTTCATCAGGTGAAACACCTGCAATGGAATATAAATAAGTCGCTGTCAGCGCAATCGCAGGAAAGGTGTCTCTGCGTTCTGGCTCAACAATGATACGCGTATTCGGCCCAACCTGACTCTGGATCATTTCGACCTGTGCTCTCCCTGTCGCAATAAACGAGGATTCTGATAATCCGTTGTCTCCCAATTGTCTCCATACCCGCTGTACCATGGATTCCGAAGTCCCCTCCGGGCTCTCCAGTACCTTCAAAAATTGTTTGGAACGGGAATCGTTGGACAAAGGCCATAATCTTTTACCGGAACCACCAGACAAAAGTACGAGCTTCATAACTCTCCACTTCCTCTCTATAATGTATGGGTGATCGGATGGGGCAGGGTTGAGTAGTCCGCTACGGGCTGGATTTGATCTTACGATCGCTGTTGGACCGGGATTCATTCGATTATATAAAATCGTATATAGGTTTGAATCCCGGTCCAAAGGCGAAAGCTATCGCTTCTCCAGATTCAAATCCACCCCTGCGCTACTCAAAAATGCATCATGCCGATCATACCGTTTATTGCAAAAGGCGCGACCGGACATTATTAAGTCCGGTCAGCCTGTTAGCGCTCACGCGCTCGGCCCAGCCGCGAGGCGCTTTGATCGGAAGGAGCGGCATCAACCGCGCCGCTCCTTCCGATACGCCCTTCCTACTCCCATCCCATAAGGTGGGAGTTTAAAACTGTGACTCCACGGCGGAAAGCAGCGGAGCGGGCAGAATTGTTCTGAAGAAGCGTCAGCGTTTGCCTTTACCCCCGGATTTTAACCTTTGAATGTTTTACACAATCAAGAAAATCCGGGGGTAACAGCAATCGGAAGAACAATCTGCACGCGCAGCGCCTCCCCCACCACCACAGTCACTTTTTAAACTTCCACTTTATCTCTGTTCCACCCACTCATCCGCGGACGACCCACGGAATAGTATTCCAGCCCGGAGCCTTGAATCTGTTCCTCGGCGAATACGTTACGACCGTCAATTAGAACCGGTTTGCGCAGAAGGGAGGCCAGTTGTACGAGATCGACCTTTTTGAACTCTTCCCAATCGGTCAACAGGCACACAGCGTCGCTACCTTCGGCGGCTTGCTGTGGGGATGAGCACCACACAATATTCGGGTGATCCACGTGCTCCTTGAATTTATCCATCGCAATGGGATCATACAGTTTGACAATTGCGCCTGCCTGAATGAGTGTTTCTACGATTTCCAGTGCTGGAGCTTCGCGGATGTCGTCTGTATTTGGCTTGAAGGCGAGGCCCCAAATGCCAATCGACACACCGTTCAGTTGACCCAGCGATTCACGCAGCTTGGATACAATCATAAAGCGCTGGTCGGTATTCACCTCGACCACCGATTTCAACAACTTAAATTCATAGTCTACATTACCCGCAATTTGGATAAGCGCATTTGTGTCTTTTGGAAAGCAAGAGCCACCATACCCGATCCCTGCTTGTAGGAAAGAGGAGCCGATCCGTTTGTCCATACCCATGCCATCAGCCACACAGGTTACATCGGCGCCAACCTTTTCGCAAATATTAGCGATTTCGTTAATGAACGAAATTTTAGTTGCCAGGAACGCATTTGACGCGTATTTGATCATTTCAGCACTACGGATATCCGTCACATAGATTTTATCCGTGAACACCTGATGCAGAGTGACCATTGTTTCACGCAATCCAGTATTGTCCAAACCAATAATGATGCGATCCGGATGAAGCGTATCATTGATGGCTGAGCCTTCTCTCAGAAACTCCGGCGCAGATACGATATCGAAAGACAAACTCGTGTGACGAGCCAATACGTCCTTAATCTTTTCGTTCGTTCCGACAGGTACAGTACTCTTGGTCATAATAATCTTATACCCGTTCATGGCTTTCCCAACATCAGCAGCCGCCTGTTCAATGTAGGACAAGTTCGCCTCGCCGTTAGCCAGAGAAGGCGTACCTACCGCCAAAATGACGATATCCGAGCGGCGTACCGCATCAGCCAAATCCGAAGTAAACTCCAATCGACCTGCTTCCAGATTCAGCGCGATCAATTCCTCAATACCCGGTTCATAAATCGGAGATTCTGCCCGGTTCAACATGTCGATTTTGTACTGCTCCAGATCGACACAAATCACCTCATTACCTTTTTGCGCAAAACATACACCCGAGACGAGCCCAACGTATCCAGTACCAATTACAGCCAGCTTCATTCCGTTCATCCTCCTTTTAGAAAGTTCACATAGGCTTGTTCTACATACTTTTTCAGTTGATCCTTGAAGTTATCTTCATCAAATTTGCGGGCATGGGTAATGATATCGTCCACATTCCATGCATGCTGCTCGACCTTTGCGACGGCCTCTAGCACATCCTCTACTTGATGCTTGCGGAAAAATACGCCGTTCACATGAGGAACAATCGTATCCAGCGCTCCCCCACCCTGAAAAGCGATGACAGGCCGTCCGGCCGCATTCGCCTCCAAAGGCGTAATACCGAAGTCCTCTTCGCCCGGAAAAACGAGCGCTCGGCATTCTGCCATCAGCTTGTTAACCTCTTCGTCCTCAAGCCTGCCGAGGAACTCAATGTTCGGGGCAGCCATACCTTCGAGTCGTTTACGATCTGGTCCTTCACCCACAATGCGCAGCTTGAGACCGTTACGTTTGAATGCTTCGATCGCGAGATCGATGCGCTTGTAGGACACCAATCGGGATACGATCAGGTAATAGTCACCGATGTTTGTAGCGCGTTTAAAACGGGATGTATTAATAGGTGGGAAAATGACATCCGAATCCCTTTGGTAATAGTGCAAAATTCTTCTTTTAACAACCGAAGAGTTGGCGACAAACTGGTCTACGTTGCGCGAAGTTTTGGCATCCCATGTTTTCAACCGGTTCATGTACAGCTTTAGCATGTTTTTGAGCAGGTTGGATTTGGACTGCCGGGCCATATATGTATCGTAATCCCAGGCAAACCGCATCGGTGTGTGACAATAACAAATGTGAAACGTATGTTTGGGTACCTGGATGCTTTTCATAAATGCACTGCTGGAGCTTAAAACAATATCGAAATCCCTAAAATCAAAATCACGGATAGCGATGGGATATAGCGGCAGCACTCCTTTGAAGTTGGCCTTCACTCCTGGGACTTTTTGTAGCCAAGTGGCTCTAATATCCGCATCTTTCAAGTTACGCGACAGGCGGTCGTCGCTGAACACCGTTGTGAAGATAGGAGCCTCCGGATACATATCGTGGAATACCTCTACTACCCTTTCCGCTCCGCCCATTTGGATTAAGTAATCGTGTGCTATCGCTATTTTCATCTAAATCATCCTTTAACGCGAATGTCGGTCAGACTCCTGCCAACAAACCCTTATAGTAATGAACTATATCCTTAACTGTGTTCTCGATGACAAAATGCTTCTTGACCCGTTCCATCCCTCTCTCACCCATCTGCTGACGTTCCTGTGGATGCTCCAACATCCAGCGGATGGCTTCTTCCAGCTTAGCCGGGTCACCCGGTTCAATAAGTAGCCCGGTTTCATGGGGTACCACCGTTTCCTTGGGTCCACCCTCATTGGAAGCAATCACTGGGAGACCAGCAGCCATGCCTTCAATAATGACCTGACCGAATGGTTCTGGTGTAATAGAGGTATGAATCAGTAAATCACAACGCTGCATCAGGCCTTGAATGTCATCGACGTGCCCCAGCAGATTGACATTAGCCAACCCGTATTCGCGCATCGTGGACTCTAATCGTTGCTTGTATTCCTCTTCTCCGAACAATGCATCTCCAGCCAGCCAGAATTTCACGCGCTGATCTGGTAAAAAGGAACGTGCCGCTTCCAGTAAAATATGTTGTCCCTTCCATTCCGCCAATCTGCCGACCAATACGACGTTAAACGAGTCATCACCACGTGAATGCGCAGCCGTGTCACGTGCTGTAATTGCTTTGGCAAAAGCGGAATAAACGACGAGCGTCTTTTTGTCCGGGGGTAACTCCAATGCACTCAGCGTGGACTTGGAATTGGCAATCACTCCGTTGGGCAAAAAGCGGGACATCAGCCGAATCCCTTTGGCTACAATCGGCTTCAGATACGGCGGACCGATGTGATCACGGATATGCCAGATCAAGGGCAGCTTCGCCGATTTGGCAGCTACTGTACCATACAGTGCAGACTTGAGCGAGTTCGTGTGAACGCACACGACCTTTTCCTCACGCAGCAAGGGCGCAAGTTTTCTACCGTATGCCAGCAAACGAAAAGCTGCTGCAGGCGCACCTAGATTCACGGCGTTCCGTCCCCGATTGCGAATCGAATCGTCCAATGGAACGATGCGCACATCAATATCACGCTGCCGAAGCCGATCTGCCAAATCGCCCTCCTCTGCCAAAATAACGAGCGGGTCGATATGTTCCCCGATATTCGTCAGTATGTTATACAAAGCGACTTCGCCGCCGCTCCATCTTGCCGTATGGTCAATATAAGCTACTCTCATCATTTCGCCGCCGCCTTTCTGTCAAGGACCTGTCGGAACACCTCTTCCACCTGCTCCGCTACATGTCCCCATGTATATCTGCTCAGGACATGGTCCCGGCATTCCCTTGCATTCGGTAGAAGTTCACGATGATCCAGCACACGCAGCAACCCTTCAGCAATGGCTTCACTGTCCGTTCCCTGGAACAATAGCTCGGGACGGAATCCCCTTAAAATTTCCTTGCTACCGCCCACAGGAGTGGCCAGCACTGGCAGTCCCGAAGCCATTGCCTCCACCGTGATCAGACCGAAACCTTCCAGCGCCTGTGTAGGTACGACGAACAAATTCGATGCTTGGTGGTACAGTGGAAGCTCCTCATCCGACACATAACCGAGCAGCCTTACATGGTTATGAAGATTGTATTCCGCTACCTTGGAAGCCAATTCCTCCATCAAGGGGCCCTTCCCTCCAATCAGCAGCAGATGATCAGGATGACGCTCGGTTACTCGTCGCCATGCTTCGAGTAGCTGTAGCAGTCCCATTCGATTAACAAGACGACGAACGGTTAGCACAATCGTCGCGTTTTGCGGCAAATTCAGACGCTCTCGTACTGCTCCCCGATCCTCTGCTGGGTGGAACCTTTCTACATTCGCCGCTCCGGGAATAATGTGAATTTTGCTGAGTGGAACCTTATAGTGCTCATGCAAAATATCCCGAAAAGTCTCGCTTAGCACTATAAATTTATCCGACAGACCGTAGGCCTTCATTTCAATGGATTTAGCCAACGTCGTTTTTAGAAAATGCTTGATACCCTGTCCTTCAATCTTCATTTCCTCCGTCCACGGTCCGTGAAAGGTGGTAACTACCGGGATTCCTCTTTTTTTCGCCTCCAGCGCTGGCCCGACACTATAGGGAGCAAAATGGGAATACAATATATCCATCGGTTGCTTGTCGAACAACTCTGCTGCATATTTTTGCATTAGCTCCCGGCGCTTCCAGATGGATTGCTGCTTGCTGCCAATCGTATGAATCCGAATACGGTCGGGTGCTTGCGGCTGCTCGTCACTACAGATTAGAGCATCCAACGTATTGCGCTCTAACGTAAGCTGCTCACAGATCGATTGGAAATATGTGTTGAGGCCTCCTGGCTGCAAAGACGGCCAGCTCAACCCCGTTGCCGCAATACGAAATCCGTTATTGTACGACATAGCTGGTTTCTCCTTTCTGCTCGGTATGTCCGTCATCCACGATTTCTATCTTTTTTCGCCGCTTGGTTAGCTCATAATGCTTGAAGCAGACGAGAAACTCATACATCACCCAGAAAACGGCTACGGCAAAACCCGCCAATCCCTTGCGGTATAAGCCTTGGACAAAATACTTCTGCACAAAGCGGGCAGGAGGCCGCCACAACAGTCTGGTAATCCGAAAGGATCTTCCTTTGTTAAACGCCGTCTCTGCTTCCAGATCTGTATATTTATTAAAACGGGTCATATGATCACTGATGCTGCGGAAGCCGTAGTGCCATAACACACCCTCCAGATTGACAATCTGGGAAGAGGCTACATCCGGCATTTCATGAACAAGACTATTCGTAATGCCATAAATACGACGATTGTACAAACGAACCAGATATTCGCCTTTATTCATCCATTTGCCGAGAAAATCACCAATCCGAAATACGGAATATGCTTTGGCCGGATCGTGGAGCGTTTCTTTTACTTTCAACAAATCTCCAAGCAACTCTGCATCCACTACTTCGTCCGTATCAATCAGGAATATCCAATCAAATTCCGCTTTTTCAACACCAAACATGCGCTGCTTGGCATAACCGGGCCACGGGTTAGAAAACACCCGACAGCCCAAGGATTCAGCTACCTGAATCGTATTGTCCTTGCTCCCTCCGTCAATGACGACGATATCGTCCGCAAAGGGCTTGCAGGATTTAATGGCGGCTGTGATTCGAGTGCCATCATCCTGAGCGATAATAACTACGGATATCCGGTTGTCCGCGGGAACGCTAGACATGTGGTTCATTAGCGGGTGCCTCCTTCTTTATCTAACCGTTAACTGGCTTTTTCCGGATGTAGTGTGACATCGTTGATCGGAGCCATTGAAAATCTTGTTTGGAAATAAGCAGTCTTGGAATCTTCATTTTTAGAACGAATTTAACATTACATAAAATGAAAATGAACCGTAGAATCCCCGAAGACAGCATTGCTATCCCTGCACCCGTCAATCCATATCTCGGCACGAGTATGGACAGCAATGGAATGACGAGCGCCAATCCGACACCCTGTAGAATGGTAACCAGTTTGGGCTTACCCAACGCCATAAATTGTTGTGCCAGCACCATGGTCCCTCCACTGATAGCAACCTCAAGCACAAGGAACCGGAATACCGTAAGCGCTTGTTTAAACTCTTGACCATATAACAATGTAAATACGAACGGAGCAATCAGCATCAGCATCATCGCAGCCAGAAAGGTTGCTGTTGATGTCACTCGAAATGCCCGAAATGTTATGTCCACCGCCTCTTCCTTATTCAGACCAGAGGCTTTGGGAAACAGCACGACAATGATCGAGGTAGAAAATACATTCACCATCCTGGCCAAGCTGACCGCTACTGCATATAAACCGAGATCAGCGGGTCTGAGCAGACCCGCAATCAAAATCTGATCAATATAAGTGGAAACCTGCCCCATGAGATCATTTCCGTATGAACCCATACCGTAGGTAAAGAGATTTTTAAATTGCGTCCAGCTGTTCTTTACCTTGGGTTTGTACAGCCGAATCATTCGTATCGTGACACCGATATAAATCGGCAAGCCTGGTAGTAAATAAGCCAATGCCGAGGTGTACGGATTCATATTTCCGGTTAGGATCAGAATCGCCAGACCCAGCAACGTACTTAGCGGTACCAGATACCGGAATAAATTGTACTGCTTATATTCCGAGCGAACTTGAAGCAATGCATTATTGATCTGTGAAATCGCTATGAGCGGACACATCATCATGGAACACTGCGCGAAAAGGATGACCGATGAAGAAAAAGAGCGCAGCCAATAAGGAATTAGAAATACTCCGACGAGTGTCGCCAAGCCCCCGAACATGGTAGCCAGCAACAAGGCCAAACCATATAGCTTGCCCGTTTCCTCCGGTTTCCTTTTCGCATTGTAAATCAATGCAGAAGGGACACCGAAGCTCATGCAGAAGGCGAGAAATTGAGACCAGTTCACCATCGCTGTCTGTTCCCCGCGTCCAGTAGGACCCAGGAATCGTGCCGTTAGCACACCAGTCAGCATGTTCACGACGAGAATCAGCATACTGAATATCATCGTTTTTACTGCTGCAGAGCTGTTATCCTTGCTTTTGGCAAACCGAATCACTGTGGACCATAGTGTCCGGACAGGTGCGGATAATGCTTGTAAGTTTTGCACAGCCTTTACCTTCTTTCCGCGATGACATCTTTTGCCCATAGTCCTATTCCGATCATCATCCAGATCAGATAGCCGCGCATACCCGGGAAACCATTATCCGATATGAGACTGGCTACAGCTCCAGCCCACGTAGCCAACGCCAGTCTGATATAAGGCTGACTGGAATCTCGTTCGGCAATACGGACGAGAAGGCGCTTGATGATAACGAACAGACCACCGAAGAAAAAGAAGGCTCCGAAAATACCGAAGGTGAGGAAAATGGCAATATACCCATTATCCATAATCCCAAGTTCACCGAGATCGCCGCCGTTATCAAGCTTGGTTCCGATTCCTACACTCCCGATCCCCTGCCCGACTGGATTGCTAGTAATCGCCGGAAGCATCGTATGCAGTAAATCCAAACGCTCGTTGTACGAATGATCCTGTTGAATATCCGTCAGCGTCTGCATACGAGCCACCAAACCCTCTGCCCCTGGAAGTTTTGGAACAATAATGTAGAGAAGAAGACCGACGACAGCTAGTTGAACCAAGGTCTTCCACTTCCCCTTGGAAGATGAACTGAGAATATAAGCCAGCAACATGACGAATGCAATTAGCCAGGCTGAACGTACCAGCGTGATTAAGAGACAAACGACCGTCAGCAGAATTCCGATCCATCCCAAAGTGCCACGCCACCGTTTTTCCATTAGCATGGGTACAAGTGCCATCGCCAGGAAAATAGCGCACGGACCGGGCGAGTTCATGGAAGAAAACACTCTGATTTGAAGCGGTTCTGGAACACCAATGGAATTCATTTCTACATGATTCATCCAAAACGCATCCCAAGGAGGAACTGTCAAATACTGAATAATGCCGTAAATCGCCACAAGAACAGCAATGTTGGCATATGAATACAGCAGTCGGTCCAGTTCCTTCGCTTTCATAGGCTTAATCGCAAAATATGGCAATAGGATCAAAGGAACCACATAATTGGCTAAATCATAAGCAAAAACAATACCATTTTTGAATACCCCGACGACACTTCCGTAGGCCAATTCTATGCCGAAAAATACAGCAATTCGGGTTAATGGCTTTTCTGCCAGATGAATACCCCGCAGCACAGGAATAATCAACATGCTGCTTACCAGCAGCGGTGCCACACTCAACAAGGAAACCGAGTGGTAGGTTCCCTCCAACCAATCCGCAATACGGCGGATTTCCGGGCCTACTGCCCACACTACCAGCGTGTAAGGAATCAGTAGCCGGGATTGCAAGATCGCCAGCAGGAAGGCCGGAAAAACGAGCGCCAGCAATATGGCTCCCTGCTGGCTCATGGTGGGATTCATCTTGGCGCTGGCAAATCCGATGGCGAGTGGCAGCATACAAGCCAGCAACCCCATGCCGATCATGCCGATTCCACGCCGATTTCCTAGCCAAACGGAAATCTGCTGATCTGCCAACCGACTCATGTTTCTCACCCCTGACCTCCCTTCATCCGCTTCCGCTTGAACATCTCCTTAAACAGCAGAACGAGAAATTGGGAATCCTCAATCAAATATCTTTTCCACAATCGTTTAGGCTCCTGAGACAATCTCCAGAACCATTCAAATCCCGTCTTCTGCATCAGCTCCGGTGCTCTTTTCACATTTCCCGACAGGAAATCAAAGGTCGCTCCCACCCCAATCGAAATCGGAGCGCGGTAAGTCTCATAATATCTGTAAATCCATTTTTCCTGTTTAGGTGCGCCTACACCAACAAAAACGATGTCCGGGCGAGCCTCTTGCAGCAATTGGACAATGTGTCTGTTCTCCTCTTCGTTTTTCTCAAATCCATAAGAAGGAGAGTAACAGCCCACCACGTTCATGTTCGGATAAGATTCCTGGAGATTGAGCATAGCCTTCTCAGGAATACCGTCAGCTGCACCCAGAAAAAATAAACGATAGCCTCGATCCTCAAAAGCCTCCCCCAACCGAGTGAACAAATCTGACCCGGACACTTTTTGTTTGAGGGGCTTTTTCAGTAACTTGGACGCCCATATGATAGGCATCCCATCGGCCACTACAGCTCCGGCATCTGAATACACCTTGCGGAATTCATCATCCTTGCGAAGCTTGATCACATGATCGACATTACAGGTCAAAATGTAGGAATGACGCTGATGTTCAATAGAAGTATCTATAAATTCGAGTAGATCATTAAAATCGTAATTATCAAAGTTGACATCGAACATGTTCACTCTGCTCATCGTATCACTTCTCTTTGCGAAAATCGGTTTGAGTAGATGTCTGGTATAACGCGTTTAAATACCAGCAAAATGGAATAATCATCTGAACCGTCGACAACGTATTATCTGAAAACGAGTAGATCAGAAAGCCTGCAATTAAGCTTGCAAAATAAGGTTTGATAGACTTGGCAAGCGACCGGTAAATGAGAGCGAACACGATCAGCAATGAAAGCATTAATAGCCCGCAACCGATATATCCCGTGTCAAAATAAAAGCGAATATACTCATTATGCGGTACAACGAAACCATTGAATAACGTCCCGTCGTTCGCAACCGTTACCGCGCCAAGACCTCTACCTGACCAAGGGTAATCATGTACTCTGTTCAAAAAATATTCCCATGCCTCCGAGCGTCCCGACAGGTCAATGCCTGTATCGGTCTCCCGTTCGAAGGAGCGTTTTTTTAAATTGTTCCATTGCAGGGCCACCGCCCCCAGAGCAACCAAAAACGATCCGGCCAGCGGTAGCAAATAATTGACTTTCCCCTTGAGGTACTGACGGGCAATATCAAACAGATACACAGCAAACATTAATAACAATGCCAGAATCGGTCCACGTGTACCGGTGGCGATCAGAATCAAAAAGTTCAGTGCCAACACTGTGTAATAAAAAGCGGCTTGCTTGGGTTTGCGCTTGACCTCAATTAGAGAGACGGCAATTCCGAGAAAGGAGAGCATTGCCAGATGCGGCGGTATATTCGCTCCTTGTACTCTGACTGCGCCCGTAAATTCCACATCCGTAAACGAATGCAGCCCTAGAACCTGCAAACCCAGCCCAATGACCACACTAATAATTGGCAACAGACTGATCAGTCGGATATGCTTTTCTGCCACATCCTTTTTCCACTGGATCAGTAAAAAAAAGAAAGGGAGTGATAAACCGACGAACGCCTTGACGGCAATCGAGGTCGTTAACAAAGGCATCCATGCTGAAAATCCAAATGTGATCCCCAGCATGATCACCAATGCCCAGACCGGATAGCTGAACTTGAGACGTATGCCATACACGAGCATGCACGGCACCAGCAGAGCCAAAATGCCCAATTTGTACAATGACAAAATCTCAATACCGAACACGCCGCCCTGATACAGAGAATCGACTGAGACTGCTGTACTTAGCAAAACAGCATAGCTGATGCGCTCCGGATGATGGATAGAAACAGCCAGCAAGAGCAGTAAACATACCGCCGCAATACTGACCACCGGCTGATAGGTAGCCGCAATTCCTACAGCAAGAGCGCCCAGTAGAAAAATAAAAACATGCTGTATGGTGTTTATTCTAGTAGTCCAAGGATAGTTACTCATGTTCCATCTTTCACCCCGCAGCTGACTCGCTTTTCCGGTTGCGCAGTGTATCCAGCGTCCCACGGATACTTTCAAGCCTGCACCGGTTCAACAGCTTCCTGCCCTCACTACGCGCCAGCAGGGAATCCAAAGTGATGTATAACACTTTGGCTGCCGTCTTCGCCATCAGCATCGCGTTGCCGCGCAGACCTACGGCCTGAGCAGCGTTAGACATGCCCTGACAATAGTAGCGGTTCATGATCCATTCTTTTGTTAACCGTGAAGCCGGCACAAAATGTTCCACAGACATGTGTGGATGATACATAATCGTTCCACCATTTTTACGGATTTGCTCGAATACCCACGATTCTTCACCAGATAGAAGGATATCTCCCTTTCTGCCTAGATGAAGCGGGAACATAACAGCGGCAAAAGCCGTTTTACGCATCGCCATATTCGCTCCAAATGGATTCAGTCCCGACGGATATTCACGAATGGCTTTGCCCAGATCAATAATCGTGTAAGGCAGTTCAAGCGGGCCTGTCAGCCAACCCGGTCGTTCCGTCTCAAACATAGGGTCAATTTTCCCACCCATAGCCGTCAGCTCAGGATTGTTCCCGAATGCTGACATAATCGTTTGCAACCATGTAACACACGGAATTGCATCATCATCGAGAAAAGCAATGACTTCCGCTCTTGATAACGTAATGCCTGCATTACGAGCAGCAGACAGTCCTTGTTCGCGCTCATAATGATATCGGAGATGGATATTCTGACCATGGGCGACGGTGAACCTTTTGATCGTCGCTGCTGTATGATCAGTGGATCGGTTATCGACCACAATGATCTCAGCCAGTGCAAGGTCTTCCAGCTCCAGCAGGGACATTAACGTTTTCTCCAGCAGGTCCGCCCGGTTATAGGTGCAAATAACGACGGACACTGCGGGACATCGCTTGAATGCATCCATCAGTAAGCATCCTTGGAGAACAGCATTTTAACGCCTGTTTTCATGATGATTTTCAAATCGAGCCACGTATTGCGAACATGAATATACTTCAAATCCATTTGCACCATTTCTTCGAAGCCTACACTGTTACGTGCGCTCACCTGCCAGTAACCCGTACATCCCGGTGTTACAATCAGGCGTTGCTTATCATAATCGGAATATTGCTCGACCTCGCTGGGCAACGGCGGACGCGGACCGACTAAAGTCATGTCGCCGACCAACACGTTCCACAGCTGCGGAATCTCATCAATACTCGTCTTGCGCAGAAAACTACCAATTTTCGTGATCCGAGGATCGTTTTTAATTTTGAACATGGCGCCGCTCACTTCATTCAGCTCCATCAAGTCCTTTTTCAATTCCTCAGCATTGGACACCATTGAACGGAATTTATACATATCGAATAACTTCTCATTCTTGCCCACCCGAGTTTGCTTGAAAAACACGCTTCCCTTTGGGTCTTCGAGCTTAATCAATACGCCTACCACTACAAAAAGCGGAAGCAAGACGATCAAGCCTACGAACGACAGCAGCATATCAAGGAGGCGTTTTGTGACCAGGTAGGACGTTTTATCCTGAACTTGTGTATTTCCGTATGGCATGTAAAACGCTTTACCTGACATGACAGCCTCGCCGTCCTCCGGTAAATTTTCCATGCTCATGCTGACGTACCCCCTCTCAACCTGCCGTGGTTGCTTTCTCGGTCTTTTTCAACCATTCATTCATAGCCTCCATAACCGGATACTTCAAATCATCGCTGGCAAGTGCAAATTCAAGTGTGGTTAAAATATATCCAAGACGCTCACCTACGTCATAGCGTGTGCCTTCAAAATCATAGGCGTACACACGCTCACTCTGATTCAGCTTTTGGATCGCATCCGTCAACTGAATTTCGCCGCCAGCTCCTTTTTCCTGAAGATCAAGATATTTGAAAATTTTCGGTGAGAACACGTAGCGACCCATAATAGCCAAATCGGATGGCGCTGTGCCTGGAGCTGGTTTTTCTATAAAATTATTCACTCGGTACAAGCGTCCGTCCTGCTGATCCGGTTCAATGATGCCGTACCGGTTCGTAAATTCCTGCGGTACCCGCTGCACACCGATAACCGAATTTTGTGTTTCCTCATACTGATCCATCAGCTGGCGTAGGCAAGGCTTCTGACCTGTTACGATATCATCGCCCAGCAGCACACCAAACGGCTCGTCCCCGATAAAGCGTCTTGCGCACCATACCGCATGTCCAAGACCTTTGGGTTCTTTTTGGCGAATGTAGTGAATTTCCACTCCCGAAGAACGCTGTACTTCCTCCAGAAGCTTCAGCTTACCGTCCTCGAGCAGTTTTGACTCCAGCTCAAATGCGTTGTCAAAGTGATCCTCAATGGCACGTTTGCCTTTACCCGTAACGATAATAATGTCCTCAATACCAGAAGCAATCGCTTCTTCCACGATATATTGAATCGTAGGCTTGTTGATAATTGGAAGCATTTCCTTAGGCATCGCTTTGGTGGCAGGGAGGAAGCGCGTACCTAACCCTGCTGCTGGAATAATGGCCTTTTTCACTCTTTTCGTCATCGCACTCATTCTCCTTGCTTCATCGAATTTTGGTGTTGCTTACTTCACCTGATTCATCACAATTCCAACCAGCGTCGCACTGGCCTGCTCCATGAGTTGCTTTGTTTTGCGCAGATCTTCCCGTTTGGTACGACCATGTTTAGCAACGAGAATCACACCATCTGTCAAGCCTGCAATCAGGCGGGCATCCGTATAATTCAGCGCCGGAGCTGAATCGAGTAAGATGATGTCATATTCACGTTTGAGCTCTTCCAGCAGCTCAGCCATACGTTCGCTACCGAGCAGATCCGCTGCGTTGTACAGGGTGTCTCCACCGGGAACAACCGATAGCTCCAGGCCACCATGCCTAACGATAGACTTGGAAGAAGCCCCACCGCGCAAATAAGCCGATAGACCTCCGGTATTCTCCATTCCGAATATCTCGTGCAGCGCTGGCTTATGCAGATTGCAATCCACCAGAGCCACCTTCTTGCCTTCTTGTGCAAAAGAAACTCCGATGTTGGCGAGCAGTGTTGTTTTACCCGCTCCGCTTTCCGGCGAGGTCAACAATAGAACCGTCCCACGGTCCTTTTGTCCAATCACCTGTTGCCGAATGTATGTACGGAGGGATCGAAATGATTCCGAGATATACGATGATGGATTACTTTCTGTAATCAACATGTCATTCAATCGCAGCATATTTACGCTCCCCTACCCGTTCTTTGGAATTTCCAGCTGCTCCATCGATGTCCTTCTTGCGAATGACTGGAATCGATGCAATTACCGGAATACCGATGTCTGCGTCTGCCTCTTTTTCCGAGCGCAGCGTGCCGTTAATGCTTTCCAGGAACACAATCGTGCCCAATGCAATCATCAGCGATACGAGAAAACTAATCGCAATATTCATGAGCGGGTTCCCATTAATCGGGTCAGGATTGGCCTGAGGATCCGCTTCATTTAAAATTTTTACATTATTCAATTCCATCAATCCCGGAACCGTCTGTACGAATTTCTGGGTAACCGCGTTTACAACCGCTGCGGCCTGTGGATAGCTCCCTGCCTCAAACGTCAAACCGATAACCTGACTTTTATCCGAGGATTTAATCTGCAGCTTTTCTGCCAACTTCTGCTGTGTCAAACCGAACTCGGGATGAGTCGCTACAACAGCGTCCATAATTTTAGGTGAAGTGAGAATTTGCTTGTAGCTTTCCACCAAATTAAGACTTGTGTTGACGTCGTTCAGATTGTTGCTCCCCTGCTTGGCGGAAATATGATTAACCAGCAGTTGGCTTGAAGCGGAGTAGACTGGCTTCACGACATTGTCGCTCACAAAGTATGTTGTTACACATGAGAGAATGACAAAAATCGCAATCAGCCACAATCTTCTTTTAATCAGGACTAGATAATCCAAAATGGTTTTCTCCACAAAAATCCTCCCTCCTATACAATTTCTCTTCATATTTAAGTATGACTTTATTGTAACAATTGGCTCTGTGAACGACATGGAACCGAATGGCACTTTCTCCCTCACTACAGGGGGAGGGAAATGTATACTTTCGGATACGGCATGGTATACTTTTGTACCATACATTGTTGATTATGGAAAAAGAAATCGAAAAAAGCCTCAAAATCACAAAAATTGGTGATTTTGAGGCTTTTCATTCCACTCGCATATGAAAGTGCAATGCAACTTATAGAGTCAGCGCATCATACCATGTTTGTTGGCTCGTACTTCGCCAGACCAATGGCATTGGCATACAACGCTGCCTGCGTGCGATCCGCCAGCCGCAGCTTGGCCAGGATCTGACTGACATGCTTTTTGACTGTAAACTCACTGATAAATAATCGGGATGCAATTTCACGATTGCAAGCTCCTTGTCCCAACTCGACCAGCACTTCCTTTTCCTTTGGCGTCAGGTCGTCCGTCAGATTGCCCGCATCTTCACGCAGCTTGTTTTCGAGAATAGCCGGATCATAATATTTGCGTCCTTTGTTGACAAGATGAATCGCGTAAATTAGTTCCTCAGGCAACGCTTCCTTAAGCACATAACCGTCCACGGAAGCTTCCTCTGCTTTCAGAAAATCTTCACGTGTTGCGGAAGAGGTCAGCAAAATAAATTTACTTCTGAAACCACGTCCGCGCGCTATCTTGATAATATCCAGCCCTGATTCATCAGCTAGTTTCAAATCCAGCAGCACCAGATCCGGATCCGTTTCCTCAATCACCACAAGTGCTTCCTGTTGATTCTGGGCCTCTCCCGCAAACTGAACATTGGGCTGCATGGATATAACCGCAGCGAGTCCTTTCCGTACTAAAGGATGATCATCGACAATGACAATTTTCATGATTCGGCCTCCTGTCTACAGTTCAGGATTTGCATAATCCCTATGTATCCGATTGTTACCGCAGATTTTGTATTGCAGAATGTTCACACATTTTATTCGAGAATTTTGCAAAATCCTCATTCATAAGCATTTACCGGAATGGACAATCGGATCTGTGTTCCTTCTCCGATTCGACTTGAAATATCAAATTCGCCTCCCATCGATTGAGCTAAATATTCCATATTCATCATGCCCAGGCCCCCGCCTGCACTGACCGCCTCACCTCCTGCTACCATTCTCGCCGTCTCAAACCCTACTCCGTCGTCATGAATAGACAGTCTAATCACTTGGGGCGTCAATTTTAACTTCACATCAATTCGCTTGGCCAATCCATGACGGATTGCGTTCCCCGCCGCTTCGGAAATGATGCGGAACAAAGCCTTTTGGTACAAATACGGAAGTGAATAATGATCACCATGAATGTCAAAATCAATTTGTACATGATTCAGCTTGGATAGTGTATGCAGATGACTTTTCACCGTCCCTAACCAAGTTGAGCCTCCACTTTTTTTCGAGCTTAGACTATGAATCGCCCCTTTCAGCTCTCTAACCGCTTGGTTGGCAGATTGCTGAATTAGATCAATTTGCTCCTCCACCTGCTCCTTTGGCTGATGACACCAGGTTTGCCGGAGAGAATGCGTTGCGTACACAATACCAAAAAGGCTCTGAGAAACATTGTCATGCATTTCATTTGCAATCCGGTTCTGCTCATTCGTCACAATCAATTGATTCTCAATACGCTCCAGCTCATAGCGCTCCAAAAACACAGCACTCAGCTCAGCCAAGAATATCAGTTGTTGCACGAGCCAGCGTCTTCCTGTCAGACTTTGATCCGGTCCCAGCTTGAGGCCAATCGTCGCTACAAAGCGGGTCGTCATCGGTACGGTGATCATGAGAAAGTCGCCCCATTCTGGCAGATGTCTGAAAAATGGTTCGCGTTCTTCCCTGAACTCCTCCCGGTAATTCTCCAGTTCCTCGAATAGCTGCTCCTCCTCCTCCACCGTCCAGCCTGTCTGGCTGCTTGCCGGTGCATCCTCCTCCTGACTATCCAGCCAGAAAAATGCACGGCTCTGCTTGGTAAGCTTGACAGTGTAATCCGAGATGACCTGACCCAGATTTAATGCCTCATTATGGCTGGTCGTCTCCATGATGTGGTAAATCGACTTGATATGATCCATCGTCTCATTGGCTTGTTCTTTAGCCACCTTCAGTTCGTCCTTCATGACGCCGATAACCTGCATTGCCATCGTGGTTACGATCAATACCAGAAACAAATTAATGTTCTGCAATATAAGATCCCACAAAAAATATTGACCTGGTGTAAAAAAGATATAACAAAATGTAAGCACCAAACCGATATAAGAAAGTAGGAGCGTCCAGCTGTACCTCATAGATAGATGAGCACAAGCTACCAGCATGGGAGTAATCACATACCATTTAAACGGGCTATTTATCCCTCCGGTCGGGAATAACAACAAAATGATCCCTGCTGTTTCTAGTGCAATGCTACATTTCAATACCATATCATGAAGTCTGTATTTACGGTAAATCCAAGTAAATGCTGTAACGGATAAAAATAGAAAACCAATCAGTAACAGCTTCTGCCACACGATTAATCTAGATGATTCGAACAGAAAAACAAGTGACGTTAAAGATAGTGATACATAACGGTATAGAAAAATCATTTTGTCTTCTGCTGACTTCCTCAACTTCATCCTGTCACCCTATTCTGTGTTTTGAAGGGACGATGGGCATATTAGGTTTGTGTACTCTAAAAAATCATAACCAATCCAAAAATAAATAACAAGACATAAACTCTTACGTAAACGGTTACATTCCAAAAAATTTGGTACTTTTTATAACATATTTACCGTTTCAGGAAAACATTTTGGGGGTAATGTCAGAATTTATGACGTTTGTCAAGGAAATAAATCACATTTTAACGACCTAAAAAAGACTTGCTGGTACCACTGTGATTATCACAGCGGTATTCAGCGAGTCCTTTTTAAGTGAACCTGGTAGTCTACATTTTAGCCCCCGGCACGTGCTAATTCACGCATATTGGCTTCAAATGCTGCCAATAGAGCTTCATCTCCGCTCAAACCAGTTGCCTCTTCTTTTTGGATCTGTTCAACCATACGCTTGTAATCCTTTGGAATCACTCGTACAAACTGCTGAATCGCAGTCTGCCAATCATCCAAAATACGTTGTCCCGCTTCACTACCCGTGTAAGTGACATGGCGTTGAATCAAGCCACGCAACTCCGCTGCTTCTGTAGGTTCTTCCACACCTTCCAGCAACACCATTTCCAGATTACAACGGCTCAGGAACGTCCCCTCAGGGTCATAGACATATGCAATACCTCCGGACATTCCAGCTCCAAAATTCCGTCCGGTTCCACCCAATACAGCTACACGTCCG
Organism: Paenibacillus peoriae; assembly: GCF_022531965.1. Lineage (GTDB taxonomy): Bacteria > Bacillota > Bacilli > Paenibacillales > Paenibacillaceae > Paenibacillus > Paenibacillus polymyxa_D. Next base: position 1,370,484 of record NZ_CP092831.1, on the reverse strand, counting down.
CCTGTCATATATTCGCAACCATGATCTCCAACGCCCTCAACAACAATACGTGCGCCGGAGTTCCGAACGGCAAAGCGCTCGCCTGCGATTCCGCTAATGTAAGCTTCACCGCTGGTCGCTCCATACAAGGCTGTATTTCCGATAATAATGTTCTCTTCTGCCTTAAAGGTCGCTTTGTGAGACTTTTTCACAATAACCTTACCGCCAGATAGCCCTTTACCGACATAGTCATTGCTATCGCCTTCCACGCTCAACGTGATGCCTTTCGGAATAAATGCTCCGAAGCTCTGACCTGCCGATCCAATAAAGTTAAAGCGAATCGTATCCTCAGGCAGACCCGCCGCTCCATACTTACGGGTGACCTCGCTGCCCAGAATCGTCCCTACCGCCCGATTCACGTTTGTAATAGGTAAGGTACCCTCAACAGGCGTTCCGTTCTCCAACGCTTTCGCAGCCATCGGTACGAGCTGCTGCATGTCGAGTGTTTCTTCCAGACCGTGATTTTGGCGTTGTACACGGTAACGTACACTACCTTCTTCCAACTCAGGAACATGCAACAGCAAGCTCAGGTCTACGCCCTTCTTCTTCCAGTGCGAATCGGCGTTCACGGTATCCAGGCAATCCGTACGTCCAATCATTTCCTGAATCGTACGGAAGCCCAATTCCGCCATAATTTCACGGACATCTTCTGCAATAAAACGCATAAAATTCACCACATGGGCAGGATCGCCCATATAATTTTTGCGCAGCTCCGGATTCTGCGTAGCCACACCAACCGGACATGTATCCATTTGGCATACCCGCATCATAATACAGCCCAACGCCACGAGCGGCGCTGTAGAGAAGCCGTATTCTTCCGCGCCCAACAGGGCAGCTACTACCAAATCGCGGCCAGACAGCATCTTGCCGTCTGTCTCCAATACTACGCGGTCGCGCAGGTTGTTTAGCATCAGCGTCTGATGCGTCTCCGCCAGACCCAGCTCCCAAGGCATACCCGCATGACGAATGGAGCCTTGCGGAGAAGCGCCTGTACCACCGTCGTAACCGCTGACTAGAATAATGTCAGCACGGCCTTTAGCTACCCCTGTAGCAATCGTACCTACGCCTACCTCTGACACCAGTTTCACGTTAATGTCAGCACGCGGATTGGCGTTTTTGAGATCATAGATGAGCTCTGCCAAATCCTCGATAGAATAAATATCGTGATGCGGCGGCGGTGAAATCAAACCTACTCCTGGCGTAGAGCCACGGACCTCAGCGACCCAAGGGTACACCTTACGTCCTGGCAGTTGTCCACCTTCGCCCGGCTTCGCGCCTTGCGCCATTTTGATCTGAATTTCGTCGGCATTCACCAAGTAATTCGATGTTACACCGAATCGGCCCGATGCTACCTGCTTAATCGAACTGCGACGAGAATCACCATTGGCATCCGGTATGAAACGTGCAGGGTTCTCCCCACCTTCACCCGTATTGCTCTTGCCACCGATCCGATTCATCGCAATCGCCATATCTTCATGCGCTTCCTGACTGATCGAGCCAAAGGACATGGCTCCTGTCTTGAAGCGACGCATAATGGATGCAGCGGATTCCACTTCATCCAGCGGCACAGGCTCACCAGCAGGCTTCAATTGAAGCATGGAGCGAATCGTCAAATACTGTTCAGATTCACCCTGTACCAGCTTGGCGTATTTCTTGTAAAGCTTGTAGTCTCCCGAGCGAACCGACTGCTGGAGCAAATGCACCGTTTGCGGGTTAAACAAATGCTCTTCCCCATCGTTACGCCATTGATATTCGCCGCCCGAATCCAGCACTTTGTCGTTGCCGTCCTTGTCGGTGAAAGCACGATTATGATGAACCAGCGCTTCGATAGTCACTTCCTCCAGACCAATACCGCCAATGCGGGAAGGTGTCCAGGTGAAATAACGGTCAACAAAATCCTGTTTTAAACCTACGGCCTCAAAAATTTGCGCCCCACGGTACGACTGAATCGTGGAAATACCCATTTTGGACAATATTTTAACGACACCCTTCGTTGCCGCTTTAATATAATTTTTAACTGCCTTTTCGTGCGAGATGCCGCGCAGCAAACCCTGCTGAATCATGACATCCAGCGTTTCAAAAGCCAGATACGGATTAACCGCACTCACACCGTAGCCAAGCAGCACCGCATAATGGTGAACATCCCTTGGCTCGCCGGACTCCAGCAAAATACTTACACGTGTGCGGGTACCCTGTTTAATCAAATGGTGATGCAGGCTGGAAACAGCTAGCAACGCCGGAATGGCTGCATTCTCCGCATCCACTCCACGGTCGGACAAAATCAGGATGTTATGACCTTTGTCAATGACACGGTCAGCCGCCTCAAACAATCCTTCCAGCGCCTTGCGTAAGCCCTCAGCACCTTCCTTCGCTTCAAAGAAGATCGGGATCGTCATCGATTTGAAGCCTGGACGGTGCACGTGGCGAATTTTGGCAAACTCCTCATTCGATAGCACCGGCGAATCCAAACGAATCTGGCGACAGCTTTCCGGTTCTGGATGCAGTAAATTGCGCTCTGGTCCAATCGTAGTTGCGGTTGACGTTACAATCTCTTCACGAATGGCGTCAATCGGCGGGTTTGTGACTTGGGCGAACATTTGTTTAAAGTAATTGTACAAACGTTGCGGACGATCAGACAGCACCGCCAATGGTGCGTCGTATCCCATTGAGCCAATCGGTTCTGCACCTGTAAGTGCCATCGGCTCCAGAATTTTGCGCAGTTCTTCAAACGTATATCCAAAAGCGAGCTGAAGCTGATTTACATTTTCATGTTTAGGCTCCGGCTGTTCTAGTGCTTCCGGCAGCTCATCCAAATCAACCAAGTGCTCATCCAGCCATTGCTGATAAGGTTCCTCGGAAGCAATACGTTCCTTTAACTCTTCGTCAGAAACGATACGGCCTTCTTGGGTATCAACCAACAGCATACGACCCGGACGGAGACGATCCTTATAGAGCACATTTTCAGGATCAATATCCAATACACCCGCCTCTGAAGACAGTGCGATCAGATCGTCCTTGGTCACATAGTAACGTGCAGGACGCAGACCGTTGCGGTCGAGAATCGCCCCGATTTGGATACCGTCTGTAAACGCCATTGCAGCAGGTCCGTCCCACGGCTCCATCATAGTGCTGTGATATTCATAAAATGCCCGCTTCTTCGGGTCCATGGTTTCATGCTTGTTCCAAGGCTCCGGCACCATCATCATGGCTACATGAGGAAGGGATCGTCCGCTCAGATACAGAAACTCCAGCGTATTATCAAACATGGCTGTATCCGAGCCATCTGGGTTAATGACGGGTTTTACCTTCTTAATGTCTCCGCCAAACGCTTCGCTTTCAAACTGCGCCTGACGCGCATGCATCCAGTTCACATTGCCGCGCATCGTATTAATTTCACCGTTGTGAATCATAAAACGATAAGGATGCGCACGATCCCAGCTCGGGAACGTATTCGTACTAAAACGGGAATGGACCAGCGCGATCGCTGATGTCACCCGCTCATCCTGCAAATCCAGATAAAATTTACCTACCTGCTCGGTTGTCAGCATTCCTTTGTATACAACCTTGCGACAGGACAAACTTGGAATATAGAACGACTCACCGTTCTCATCCTCTTGGTTATAGCGAATAGCAAGCTCTGCACGTTTGCGAATGACATACAGTTTCCGTTCGAAGTCCAACTCTTCCTTCAAATCGCTACTGCGACCGATGAATACCTGACGCACACCCGGTTTAGCTGCTTTTGCCGATTTACCCAGCATTTCGTCATAAGTTGGAACATCGCGAAAACCCAAACAATTTTGACCTTCGTCCACGATGATATCTCTTAGCTTCTGCTCATGCACCTCACGAACTTTTGGATCATTGGATACAAAAAGCATACCCACGCCATAATGTCCGGCCTTTGGCAATTTGAAGCCCAATCGCTCCGCTTCCTCTTGAAAAAACAGATGAGGGACCTGAATCATAATCCCTGCTCCGTCACCGGAGTTAGGTTCACTTCCCTGACCGCCCCGATGCTCCATATTCACGAGCATGGTCAAAGCCTGACTTACAATATCGTGCGATGGTTTTCCCTTGATGTGGGCAACAAAGCCCATGCCGCAGGCGTCTTTTTCGAATTGGGGATCATATAGTCCCTGTTTGGGTGGTAAACCTGTCTGTCTCATGGAACGCAACCTTTCTGTTATAAAGTCATGCTGGCCTGAAATACAGGCGGCCGAATAGAAGACAGTGGCAACAAGAGGTAACTCAAAGAACAACTACGAGGAATGGGGGACAAAACATGTGACGTATTCAAGGCGGTACGGTCCACCGAATGCGTATGTTTTTCAATAATTATGCAATGGCTTGACTTGAAAAATACGTCGATTCCACTGATGAATCTAATTAGTTCTATCATTTTATCATTGACCTATCATGTTAGCAATTCAAAGTTTTTATGATTGTGATAATAAATCTTTTACATTACAGCTTCAACGTATCAATGCAATTTTATCTCATTTTTATGTATAAATATTCACTTTTAAAAAACAACCCTTCCTATTCCTCTAAGGAACAGAAAAGGCTGACAAAGGAGATACGATAAGTTAATAGACCATCTAGTGTATTCACGCAAATCAGATATCCGTATTAAAATTCGAGACTTTCGCCGGGCTTCAATGCTTTCCCTTCAATACCTTCTTTGTGCAGACGATCACAGAAGCCATCTCCGTCCTGCTCAATACCCGGGAACGTATTGTAATGCACCGGTATTACGCGGCTTGCACGCAGCCATTTTGCTGCCAGCAATGCATCCTCCGGTCCCATCGTATAACCATCTCCGATCGGCAATACCGCAGCATCGATGGAGTTAGTCTCCCCAATGAGACGCATGTCGCCAAACAGACCAGTATCCCCTGCATGGAAAAAGGTTTGGCCTCCCATGGTCAATAAAATCCCCGCAGGCTCTCCCATGTAAATGGTTTGTCCGTCCACCGTCAAAGATGAGCTGTGAAACGCAAGTGTGAATTTCACATGGAAACCGTCAAAGTGGTGACCCCCACCCAGATTCATACCGTGAGCTTTGGCCCCCAAGGATGAACAATATTCGGCCAGTTCCGCGACCGCGATTACTGGACAATCATTGCGCTTGGCAATTTCAACAGCATCACCAAAATGATCGGCATGACCGTGTGTCAACAACACGGCATCCACCTGAATATCCTCGGCCTGTACGGTTGCTTTAGGATTTCCCGTCAAAAAAGGATCAATAATAATCCGTTTCCCCTCTGCCTCTACCAGTACAACTGAATGTCCATAATATGTGATTTTCATTTCATCTACGCCTCCTTTGTCACTTTCATTATTTGGGTTACTTTCCTTTACCTATTATACCTCTTTTGCATTCTGGCTTCACCTGTACCACAAAATCCGTTCACAAAGCTGAACCCTATTGTTTAGAAAGGGCTGTTATTTGTAGAAGGGTGCCTTTATTTATAAAAGGTATGATGACCGATCGTTTTCACCTTGGTACGGGAATGATGAACCGTAAGGTCCTGGGCCAACGTAAGCGACAGGAAAAAACAGGTGTTATCAGGCACGGCTTTATGGCCGTTCAAAGCAGCAGTAACCGCACGAATGCTGTCCTGGTTGGGCTGAACACGACGAAGACGCCCGTTCGCGACCGGACTAAATTGCGCTTTTTGATAAATCACTGCCTGAATCGTATCGGGAAATGGGGCTGACCGCAGCCGGTTTAAGACAACGTTGGCAACTGCCACTTTGCCTTCGTACGGTTCGCCTTCTGCTTCTGCCATCACTATTTTTTGCAGCAGGAGCAGTTCTTTAGCGGAGACAGTATAGCTCCAGGTAGACAACGCCTTGTCATCCTGCGTGAGCATTTTTGTCTTCGTAAAGTAGATGGTTGTAGGAGGGGTTAGGATTGCGGACTTGCTATGCTGGACCTCAGGCTTTTTCTTGCCTGTAGCAACGTTATTCCGAGCTTGTTCCGCCTGCTTCATCTGGGAAGCGGGTAACGGAGTCGGCATGATTTCTTTCCAGCTTGGCTGCCCATGAGCAGCAACAAAGATGGGGCTTGTCCTGTTAGACCCTTTATGGGTCCCCATCCTGTCGCCATATGTAGGAGCTGCAGAGTTCCCTGACCAGCTCAGAGAATGCATGGATGCATTTTTATGATTATTCTGTGTTTGCTGAACCTCAGCGTAGAGGCCTATCCCCAATATACAAACAAGCAGCACACTCAAAAGAGGTGCAAACCAACGATGTTCTTTAATAATTTCCATAATGTTCCTCCCGTTAACTTAAGCACATTCCTCAGATATGTAACCCAAAATGCGCTTTTTGAATAACGCTGAAACACTATATCACTAAATTCGCTGATAGATCAAGGGTTTCGCCTCATTAATGGGAATGTTTGAATTATTTGGTACATTGGTTTTTGACCCAATCGTGTTGCATATAAAACAAATTCTCCCACTTCCCAAGGCCCGCCGCTTCGGTCATTTGGCTGCCACACAGAAGCTGGAACGGGCTGTCCCCCTGTGTACGAACGTGCTACGGTGATATGAGGCCGATAAGGTCTGTCCTCAGGTTTAAAACCAAGGGGTTTGGTAGCACGAAGTATAGACTGATATAGCTGCTCTAGCGACTCTCGCTGTCCAGTCACTCCTTTCCAGAGTACACGTGGAAATTCTTCACGGCCAAAAAAACCTGCTTCTCCAATGCCAAGTGTGAACGGGTGATGCTCAGCTGCCGCTTGAACTAAAACCTGCTCAAGTTTCGGGATAACCGAGGTCTCCACATCACCCAAAAACTGAAGTGTCACGTGGTAATCTCTGAAATCAACCCATTTGCGAAAAGAAAGATCATTCAAATCCTGCTCCACCCAATGATGTAAGTTCTTCTTGTGCTCATTTGGGAGAGCAATAGCTGTAAAAAGTCTTTGCGATTCATCTTTCATCAACCTTTACCTCCTTTGCTATAGATATTTGTGGATATCTCAAAAGCAGCTGTTTGGATTGTCCCTAATCAGGGTAAAGCCATTTGTTGTTATATATAGTGACACCGCGAGCTCGTTTTTATCCTTCTTATGCAATTTTTTCAGCAATCTGTTATTCTTGAAAAGATGGTTCGCCAGAATATATTGGAAACTCCAAGGAATCAAAAATCGAGGAGGCTATGAACTATGGGAAACATTTTAAGCTTACATCAACTGACGGAAGAGCAAAAAAAACAAGTTCGTGCAGCGGCTTCGGGCTACGAGTTGATTATTGGCAAAGCTCAGGAATTAGAATCTAAACAAATCCGGGAAGCCGAGATTATTCTGGGCTGGTCCAAGCATATTGCCGAAGATGCATTACATCCAGACAGCAAGCTGAAGTGGATACAAACCTGGTCGGCTGGGATTGATAAGCTACCGCTTACCGAATTGGAGAAGCGTAACATTTTACTCACGAATACGAGTGGTGTGCATGCCATTCCAATTACAGAGCAGATCTTTGGAATGCTGCTATCGCATACACGTTATTTACAGCAAGCAGCTCTCTTGCAGCGTCAGAAAACATGGCAACCACCGAAAGGCCAACTGACGGAATTACGTGGCAAAACGCTGTTGATTACAGGCGTTGGCGAAATTGGCCGTGAAACAGCGCGGATTGCAGAATCCTTTGGCATGCGGGTAATCGGAGTCCGGCGTTCTGGTAAGGAAGCTCCGCATGTAGAGCATATGTATACTAACGAACAACTACACGATGCATTGGGAGCAGCGGATATCGTGGTAAATATATTGCCATTCACCAAGGAGACCCACCACTTCTTTGACGAAAAAGCATTTGCAGCTATGCGTAAGGGAGCCTTCTTCATTAATGTAGGTCGCGGTGGAACCGTTCATACGGATGCGCTTGTACGCTCTTTGGAGCAAAAGCATATTGCCTTTGCCGGACTGGATGTATTCGAGGAAGAACCACTACCTGCGTCACATCCACTATGGAGTCTGGACCATGTTTTGATCACACCGCATATTGCAGGCGATACGGACCGATACGCCGAACGAGCGGTAGATATTTTTCTTACTAATTTGAATGCCTATGCCGCTGATCAGGAACTGCCGTTGAATTTGGTTAACTATAAAACTCAGTATTAACACACTACTTACAGATCCAGATTTCCCGACTCATACCTGTCTTATGTATGCGACATTGCTCCGTAAGGGTCCAACCTGACTCGGATAACAATGTTTCCATCGGCTCCGTGCTCACGACCACCGCCCGCGCGGCCAAGCGTCTCAGACTGCGCAGCATCTTCTTTTGTTCATCAGCCGGGAGCACGGAGCACAGGTTATAGGGCATATCCAATATGGCCGCATCGTATGTGCCTTCGAGCTTATTCATATCCCCGAGTTTCACTAGATCTTCTTCATATCCAAAATGACGCAAATTCACTCGTGCCCCACGCACCGCCAACGGATTGATATCACAACCGCGAATATCCTTTCCCATACTCAATGCCTCAATCATTACATTGCCCATACCACAACACGGGTCTAGCAGTTTCAATGAGCCTGGTTCTCCCTTTGTTGCTATTAGATCAGTTGCTGCCAAATTCACAAGTGCCCTAGCTACCAGAACGGGTAGTCCAGTAGAATAATTTTGCGGCTTCTGACGACGCTCCTGCCACGATCTGTCGCTATACTGACACCTGCCCAGTAGCCACCGTTGTCCTATCCGAATAACACCAAGGGTGATATCCGGTGTCTTCATTTGCGCCTGCCCATGAATACGCGCGCCAATCCGGCGTTCGATCCCGCGCCGCTCGTCATAGTCGGCCTCATGGTCACCTTCTTTAAGGCACAACACCTTGAAAGTCTTTCCTTCCTCAAGCTGTAACATAGAGGCTGCTTCGCATAGCTCTTCCAGTGTTCCCGCATCTGTCACTACATCCAGCCGAAGATGAATAAACGGGCTGGTCCCCGGTTCCAGCCGTCGATGGGACAACAGGATGGAATCCTGCACGGGCGGCTGACCGAACAAACATTTTAATTCCAAAAGACATAACTCACGCTCTGTTTCATGACACGCATAGGTATACACGTAGCTTGGTTTCATTTCATCGATATTCGTTTTCTGTTTATTCATGTCAGATCTCTTTTCATCTTTTCATTAGGAATCAAGGCTAGAATTTACGGCCTCCGCTATTAGACGGTAGGAGTGAAGCCGCTGCTCATAATCGGGAATCGGTGTGACCAACAGAAACTCATCGTTATCATATTTAATCTGCAAGCCACGTAACCGTTCGGCAATAACCGACGGCGTTCCCACCAGCCAACTGGCTCGCATTGCCGGGTCGCCCAATGAAATCTGAGCAGTCCATTGCTGCGCCAGCTCATCCGTCAAGGCACATACTGCGCCTACAGCAACCATGGTACGTGGCTTGTCTATCCGGTTGGATGGCTGAAAGCTGGAGCGGTAAATGCTGAGCATTTCTTCCGTTTGCTGTTCACTCATAAACTGACCGAATACATAGCCTGTTGAATACTGGGCGGCATATTCGGCACTTTTTCGGTTTGTGCCCAGCATCCACACTGCTGGCGGCTGTTCAGGCATCGGCCGAGCAAACACAGGCACCTGCTCATATTCGTAAGTACCTTCCAGCAAAGCCAATAGAGCTTCCATCGTCTGTGGCAGCTCCGTCACATGTTGAAGAAAATTGCCGCTCAGTGCCATCGAAGCATGAGGTCCCCCACCAGGTGCTCTCCCTAGACCCAATTCAACTCTGCCAGGATATAGAACGGCCAGCAGATGAAACCATTCCGCGACCTTGACTGGACTATAATGCGGGAGCAAAATAGCACCTGCACCCAATTTGATTGTCTTCGTCACCGCCCCGATATGAGATAGCAGCACTTCCGGGCTGGAGGAAGCCAGCCCCTCCATATCATGGTGCTCCGAGGTCCAGTAGCGTGTATATCCCCACGCTTCTGCCTGTCTCGCTAGTTCGCCAGCTCGTTGAACCGCCTGCTCCGGACGGTTACCGGGCAGCAACGGCACCATATCGAGCACACCGAGATTCAACCTTTTTATAGATAAAGACCGAGATGGCATAGACACAATCCTCCCTCCTACTATCAGCTATAAACCAGTTTCTTCTACTATATAGGGGGAATTTAAAGGTTAATCCAGATCATAAATGGAACCCACCTTCAGGCCGTATAACTCATTATAGATTTTTTCAGCAAAAGCATCGGTCATGCCTGCAATATAGTCTATGACCATATGCTCCCATGTCCAGATCGGCTTCGTCTTGGCTTGGTCGCGCTCATAGCGCTGGAGCCAGTCGCTTGGAATAATAGATTTGGATGTTTCCGGGTCCAGAAAAGCCAACCAAAGTCGTTTGAGCATCCACTCACTCCGTTTTTGCAGTCGCTGTACGCGCAGATCGCGGATCATCGTAACCCAAGCAAAGCTTTTCAATACACTCACCGTGCGCAGCATATCCAAATCTTCGTTTCCATCCCGTACAAAGGTCACTTTTTTCCAATTTCCATCATCAATGACACCCAAGCTGCTGACAAACAGACTGACCCAGTATGCCTTCACTTCACGGCGGGTCCGGGAATAATCGTGTTCACACATCGGCATCTTGCCATTCCACACCTTCAAAAATTCACTCAGCACAGCCGCTACCTTCTGCTCAATCTGAGCCAGTTGCCAGCCTTGCCAGAAGCTATCCTCCAACGTGGTGATTTTCTCCGTAATCAGACGAATTAAATACGGATCATACAAGAAGTGCTCGTGTACCTCGATTTTTCCAGCCTTAATCCCATCCTCCAAATCATGCGCAGAATAAGCGATATCGTCGCACAGGTCCATAAGCTGGGCTTCCAGCGTTTTTTTACCATCAGGGATACCCCAATCCTCGCGGATGGAACGTATATATTCCCACTCATGCAGATACAACCCTTTTTTGTTCAGAATCCCTGGGTATGGGTATTTGTTGATCCCCAGTAACACAGCGTCCGACAAATTCAAACCATCCACGTTCTCACGCTTCTCCAAAAACATAATCAGCCGGAAATTGTGCGCGTTCCCTTCAAAATGCTCATAAATTCGTCGCTCACGCGCATAGGCCTCCTGTCCACGCTTGGACTCCGGTGTGAAGCCTCCGACAGAGGATATCTTTTCTACCTTTGTTTCAATCAGTTGATCCAAAATGCCGTCCAGTACTTCTTCTCCCTTGTGTCCGAACGGGGGATGCCCAAAGTCATGTGCGATGGAAGCACATTCTACCACCTCAGGGTCAATGATCAGTCCTGCGTTATCTGCCTGTTCCAGCTCTACTTCGGGATGGCGGCGCAGCAAGCTTCGTGACGCTTCACGCGCAATTTGCGCTACCTCCAAAGAATGCGTCAGTCGTGTGCGATAATAATCGCCCGTGCCTGCACCAAATACCTGTGATTTACCCTGCAACCGACGGAAAGTCGGTGAATGAATCAAACGGGAGTAATCCCGTTCATATGCGGCCCGTGAAGCGTCGCTTCGTGTCTGTTCCGCAAATTGCCGATGCTCTCTCTTGTCCTGCCATGTCATAAATCCCACTCCCTACGTACTCAATTGGAGTGATTATACATTTTTTTCGCGCTTCATGAAAGCTCACATGACTTTCAGTTATATATGTAAGCATCAAACTATCCCACCTAGCGCATTATCGCCTATCAAGCCAAGCCAGTGGTCAGACGATGAGTAATAAAAAAAACAAGTCCAAAAAAACTTAATATAGGGTAAATAGTATAATAAAATAAAACTAGACTTTATATTTAATGGTTTTGAGTTTGATTATTTTCTACAGCGTTACTTCATAAACGCGCCCGATTGTTGAAGATTATTTATTAACTAAGACCTGTTGAATTGTCCCCTAATGCTATCATTTTAATTATGCACCTAATTATCAGGCTTGTTGTTGAGAGAGATTTTGAAAAATTAAAAACGCCTATCTAGCAAGATAGACGTAAAGTATAACAAGCTTTAAAGAGGTTGATAACTCACCTCACGCGTTTTTACTTTCACACTAATTTTTGTAATATAATCTTTTTCCTCTTTTGCTGCAATCGAGTGCAGTAAATATTCCTCATAAATATCACCATCTAACGCTAACTTCTCCTGTTCTAAATAAGCGAGTAGCGTATTATAAGTCTCAGTCTGTGAGATTTCATCATAAGGTCCTTGATGATAAATAACCGCGTAGTGTCCAGCTGGTTTCATTCTTGCTGACGGGTCATCTAGGCGACAAAATAGGTAGCTTACGCCTTCAAACTTCTTATTTAAAAAATCTTCTTTTGTATACACAGTACCGTATGCGGCTGTACTTTTAATCCCAAGCTTTTTTAAAAATGGCGTAGTTTGCTCGTAAAGTTCCCCCATTGATAACGACGACCAATCTATTTTCTCGTCGCTATACACAACAGGTTCGGCTGGTAATTGCTTCATCAATACTTCTCCAAATGATACTTCTTCCATCTCTTTTGTCAGGGCAACCGTTCGTTCTAGGAAAAACTGAATATCTTGTAACTTTTGAATTTCCATTGCCGCTTTTTCTTGCTGTTCCATTGCTAATTGTTGTAACGCTTGTACGTTAGGCGCGTCAAAATACGTTTTGAGTTCTTTAATCGGTACCTCAACTGCACGAAGCGATTGAATCGCTACAAATTGATCGAACTGCTCAAATGTGTAGTAGCGATAGCCATTATCAAAGGTGCCTGCAGGCTTAAATAAATCGATTTTATCGTAATAAAGCAATGTATCTTTATTGATTTCAAGTAACTTGGCAAATTCGCCTGTCAAATATGTTTTTTCGAATGTATTTTTCATCTCTTTTCACTTCTTTCTTTACTCTGGAGTTACTCCATACCTTACACTATTCCTTGCGAACATAACACGAAAACATAAATGAGACAAGCAATTACTAAGGTGTTGAACGCACTTAGGTTGATGAGGAAGAGTGCCATGGGGTATATTGATCAATTAATTGAAAACTACGGGTACGCAGCGGTTTTTATTGTGCTTGCCCTCGAGTTATTTAGCCTTCCGATTCCCGATGAAGTGATGGTACTATTATTTGTTGGCTATTTCACGAAAATCGGGCTGTTACATTAGAGTTTTTCTTTCTTAGCTGTTTTTAGTGGGTCATTGATAGGCATGCTTGTTAGTTATGAAATAGGCAAAAGAATCGGTAGTCCACTACTAATTTGGCCTGGTAAATGGTTTGGTTTCTCACTGAAATGGCGTAATAAGGCAGAACGCTGGATTCAAAAATACGGATCCCCGGCCATTATCGTCAGCTATTTTGTTCCTGGCATGCGCCATGTTACGGGGTACTTTTGTGGCATTTCGCATATGCCTCTAAAATCGTACATGCTATATGCTGGGGTGAGTGCTTTACTTTGGAGTCTACTATTTTTAACAATCGGACGAATATTTTACTCAGTTTAAGAGAAAGGTGTTTTAGAGATGACAAAACAAAATGAACAAATTACGATAGCCCCTGTACCGCAGGAAGAGCTAGCAATATTTAAGGAAGAATTACAAGAGGCATTTATGAAAGGGTTACAAGATAGTTTTCAAGAAGCAGAGGATCCAACAGAAATGGGACCAATCCCATCCGATGAGGATTTCGAGCATTCACTTACTGCAAAAGATTCGGTTGTGCGTCAAATTGTACTAAATGGCGAAAGAATCGGTGGCATCGTATTAAAAATTAATCCCGACACACAGCGAAACGAAGTGGACTTCTTGTATACAAAGGCTAATGCACACGGCAAAGGTCTTGGTACAAAGGCATGGGAAGCGATAGAAGCAGCTTTCCCAAAGACGAAGGTTTGGGAGCTACATACACCGTATTTTGAAAAGCGGAACATCCATTTTTATGTGAATAAATGTGGCTTTAAAATTGTGGAGTTTTATCACCGAGGCAATCCAGGACCGAGTATTGAAGGAGAAGAGCCTGAATCTGATGCAGATTATGAGTTTTTCCGTTTTGAAAAGGTCATGACAAAAGAAAGCAGTGAAGCGTAATGCAAGGAAAGGTCTCACAGCTTTGGGCATTGATGAATCGCAGTCAAATGGCGAAGGGGCAATTAGTCTTTTTATTTTTCATTAGTTTAGTGGAGGTTGCAGCTGGGCTTGCTGTCCCCCTGTTAACGATGAAGCTCATTAATCAAATTTCAGATGCGGGTTTTGCCGTAACATCACTCTTGCCAGTCATTGCGATTTTAATTGTGCAAGCGATGTTAAGTGCCATTGCGTTTTATCTGATGCGCCGTTTAGGTGAAAAGGTTGTCGCGAATTTAAGGACAGAAGTATGGGAACATATGCTACATTTACGTTTATCGTATTATGATGCGCATGAATCAGGCGAAACGATGAGCCGCATTACGCAGGATACAAATGTCGTGAAGGAGTTTGTGACCGAGCAGCTCGTGTCCTTTGTGTCAGGACTATTTGCGATCCTCGGTGCCGTTGTTGTTTTACTATGGATTGACTGGAAAATGACATTGCTACTCCTGATTGCTGTGCCACTGACAATTTTTGTGACGTATCCATTAGGCGAAAAAATGTATGCCATCTCAGTAGAAAATCAGGATGAGCTAGCAGGCTTTGGCGGACGATTAGGACGTATTTTATCGAATATTCGTCTTGTGAAAGCGTCGCAAACGGAGCAGCAGGAGCTAGCAGGCGGTAAAAAGCAAATTCAGCAGCTGTACAAGTACGGTTTAAAGGAAGCGAAGATTGTTGCGATTCTTTCACCACTGATGACGCTACTCATGATGGTCGTATTGATTGCGATTTTCGGCTATGGCGGCTCACAGGTAGCAACAGGAGCAATCACTTCAGGCGAGCTTGTTGCCATTATGATTTATTTAGTGCAAATTATTATGCCATTTACACAAATGGCGACGTTCTTTACCAATTTACAAAAAACACTTGGTGCGACAGAGCGTATTGTTGAAGCACTCAATGTGAAGCGTGAAGTACAAGACGGGAAACCAGTATCTGCTACACCACTACCTATCCACTTCCAAAACGTATCGTTTAAATATAATGAAAAGTATGTATTAAATGACATGACATTTACGTTAGAACCGAATGAAACGACCGCCTTTGTCAGCCGAAGTGGTGGTGGGAAAACGACGATGTTCTCCCTTATTGAACGATTTTATGACGCGACATCAGGTGCGATACTGTATGGTAACGAAAACATTGAGCAATTTAACTTAACAGAGTGGCGTGGGCTGTTTGGCTATGTAAGTCAAAATGCACCGTTATTAAATGGAACGATTCGTGACAACGTCATGTACGGGACGAATGGAGCAAGCGAACAAGAGGTACTTGCCGCATTAAAAGCAGCCTATGCCTATGATTTTGTCATGCAGCTGGACAAACGCCTCGATACAGAGGTTGGTGAAGGAGGTATTAAGCTTTCAGGTGGTCAAAAACAGCGTATTGCGATTGCTCGTGCGATTTTACGAAGTCCGAGAATCTTATTACTTGATGAGGCGACATCGAACTTAGATAACGAATCAGAGCGTGAAGTGCAGCTTGCCCTTCAAGCGTTAACGAAAAACCGGATGACGATCATCATCGCCCATCGATTATCCACGATTACAAGTGCAGACCAAATCCTTGTCTTTGAAGAAGGACGCCTGTCAGGTCAAGGCACACATGAAGCATTACAAAAAACACATCCGTATTATCAACAACTTTGGCATAATGGTCGTTTGACTGAAGATTAGACTATAGGATGCAAAAAGGTTTCTAGTAAGTTACTTTCGTGTTCTCTTTGAAAGTAAAGACATTAAAATAACTAATGAAATGGAAGTGGGACAGAACAAAATTCCACTTCCTAAATATTAACAATTTTACATATTCAATCAGCCTCTAAATGACAACATGGCGACGCTGAAAGGCCTTAATGCGATTGTGACGACCTTCTACCGTTGCGTTTGTCCACCGACATTGATGGTAGTTTACGATTTCTATGTTCCAATTGCGCATCGTTTTTAAGGTGCTACAAACAGCAGGGTGGTCCATCTTTTCGCCTTGCTCACACCAACGCTCAAATCCCAGTTTGGCAGCACTAAAGTTAGGCGAGCAGTCATTGCTTCCTTCCATTCCCATACGCTGCGAAGCAGCGGGGAGAAGGTTAGTAGCGTCTCCAGTCGGGTACGGCTCTCCTCTACCAGCGATTCCGCAGGCGGATTGAGTAAGCGATGGTGGGCTTTTAGGTAAGTCCTTGCCCGTGGCAATAGCGTAGACTGAACGGTTTTCCCATGCTGTTCGCTCAGGCTTAAGATACTGATGCCTAATTTTCAAAAACGAAATTATGCAAAATGCTCATGTAAAAAGGTGTCCCCCAGCCATTTGCTACAGGCCAGAGAACACCTTTTTACTCAACTTTATATCCCTCACCACTTTTGCTCTAACGCTTCGCCCTCGGGTCCAATACATCCCGCAACCCATCACCCATCAGGTTAAAGCCCAATACGGTCAGCATGATAGATATCCCCGGAAAAATAACTGTCCACGGCGCGTTCTGGATATATTGCCGTGAATCGGACAACATTTTACCCCACTCTGGCTCAGGAGGTTGTGCACCCAAGCCTAGAAATCCAAGCGCTGCTGCTTCAATGATAGCCGTTCCGATCCCCAACGTTCCCTGTACGATGATTGGTGTCAGGCTGTTAGGCAAAATATAACGGAGGATGATTCGTGTATTATTGGCTCCAAGCGCTCTAGCAGAAGTGATATACTCCTCTGTTTTGACACTCAGCACCTTAGAGCGAACTAACCTTCCATACGTTGGCACATTGACAATGGCAATGGCGTACAGCGCATTTTCCAATGAAGGCCCTAGAATGGCCACAATAGCAATGGCCAGCAAAATACCCGGAAATGCCAGTAAAATGTCGAATAGCCGCGAAATGATCATATCTGCCCATTTTCCGTAAAATCCTGCGATTAAACCTAAGGCGGTTCCTACAATCATTGAACCAATAACAGACAAGAAACCGACCCACAACGAGATTCTGGCTCCATACAGCGTGCGAGTCAGTAAATCTCGACCGAGATCATCCGTACCGAACCAATGCTCCGCAGAAGGAGGCTGCAAACGGCTCACCAAATTTTGCTCTTTATAGTCAAAAGGAGCAATCCACGGCGCGATCAAAGCAATGATGACAAAGAAGATAATAATGCTCAGGCCGACGAACGCCATTTTATTGTGACGGAATGCCCTCCACGCGTCCCTCCAAGGGCCAGTCACAACAGGCAAATGCGCCAATGTACTGCGTGTCGTCGGTATGTTGTTGGGTTCCATTGAAAATTGTGACATCGGACAAGCTCCCCCTTGAACAATTGACGACTTGATTACTGATAACGGATACGCCGGTCGAGAACCGCGTACAACAAATCGACAATCAGATTAATGATGACGAACAGAAACGCTATGATCAGAATTCCGCTTTGAATAACCGGATAGTCACGCGAGCTGATCGCTTCAAAAATGTACCGCCCGATGCCGGGCCAGGCAAAAATGGTTTCTGTCAGTACCGCGCCTCCCAGTAGTGATCCCGTCTGAAGACCGATGACAGTAAGCACAGGGATCGCAGCATTTTTAAGCGCATGTTTGTACACGACTTGAAAAGATGCCAGCCCCTTCGCCCGAGCCGTACGGATATAGTCCGCATCCATAACCTCCAGCATACTGGAACGGGTAATGCGCGCAATGACCGCCATTGGAATCGTTCCCAGTGCGATACTGGGTAGGATCAAATGCTTGATAACGGTCCACACCTGATCCATACGTCCACCTATGAACGCATCAATCACGGCTAAATGTGTCACAGCTTCCACCGGATCACGGGAATTCATGCGTCCGATGGAAGGAAGCCAATGCAGCTTATTTGCAAAAATCCATTGCTCCATCAAGCCCAGCCAAAAAATCGGCATCGATACTCCGACCAGTGCAATGACCATGCTGACATAGTCAAACCAGGAATTTCGCTTCCAGGCACTCACGATGCCAGCGTTCATTCCAACTACTATGGCAAAAAACATGCTCGCTACTGTCAACTCCAGCGTAGCCGCCAGATAAGGAAGCATTTCCCGGGCAATCGGCTGTCTGGTGCGAATGGAATCACCCAAGTCTCCATGTGCCAGTTCACTCAAATAGGTTCCATATTGCTGAAACCACGGCTTATCCAGTCCCAATTGCTCACGTAGCGCCTGCTTGGACTGTTCCGTAGCTTTATCTCCTAGTATGGTTTCCGCCGGATCACCCGGAATAGCATGAATAATCGAAAATACGATAAGCGTCATGCCTAGTAATACAGGAATCAATATGGCCAGTCTTTTTACAATATATGAGTTCATATCCTATTCACCGCCTGCTTGCGTTTGGGCTATTCAAAATAAATATTTCCGTACGCTTCCATACCTGCCGGAGAAGGTACAAAACCCTTGAGGTTCGCTTTACCTGCCATCAACGGTGTGCTGTGAACCAAGGGAATCCACGGTGCATCCTGTTTAATAATCACTTGTGCTTGTTTATACAGTTCCCCACGCTTGTCCTGATCGACCTCAACCTGCGCCTTCACCAATACTTTGTGGAGTTCCTCATTCACATAAAAACTACGGTTATTGCCTGGAATCGTATCCTTGTCCAGCAATGTATAAAGGAAATTATCCGGGTCACCATTGTCCCCGTTCCATCCCAACATGTACAGATCATCCTTCTCTCCTGCTTTAAGATCATCCAGATACGTAGCCCATTCTGGAGATTGGATGTTGACTTTGACGCCTATTTTTTCAAAATCGGCTTGAATGGCCTCTGCCACCTTTTTGCCGTCAGGCATGTAAGGACGAGATACGGGCATTGCATAGAAGGTTAACGGCTCGGGAAGCCCGTTAGGAAAGCCCGCTTCCGCCAGTAAAGATTTAGCCTTATCCAGATCATAGGCGTAGTCCTGAATACTATCGTTGTACCCCCATAACGTAGGTGGCATCGGATTGACCGCAGGCTTAGCCTGCCCTGCAAACAATGCATCAACAATGGCCTGCTTGTTCACTGCGTGATTCAGCGCCTGGCGCACCTTGGGATTATTGAATGTTTTTTTCTTTAAATTAAATCCAATGTACGCCACATTAAAGGAGGGACGTTCAATTTTCACCAATTCGCTATTACCGTCTAGCTGCTTTGCATCATCCGGATTCAAATCCTCCATCAGGTCAATTTCTCCATTTTGCAGAGCATTAAATCGCGCGGTATTGTCGGGTATGGAACGAACAATGATCTTTGCCAACTTCGGCTGGCCCTCTTTCCAATAGTTTGGATTCTTCTCCAGCGTGATGGTATCGTTCCGTTTCCATTCCTTAAATACAAAAGGCCCCGTGCCGACCGGATTACTTTTGAAATCAGCCTTTTTCTCCTGAATTGCCTTGGGACTTGCAATACTAAAGGATGGCATAGCGATATTTTGTAAAAACGGCGCCTGCGGCTTGTTTAGTGTAAACTGGACACTGTTCGCATCTACCGCTTTAACCTCCTTAATCACCCTACTTCCTTCAGGACCGAACATAGAATCATAATAGTCAAACGAGTCACCTTCAAATTTGTATGGACTTTTTGGATCAGCCCAGCGGTCAAAGTTAAACACAACCGCTTCAGCGTTAAAGTCACTTCCATCATGGAATTTTACACCCTGGCGCAGCTTGAACGTATAGACCAGTCCATCCGGTGATACTTCCCAGCTCTCTGCAAGCCCCGGTTGGATCTCCGTTGTGTTTACCTTATATTCCAGCAGTGTGTCGAACACTTGCATTCCGATTTTTAGCGACTCGCTTTCAGTCACAATGGCAGGATCTAGCGCCACGGAATCTCCGCCGCGTCCATAAATAAGCGTGTCCTGCACGCCCTCTCCTGCTCCGCTTGGTGTTTTCCCTGCCTCTGGCTTTGCTCCTTCACCTGATCCCCCACAACCGGAAAGCGCCAAAACAGCTCCTAGCGCAAGCACCAGCAGAACGGTCCAGATTTTGTGTTTTGCATACTTTTTGCTCATGCAGCAAACCCCTTTCACACCTTATATATTGTTAATTCGTTGATACCGGATGAATGCCAATTCTTGAATTGACATGACAAGGCTTGTCCTCAAGCTGTAATCCCAGGTTCCGAGTTCATCAAATAGGTGTAGTAGGACAGAAGTGTTCATAATCTAGTGGTGTAAGAGATGCTGTAGGGTAATGAATAAATGTGATGTGATAAAGAGAAAGAGGAGTATGTAAGGTCGTGGTGAAAGTGTGACATATACTCACAAACAGTGAATATTATGCTCAAACAAAGTTGATTATTGGATACTTTACTATAAAATCTGGAAGCCGACAAGGGGTTTTTTCATACATTACGATATGTTTTTATACATCATGTCAATTAATATTACAAACCAACTTACACGATCATACCAAATATATGCTCCTGCTGGGGGTCTTTAACCTCCAAGCAGGAGTATAATCTTACCTCAAAAATGTATTCAGCACCGGACCTACATCCTGTATATCCTATTCCCAGATATGTTCTGAAATAAATAAACGTACAAGAGCTTTTACCGCTTGATTTGGCTGGTAGACATGCTGCATTTTCACCCAATGATTCACACTTTTAAAACGTTCTAGTTCAGCTTATGTAGAAATCATGAAGAACATCACTTTACAATAAGTGCAGGCGGTTGCCTTTGAACCGCCTGTCTATTTACGTTTCAGGCGTATGGATTAGTTTGCATGAAAATAATCCCTTTTTCTCATAAAATTTATAAAAGATCATTTGGTTGTTTTAAACACACCCAGACGGTTCAATACGACCAGTAAGCGATAAAAATCGTAACTGCTTGGCAGTTTCGCATCCACAATCGGGCTTGCCGGATTAACTGCAACAGCGGCAGCCATCGCTCCCTTCGCCCAGGCCGGTACAGACATAGCCTGACGCGCCTCCAGCTCAGCTACCCGCTGATCCACTTTTTTAATATAAGCACTTTGTTCATTCAACGTCTGCTTGAGCACATCTTTGCTGTTTTCAAGAGCGGCGACCTGCTGCTGCAGGGCCTTAAATGCCGCTTTTTCCTCTGCTGTCATTGACTCATCCCCCTCTTCTCCTGCAAATGCTTGGCGTAGCTCGGCCTCTGTTCCGGCGTATACATTCAGGTCAACCGGCCCTTGAATTCCATCAACCCGTCCACTATCGCTGTATTGCCAAAAGTCCCAGTTCTTCCATGCTGTGGTGTCGCCGGGCACCCGTGTACTATAACGTGCAATCCACAGCTTATAACTCCCCAATGGCGCTTTGAAATGGGCAGCAAAAGCATTCCCTGTATATACCATCGGCTTACGGCCGCTTACCCGTTCAAATTCCGTTACAAATGCCAACGCAACCTCATGAATCGTGGCCGAGCTAAGCCCTCCCGGATTATTTTCGTAATCCATCACCGCTGGCAAGTCCAGCGCTTTCGCCCCACCCACCTGCTCCAACACCTCGGCGAAATGCCTGGCTTCTGCTTTTGCTGCATTTACATCGGTCGCATCTACAAAATGGTACGCTCCCAGTAAGAGCCCGGCTGCCTTGATCCCTTTTGCATTCGTGATAAATGTCGGATCGACGTAACGCTGTCCTTGACTCGCTTTAATAAAGGCAAACGATTTACCATCGGCTCGTACACGCTTCCAATCAATCGTTCCCTGATATCGGGACACGTCAATGCCTTCGGTAGCATTAGGGCTACGACTTTGCATAAGGCGCTCCCTCCCTGTCATTATAATGTTGTAGCACTCTGTCTCTGTTATATATGCTTGGACCATCCATACGGTCTGGGCTTTTCCACTTTTACACCGAAAAAAGGGCAAAAAGGTAGTCAGCCTATTTGGGTGGTGGTCACTGGTGGCACTTTATGAAACTTTATTCTCTTTGTCGGAAGGGTCGGTTGACTTTATTTTTTCTCCACTTGACTTGGACTCAAAAATAGCTACCGCATTCCGTAAAATATCCGGCATCGGCACTCCCATTCTGCCCACATTTTCAATAATGGACAACAGCTCGTTCGCTAAATAAAAGAAAACGACGGCATCCCGGAAGTAATGTGCATCCCCGAGAATACCGTCGATTAGGTGAGCTACCGTAATGAGCAAAAACACGGTAACCTTGCGAAAAATACCGTAATACCCCTGGCGGCTTTTTAGCTCCCCATTAATCCAGGCCGCTGTCCATCCGGTGAAAAAGTCGATCACGACCATCCACCACAGCAACGTCAACATAGTGGTCCACCCCCCGAAAAAATAACCGATCAAGGTCCCCGTGGAAAGCCCCAGCCAAATCTGATCGATCTTTTCATGCATATTTGTTCCCCCTTTTGAACCTAGGTGTAAAGTGAATGCCCTTGGACTAATCCAAGGGCATATAAACAATTATTTTTGTTTTGTTCTCTTATACTGTTTTCTTACGGAAAATAGAGTTATACCATTTAACCGTTTCTTCCCGTTCATTCAGAGCATCAGTTGATGATGAATTATCTACGTTGCCCGCTGCTAGATCAGAACGCTTGGATAAAATAATCTTCATTACTTGTTCACGTTGCTTTTCATCTAAAGCGTAGCTTCCAATGATCGTTGCTATATCGCCCTCTCCTCGCTCATAGCGGGTGATGCAAGCATGAGCACAAATACGCATTTGAGCCTCTGTTAAAGCGGTCATAGTTATGACTTCACCTCTTTTTATAAAGATGCTGTTACATATAATCCTCAGTACACGTTATTTTCCTGTGTTACCAAGCATGAGCTGGGTCAACGTCTCTTCGAGATCTGCAATACGCTGCTTCAATTGATCTGTCTCACTCGGCTGTTGCTCTGCTTTTTGTGTCAGTTCCTTAATTGCTTCCTCACTCAATCCTTCACTCCAGAACGTCATTGGGTCTCTTCGTTCTGGAGCCGTGAATGTCTGAGCAGAATATACAGGTTCGTCTCCACGTTCGTTTTCAGGTTTGTTTTGCCATTCATCATGCAGCTTCTGAAATACTGTCTGAGCTTCCTTGTTCAACTGCTCATACGCGTCCTGTGCTTCTATCACCTTTTGACTATATTCCGCTTCATAGGCCAGCCAGCCTTGGATATCAAAACGAGGATGGTATAGACCAGCTGGTACTGGAATCCCTACTGTATAACCAGCAGGGGTGCTTTCTGAACTCGTTACATCTATGGCACTAGAGCTAATGTCAATAAGCCGATGGTTGTCTAGCTGCTGGTTTGTATCAGGTAGCGTGAGTGAAGATGGAGTATAAAAAGGGACGATACCTGAAAAGGTATCGTCCACTAACTCGTCCTCTAGATAGAGGCCGTCTGTATTTACTTTAGGTACTACTTTCATGTGTTATACCCCCTCTATTTTTCTGCAAGGAATGGCGGCAAACTGTCCAAACTAACCCAGCCAGTATCCGTTATCGTGATCCCAACTACAGGAACCATAGCAACATTACCATTAGCTCCAATATTAATACGTCCCATAACATCATGCGCATTATCAGTATTTGCCGCCACTACTGCCACAATTGAAAGCGATGGCCTGTATCCTGCTGGCAATTGGAACATTGAAGTGTTTAACGCTCCAGGTTTAGCCACTCCTTTTATGTGAATATACCCCGCCGAATCTTTTAAGTAAGATATCTGGCTTAAATCTGGAGCCCTGTTAGTCCATCCATTCAGCAACGTAGGAGTAAGCCATGTAGGATTATCTTTGTCAGCCTTCTTGTTCTCAAGCACACTCACGCGCGCCGTATTTTGTTGTACACTGTCTGCCAAGTCTTCAAGCAGCGTTTTTTCGTTAGCTGCATAAGAGCCTGCAAATGGTACGATTGGCGAGGTTTCAAGCGTCAAGTATGTTGTGCTGTAGGATGCCGATGGATCGAACCTAGCAGTTGATATATAAGCCTGGGTAAGCCCATATAGGTTTTTGACATCATCGGTGTGACTAACTGTTCCCCAACTATCTTTCTTACCGTTTTTATAAACGGCAATAATTTTATTGGTCTTCTCCCGAAGTTTACTAACACCGTTTAAAGAACCATTAATCCAGTATTGGTTACTGGAAATTGCAGGTTTAGATTCCTCCCTAACAATCAGCCCCGTACCTACTTCAACCTGATTATCTCCTTCAACAAATGATAGTTGCCCCTCGGATACAATTGGCTCCACGGTAGGCGATGCAAGCTGATATACAAGTTGGTATGGTGTGTACCCTGTATAAGACAGTTGCGGTACGGATTGGGTAAAGTTAGGAGCGCCCACGCGTTGCACCCAATATTTGGTACCTGTGCCTGACCACGTTGCCATGGTGGAGGCTTGAGCGTTGGCTGGCGTTATGGTGTTAGCATCATATGCCTTGTATCCATAGAAATAGGCTTTAATGTCATCCTGTGTTGGCGTGTAACCGTCAGCCCACCCACTATCCGCGACAGGGACAGAAACGTAAATAGACCCATCAATGGATGTTTCTGTTGCATCGGCCCCCAACGTAGACCATTGCCCTCCCGTCTTAGCTGTATTTAATATTTTTCCATCATGCTTAACGGATTTATCAGAATAGCTAATCCACGCCGGAAACTGATTCGGGGCAGTATAGACAACTTTGAAACCTGGAAATGATTGACCAGGCGAACTAGCGTTCCAGTTAACAGCGCCGTCTAATGTAACCCCGTGCCAGGTCTTGCTTTTGAAGTATTGCCCATCTCGTTCAAACACTGTATCCGCATTAGCTCCTGTAACTGGATCAGCGTACAGGTCTGTTTGCAACGCTAACATGGAATCTTGGCGCGGTTTGAACGGTTTGGCTGTACTACCTATGTTTAGCATAGGGTTAGTGAAGGTGAAGGTTCCCGTAGCGACAGTGTTGTTACTGACATAAAAGTAAACTTCGTCGTTCGTGCCTGAATTAAACGACCCCGTTTGGTTGGTGGTGTACGGAACCAAAAGATTAGCGTCGTTTTTATCCGATACCGCCACTTGCCCCGAATGAGTGAGGGACCATGAATAATTAGTGTTTGGTACTACTTTAGTCTTATACCGAACATAGCTATTAAGTGTTGTCGTGGTGATATTAAGACTATAAGGACCTTTTATCGACGCTTTGCCCGTAGCCGCTGCGCTTACCCCCCACTCATAGAACGGCGGCAATAGATTCTCCCCATATCTAATCGCATAAGGATTACGTACAGGCATTACGCTGTCCACATATGGATATTTAGTAACTATCTGTTCAGCGGTCATGCTATCTAAGGCAGCATAATCTGAAGCGTTAATCTCATAAAGACGAATAGCGTCTGCATAAAAAGCTTGACCCGTTGCTGTTGAAATCGATGAAACTTCCAAGTTTATCGTAGTATCGTTTGCCGGTGCACATTTTGTATAGATCGTTACAAATTGACTTTTATCTATGGATTGCTTGAGCGCCTTATTACCACCCGTAGAAAAGTTTACATAAATATTGTTTGAAGCATTGATGTTTTTAACATCAGCCAGGGCGATATAGTACCTTCCGCCAATAAGCTTTAATCCGCTACTGTACACGTTATACACGCCAGTGGCGTTCTTTGCAGTGACCTTGATTGATCCCATGCCCTGCGCCTTATTAGATGTATCAACTGCAAGATCGGCTTCCCAACCTAAAAGGCTACCGATTTGGTCACCTGAGCCTAAGCGTCCCAACAAATTCACCAACGTACGCCCGCTCAGGCCCGTCAACGAAAATGGGGCAGCCTTTTCCGTATGAACAATCTGTACTCCGGGTTCGAGAGTTACTGCCTTACGCTCTGTCGTATCCAAACGCTTCTTGATCTCATTTACACCGTCATTCACGTCACCCGCAAATTCATCTACAGAGCGCCAGTTTTCATCCAAATACTTCTCCAGATCAAAATACGTTGTTTTGGGCGATGTGCGGTCAATTTGATTTAAACCAAGATTCGGTGTTTTTTCACTTGCCATGTTATGCGCCACCTCCTAAATATCTATCCTGTGTTGTATGTTCATTTTCATAGAGGGTCATAGACTCCACTTCGGCAATGGTCAGGTAGCGTAATTTATACTCCACTGCCATGTGGGCGGGCTTGATCTCCTCAATGGTTGCTTTCAGGTCCTCCACGTTGGGCGGAATCCCGATGGTATCTATAAATTTGACCGTAAATCCCCATTCGGCAGGGTGAAAAATAACATCTACCGTACCTCCGTCATACGCCTCTGCTACATTTTTGACAAGCCGACCGGAAAAAGTTCCTGCCCCTCGCAGCTTCGACTCCACCACCGCACGCCGTTGGTCCAATGGCTTCGCCAGATCGGTTTCAATCCCCAACTCCATTTCCCAGCGTTCCAACCCCCATGTGGCGGTACGTACAAAAAACTGTCCCACCGTTGCATCCATTGCAAGATACAAGGCGTCCAATTCGCTTCCTTTAGCATCCATATCGGAACGCATCACGCGTGAGGTTTCGTAATAGGAAGGCAAATAGGAAAGCAGCTCACGTCCTCGCTCGCTGCTCATTTGGCCCACTGTATCTTCCGCTATCGTTACTCGATTAACCAAAGTGCCACTACGGTTTGCATGTTTTCCCTGGTCTGGGTTATTCAATAAATCGCCAAAACTGTTCGTTCCATTGTTACTCACTGACGCTCACCGTCCCCAGCACGGCTACCTGGCCTGAGCCAATCTCAATATTCTGATTGCTCTGTCCATTGATTTTCAGTTCAGAGAAATCAATAATAATCGGAATATCGAGCAAAACAGCAGAAATCCGGGTATACCGTACCAACGGGTCTTCCTTGTAAAAGGCAAGCTGCTTCAAATACGTCCGCACACCGCTCTCGATGAGCTTTTTGATTTCATCCAGTGTGGACGGCTTCTCTTTGGTACGCTGTACCTTGACTGAGATGTTAATCTCCACTTCTGCTGCTGGCATGATCGTCACCACAGGGCCCGCTGGCGCCAGTCCTTCTCCTTGTCCATCCTGCGTCGGATCGATGTACTTCTGCACCGCAGCGACGATATCTGGGCTGGCTGCGCGTTTATCCGTATCCAGCACATATAACCCCACTGTTCCCGGTCCTTTCCAGAGCGGAACTACTTCCACGCCACCCACTCCAGCAATCTCATTCGCCCACTGAGTATACTGCGCCTTGTTGCCGCTTGTGCCCTGGTTCCGCACCTTGGCATAAAAACGCTCCAGCAACAGCTGGTCGCTCTCAACGTCTGTACCGCTTTTGGTTTGCTCCGTATTGATCACAGAGGCAACCCCGCTAATCGGAGTGGCCATCACCTGGATGACGCCCGCAGGTACATTACCGCTGCGCCCGGGGTTGACCGCCCGAATAGCCGCTTCCCCGGCACCTTGTTCATCCAGCGTGACCGAAGCCGTGGTCGCATACTCAATAGAAGCTTCCCCGGATACATCATCTGCCGGGGTCGCCACCAAGGTCCCCGCCGGGACAGTCGTTCCCGCTGTGCCCGTGAACGTAACCATACCTGAGGCCGCAACCGCTTCTCGCCGTGTCACCCCATGCTCTGCTGTCCGCAAATCCAGCTCCGGCGAACGAAAATCCGGGTTGTCGCTGGCTGCTGTGCTGGCAAAGCCCCGACGCAGCAGCTCCTGCGCCCAGATCGCCGCTTCCGAGAGCATGAATGCCACCGGCGCCTGCGCATCCCAAATAAAAGAGCCCTCGGACTTATCAATATCCGAAGGCACTTTTTCCAGCATTCGATTTAAAATTTCCTCTTCCGTCTGGTCTACCAAATATTCCGGCAAGTCTGCCATTAGATCACCACACTTTCCACAATTTCCGTTTCATCCCGCACGTTCGTAATCTGGCAGCTAAAATGGCACGCCTCGCCTTCCCAGCGAAACGTGAACTGATCCACACTAGCCGTACGTGCATCTGCTAGTAGCACCTCTGTGACCATGCGTTTAATTTCACTTTCCTGCACACCGTGCCCATAGCTGCTGCCAATGAGCTCCTCCAGCTCACTCCCATAGTCAGGTGAATAGATCACATGCCGGTAGCGAGGAGTGCGAATCGCTTTTTCACACCACTGTACCCACGCTTCCTTCTCCCCTGTAGTCACGATTTTACGACTAGGGCTCATAACAAACTCACCGGCTTCAAAATCAAACCGCCAGCTTCGCCCAAATACTGCGCGGTTATCCTCCAGTACATCCGGGTCGGTCATATCCGTGTCTGTCCAGATCACATCATCTGTTTCAGGAAATAAATTAGCCACGTCCACTCACCACCTTGCACACGACCACCACATCATTGCCGCTATTCACCCGAACCGCAAGTACACGATCTCCGGGCTTGAGTCCTTCGTTCAAACTGAGATTCACATCCTCCAGCTCGTCTTCCCCGATATAAAAGGAAGTTTTCAGCTCTTTGCCTTCCCAATTTTCTGATTCCACTGCGGTTGAGGTACCTTTGTACATATGGCGTGGTACAGATAGCAGTCCCGGCAGCTCCGCGACCAGATAATCCTGAAGCTCATGTTTAAAATCGTCCAGCTTGAGTCCCGTGGAGGTGATCGTGCCTAGTACCGCGCCCACTCCACTCAGCGCTTGCTTGGTGTGCTTATGAAATGAAGATTGCAGCGCAGTAGCCAAATGCCCGTAGGGGTCCTTATTCAAGGTAAAACCTCCTTTTTACATCGTCATACGTTCCGAGCTCCAGCGACATACTGCCGGGGTTGCCCAATTCCCTGCTCACTGAAATGACCAGTAGCTTTATGGAACCTAGCATCACTGCGTCTCCTGCTCGAATCGTGTTCATATCTGGTGCATTTACCGATATCGTTTGCTGTATGCCTCTCAGCTTACTTTTAGCCAGCTCACGGGCTGCTGCACCGGACTTGACCTCGTCATCCTGCACGATCACCTGAAGTGTCCCATATTTGGCAATGTCCTTTTCCTCAAGCGCCATCACCTTGGAAGGAACCTCATTACCTGTTTCACTAGCCGCCGTAGCCAGCACTTTCACCCTCGTAGCTGCACCTTCCAGCGTGCGGGACTGTGTCGTATCAGTCACTCTCTCCAAAACATACACGTCTTTGTTCGTTCCTAGCTCGTACAGCTCCAACCCGGAAGAAATCATCCGCGGATGATACAGCTTTCCCCCCGCCTTTGCCGTTTCGCGCAGATCTCCCAGCATCATAGAATAGATGGACTGTGTGCGGTATACGGCGCGTCCCAGCGTTTTTTTCGTATCTGGCAATGAAGCGATTTTCAACTTCCAGTCCCTAGCATACTTCTGAAAACGCTGAGTAGCCGTCTGCTTGGCAGGGAGTAAATATTCATCCTCTGACTTGTCCAAATACACTGTACGGTCATACAACGTCAGCGTCATACGTTTGAGCCCGTTGTTAGAGGTTTCCACTTCCCAAATCACGGCAGGGGACAACAAGGGAACATAATCTTTTTTACCATAAGGAATCCCGCTAACCCGAATGGACATCCCAGGGGAAATAGCGGGCATATCCGACGTAACGACTAGATTGACGGTTCCCTGATAGGCGATTTGTTCCAGCGAGTCCCTCAAATTAATGTTCTCCACAAGCGGCGACAAATCATATTTATCCTGTAAAATGACTTTATAGCTCATGACAACACCAGCTTTTGCCCCGGTTTAATTGCATTCGGATTTTGCCCAATAACCTTTTTGTTAAGCTGATAAATACGACTCCATTGCGAGCTATCCCCCAATTCGAGCTTGGCAATTTTGGACAAGGAATCCCCGGACTTAACCGTATATATTTTTTTCTTTTCTTTCATATCTGTGCGGGGCTTTTTGTTAACCGTAGCCGCCTTACTTCCTGTGCCACCAGCTTTTTTGGCAACTTTCATATCACTCCAGGTCCGCAGTGACAGATCAAAATTCACATCTCCATACTCGCCGCCGCGAAAGATCGAATTATGAGATGCCACAATTACTGGCACATTCACGGCTGTCTCCGTAATAATAAAACGTAGCGGGTTCTTAGATAACAAAAAGCCATTCAACGTGTTCATGGCCTCCTGCGGATCAGGAATATCTTTGTATGTGCAATACGCTGGATTGTATTCTTTCGGAAAAAAAGAAGAGAAGGAAATTTCCTTCACCTTCTCCCCTTGCGGGAAGTCAAACTCCCCATAGGATAAAATCGTCGTTGTATCAAACCCTTTTTGCCGTGAGATCGTCACTTCCTCAGGATTTACCGGAAACTGAAACTTTTTTCCTTTACCATCCGTCAAACTAAATTCCATCTCTTTCCTCCCTCCCCATTACTCCCATCTACCGTATTACTTAGCTACAGCGCCTACAGGCTTGGTGTTCTGCGTTGCACGCAGAATTTCAGCTTTGAGACGGTAGCCAATTTGCATAATAAGCCCATCCACATCCAGCTTGTTCTCATGTACAGTGACCTGTACAGCCCCCGCAGGAAGATTGAATTGGTTGGTGGTTTCCGTTTTAAAATCCTTCAAAAAGCCAGACAGTGTTCCCATTTGTTCAGGACTGATCTGTACTACTTGAGGTGTCGGATTACCATTACCTTTGCCTTTAGCTTTGGCTCCATTATTCGCATGAGCCGCAGTATTCAGTAGTGGGTTGGGATTGACTCCCTGGTTAGCTATAGCCATCGGTCCATAAGGATTAGGGACACCTTTTGCACCTGGTTGCTGAGGTCCATACATCACTTGAGAGCCGGGTGGTAACCCCGGAAATGGTGGCATAGGTGTTAACGGTTTGGTAGCCACAGCTACAGCAGGTTGAGGTGGTATAGCAGGTTTAGGTACTTCAGGCGGCTTAGCTGGGGCTTTCTTAGGTTCATCTTTTTTACCAAAAGAGAAGAAGTTAGAGATGCTATCACCAAAGGCTTCGCTCTTCTCAGAAAGCCATCCGGTTACTTTGGATGCCTTTTCCTTTATTTCAGAGCCATGGTCTGAAATCCAACCGCCCACTTTGCCCCCTAAAAAGTCACCTGCTAAACCGCCCACATATGAGCCAACAGCAGTGCCGACACCTGGAAGCAAAAATGTTCCAATTGCTCCGCCTACCGTACTCCCAACCGCCCCACCTACGGTGGAACCAATCGCTTGTGCGCGTTCCATGCCCGGAGCTGCTGTAGCTATGCTTGCTGCATCTGCCAGAACCCCCAAAGGCCCACTAATGAACTTTTTGCTTACGCCCAGGCCCTTACTCACTTTTTCAACTAATCCGCTATCGCTCACCATATCTAGGACAGAAGAAGCATCTATATCTGTTCCACCCGTTAGCAAGTCGCCTGCAAAGCTAAGAATACCACCCGACTTGGAAGAGCGGCGATTACCAGGATTTCTCGGATGATTTCTTGGGCTTGGAACCCTTCGGGCAGGGTTAATCCGAGGATTGGATTCTGCTGAACCTCCAGCGTTTTGTCGTCCGCTTCTGTTTCCTTGTATCGAGTTCCGATCTCTAATATTAATTCTTGCTATCTCTCCGGCTCTTGAATTAAAATCTCTTTGACTACTCGAAGACCGACGACTACCGCCTCTATTACCAGATCTTCTACCCCCTGAACGTTTGTTCCTTCTTCCCGGGCTACTTGCGCCGCCACCGCCAAACCCGCCAGTAGATTTATCTGAGGTAACTTGAATTAATTTCTGAATTAATTCTTTAATCTCCGAAAGGTCTTTATTGCCTGAAGCGCCTTCAGCATTTCCTTCTGCAGCATCTTCTTTCTTATCTGGAAAAAAGAATTTTTTAAGTACTCCTTTTGCTCCGCCTTCCTTCCACGTTTGTCTGGTTTCCATAAAAGCGGCGGGCATCTTTTTAAACGTTTGAAGACTTAAATCTTCACCTGTAACCCCTTTGTACACTTCCTGAACAACCTTAGCAGGTTCATTATACTTTTGCAGTGCCTCAGCCCAAGCAGGAAGTTTACTTTCCTCTTCTGCTTTAGGTTTTGTACTGTTTAGTATGTTTGAACCAGTGTTGCCTCTAACTGCCTTCGTGTTGTTCTCCAACGCTGTTATAAGACCACTAATGCCGTCGATGGACACACTACTGCTACTGCTTACCTTCAAATTCACACTGCCCGAGGCATTAATAATCTGAGATTTGACTCGGTTAATCTTGTTCAACAAATTATCCAAGCCTTTAGAAACCATATCGTTCAGCACAATTTCCGGGGCCATGCGAGTGCGGCCGATTTTCAACACACGTCCTTGAATCCGCTCAAAGTAACGTTCCATTGCGCGCAATTCTCTGTTCGCCTTAATGACGTTTTTAGGATCAATCACAAGGTTCATGCGGTAATTTAATGCTTCTGCCATCTATCATGTTCACCTCCTTGTTTATGCTTTTGAAGCTGCTATGCTATCCATTTCCTGTTCGGCAAACGCCAGCAGCAGCATGCGCTCACCGCGGGGAAGCCGCCAAAAGTCTCCGGGGCGGAGGTGGTGCCGGACCCACAAGTGGTACAGCATCGTCGTCATTCCCCCGGAGCCGATTAGTTTTTTAAGTCGGCAATCTCAACGCCAAAACCGGACAGCTCCAGCACCTTATCTCCTACTGCATCCAATTCACCCGCCAGCAGCATACGGCGGACGGACTGTTCGCCACCGGACAGCTTCAAGCGGCTTGTAATCCGAGGATCGCCCCAACCGTTAAGGGACAAGCCCTTCACTTCCAGCTTTCCGGTAGCTTCTGAGATCAACAAGGCGTTGAACGTTTCAGTATCTACTTTTTCATCTACAGCCCCCTTCACGGTTCGGCGAATCGTGCAACGTTCACGAATGCTGTCCACTTTACTGGAGGTCAGGCCATGCAGCACAATTTTCATATCGAGGCGCTTGATACGAACCGTTTCTTCCGGTAGTTTTTCAGCGGCTTCAAACAGGCTGTCCAAAATTTGTTCTTCTGTCATATTCTCATTCAAGCTCATAAGTCATTCTCCCTTATTGTTCATTTGTATTTGGGGAACGGAACGCCTGACAGCATCCCATCCCCCGTTTTTCAATTTAGTTTGCTACAATCGGATCAAGAAGCTCATAGCCTTCAAAGGTGAAGGTCGTTTCTTCCTGTACTTCTTCACCCGCTGTCCAGTTGGCCAGTTGGATTTTGTCAGGAGTGCAACGAATAAGACGAATACTTTCATGTCCGAAGGCTTCTGGATCATCCAATTTAGTAATAATCTCAAAACGGTTAAAACCGCGACGAATCATATCGGATGTGACCTTGTAGCCACTCATTGTTCCCGTCCCTTTTTTGATACCGCGCTTGTGCACCTTCCACTCGTTGCCCACGAGATTCAGCTCGCGTTTTTCCATTTCTACGCTAGCTTCCAGCTTATTGATATTCGTCTGCCACACCCCGTCCACATGCGCCTGACCATACGTACCTAAAATGACTCTTGAAGCATCCAACATTTCTTTTTCCTCCTCAAAATAATCCATAATATAGTTCGGGATTTCATAAAATCCTCGTTGTTAACAAGCTACTTCATTTCTGCCGATTGCCTGCGAAATGCTTATACACGTAAAATGCTTATTTATTGCACGTAAAATGTGCCGAACAACTGCTCCATCACGTCGGTGAGCTTCACGTTCCATTGCAGGAACACTTGATCCGGCTCCGGTTTGATAACTGGCGCATCGCCGTAGTAAGCCGGGTCGAGAATAACATCGTAGCCATCTGCTTCGATGACATTGCTCAGCGACAGCTGTGCCAGGTATTCTTTGATTGCACCGATAAGTGCCAGACGGCCTTCCACCGTATTGTTGATTTTGCCAATGTAAGTCTCTTCGGCTGCACGCTGCAAGTCAGCGTTAATAGCATCCATGACACGGATGGAACGAATTTTCTTCCATGCGTTGTTTTGCCCAGCAGATGGATTCACCAAGCTGTTGATCCCACGCAGCGCTTTGACCTGACGGCCGTCGAAGAACAGCAGGAAGACACCATTACGAACAGCCTGCTCCTGCTCAGAGCGTGTCCAGCGGCGGGTCACGTCCTCAAAAGGCGTAACCGCATATGTTGCCGATTGATTCAGACGTTGGCCTGCAATCAGTCCAGCTACATAAGCAGCCGTTTGAGCGGAACTGTAGTCCGTACCTGCCAGACGTACGCCTGTACCGACGTTCACGATGCCTTCATGGTTCAGCGCCAGGGAACGTGCAGAGGCCAAGCTAACAGCCGTTTTGGACACATCATCTGCCGCAGAACCGCCGAATACAGCGATTACGCCTTTACCTTCGCCCCGGACACGCTTGATCCAGGCAGCGAAGCTTTGCAGCAATGCCAGATCAGCTGCATAATCCAGAGCCAAGACATTAAATTCCTGCCCTTCAAGTGCCTCCTGCATCGCGATGTAATCGGCATTAACCAGCTTGCTATTGCCGCTGTTGCCGCCAGTGAGGTGTACGCCGCTGACATCCACCGGAATGCCGCCGTCGCCGACAACTTCGGCCTTCACCCATACATTTTCGCTGTTCTCGTTCATCGCCTTGGCGATAGAGGCAGCCGTACCGTCACTGCCTTTGTACGTGCCGAGCAGCTTGGTTCCTTCATAGAGGCGCACCTCACGAGCTTGCTCATCACCCAAAGTTGGCTGTACAGTTACAGCAAAACCATTACCGCGGCTACCTGTGTACAAAGCCTTCAGACGCAGCACATCCGCCGGGGTCGCACCGCCGCTTTTCAGCGTCACAGATGCTTCAGCAGCTGTATCATCTGCCAAACGGTAGGCTAAGAGCTTTTTCGGACCGCCCAGCAAAGCCAGATACAGCGTCGAATACGCGGTCGCACCGTCCAGACTGTCACCCGAAAAGATTTGGCTGATTGCCGTTTCACTGCCGATCTCTACAAACTCACGTACAGGGCCCCAATTCGCCTTAACGGGCACAACGACCGTACCACGCGACCCACCTTGAATCGCTGAAGCTGCTGCTGCCTGAAAATTCATATACAAACCCGGCAATACCGGTTTATTCGTGTTTTCCCATGTTCCGCCTGCCATAATTAGTCCACCTTCGCTTTCATAAATTGTTCGATTTTAGTGTGTGCTTCTGCTACCGTAAACAGCTTGTCCTGTGTGCCAAAAAAGGCGCCTGCCAGCACTTCTTCTTTCACGGAAAACAATGGTTCTGCGTGCTCCTTTAGCTCCTCCAGCGTATAGCGGGGGCCACTTGCTTTCTGCTCGGCATATACCAGGGTCTTCTCATGGTTTTCCAAGGTCACTCGGACCACCTCATTTCAAAATAGGATGAATTTCCACTCTGCGAATCAACGCCGCTTCCTCAGCCGGACGCATACGCCGCTGTACTAACATCAGCCGAAGCTGACCATCTAAAATGGCATCTGCCTGCAAATCGGCTGAAGCTTCAGCTGTAGACATATAACGGCCCTTGTCCTGATCCAGAGGAAGCTGGATTTGAGCGGCAAAGCCCTCGATCAGTGCGAAAGCTGCGCGGTTTTCCTCGGTTGTGTCCGGGGCGGTAATATGCCCGATGAACCGTTTGCGCAGCTCATACATGGAGGCTCCCGCCATCCTAGTTTCGCAGCCGCTCATCCGCCATAGTACCGCTTGCCGCCCCGGCTGTGCGGGCCATGCGTCGGCGTATACCGACCACGTTTCACCCAGTTGCTTCTGCGTCCAGCGGACCAGCGCGGCCAGCCACTCTTCCGGCTGTGTAGCACCGCTTGCTGGAACGGCCAAACCACCTTCCGTCTCAGGCACATACACGCCAAAACGAAGCGTTCTATAGGCCTTGCCCGTAACGGTGTCCAGCTTTTCTGCATCCCGCACGCCCAAATAGTGCGCGGTAAAAGCCGATGTATCCTCACCTGCACCTGTCACGGGTTCCCGGTGCAGCCCGGCAATCAGGGCATTCGCCCATACGTCAGCCTGCGCCAGTCCGGCTTGTCCTGCGTACAGCATGATGCGGACAACCTGCCGATAGCCGGCCCAGGAAGACTTCCAGATTTCCTCGCCCAGCGCCATAACAGCATACGGCTCCTCTGCCGTCTGCGACGGTGGCTGAACATCGTATACACGCCCTTGCAGCGCTGGAATAATTTCAATAAGCTTTTGCTTAAAGGCTTGTCTCATTCTGCGGCATGCCACCTTTGCGTACCCTGCGTTCGCATGTTGTGGCTATTCAGCCAGGCTTTTTTCCACTTCCGTGTTCTCATCCGGCGCAGCTCCATACTCATGCATTGCAGCATCCCTTGCTTAGGCAACACGACTCCTCCTTTCTATTCAACGAATTCCCGGGAACCGACAGAGACGATCACCGCATGAAAAAACCGGCCCTAATGGCCGGCTAACGTTTGACTGTGTGTGTCTTCGGTATGTCCTCTTGTCTTGATTCCCGATGATATAATCTTACACCCTAATAACGAATGCGTTGCCGGGGAAATGGACGATAAAAGCAGAGGCTAGGGATGATGTTGGGAGGTTTTTTGAGAACACATGTTCGTATCGTAAAAAAAGACCTTGACCCCTGTTATTACAGGAAATCAAAGCCTTTTAGGAAACCATTTTAAAATAGAAATGAGAACAAGTGGATAATTATTACATCAACCCAATTTTCGATCCGCGCCCTTCTGCAAGCCTGCCAAATTTAAAACGCCTTGGTCCGCCAGTGCAAGCGCCATTTTGTAAAAAGCACGCGTGCGAAGCTTCGTATACGTATCCTTGCTGACTGGCGGGTCTAACACATAATTGTAAACCTTGTAATCGAACACATCGTCATCCTTTAAATAACGTTCACGGATAAGCAGCTGTTCGCGTTCATTCAAGCGGCTCACTACGGCATCCACCATTTCGCAGTAGGCCAAGCGGGCGGCAGGAGCATCTACATTATATACGGCTGTCCGGGCCGTTGGATCGCTTGTCACATTTGTTGGGCCGCTCGGGCGATCCGTATAGCCAGCCGTAATAAAGCTCTCCCGATCCATAAAGGTAATCGTTTTATAAATTCGGTATTTCTCAAACACACCCTCCAATGCATTCTGCGTTTTGCGACGGTCCAATTCGGGTAAGTTATTTCTCATGTAAAGCAACACTCCTTATATGCCTTTTGACAATGATGTATTTTTAAATGAAGATTTTGCAAAATCCTCAAATAGAAAACGCTCATGTTTACATTGTGTTCCCCTTTTGTTCGTATCTTGAGTATAACATAACATTATTTAGGATAGGTATCCATCCTCAAAAAAAGCAGTATAGCTCCAAAAACAGGATATTCGCTTTATTTTCCTATGCCTTTTGGCATATTACGTGCTTTTACTATTTACCTAATGGTATAATAAAAGCAATATCTATGATTCTCTTGCAGAAAGGAGCCCCCATTGTGGAACAGCCAGCATTCGGAACTTACTTAAAACAGCAGCGCGAGCACAAACACTTGAGCATCAACCAATTGGCAGACGCCGCAGGTATTAGCAATTCACAAATTTCCCGCATTGAAAATGGACTGCGCGGAATCCCCAAACCTTCCACTCTCCGCAAAATAGCGGATGCGCTTAGCGTATCCTATACCGAAATGATGAAGGCCGCCGGATATTGGGGAGACGATGATTCAATGGAGCAAAATCAACATGAACTTTATCGTTCTACTGTGCCAGAATGGGCAACCTCCAAAGACCGCCGGGATTTTAAAAAAATGCTGGAGGAAGACGACGAATTAATGTTCGATGGTATTCCGCTGGATGAAAAAGATCGTCAACGGATCAAGGACGTGCTGACAGGTCTGTTCTGGGAAGCCAAGCAGATGAACAAACATAAAAAGCCCAAAGAGCCCCGAACGGGCAAAGATCAGGGATAGCAGGTGATCGTATGAACGAGCTTATTCACAAACTTGTCCGAAAATACCGTACCAACTGT
This sequence comes from Paenibacillus peoriae, assembly GCF_022531965.1. Taxonomy (GTDB): domain Bacteria; phylum Bacillota; class Bacilli; order Paenibacillales; family Paenibacillaceae; genus Paenibacillus; species Paenibacillus polymyxa_D. The sequence continues at coordinate 1,332,483 of NZ_CP092831.1, read as the reverse complement.
CCCTTTGATATTGCGAAAGCTCTGGGTATCCATATCCGATACTGCGATCTAGGCCCCACAACCAAAGGGCTGTATTACCACAAGTTGCGTAGAAGATTTATCGTTATCCACAATGGCCTCACACCCGAATGGGAACGGTTCGTCTGTGCGCATGAATTGGGACATGACCGACTGCATAAAGGCATTAGCCGCTTTTTTATGGAGGAGCACTCCTACTTTTCCCCAGGAAAATTTGAACAGCAGGCCAATCGGTTTGCCGTGCTTTTGTTGAGTGAAGGAAAACCGCCACTAGCTGACGAAACGTTGGATCACTATTTACCCCGGATCGGGCTGCCCAAAGAGACTGCCCTTTTTTTTGATCACAAAACAGAACGCTAGTTCCCCACCCGTAGGTTACTGTTTATTACTTCCTCTATAATATAGGTAACTAGACGATGGGTTTAACAACCGATATATCAAAAAATTTTAGTGCTTTGATATAAAATAGAAGTTATTTTTACAATCATCTGATAAAATGTGGTCGTAAGCGGTTTCTCTAATTCATTCATTTTATGGGAGGTTGAAGGAACAACATGAACTCATGGAAAAAACTCTCGTCGATCCTGACGACTGCCGCGCTTTTACTTGGGTGTCTCGGTACAGCAGCAGCAGACCCAGCAACCCATGTGGGAACAGCGGGAACGGCAACGACTCCAGTCAGCGGTAAACACATCACCATCCTACATACGAACGATACCCATGCCCACGTGGTCGCGAATGACAAGGAAATGGGATTCGCCAAGCTGGCGGGTATCATTGATCAGTACCGGGCTTCTAATCCCAATACACTGCTGCTAGATGACGGGGATACCGTTCATGGAACGACCTTCGCTACTTTGGTTAAAGGTGAGAGCATTGTGAAAGTGATTAACAAGCTGCGCTATGATGCTATGGTTCCGGGTAACCACGAGTTTAATTATGGTTGGAAGCATCTTGTCGAGCTAAGTAAGGAAATTCAGTTCCCTGTGCTCAGCGCCAATATTAAACAAACAGACGGAACACGTTTGTTCAAACCCTATGTTATTAAAGAAGTGGACGGCGTTAAAATCGGTATTATCGGTCTGACTACGCCAGAAACAGCATATAAGACGAATCCTAAAAATGTTGAGGGTATTCAATTCACCGATCCTGCGGCTGAGGCCAAAGCGGCTGTTGATGAAATCCGCAGCAAAGTAGATGTCGTTGTTGTTCTTGGTCACCTGGGGCAGGATGTGTCTAGTAAGGACACCAGCCTCAAAGTTGTTAAGGAAGTGCCTGGCATTGATATTTTCATCGATGGACACAGCCATACTGTACTGGAAAAAGGCTTGGTTAGTGACAATGGTACATTGATCGCTAGCGCAGGTGAATACACCAAGTATCTGGGTGTTGTGGACTTATGGGTCGACGGCGGTAAGGTTACGCAAAAGCAAGCCAAGCTGATTGATTCGACTCAAGCAGTGGACGTTCAGCCCAACGCTGAAATTGCTGCATTGATCGCCTCCATTCAAAAGGACCAGGAACCTATTCTAAAAGAGGTTGTAACGCAAACAAGTGTGGATCTGGAAGGAGCACGCGAAAAGGTACGTGCAAGTGAAACCAATCTCGGTGACCTACTCACCGATGCTATGCGTGACGTTTCGGGAGCAGATGTGGCTTTAACGAACGGTGGCGGCATCCGGGCTTCCATCAAGACGGGAACGGTAACCAAGGGAGACGTCATCACTGTGCTACCTTTCGGCAACCAGATCGTTACCTTGAAGGTGAAAGGCTCTGACATTCAGGCCGCACTGGAAAATGGTACAGCCTCCTATCCAGAGCCAAGCGGAGGTTTCCCGCAGGTATCAGGTATCTCGTTCAAAATAGACACATCAGCAGCCAAAGGCAGCCGTGTTCATTCCATTCTGATCGGCGGAAAGACACTTGATCCTGAGGCAATATATACACTGGCCACCAATGATTTTACTGCCGTAGGTGGTGACCAATATACGATGTTCGCTAAATATCCACAGGCAGGTATGTTCGGCTCGCTTGATGAGGCGTTAATCCGCTACATGCAAAAGGTGGGCTCCGCTAGCCTGCAAGTACAAGCAGACGGTCGCATTCAAGAAGCCAAGACTGATGGTAAAATGTCTGTCCCTGCCACACAAGCTGCGCCATCTGCTACAACCGCAACACCCGCACCTGTGCAGGAAAAGCCGCAATCCGTCTCTACACCGGCTGCGAAACCAGCGCCCGCAAAACCGGCACCGGCAAAGTCTCAAACAGCCAAGCCACAGCAGACATCCGATTCTGCACAAGTTACAAATAGCCATGTATATGTTGTGAAATCCGGGGATACGCTGTATGACATTTCCCGCAAACATGGTACCACCTGGCAACAGCTTCAACAGTTGAATAAGTTGAAGAATCCTCACCGTATTTATCCCGGACAAAAGTTAGATCTCCCGGCCTAATTCGATAGCTAGCAAAGGCAGCATCCTAGTGGTTCCGGATGCTGCCGTAGGTCAGGCGTTTATAGATATGCGATAGTCCAAGCTCATTTGGACATCGCATATTTTTTTAAAAAGCAAACCTTTTAACCGCTGACAAGTTGTGAACCGAGAGGTATGATGGAGAAGAGTCACTCGGGCAAGAACATTCGTCCCGATCCCCATCGGGATCAGTTATATGTGTGGAAGGAGTCCAGAAATGCAATACATTATTTACGATCTTGAATTTACCGTTAGTCGTAACGCCAGATATTCCTCCGAAATCATTGATATCGGTGCCGTCAAAGTTGTTCAGGGAGACGATGGCCTATACGTTGCGGATACGTTTCACAGTTTTGTAAGACCCTCGAATCGACCTGTACTCTCTACTGATACCGTTCAGTTCACGGGTATTACTCAACGAGACATTGATGCCGCTCCACTATTTCCTGAAGCTGTGAAGGAGTTCATAGCCTGGCTCGGTACGGATTCCCCTTATTATTTATGCGCATGGGGCCCGGATGACCGTCAGAAGCTGGTATCCCATTGTCGTACCCATCATGTAGATCTCGGATGGATTCATAATACAAATGATATACAGAAGCAGATTTCCCGTCTGCTTGGTTCCAATGGAAAGTACCGTCAGTTGAGCCTGTCTCAGGCGCTGGAATTGTGCAACATTGACTTTGACGGTCAACAACACCGGGCACTGGATGATGCCGTGAACACCGCTCAGGTTTTCATGTACCATTTTGATCGTATTACATTAGTTCATAATGCTGCTGACGATGAGGAAAGCCGTGGATCGAAGCTCGTCTACTCCTCACCTGAAGAAGAGCAGGAACAGTACAGTCCTTTTGGCAATCTCGCCAACCTGTTTAAGGACCGTTAAGCGGATAGCTCCCCGGCCCGTTCCGGGGGATCTCCCCCTGTTATTCTTAATTTCCTGCCTTTTTATCGAAATAGAATGCCCCCCAGGTCCGCAGCATTTCTTGCATTCGTTTGCGGTACCGTAAAGGCTCCAGGATCTCGGCCTCAGCTCCATAGGAAGTGAGCCAATCCAAAAATTCACGGTCATGATTGACCGTCACCTCAAACAACAAACTTCCATCCGGCAAATCCTTAAGAAAAGGCTTGATGAACAGTTCCTCTTCTTTGACCCGATATACAGACTCGGCAGAAAAACGTACCACAAACCGGATATTCTGATTTCCTTTGGTCACCGACCAGGTCCCTTTAAAAAACATTTCCATTTCAGTTGTATTTTTTTGAAACGTATACGGCAAAATTCTCATGTTCCGAAATCGGCTGATCCGAAAGGTTCTCATCGCGGATTGCTTGTGACAAAAACCAAGCATATAGAATCGCCGATCCTGCGGAACCAAACAATAAGGATCCACCTGAACGAGTGAAACATCTTCATTTTGAGGCGAACTGTATTCCGCTTCAATGGTCTGCTGCGTAAGACTCGCTAAAACAATCAGCCTGAGCAGATAGGGCTGGTTTTCCCGATCAAGTGTCGAGCCGAGCCGGACAATATTTTTCATTTCCTGCGCGAAGCTCGTCTGTTCCATCTTTTTTTTCTGACTAGAGGCCATCACTTTCTCATAAGCACTTTCAAAAGCTGGCGGTAAAAGAGGCTTTACCGTTTCCATAATCTCTCCCAGCTTAGTAAAAGCCTCTGCCTCTTCTTCCGTCCAATTCAGAGGATACAAAGCGAAATTGCTAATAAAAATGTACCCCTTGCCATGCCCCATATTCGCAATCGGTATATGCATAGCGCTTAGCGCCTCCATATCTCGGTATATGGTACGTTCTGATGTTTCACAACGTTCGGCAAGCTCTCTTGCCAATATCCCTGGATTTGCCTGAACAATAGTAATAATCCGCATTAAACGTATCAACCGATCAGTCAAGGAAGTCTCTCCTTTACAAAAAGATAGTAAATTAGACTCACTATATTACACAAATAAACTAGCATAATTGCCTATCTCAAAGTATCATTTTCAGTAAAATGAACATCTTCTAGCGATATTGCCTTATTGAAAAAGACTTTAGAACTATACGCTGTAAATGATACAAAAGTACCACTCCATTTATTACGTATAGCCAGAAGCAACTCGGCTTCCTGCAGGTAGTCCATATCATCGCTTCTTGCTGCACGTATAAGTAATTCATCTGCTTGTCTGGTAAGGATGAACGCCCCTTGCTCATATTCCCCTTTCTCGTACATACGCAATGCCTTTTTTACAATAGGGGACGTCTCATTCAGCTTTATGTATTTTTCCACCTTCGGGTTGGATGGAATGCTCAGCAGACCAAGATGATGCGTAAAATGGATGTAGAGCTGGTCTGTCCGGATCATCGTTCGCTTTTCCTGCGATGGCTTGCGCCAGCTCCACTCCATCATTCCAATCGTATGTCTTCCGGACGAGTGAGCCGGTATAGAAAACGTCAAAATAGCCTGTCTATATTTTCCCCGCCGTACATCACCACAGTGAACAAACATGCTATCTCCGTTTTCCGAGCGTTTAAAACCGAGCCTTACCCCTTCAGCTTTTAATAGACTTACCCCGTTTTCTGGAATGAACTGGAGTTGAAGGTCACATCCCGCTGCTTTCGGTATTAGATTTCCTTTTCTTTTACGTTTAGCTCCATAGCCCCATTCTATCAGTAGATTTACTTGTTTGGACCCATTCGCAGATATAGACTCTTTGTCCCATGTGTACGTTACATTGAGCATTGACTTCACCACTGGTAAATTCCCCCTAAAAGAACATGTAACTCTAAATTAACAGTGTTATCTGACACTATATTGTCAGGGAACGTATGTTTGATTGTGAAAATTATACATGGGAATCTTTATGAAGGGGGACCTAGTTTGGTAAATAACATTTTAAACCATTTGAATTACATGAACGCGCAAAAATAGCCCGGCGTATGCCGGGCTATTTTATAGTCTACTTCTATACTTAAACTTATGAGATTGTAGTTTCTGTTAAAGAAACATTCGTTTTTGTGCAAATATCAGATATAGGGGCAAAAGTAGTACTATCTACGACGAGATCCTTTGATAACGGCTTTCCATTTACAGTGATTTTTAAAGTTTTATAGTTTTGTTCTTTCTCATTCATCTTGCAAAATCTCCTTCTATATTAATTTTTAATATATTTCAGTTCATATATTCATATTTAAGACCTGATCAGGTGCGGATCGTTCTTAACTCGTATGCTGGGAAAAATGCCGGAATGTTGCCGCTTCCTTGATATACCCGTTTTAAGGTACACTTAAACTAATATAACGACTTTTCTTGAGAACATTTTCTCCGTATTTATCGTCCGTTTCTTCTAAAATCTGCATCCGTATCGTTATATTATACGTAACCATGTCATATGGGTAATGATCTATATCATCTAACATCTTGGTTTATCAAAAGGGGGAACATCTCTTGGCACGACCAACTTGTCGCTTTGCTTTGTATCGCCGCATTGTCTGCGCTGCTATAGCACTTTTGTTTATTTTTGGGATAACTCGTGTACCCGAAGTACATGCTGCTTATTGGGATGATGTATATCAGGGCTTCGAGCAATTTTCGCGGTTACCTGGTGATGTATATCAGCTCAAGGAAAGCTATCGACAAACACAGGAGGATCTGGAAAAGGCCCGTAACAGCTTAGAAGCCTATCAAGAGCAAAACGCCCAATTGCTGGAGCAAAACCGCAAGCTGACTGACACAGTCACAGAATTAAAAAATCTTCAAACCCAGCGCGATCAGGCTTCACACCGAAATAAAATGCTCATCATCACGGCTATAATTCTGCTGGCCGGTTATTTTATCGGTATCCGACTGTTGCGTTACGGGATGCGTCGACGTTCGGGAAGATACTAACTGTCTGAAAGGATGAAAGGTCTGAATGGACATACAAGCAGGACAACACCATGATGAAAGCGTCGGTTCGGTCGTAACGCTCGATCTGGCGGAAGGAGAAAAGCTGCACGTTCTGCATCCGCAGCAAATCATCGCATACCGCGGGCCCAGCTCAGGCCGCAGTGATAAACTGATGAATATTAAGGGCATGTATCGCAAACACAAACTGATTCAGGCCGATTTCACAGGAGCTTGTCGCCTAATTGCCGCACTTCCACCTGGCTTTAGTCTAAAAATGATTAAGCTTGAAGGAAGCGATGATCTGTTATACGATTTTCGCAACCTGTTCTGGTACAGCTCCGGTATCCAAATGCGTACTAAGCTGCTAAGCATGAAAAACATGTTATTTAGCCATGATGTTATAAAAATGAAATTTGATGGTGTGGGTCAAATCGGTCTTTTGACGCAGGGATTGGTATGTCAGGAACAGCTTCATCCGACAGAACCGATCTATGTGGATGCGAGCAGCGTCATTGCCTATCCCGAAAACGCCCATCTAGAGTTGACCGTGTACGGCAACCATCTGGCCAGCCAGCATATGAACTATCATTTTAAAATGACCGGACAGGGTACCGTACTATTCCATGCCGGGGAGCATCATCGGCGGCTCCAACAGGATATGAACGACGATGGCGTGATCAAGCGATTTTTAAGGGAAGTCATTCCATTTGGTGGAGTGTTTATCAAATAGCCCTGCCATGCTATAATGACAATGCTAAAGCCGTCTGTCCTCGTGGCAGATACTAATGAAGAAAATCCATGCGTCATGCATGGGAGAGGTTCGCGAACTCCCTCTATAAAAAACTAACGATGCTTTGTCCTCCGCAAGAAAAATGATTTCTCGGGGCAAGGCCTGTTTTTTGTTGAAGTCGGTTCAAGAACTCTCCTTCTTCCAAGTGACAAGACTTGTGTCTTGCACCATTCCAAGAAGATCGAGAGGTTTTTTTATGTTTGCAAACGAAAAAGCAGTTGTCGTATTCAGCGGCGGCCAAGACAGCACAACCTGTTTATTTTGGGCAAAAAAACATTTTGCTGAAGTAGAAACTGTGACGTTCGATTACGGTCAACGCCACAAGCAGGAAATCGAAGTAGCCGCTGGAATCGCCCGCGAACTGGGTGTTCCACAAACGGTACTGGATATGAGCCTGCTTAATCAACTAGCCCCTAATGCCCTCACACGCACAGACATTGACATTACTCAACAGGAAGGCGAACTGCCTAGCACCTTTGTAGACGGTCGCAACCTACTGTTCCTGAGCTTCGCGGGAGTTCTCGCCAAGCAAAAAGGAGCGCGCCACATCATTACAGGCGTATGTGAGACGGATTTCAGCGGCTATCCCGATTGCCGGGACTCCTTTATCAAATCGCTGAACGTCACACTGAATCTTTCGATGGACTATCCCTTTGTGATTCATACCCCGCTTATGTGGTTGAACAAGGCCGAAACTTGGCACATGGCCGATGAGCTGAAAGCTTTTGAATTTGTAAGAACACGTACACTAACGTGCTATAACGGCGTCATTGGCGATGGCTGTGGCGAATGCCCTGCTTGCAAACTTCGCCGTGCTGGACTGGAGCAATATCTCGCGGTGCGCGGAGCTTCATCTCAAGGAGTTGAAGGTCATGCGTGAGCCAGGTACCTTTCGCATTGTCGATAAGCTCCAAGAGTTCGGGACAGACATTGAGCGCTCTCAGCTGCGTTATCACCGCAAACGTGTACTCGTCAGCAAACAATTTACATTCGATGCAGCACATCATTTACACTGCTACGAAGGCAAATGCAAAAATCTGCATGGACATACCTATATCGTCGTATTTGGCATAAGTGGTATACCGGGCGAAACGGGTCTAACGCTGGATTTTGGTGACATCAAAACGATCTGGAAAGAGCGGATTGAGCCTTTTCTGGACCACCGTTACTTGAATGAGACGCTTCCTCCAATGAATACAACGGCGGAAAATATGGTCGTCTGGATCTTTGAACAAATGGAGACAGCCTTGACCTCGGAGGCATACTGCAACCGTGTCGAAGGTGGACGTACCGAGTTTGTACGGTTGTTCGAGACACCTACCAGCTACGCCGAGTTCCGACGGGAGTGGATGCTCGATGAGTAATACTGTGACTTCTCACCAACCCATGACAGCCTCCCACGGCACCCAAATAGCCCCTATTCCCGTACTGGAGGTGTTTGGTCCCACCGTTCAGGGCGAAGGTATGGTCATTGGTCGTAAAACGATGTTTGTTCGTACCGCAGGCTGCGATTACCGTTGCTCGTGGTGTGACTCCGCCTTTACCTGGGACGGCAGCGCCAAGGATCAGATCCGTCGTCTGAGTGCCACAGACATTTGGCAGGAGCTGAAGGCCATCGGTGGCGAACGGTTTTCGCATGTGACTCTTTCTGGAGGCAATCCTGCCCTGCTACCGCAGCTTGGGGAGCTAATCACCCTGCTGCGCAGTCAAGGCATTGCCACCGCTGTCGAAACACAAGGCTCCCGCTGGCAGGAATGGCTGTACGATATCGATGAGGTAACCCTATCCCCGAAACCGCCCAGCTCTGGTATGACGACCAACTGGGATGTGCTGGATGATATTGTCGCCCGTCTGTCAAACCGGAAGAGGGCTAGTGAGTCCCAAGCGACGTCCCACGTCGCAATCGCAACAGACTTGAAGGAACCCGCTAATGAATCTGCGCGGCTCTATACCGGAGCTTGCAGCTTGAAGGTCGTCATCTTCGATGACACCGATCTTGCCTATGCCCGCACTGTTCACGAGCGCTATCCACACGTACCGCTGTTCCTTCAGACGGGTAATCCAGATGTAAACACGGAGAATACCGGACAGATAGCGGAGTCTCTACTCCATCGTTATGAATGGCTTATCGACCGTGTCATGGACGATTCCCTACTAAACGATGTAAGAGTACTCCCGCAGCTCCACACCCTCGTATGGGGCAACAAACGCGGCGTATAACACTTATATGTAATATATTCCGTATGCGCTGTATGTGATACACAAAGGAGAGCATTACTCACTTCTATCCCAACCTACACGTAAACGAGTAGGACTTTATGGTGATGACGGCGGTCGGCAGCGAAGCGGAGACTCAAATCATTCGCGGAGCGACCTCCCACCACCATAACTCCCTCTCTCTTTTACCAAACCAACTTACTTTAAGGAGCCTTATCCATATGACCGGAAGAACACCCGAAGAAATGACCGATGTTACCCTGCTTGGCAATCAAGGCACACAATACACTTTTGCCTATGATCCCGCCATTCTCGAAAGCTTTGATAATAAACATCCCTATCGGGATTATTTTGTAAAGTTCAATTGCCCGGAGTTCACCAGCCTGTGTCCGATTACAGGACAACCTGATTTTGCAACCATCTACATCAGCTACATTCCCGATATTAAAATGGTAGAAAGCAAATCCCTTAAGCTGTACCTGTTCAGCTTCCGTAACCACGGCGATTTCCATGAAGACTGCGTCAACATCATCATGAATGACTTAATTAAGCTGATGGACCCTCGATACATTGAAGTATGGGGCAAATTCACGCCACGCGGCGGCATCTCTATCGACCCGTATACCAACTACGGCAAGCCAGGAACAAAGTATGAACAGATAGCGGAGCACCGCATGATGAATCATGATATGTACCCAGAAAAGGTTGATAACCGTTAAGCTAATAACTCTTCTGACATAGCGTAAATATCAAGGGGTTGTCCTAAAGTCATCAAATGACTCAGGGACAACCTCTTCGTTTTACTGAAAGGAGACTGTGCACGCTTGTGGCATTACACATCCAGATCAAATCTTGATTTTTTATATTCATAAGGTGTTTTACCCATAACTTCTCTAAAAGCTTTTCTGAAAGATTTCTTGTTTGGAAACCCGACCTCATAAGAAATTTCTGTAAGTGACTTATTAGTTGAATCCAGTAAATCAATCGCCTTCTCCAAACAAAGAATTTGCTTGTATTCGGTAAACGTCTGGCCTGTATATTTATGAAACATTCGCGACAAATAAGCCTCCGAATAACCGCAGATACGGGCCGTTTTGGCCAAGCTAATATTTTCAGTATAATGCTCTTTAATAAAGTCCATGATTGTCTTTATCTTTTGTTGCTTTTCACTGAATACTTCCGGTGGAATGTCTGTCGTCTGACTAAAATGATTGACAAGCAAATATTTCAGTTCAATAATTCGGCTTTGCTCTAAAATGTAGTCGTATTTGCTTTTGGAAATATGTAGATCATATATATCCATAAACAATCCTCTTAATTTAGAGATTATAGGTTCTTCAACTTGTTTCTCTTGCGTGTTTAAATGGATGATTACTTGTTCATTGGCAAAGAAAGTGTCTGGAAATTGCAGCACTATGACCTGGTTCTCCGTAATGCTCTGCGTGGAATGCGGAACATTGCTGTTAATGAATAGCGCATCCTTTTCCATCAAAATAGTTATTTTTCCTTCATGCCACACCTTTAGACTTCCACTTGTACAGTAGATCAACTCCATATTGCTGTGAAAATGCATAGGAATGACTCTTTCTGTATCTCTGGATTGGAACATAAAAAGGTTAATCATTTTTTTTCTGTCTATTTCGATATGTTCATATATTTTTTTCATCACCACACCTCATCAGCCAGCCATGAGTAATTCATCTGTATTCTATATTAAGGCATAAACTCTTATACTAATACTCATACTATACCGATAGTAAAATGCCCGGACAAGCAGAATCTATTCAACGGACCAAAAATAAAAAAGAAGGCAGTTCTTCCCGCAAACGGGATAATGAACAGCCTTCCTTAACCTGCTTGCAACCCGGCAAGCAAAAAAATGTTACCCTACACATTCCTGCAACTGATACATTCTAACTTCTCCTACATTGTGTCCTGCCTCAAGTAATACATTGCTTTGGTCTGCACCTTCTATGAAATAACGCAGGGAAAACACTTCTTCACCCTCATTCACAAAGATCTCCAGGCTTGAGCTTTCAATGAATATTTGCATTTCTGCAAGCTTATTATTTAATGTTGCTCTTCTGTACTCTCTCTCGCCAGTCAACCAGTTTGTTCTCCAAACGGTCAGACTGTTTTGTTCCTGATCATAGTCAATTTGCACAGCATCCCTTATGATCATTTTAAAATTTTCTGTCAGTAAGGAAAAATCAACAATTAGCTCCGCTTGTGTAGAAGGCAGCACCCACTCACTACTACTTTGAATTTCCCCTTTGTAATGCATGCCATCCAGTCTTAACAATTGTAATTCCGGCAATGGTTTCTGGTACAACACACCGTTCATCAGCACAACTTCTCTAGGAAGTGTTAATGCATGAATCCAGCCCTCTTGAATGGTCGGGACAGCCCTCTCCGCTTCCTCATTCATGGCGCTCATCCATCCGAACATAATGGTTCTGTCATTAACTTTGAATGATTGTGGAGCGTAAAAATCAAATCCTCGATCAAGCTCTTTAAAATCGGAAAGGTCCCCGTTGAATTTGCCTGTATTCGATAATTTGCCAACCATATATCCCGATTGATTAGGATTTTTATAATATTCGCCTCTCTCCGGTAAACCCTGAGGAGAGAAAACAAAAACATCGTTTTCGGCAAATTGAAGTACATCCGGACATTCCCACATATATCCAAATTGATGATCATGATCAACAAATGATCCTTGGCATTCCCAATCGGACAAATTTTCAGATTTGTAGATAAGCGTATCTCCAGTCAAATCTTCTCTCTGAGCACCAACAATCAACCACCAGTTCCCGTGTTGGTCTCTCCATACTTTCGGATCTCGAACATGCCTAGTGTAACCTTGGGGATGCTCAAACAAAGGGCCGATTTTTTGAAAATACTCTCCATCCTCCGAAATCGCGGCGCATTGATAGCTTTCTTTTACTCCATCATCTCGGATTACATTTCCTGTATAAAACAGATACAGCTTTTCATTATGAACAATGCCCCCGCCCGAATAAATGCCATCCTTGTCATACCATTCCGAAGGCTCCAGCGCGACACTTTTCCTTTGCCAGTGCACCAGATCGCTGGAAACAACATGGCCCCAGCATTTATTTTTATGCTCAGTTCCTTTTGGATTCCACTGATAAAACACATGATATTGATGATTGAAATAAGCAAGTCCATTAGGATCATTGAGCAAACCGTAAGGAGGGGTAATATGATATTTCAGGTTATACGCGTCGCTTTTATTCATGCTCATCCTCCGGTAAAAAAACAAAACTAAAACTCAGCAAAATTTCCTGCGAGCTTGACCCGATATAAACATCAAATTCACCGGGTTCACTTTTGTATTGCATTTCACGATCATAAAATTTAAGCATCTCTTCATGAATTGAAAATTCAACATTTTGGGTCTCGCCACTTTGCAAAAAAACTTTTTTAAAGTCTTTTAATTCTTTCACTGGCCTTGCAATACTTGCAAATTTATCGCGAATGTATAATTGGATCGTTTCCTTTCCATCATAAATGCCAGTGTTGGTAACAGACATACAGATATCAACTGACTCATTTTTCTTCATTTCTTTTTGGCTAATTGTTAATAGGCTGTATTCAAATGAGGTATAAGATTTACCATAGCCAAATGGATACAAGGGTTCATTCACTTCATCTATATATCGGGATGCAAACCGATAAGAGCCATTTTCCTTTAAATTCGGTCTGCCTGTATTCAACTCATTGTAGGATATCGGAATTTGTCCCACGCTCCGTGGAAAGGTCATGGCTAATTTCCCCGATGGATTGACTTCCCCATACAGTATATTAGCCAGTGCTTCTCCGCCCATCGTTCCTGGATACCAGGCTTGAACAATAGCGTCCACTTTTCCGGCTACTTCGGTAAGAATCAAAGGTCTTCCGCTATAAACGATCAGAACCATCTTTTTGCCCTGTAAACTTAATTCATGGAGTAGTTTCATTTGCGGCTTAGGAAGCGTCGGGTTCGTTCGCGATCCCCCTTCTCCGCTCTGATAAATACTTTCTCCCAAGGCGAGGACAATGACATCCGCTTCGTTAGCATTTCGGATTGCTTCGCGCAGCAGGGCCTCCTCATCGACTGTTTCAGCAGCCAGCTTGTCCGCATATTTGCCAAGGGCTTCTCTTGCATTAGCAGGAAGCATGTGCGCCCCTTTGCAAACCGAGAGATTGTCGGGATCAACATGCTTTAATAATCCCATTTTCAAATTGACGGTATCCGCCTCATCCCCCTTAATGGCCCACATGCCCAGGGTGGAGTTTTCATCTGCGTAAGGACCGATTAAAGCTACTTTGGTATGTTTAGACAATGGCAGCAGTTGATTTTCATTTTTCAGCAAAACTACGGATTCTTCAGCCAAGGACAGCGCGGCTTTTTTATGTTCATCTGACAGAATGCTGTTTCTCGACCGCTGAACGGTTTCCTGTAATCCGCGGAACGGGTCCTCAAACAGCCCCAAATCATTTTTCAGCTTTAAAATACGGTATACCGCTTCATTCAACAGCCCCAGCATATGCTCGTTATCAGATACTACTTTCTCCAATTGATTGGCGTATACTGCTGTCTTCATATCCACATCAACACCAGCCAACAATGCCAGCCTTGCGGCTGAAGCCTCGTCCTCAGCATAACCGTGCATGATCAGTTCTTCTATAGCGGCGTAATCCGAGATCAACACACCATTAAAATTCATCTCTCGTCTTAGCACGTCGCGGTTAAGCCACTCGTTTCCTGTTGCAGGAACGCCATTCAGGGTATTAAAGGCCGTCATAACAAGCTTTGCCCCCGCCTCGATTGCAGCTTGATACCCTGGCAAATAATATTCTCGCAGCGTGTGCTCCGACATATCCACGGCGTTATACTCACGTCCAGCGACAGGTGCCCCATAAGCGGCAAAATGTTTGACGCAAGCGGCAATTTTATTCGTTGGTATGATTCCTTCCAAGTTTCTCCCCTGGATCCCCTGAACCATGCTTTCGGCATATTTCTTCGCCAGCAAAGTGTCCTCTCCAGGCGATTCCATCACCCGCCCCCAACGGGGATCTCTAACGATATCTACCATGGGGGAAAAGGTCACGTGCACACCTTCGTCATAACATTCCTGGGCAGCAATCGAACCTGCATGTTCTATACCCTCATAATTCCAACTACATGCTTGTGCAATCGGAATCGGGAAGATGGTTCGATACCCATAGATAATATCTGCCATGAACAGCAGCGGAATTTTATGAATCGATTTTTCCAAATAATCCGTTTGCAGTTGGATAATTTTTTCTGGATTAGTGATGTTCAATATGGAGCCTGTGTTATATATATTGTAGCCGGCGTTTAACCCTAATTTTTTTAAGGGACCCGTCACAACAGTGTCTATATCCCCTTCAAAAAAATCACCGGTCAGTTGGATGAGCTGGCCTATTTTCTCTTATATTGAAAGACTGTCCAATTTCTTAAGCAGTGTGTTGTTGTCCATGATTCTCCCCACATCATTTTATTTGTGATCTGTTTTTTCTTTAAACCCAAAGATCCACGTTAGTGCAAATGCCACAGCAAAGCCGATTACACAAACTAAGATATATATGAATATCTGATTGTTCAGGTACAATAACATTCCCGGTAGGGCTGTGATTGACATGCCCGTTGCTTGAACATTAAATATACGTGCGAAGAAACCGCCAACCGCTCCGCCAATCAAGCCCATCAAGAACGGTTTGCCATATCGAATGTTCACCCCAAAGATAGCGGGTTCTGTAATACCCAATAACGCAGACAAGGTAGAAGGATACGCAATGGATTTGGTTTTTACATTTTTAGATTTTAGACCGACAGCCAGCGCAGCACCTGCTTGTGCGCAAATCGATGCTGAACTGATCGGGTTTACCATATTCCAACCACTGCCCACTAGCATCTGTATTTCAATCAGGTTTAAGGCATGGTGCAGTCCGGTAACTACAATAATCTGATTGATGCCACCGTAAATAAATCCGCCGATGCCGTATGGTAATTTTAAAATGGCGGTAACACCCATTAATATTAAAGTTTCCACCTCGTGAAAAATGGGACCAATCACGAACAATCCTAATACCAGTGTTATTAATAATGTCAGAAACGGTGTTAGAATTAAGTCCAATGCATCCGGAACTGATTTTCTGATTTTCTTCTCTAGCATCGCCCCCACGACACCTATTATGAAAGCAGGCAGAACCGAGCCCTGATAGCCTGCAATTTTAATGAATCCGAAAAACACTAGTGGTTCCTGAACTTTTTGGGCGACATCCCAAGATGTAGGCAACGAAGGACTTACTAACATTAATCCAATCAATATCCCCAATAGTGGTGATCCACCAAACACCCGGAAGGCCGACCAACATACCAACACGGGTAAAAATGCAAAAGCCGTATCGGTCAATATTTGCGTAAACAATATGAAATTCGCAGAAATATGATCAGGTGTGAGTCCAAATAACTGGAGCAGTGCAGGCTGAGTTACTAAGCCTCTAACTCCCATGAATAATCCTGTAGCTACCAATGCAGGCATAATGGGAACAAATACATCCCCGAAAACACGGATCATTCTTTTGAACCGATTATCACCTTGAGTGGAGGCCATCTCTTTCAAATCAGCCTTTGATGTAGCAGATATGCTTTGGCCAACCATGGCATCGTATACTTTATTTACAGTACCGGTTCCAAAAATAATTTGATATTGCCCAGAGGTAAAGAAAACGCCCTTGGCCTTATCAATATTCTCAATAAATTCATCATCAATAATTTCTCTATCTTTTACAATCAGCCTCAGCCGTGTGGCACAATGTGCCATGGAAATAATATTGTCTTCTCCGCCAAGCCCTTTAATGACATCTTGGGCTATTTTAACGTATTCTTTTTCAAGACTCATCAGTCTCTTCCTTTCCTCTGTTCCTCTTAGTTAGTCTGAATCATTTAAAACTTTGATCAAATATGCTTCTTAAGAATATCATGACTGCGCTTTCAAACAGCGGGATTATTTTACTACATTAAGGTCAAATTTTGACCTTTTTATATCCTTAATTATAAATGCATACTAGCAACTGGTGCCTGATGAAACAATAAAGTGCACCCTAGAATACATACTGGAATAACCTTCTGGTTTATTCCCATGTATTTTAAAGGTGCACTTCAATTGTTGTATAGAGAGTTACTTACGTTTTACTTAGTGACTTTCAACTGAGCACTGTCAGCTGTATAGATAACCTTCACTTTATAATTGCTTGGTAAACCTACCGTTTCAATGGAAGAAAATGCTCCATTTCGTTTAGCATAAGTTAAGATCGTAGCACCATTAGCCGGCACATATTTGTTAGAAAAGTTCAGGCGTAATTTTCCGTTGAGTATGGCTGTTCCCTTTATTTTGAGCACATCATTTTTAGTGCGTAGGTTAAGCTCAAGTGTTCCCTTGGCAGATTGTTTGTAATTTCCGCCAATAATCAGCTTCCCAGAAGCATTTTTAAGAAGAGTTCCCCCGTTATTCGTAATTCCGCCACTTCCGAAAGCCGTGTCCGAAGTTCCCTCCAAAGTACCTTGGTCGATCTGTGTACCGCCGGAATACGTATTGTTGCCCATTAGTTTCAACGTACCTGTTCCCTTTTTAGTCAGCTTTCCAACACCAGATATATTATTGCGCCAGCGATCCAATGCATTGAAACCACCTTTGGAAGCGTCCATATTCACCGTCACATTATTGGCGAAAGCACCGTAGCCATCCGCAGCGGAAAACAAGTTCAATTGTCCCCATCCCTCAGCATCATCAAGTACAGGATAGCCGGAAGGAATACCCGTGGTAGCCAAAACCCAACGACGTTGTGTGCTATCCAGGTAAGGCAAGCGTGTCTCCAATAGTACCTCAGCTCCCTTAGGCACTATCATAGGCGTCGCGGTTGGATTAACCTGACTGAATCCGTATGTTAATCGTTGATTATAATTTTTTTTGTTTGTGGCATAATTGCTGAACCGATCTGGAGCTGTACCTTTTTGAGACAGCAGTTGTTTACGAGCATCCTGATAAGCGGCTTTCTTCAAACTGCTATTGGCTGGATCAGACAGGATAGCAGCAGCCATCGCTGTTGCCATGACACGTCCTCCCATAACATCAAGCGGGGAATGCATACCAGCAACAACACGGTTATTGCCCAGCTCCGAAGCTCGTGTCAGCAGTTCCTGATAACGCTCCGGCACGGCGTAGGCCATAGCAATAGAACTGAGATACGCAGCATTGGTATGACCGCTAGGAAAGCCGCCATCGCTAGTAGCATCAGCTTTGAGAGCGGGAATAAGGCTCGGAACAACTACTGAGTTATCGCTCCAGCGAAACGGGCGAGGATAGCTAAAATAAGACTTAGCCGGGTTCGTCGTAGAATATTCTCCGCGCAAGGTATTTACCAGATTTACGATGTTGCCGAGATTGGAGCTTGTACTCCCAGCATTCGTTCCCTCATCTTCGTATTTCTTAGTCAGGGCATCTGCTGGAATGTCGTTGATCGTTGTCGTGGCACCTGCATTCTTTCGATATACATCAGTGAGCGAACCCAGCCCGTCGATCACACTGTAGCTCTGGTTTCTGCGATCATCCAAATAAGCCGCATCGGCCTCACTGGAAGTGCGACGGGCAGCGATATCAATCACTTTTTGAATATTGGCGTCCAGCACGCTGCTGTTTAGCTTGGTACCTGTATCCCAGGTAGCGCCGGGAGTCCAAAGCTTATTAAATTCGGAGAGCAGCCCGAGGGTCGGATTAGAGCTTTCCGTCTTATTTGCAGAACTATTATTTTTATAATGATCTACGAAATATCCCCACGACGGTTCTGTTGGAGTTACCGTTGTTGGCAGGGTTGCCGCACTCGCATAACTTCCACCCAGGGAACCTAGAAGTAGTGGTAAAGATAGTAAAGCAACTGATAGTGGTTTCCTTAGCGATTTCATTCTTAAATCAGATCCTCTCTTCTCTTGTGCTCTTCATACTTTCTCTACGGAGCTATTATCTATATAACAAGATGTATGACATAAAGAATCATATCTTAAGTTTGTTAAATCAAGAGCTTGGTTTTGTTAAATAAAAAAAAGGCATCCCAAGATTCGTATATACGAATCTTGAGATACCTCTTTCAAACCGTTATAGAAAATCAGCCACCCTACAGCCATACTTCTATGACTTTGCCATTCACGAAAGCTACTGCCTTGAAATAAAGACTACGATTGCCGTATACCCAGGCTTCGACTTGAGTTCCGTTTGAAGCAGCCCCCTTTTCTCTGACTGTTGGGCTTCCCCATGCGAACTGCACCTGCGTCGTATTCATGCCCAAGCTTACCTCATTATTTTTAATCTTGTTCCAGATGGCTTGCGACCATTGGTATTTCTTGTACGGATCGTAAGTTAGAAATTGATCGGAATCAGACAGCATCTGTGGAATACGTGAAGCTCCGATGATGGAAAACGTGTCATAAGTTTCGCCATTAGCTCCCTGGAAAATAACTTCGTAGGATTTAACACCGTTCGGGTCTGTGCTGACTTCGATGTCTCTAACTGTTACCTTGCCAAATCGCTCTCCAGCGTTATAGAAGTTATTGACCCAATAGGTTTTGCCAATTAATTTGGACAGACTACCCAGATCAATGGCTTTGATAATTTTAGCCGTTTCCGGCGTCTCAATGACCAGCTTGGTAGCGCCCACAGATAATTCGCCTTGCTGACGGTCACGATTCCATTTGAATCCGCCCAACTTCAGATCGGTCAGTAATGTTCCCGGGAATACAACCTGTCCGTTAACCGTTTGAACCTTGCCCTTCAGTGCAACAGGTTTACCATTCACTATCGCGGTGGAACTCCCTTTTTGGAGTACGATATTGTTTTTACCCAGCTTGATCGTAAAGGCCTGGTTCGCCACGGTAACAGATCCACCCAGCGTCTTGAACACAGACTGCACAGGCAAATACACACTGCCGTTTAGTATAGCCGCCCCGGTCAAGGTTTGGTCAGACGATACCTTTAGTGTAAAAGAAGATGGTATACCTTCGTTCCGCAGAGATACGGCTGTGCTGCCAATGCCCCTTACTTTGAGTGTACCGGAACCATTCTGCTGTAGCTCGGCAACCTGCGGTTTCTCCACTTCAATCTCACTAGCTTCGGGATGACGTGTTAGTCGATAACCGTTCGAATACGTCTCTTGTACATTTAATTGAATCGTATCGCCGATGGCAGCCTCTTTGGAGGTCGTCAACAAGGACATACCCGTTAATGTAGGCAAACTCAGCGCAGTCGTGGTTCCGTCCTTATAGCCGACCCAAGAGCCATCCTTTAATTGTGCAAAAAGCTCGTCAGGCGAATCAACCAACCGTGCAACATTAGACAACCCGCTAAGCTGCACCGCAGGATATTTTTTCAGCCGATCATAGCTCCATACCGTCCCGTCGCGATGTACAGTAATCAAGACATGCGTACCTTTTTTCCATAAAATAGAATTAATATCACTTCCCACTTCGCGTGGTGGTTCATTGGTCAGCATATCCAGCATCGTGACATGACCATCTTCCTTAAGTACTGCAGCATACGCCGTACTCATTTTGATATCCAACGCATGGTCTACATGACCTATCTTGCGGGGCTTAGATTCTGCGTACCCTGTGGAATACCATACATCACCGGATCGAGTAAGAACCGTAAAGTAGGTACTTACCTTATCACCGTCTATAGCATCCGATATTCCCTCGACCTGTTCTCTTCCCCAGGAGATCGTTCCATCGGTTTTAATAGCTAAACCCTCACCTGTAATCTCTTTTACTCCTGAGGATTGAGCCGTCACTTTTGGGTCGGAGTTATCATCCCAGATGGCTACCTTCCCGTCCTCAGTCCAGCCATAATAACCTTGACTCTTGTCTTTGCTGCCTGTAATGCCCTTCAAATTCAATTTCTCAATAGCCGGGCCATCTATACTCTTTCTCCATAAAGAACCATCATCCAGTATGTAGTTATTCCGGTCGATCACGTCTATAATTTTAGCATTTTTCCAAGTGCTGTTCGTCGTTACATTTGCCGCTACTGCTGTTTCTCCAGTGTTTAACGTAGTTCCCACCACCGCTCCACATACCACGGATACTGCCAGCAAAATCATCGCTGCTTTTCTCATCGTGATTCCCCTTTTCTATCTCTATTTCCATATCAGTAACTTGCATAATTCCATTCCCAACGCTCAAAAATACAATATATAAACGAACTAGATCGCTTCGATCTCTATATTGCTGATTTGAAAGCCTTTTTGGGATTGATACAAAATACTCACATATATATCGGTTTTGGGGATGGTAAATGTTTGAATTTCGATATGCCATTTTAGAAATTCTAACTAAATGGAGCAATGAAGAGTATCCAGCAGGATGGGCAAGCAGTA
This sequence comes from Paenibacillus peoriae, assembly GCF_022531965.1. GTDB lineage: Bacteria > Bacillota > Bacilli > Paenibacillales > Paenibacillaceae > Paenibacillus > Paenibacillus polymyxa_D. Next base: position 1,311,641 of record NZ_CP092831.1, on the reverse strand, counting down.
ATGAGTAAAGGTGGCCTTCATCCCACTTTCAGCCATTTGCTGCAAACGGATCGCTTCCTATATCTTAAAATATACATACATATTCGGAGGTTGCCATGACTAGTAAATCCGCTACAAAAAATGAAACGGGCCAATCGCTCCCCCTCCCAGGGCCGCAAGTGAAAGGCACCGTTTTTGCGATTCTGATTGCGATCAGTTTCGTCCATCTGTTCAATGACTCGATTCAATCGGTCATTCCAGCGATCTTTCCGATCTTAAAGGAATCTATGAGCCTGAACTACACGCAGATCGGCTGGATTTCATTCGCGATCAATTTTACAGCTTCAATCATGCAGCCTGTGATTGGCTTGTTTTCGGACAAACGGCCTACGCCCGCTATCCTTCCCATCGGCATGGGCTTTACGCTGACTGGCATGCTGTTGCTCGCCTATGCTGCCGATTATAAAGCGGTGCTGATCGCAGTCATCTTTGTGGGTCTGGGCTCGGCTGCCTTTCACCCTGAAGGCTCGCGCGTATCCCATATGGCGGCCGGGCCGCGTCGGGGATTGGCACAATCCATTTTTCAAGTTGGCGGTAATGCGGGCCAATCGCTGGCGCCGATGCTCACGAGCTGGATTTTTATCCCGTTGGGACAATTTGGTGCGATCTGGTTCACAGGTATTGCGGCAGCGGGAATTGTGGTGCAATCGTTCATCGCACGCTGGTACGGTAACGTCCTACGTACAGAAGGCATTGCACGCAAAAAAGCGGTGGCACGCCGCATGAAGCCCGAAGTGCGTAACCGCGTTATGTTTGCCATGATTGTCCTCATTCTACTGGTATTCGTCCGTTCGTGGTACTCGACCTCGGTCGGAAGCTACTATTCGTTTTACCTGATGGAAGTATTTAAAATGCCATTGGCTGATGCACAGCTTTACATTTTCCTGTTCCTCGGAGCTGGAGCGCTGGGCACCTTCTTTGGCGGTCCGCTCGCGGACCGTTTTGGTAAACGCAATATGATTTTTCTGTCCATGGTATTAGCTGCACCACTCGCGCTGGCACTACCTTATGCCAACCAATTCTGGACGGCAATCCTGCTGGCGATTATCGGATTTATTATGCTATCTAGCTTTTCGGTCACAGTCGTATATGCGCAGATGCTCGTGCCTGGTAAAATCGGGACCGTGTCCGGTCTCATTACAGGTCTGGCTTTTGGCCTTGGCGGTGTAGGCGCGCTCGTACTCGGCAACTGGATCGACAAAGTAGGCATCACCCACATCATGTTCCTGTGCGGCTTTTTGCCACTGCTCGGCATCTTAACCTTCCTGCTTCCTACAGATAAAACTCTGAACCGCTGGGCGGAAGAAAATGGAGCCGAAGTGTAACAGGCTAACGTGTGGCGGCCATCCTGGCCGCTGCACACCTTTATAGCCAACTAACGTGATTCCTCACTCTCTACTTCTGCCAAACGCATCACAATCCGACGCTTCCGATACAGCATTTTCCCTGCTTCAGCTACATCACTAATAGCACTTCGATTCGCGATAGACCCGAACAAAATGCCCGCAATCGGGACCATTTGAAGCAGCTTTTTCCATCCAAACTGATCACGATAGGTGTTAATGACCTCTCTCCATCCCTGCATCTGGGAAAAAACCTGTGCCTGACGTGAAGGATCATCGAACAAAGCCAGCTCCTCTAATACGGCCTTCTTCCCCACAATATCGGATGAAGCAAATTGCATACATTTAATAATAAAAATGCGTTCCTGCTTATCATGGGGATTAAAGCCATAGCACAAGGCTATTTCCTGAAGCACTTTGAGCGACAAGCCGAGCAAAAGAGGAATATCCGCCGCAATCGTAAACACACCACCAATCCCCGTTGTTGCTCCCTGAGCGGTGGCAAAGGTAATGCGAGCCGATGTCATATCGTCGGCAGTCCGATCCATGATGGTTAGCGGGAGCTCAGCCGCCTGCTTCAACTCCCACATAGGTTCGACACTATGTTCTGAATCAACGTTTTCCCCGGCACGAGGCAGGTCCTGCGTATCCGAAGCGGAATCTGCACCATTTTGCTGAATGACATGTTCATGGGCCGTCTTTTTCAGCCTGTTCAGAACCGTTTCTTCCTTCACCAAATATTTGCCGCCGTTCTGAATGAAGCTACCCAACTCGTTAAGGAGTTGCTCCAGCTTGTCTTTAATGATTTTGGGCGTCAGCCGATCCAGCAACATAAAAGGCCATCTGCCGATTTTTTCCCAGAAAAAAATGTCCTTCTGTTCCTTCTCCCATTTTTCAATATTCTTCAACTCATGACGCAATACGTCCTGGCTTTCCCGATATTCTGTAAGCTGCTTCATAAGCGTAGACGTCTCCTTTTGACTATGCTAGTTTATGTATGGGTAATACGTAAGCAAGGCGAGTTCAGGTTTCTTTTTTTAGCAAACTAGATGATAAAGAAAGTTAAAAATCCATACAGATCGGAGTGTAATGATGAATAATGTAGAGCTTGTCCCTTACCATTGTGGGCATGATGCCATTTTACATACCTTCTACTTACCTGAGGAGCAGAAGCAGTTTACTGGAATGCCGGATGAAATGCTCATACTGGCCAAGGAAGATCCGCACCGCCATCCTGTCGTGATTACGGCTACTAGAAGACCCGTTGGATTTTTCATTTTATACAATGGGGATGAATTAGCGGACTATACGAATACTTCTGAGGCACTGCTGCTACGCGCGTTCTCTATTCATTACGCAGATCAGGGACAAGGATTCGCCAAAAAAGGGCTGCTTCTACTACCACAGTTCATCGCCAGACACTTCCCACATATTCGCGAGATTGTACTGGGCGTCAATGCCCGTAATCTGTCTGCCCAAAGTCTGTATCGCAAATGCGGCTTTATAGATGAAGGTGACACTAAATTGGGACAACACGGCTTGCAGCATATTTTTAAAATGAGCCTATAAGAGGTTGTTCAAAAAGTCGTCTTTCCATAACGAAGCTATTCAAGAAGCGGATTCGACGTCGAATCTTGAATTCAGCCGGGCCTTCCGTTGCTCACGTAGATCTGTCTATGCTCCGCTACTCAGTCCCTAGCTTCATCCAACCTTCTCGGTCCTGAAAAGCCGACTTTTTGAACACACACTATAAGTTGACCTCGATAGCCCTCGCCAAATAAAAAGGCTTTCGGCACCAACGCCAAAAGCTTTTATCGTTAAATCTCACCAATGGAAAAACTCAATTTGTAATTACCAAACTTCGTAAGTTCATCCAGCATGGTATTTAACTCTGTCTGTGAGGACATGCGCACCCGCATCCAATAACAGCCCTCCCCACTCACCCGATGGATTTCAACAATATAGGGATGCTCCCGTGCAAAAGCCTGGAAAGCACTGTGAGTCGTTCCTGAATTCAAAAAAACCGTAATAAAGGCATGAATCGTCTGTCCAATTTTTTCAGGGTTCCAGCGCAGCGTATAGCCTTCGATAATGCCCGCATCCTGCATTTTTCGAACACGCGCCCCTACGGCTTGGCCTGTCAAATGAACAAGCTGGCCGATCTCCTTGTGCGATAAAGAGCTGTCTTCAATTAAATGATGAAGAATGCGCAGATCGGTGTCATCAGGTGCGAATAGTTCCATAGTTATTTTTCCTTTCATGATGAAACGATAATGCTGATTTTCCTTTCAGCAAACCGTAGCCTGTAGCTCCTTGCGTCAGATATGATTGTAACAGAAACAATGAACTACCGAAAATACACTTGGTCAAAAATAACATTCATCACAAAGGAGCTTTCATATATGAAAATCACACTAATCCGTAACGCAACCTTATGGCTGGAATACGCTGGAGTAAAATTTCTGATCGATCCGATGTTGAGCGATGCTGGCGCAAATCCGCCGGTCCCCAATACGGAAAATGCCCGCCGTAATCCACTGGTTCCCTTGCCGCCACAATGGCAGGCACTCGGACAGCCTGACGTTGTCATCGTCACACATTTACATCCCGATCATTGGGACCCGGCAGCAGTACGCTGGTTGGACAAACAAATTCCTGTCTTCTGCCAGCCCGGAAATGAAGAACAAATCACTGCTGATGGTTTTACACAGGTTACCCCGATTCCGTTGGCTGGTTCTGTGGGAGAAATTGAGATTATCCGTACAACCGGGCATCACGGCACCGGAGAAATCGGGGAGCAGATGGGACCCGTATCCGGCTTTGTTTTTCAGGCACCAGGTGAACCTGTCGTCTATTTGGCCGGGGATACGATCTGGTGCAGTGAAGTCGCGGAAACACTGGATAAATATCGTCCTGACTGGACAATTGTGAACGCTGGAGGAGCACGGTTTACGGTAGGTGATCCCATTATTATGAATGCCCAGGATGTAACGACGGTAGCACAACATGCCCCTTATACACAAATCGTGGCTGTCCACATGGAAGCAATCAACCATTGTCTACTAACTCGCTCAGAGCTTACGGAACATATCAACCGTGAAGGTTTAAAGGGGCGCATCCACATTCCAGCAGATGGAGCGACGGTTTCGGAGTAAGGCAATCGTCCTGAGTCACCGTTTGCGCCTATTTTGAATATATTGGATTTCAAAACGTATAAAGAAGGGATTATCGATGAATTGGCAATATCCTTATTACGGCACAGAAACCCAATGTAAAGAAGTTCCGATTACTTTTCCTCCCCAGCATCAATATAGACAGCCGGGGTTGGAATACCTAATGGTTCCACGCCCTATTTATGATAATCCAAAGTATATCGGCACTGGAAAGCTTCAGGATCGGGTGGCTATTATTAGCGGTGGGGACAGTGGTATTGGTCGCGCGGTTGCAGTGGCATTTGCCAAGGAAGGGGCCGATGTGGTCATTGCCTATCTCGATGAGCATCGAGATGCTATGGAAACCCGTGATGTCATTCACAGGCTTGGCCGACGTTGTTTGTTAATTCCGGGGGATCTAAGGCTAAAAAGCAACTGCTGTCTGGTTGTTCAACAAACGATGGAAACCTTTGGTCGTATTGACATCCTGATTAACAACCTAGGTATTCAGTTTGTGCGCGAATCGTATCTGGATATCAGTGAGCAGCAGCTTCGTGATACGTTTGATACGAATATTATTTCCTTCTTCCATATGACTACAGAAGCATTGCCGTATATGCGGGCTGGGGCCAGCATCGTCAATACGGCATCGGTGACAGCCTATGTGGGTCAAAAGAATATGATCGATTATTCAGCTACCAAAGGAGCTATCGTCAGCTTCACCCGCGCTTTGGCTAATAATCTGGTCGACCAGGGTATTCGCGTGAATGCGATTGCTCCCGGTCCGATCTGGACTCCGCTGAATCCGGCCACACAGTCGCCTGAAGTCATTCGCACCTTCGGCAGCAATACACCAATGAAGCGTGCCGGGCAGCCTTATGAATTGGCTCCTGCCTATGTGCTGCTGGCTTCGGATGACGGTTCCTACATTACAGGCCAAACGCTGCATATAAACGGCGGCCAAATGGTCACCACTTAGTTTCGTTGGCTGATAGCCACAAGACCCAACAAGCAAGAAAACCTCCAGCATCCACATTTCTAGTGGAACTGGAGGTTTTCTTGTTTTACGATACCGAATCTGAGCTTAAGCAGATCTTTTGTTTTTGTTGTAAATATCGAAGGCAACCGCCAGCAGCAGCACCAAGCCCTTGATTCCTTGCTGCCAGTCAATACCCAGACCGATCAGAGACATACCGTTATTCAGTACGCCCATGACCAAACCACCGATAATGGCTCCAAAAACGGTTCCGATCCCGCCGGATGCCGAAGCTCCACCGATAAAGCAGGCTGCGATGGCATCTAGCTCGAAGTTCGTACCCGCTCTCGGCGTAGCCGCGTTCAGACGTGCAGCAAAGATCAGACCGGAAATGGCCGCCAGCACACCCATATTGACGAATACCCAGAACGTTACTTTTTTCGTTTTGACACCGGACAGACCCGCTGCCTTTTCATTTCCACCCAACGCATACACATGACGTCCCATAATCGTGCGGTTCATGACGAAGGAGTACACAACGATCAGTATGAACAGCAGCACGAGAATGTTAGGTATCCCCGCGTAGCTCGCGAGCATGAAGGTGAACAGATTGATGACCGCAGCTACCACAATCAGCTTGAGTACAAATAAAGCTTGTGACGGAACCTCGAATCCATATTTAAGCTGAGAACGACGTTCGCGAAGTTCGTTCACGATAAGCCATACCGTGAGTGCAATGCCGACAATGATGGATACCAGGTTATAACCGGTAGATGAAAAATCCGGCAGGAAGCCTGAACTGATTTTCTGGAAGCCCCCCGGAAATGGAGAGATCGATTGACCTTCCAGCACGATCATGGTCAATCCACGGAAGAGCAGCATTCCTGCCAATGTAACGATAAATGCCGGAATCCGTACATAAGCGACCCAGAACCCTTGCCAAGCGCCGATTAACGCTCCGACCAGCAAAGATGCAATCACAGCGATCCATGCTGGAAGCTGCCAATCGACCATCATTATGGCGGCAACCGCACCGACAAAAGCGGCTATGGAGCCGACGGACAGGTCAATATGTCCAGTGATGATGACCAGCACCATCCCGATGGCCAGCACGAGAATATAGCTGTTTTGCAGAATCAGATTGGTAATATTAATCGGCTTCAACAGCAGGCCGCCCGTCAGCACCTCGAACAAAATCATAATGACGACCAGCGCAATCATCATGCCATATTGGCGGATGTTATTTTTAAATAGTTTAGTTATGGTTTCCATGCTTCACGCCTCCTGACTTGGTCATATATCTCATCAACGTTTCCTGCGACGCGTCCTCACGGCTAACCTCTCCAGTGATCCGCCCAGCATTCATGACATAAATCCGGTCACACAAACCTAGTACCTCTGGCAGCTCGGACGAAATGACCAGCACTCCCTTGCCTTCAGCGGCAAGTCGATGAATAATCGTATAAATTTCATATTTGGCACCCACATCAATGCCGCGTGTCGGCTCATCCAGAATCAGAATATCCGGCCCGGCGAAAATCCATTTGCTCAGCACCACCTTCTGCTGATTGCCGCCACTCAGATTACCCGTTTTCTGTAAAATGCTCGGTGCTTTTATGTTCATGCTTTTTTTCATTTCCTCTGCAACAACGACTTCCTCCTGCTCATTGACGACAGCACCCTTCGTCAGCTTGTTCAGGCCAGTCAGCGAAATATTACGCTTGATATCATCCATCAAAATGAGGCCATACTCCTTGCGATCCTCTGTCACATAGGCAAAGCCGTTGTTGATCGCGTCTGTAACCGTGTTGTTCTGGATCGGCTTGCCGTCTTTAATCAGCTGACCGGAAATGTTGCGTCCGTATGACTTGCCAAACACGCTCATCGCCAGCTCGGTCCGTCCCGCTCCCATCAGCCCGGCAATACCGACAATTTCACCGCGACGGATGTTCAAATTCACCTGATCCAGCACCTTGCGGTCTGCATGATGCTCGTGATACACCGTCCAATCCTTCACTTCCAGAACGACTTTGCCAATCTCGGCATGACGCTCTGGATAACGGCTGGTCAGATCACGTCCAACCATCCCGCTAATGATCCGATCCTCCGTGACCTCATCCTTTTTCATATCCAGTGTCTCAATCGTCTTCCCGTCCCGCAAAATCGTAATTGAATCCGACACCTTTGCGACCTCATTCAGCTTGTGGGAGATGAGAATGCAGGAAATGCCCTGTCTTTTAAATTCCAGCATCAAATTAAGCAGATTTTCACTATCATCCTCATTCAACGCCGCTGTCGGTTCATCGAGAATAAGCAACTTTACCTTTTTAGAGAGCGCTTTCGCAATTTCGACCAGTTGTTGCTTCCCGACCCCGATGTTCGTAACTAATGTATTAGGATTCTCACTCAAACCGACCTTGGACAGCAGATCGCGTGTCCCTACAAAAGTCTCTTTCCAATCAATCACGCCGCCGCTGGCGCGTTCGTTGCCCAGATAAATATTTTCCGCAATCGAGAGGTACGGGATCAGCGCCAGCTCCTGATGGATAATGACAATGCCTAGTTCCTCGCTCTGCTTGATATCCTTGAACTCACACGTTTTGCCCTGGAAAACAATATCCCCTTCATAGGTTCCATGCGGATATACACCGCTGAGTACCTTCATCAGCGTCGATTTGCCCGCACCGTTCTCACCGCACAGGGAATGGATTTCGCCTTCCTTGACCTTGAGATTTACATTTTCCAATGCCTTCACGCCGGGAAAGGTTTTGGTAATTCCCTTCATTTCCAAAATGATTCCAGTCATGGGATACGCTCCTTTCGGTTGGATTCCTACTCTTATTTCAGTCCAATTTGCTCTTTGGTGTAATAGTGACTGCCGACAATATCCTTCTCCACATTCGTCCGATCTACCGAGATCGGATCAAGCAAGTAGGCAGGAATGACCTTTTTACCGTTGTTATAGGATTTGACGTCATTCACTTCCGCTTGCTTGCCTTGTAAAATGCTATTGGCCATCACGACCGTTTGCTCAGCCAGCTTGCGAGTATCCTTAAATACAGTTTGCGTCTGCTCTCCAGCCACAATCGACTTAATGGAAGCCAGCTCCGCATCCTGTCCTGTAATGATCGGCAGGGGCTTGTTCGCTGTTCCGTATCCGACCCCTTTCAGGGATGAAATGATACCGATACTGATTCCGTCATAAGGGGATAGTACTGCGTCCAGATTGGCCCCCGAATAGTAGGCACTCAGCAAATTATCCATCCGCGACTGCGCCAATGCTCCGTCCCACCGCAGTGTAGCAATCTGCGCCATCGTCATCTGCTTGCTGCGCACGACCAGTTTGCCGGAATCCACGTACGGTTTCAGTACGGACATCGCACCATTAAAGAAGAAATAAGCGTTATTATCATCCGGTGAACCACCGAACAGCTCGATATTGAAAGGACCTTTGCCTTCCTTGAGTCCCAACTTTTTCTCAATATATGCTGCCTGTAGCACGCCCACCTTAAAGTTATCGAAGGTCGCATAATACGTCAGATACGGTGTGTTGCGAATCAGGCGGTCGTAAGAAATGACCTGAATGCCTCGGTCGTGTGCCTTCTGAATCACATCCGTAAGCGTGTTTCCGTCGACCGAAGCGATCACCATAACATTGACGCCCTTGGTGATCATATTTTCGATTTGGGAGATTTGGTTTTCTACTACGTCCTCGGCGTACTGTAAATCCGTTTTATAGCCTTGCTCCTGAAACAACCGGACCATATTCTCCCCGTCCCCTACCCAACGCTCGGACGATTTGGTCGGCATGGAAATGCCCACATAGCCTTTTTCCTTGCTGCCCGTTCCACTCTCCGCCAAATTACAGGCCGAAAGCATCAGGGCCAAAACCAGAAGCCAAACGACAACAGCTCCTTTTTTCATATGAAGTTCCCCTTTCCTCATGTGATGCGGGTCATTTTGAAGGTAAGTGCTGATTAGAATAGAAATTAGATAGCGCTTACATAAGTGAGGCAGGAAGTGCCTCTCCTTTTTTTATGTGCAAACACATGGTATCATTCCAGGCCGGGAAAGGTCTTTGCAGGTTTTGAACTTTTTTTATAAAATTTTAACCTTTGTGTTGGGAGAGTTAGAAGTTGGAGAAGAGAAGAGAAGAGAAGAGAAGAGAAGAGAAGAGAAGAGAAGAGAAGAGAAGATAAAATAAAATAACTTCCACTTTATAAATTTTTCGCTATACTAGGTGCTTAAAAAGAGACAAAAAAGGTAGCTCCAATTATCAAGCTCCCCTTTTGAATGTGCTATCCTTGAAATATTTAGTTAACTTTTATCTTCATCGACATCAATTAAGAACACCCGCTCCTGGAATCCGCCCCGTGTCTCGGCTTTGTCTGCCCGTAGCTTGTCCAGCTCTGCTGCATTCGCTCTATGTACTTCTGCCAGCGCTCGGATGACTTCCAGCATATCTGCCAGCTCTTCCAGCGCATCCTGATCTTTTTCCGCTTCAAAATATTCCTCAGCTTCTTCACAAAGCTTCGTTCTCAGCTCCTGCTTATATTCCTCAGGTTCCAAGATACGTGTCCGACATTCCTTGCCCTGAGACATAATGAGGTGCGGAATCCGATCCCGCACCAGTTTGTTGTATGTAGGCATATGAAATAACACCCTTTCTGATGTGGAGGTGTTAGCCATCATCTAACATCTTCCTTTTCGTCATTATATCATTAGCTCAAAAAGAACCGGGTATTATTGATAAAAGATCTACCGATTCATTGAACGAATTTTCTTTATAAATAGACGGATACCGCTTAGACGGATCAGCTACGATCCGCTGTGACAGAGACTCTAGAATAGAGTCCGTTTTATAAAGCAACTTGTCTACTTCCTCCTGTCTCATCGTCTCCTCGGATGCTTCATCCTCTCCCGAAACCAGATAATGTACCGTACCGATAAACAGCACCATATCTAAATTGGGCTCAGCATCTGTGTGAATTAAAGGGAATAGGTCAGTCATGGATCGAATGTACGATGGAATGATTTGGTTTCGATGAACATACATGGCCTTAGCCATAGAAAACATCGCTCGATCACAAAGAATGAGGCAGTTTTGAAACTGATTATGGTCGCGCATCATCTGTGCAAGCTTGATCTGGTATTCGGCAAGCTTTTGAAAATCCATCATGCAATTGAATATGTAGGTATCGCTGTACTTGGGCAATTTGAAATCAGAATCACTATGTAGTTGGGGACTTAAGGAGTAATGTTTCATGGGGAATCAACTCCTGAATTAAAATTTCATAAATAAGGGTTTTGCAAAATCCTGAAACAAATGTGAGCAACGTAGCACAAATATGTAACCATCAAGATGTATAATTTTCTAGCTACCGGACAAGCTTCCTAATAAATATTACTATATAGTAGTTTTTAATTCAATTTACTTACTAACACTTATTAATTAGATGTAACTCTTTCTCTACACTTCTAACTAGAGGATTTTGCAAAATCCAACAAGCGACTTCCAATAATAATATATAGGTCGTGATGATCTAGTTCGTCTATATATTGCACTTTGGAGCGATTGGAATCGATTTTGTAGAACCCTTACTATAGAGAGGTGTATTCATGTCAGAACTTTTGGAATTAGTCGGTACACGTATTCGAGATATTCGAAAGTCTAAAGGGCTTTCCCAGGAAGCTTTAGCCGAAAAAGCAGGATTCAATTCGAGTTATATTGGATTCATTGAGCGAGCAGAGAGAAATATATCTTTGAAAAATCTGGAGAAAATAGCGAAAGCATTGAACGTGGGCGTCTATCAGTTGCTTACATATGTGAAGGACAATGATGAGCTTACCGAAGAACATTCGAGTATAAAAACCATTTTAACTCTCCTAAGAACTCGTGAATCCAAAGATACTGAACTGGCATTAAAGATTCTTACGGACATCTTTATAAGAATCGATGAACGATGAAACAAAAAAGGAACTGCGCTTTGCAGTTCCCCCATTAACCTCTTACGACAACGCCAACATCGCTTTCATATCTTCCTCTGCGGTCGTAATTAGCTTCAAGCCAAACATCTCCACTAGTACATCCAGCACGCCAGAAGAAATGAACTCAGGCGGCTTCGGCCCAATGCGAATATCCTGGATGCCAAGGCTGAACAAGCCCAGCAGAATGGCAACCGCTTTTTGCTCAAACCAGGACAGAACAATGCTGACAGGCAGCTCGTTCACCGTACAGCCGAAAGCATCCGCCAATGCCAGAGCGATTTTCACAGTAGAACCCGAATTGTTGCATTGCCCCAAATCAATATAACGCGGAATGCCGGTATCTCCAACAGTGCCATAATCCACGTCATTAAAGCGGAATTTACCACAGGACGTGGTCAGAATAACTGTATCGTTCGGCAAGGATGTAGCTAGCTCGCGATAATAGTTACCGCCTTTGCCCGGTGCGTCGCAGCCTGCAATAACGAAGAAACGGCGGATATGTCCGTCTTTAACGGCCTGAATAATCTCAGGAGCCAGCCCGATGACCGTCTCGTGATGATATCCCGTTGTAAGCACCTGCTCCGAATCTACATCTGCGGCTGGCAGTGCTAAAGCACGCTCGATCAATGGTGAAAAGTCGTCGTCCATGATCTTGGCTACTCCCTCCAGCCCGGCTACTTCATAAGAGAAGAAGCGGTCTGCATACGTGCCTTTAATCGGCATAACACAGTTCGTCGTAGCCAGAATTGCACCCGGAAACTCTTCGAACAGTCTGCGTTGATCGTACCAGGCTTTACCGATATTCCCTTTGAGATGTGCATATTTCTTCAATGCCGGATAACCGTGGGCAGGCAGCATTTCCGAGTGAGTATAGATATTGATGCCCTTGCCCTCTGTTTGCCGTAGCAATTCCTCCAGCGCATATAAATTATGTCCGGTCACGACGATGCATTGGCCTTCGATTTTATTTTGGCTGACGGTAATTGGCTGCGGAATGCCAAAACGATCCGTATGCGCACGATCTAGCACATCCATGATCCGTACAGCCGCATTTCCGACCTTCATCGCCATTTCCAAATGCTCTTGTACATTAAAGTTAGAATTGGTTAAGGTCATATATAACGCTTCATGCGTGATGCGATCTACCTCAGGATCGGTATAGCCCAACTGGCGAGCATGTGTCGCATAGGCAGCAATCCCTTTTAATGCAAAAATCATCGTATCCTGCAAGCTCGCTATCGTCTCATCCTTCCCGCACACCCCAACTACTTTACACCCACCACTCGGCGTCTGTTCACACTGATAACAAAACATATCGTTTTCCTCCAAATATTTATAGATATTTGTTCGTTATCCCCAGCGTAACAAACCCCTGAATGCCTAGGTGTGATTACACACACATTTTTTTAGCATTTATCATCATAAGACCGTGTAGGGCAATTCTACATTCCAATTATTCCTATTCCGACGAATTTTCCTGAATTCCCCCGCCTTTACGGTACTGCACAGGAGACACGCCCATGGTCTTTTTAAAAGCGGTGCTAAAATAGTGCTGACTGTCGTATCCCGTACGTTCTGCTATATCATAGATAGACAACGTCGTGGAATCCAGCAGCTGCACTGCTTTACGGATACGGGCACGCGTGACGAGGGTCACGAAGCTGTCGTTGAGCTCCTTTTTCAGCACACGGCTGAGATATACGGCGGATACTTGTAGCCGCGAAGCAAGGGCTTCCAGCGTCAACTCCCGGTCTGCGTAGCCTTCCTGAATAAGCTGCCGAGCACGGCGTACGATGGGAGACAGCTGCGATTCGCCATACACCCGATCCCGACACACCCGGTACGCATCCATTGCGCCTTCCAGCCCACCCGCGTTGGATTCCACATGCGTATGAACCGCTATATTCAGGTAGCGTCCAATCGCCTGCTCCATGGCAGCGCCAATCGTCTCGGGTGCCTCCTGCCACAGGCATATGCCGATCAGCCCGTTCGCATCGCGGAACAATACATGTGGCAGGTCCTCCAGCAGTTCGCCAATAATATTCTCAGCGGCAAAAAGAAACAACTGGCGGTCATTCTCGCGCATAATCGTCTGCCGGGCCTCTGCCGCTGGCCACCGTACGACACCGATCTGAGCAGGCGGCCGCGATGGAAGCCGTAAAAACGCCAACTGCTCCATGACGTCTATGCCCGTATGTTGCCCTTCCAGCCATTCCAGGCAAAACCGCTGGCGCAACAACGGAATATTCCGCTCAATCTGCCCGGCAGCTTGTTCTACATAGGCGGCACGCTTACGCTCTTCCTCGAGCCGCTGACCGAGCCGTGACAGCGCAGCGTGAAGCTGCTCAGCATCTACCGGCTTCAAGATATAATCCTCTACGCCAAGTCGGACTGCCTCCTGCGCATAAGCAAATTCATCATGCCCGGAAATGATTAGACAGCGGCACTCCGGACGTACTTCCCGCAGCCGACGAATCAGTTCAATCCCGTCCATGAACGGCATATTCATATCGACCAGCATGATGTCTATGCTAAGCTGACCCACCAGCTCCAGCGCTTCTTCACCATCCTCCGCCTCAGCTGCAACCTCCATGCCGAGTGCCGCCCAGTCTATGCAATCCCGTATCCCCTCTCGGATGATCGGCTCATCATCTGCAATCAATACTTGGTAACGCTGTGCTGTCCCTGTTATCACTTCCGTTATGGCCTGGTCAATCAGACTCACCGTCGTTGAGTTGTCTCTGCCCTTTGATTTCGTCATCCTGACCCTCTCCTTTTTCATAAGGCTTCTTCAGTTGCGCCATATCCAGCAGCAACGGATGAGTGATCGTCACGCAGGTACCTGTCCCTTCTGTGCTCTCCAGTACAATTCCATATTCCTCACCAAAAGACAATCGGATACGCGCTTGTACATTCAGCATGCCATAGCTTCTGCCATGGGTACTAACTCCCTTTTGCTGCTGCTTTCCTTCCATCGCCTCCAGGGGTATTTCCAGCCATTCACGCAGTTCACGCAGACGGCCTGCCGTCATCCCTGCGCCATCATCACGTACCGTCAGCAGCAGCTTGTCGCCCTCAGCTTTAGCTTCTATCCAAATCGTGCCTGGGCCTCGTCTGGCCTTGATGCCGTGATAAATCGCATTTTCCACTACAGGCTGAAGCATTAACTTCAACACGAACAGATCCTGTAGCTCGTCGGGTACATTCAATTCCCAGCGAAGTCGGTCACGATAGCGGGTTTGCTGGATTTGCATATAGCTCGATATATGCTCCATCTCGGAGCGCAGCGGAATAAAGTCATCCCCCTTGCTCAGCCCGAGACGGAACAATCTCGATAGCGCTCCTACCATGTCAGATACGTCGTCTGCTCCATTTCTTCGGGCCATCCAATGAATGGTATCTAGCGTATTGTATAGAAAATGGGGCTTAATATGCTCCTGAAGGCTGCGCAGCTCGGCATCCCGTTTTTGCCGTTCCCTCAGTTCGCTAAGGGACATAAGACGGCGAATTTGCTCCAGCATCCGGTTAAAGCTCCGCCCCAACATTCCGACTTCATCCCCACGGTCACTCCATTGGCGAACTGTAAGATCCCCTGTCTCTGCCGTCCGCATATAGGACATCAGCCGGAAAATTGGCTGCGCAATGGAACTCGACAATCGCAAGGATGCCGTTAAGCCAAATAGACATACAATGAAAACAAAACAGACGACATAGAACTGAATTTGTCGCACTTCCAGTGTAGATTCGCGTGCCGGGAATACCCCCACTGTTCTCCAGCCCGTGAATTCGGAAGCCCTGAACATGAATAGCAATTCCCTGCCCCCAGTTTCACGGGTAAACATCCCGCTGTCACCTGCCCCGAACCATTGCGGCGGAATGCGCTCAATCAAAGGCATATCCGGCCTGTACACGCTGCGTCCCTCAGCATCTGTCACCATTAAATAGCCACTTTTGCCCAAGGTTACATCTCTGGCGGCCTGCGACACAGCCCGTAGCTTGAGGTCAATCATTATCGCGCCTAGCACGCGTCCGGTTTCCGAATCCGTAACCGAACGAACGACGGAGACAATTTCACTGTCCTTGTACCGGACATGAGTGGTCACATTACGGTGGCTCGGCTGTCCTAGCACAGTGAATATGCCTGCATGCTGCGCCGCCTGTTGGTACCAATCTTCTTCCGTCAGGCTACGCGTGCTTCGAGCATACATTTCGTTGCTGATATAGTCGCCTTTTTCGTTCACGATCAGAATCCCTGCAATTTCAGGATATAACGTAGTATAGCCCTGCAAAAATTGCTTCATTTTATACACCGTATCCTGCTCCTGTACAGAACTTAATGCCTGCTTGGAGCTGAGAGCCTGATTTTGCCCCGAGTTCTGAGTCTGCTCCCCCTGGTTTTCCGGTGTTATTACACTCGCATGACCCGCGTGGCCGTCAGCCAGCGTCTTCCCTTTCCAGAACTCCCCGATATCGGGGTTAAAAGCAATCAGATACGTCATGTTCTGCAAATTTTCCATTTTGGTGTCCAGTGCTTCGTTTACCTTGCCAATCAACTGCATCGTATGGTCTTCCACCTGCCGCTCAATAATCCGTTCCACCGTCCAATTGACCAGCAGACCTAATCCCAGCGAAGGTACAATGCCAAACAACAGGAACAGCAGCATGAGTTGATAGCGTAAGGGCATATTGCGCAAGCGTAACCGCGGCATCATGTGGTGCACTCCTAGCTGGATACGCTTCCAAAATTTATTTCGCATAATAATCATCTACATTCGCCTGGGTGACAACAGAGATTCCAGTGTCTACCCGCACGGGCAGCGGAGTGTTGTCTCCGGTGGAAGAAGGCGCAGGAGTCGTCAAATGATGATGCAGATGGAACAGATATTGAAGCGACCAATAGCCCATATTCCATGTTCCCTGAGCAATTGTTGCCGAGATTGTGCCACCACGAATCATATCCAATGTCGCTTTATTCGTATCAAAAGAAATGATTTTCAGCGGGTGGCTGTTTTTTTGACTCAGTACCGCTTCACCTACACCTATTCCTCCCGTTGCTTCGGTCACAAAAATGCCCGCCAGTTTCGGATAAGCTTTCATCAGCCTTTGCGACTCATCCCGGGAGACCATCGCGTCTGCGCGGCCATCCGCTACTTCCACCACCTTCATGGCAGGATACTGCCGCTGTATGGTATCGCGAAAGCCACGCAAGCGTTCCTCATGATTTTGCTGACCGGGTAGCGTCAAAACAGCGACTTGACCTTCTCGTCCCAACAGCTCTGCCATTTTATCCGCAGCGGTCACGCCCGCCTTATAATTATCCGTGCCCAAAAAAGAATACGCCCGACTCCCCGGCGCTTCGGCATCAAACAGTACCACAGGAATGCCCGCATCCAGCGCCTTATTAATTACCGGAATCAGAGAGTGAGGATCAATCGCTGATATGGCAATCCCTGCGGGCTTACGAGCAATCGCCTGCTCAATAACGGTCGTCTGCTCCTGCGCATCATAACGGGTAGCTCCCCGATACTCCACAGTCACTCCCAAAGCATCTCCTGCATCCTCGAAACCCTTGAGCCCGCTTTTCCAATACTCCAAGCCAGACTGGAAGGTAATCATCATATAGGTTTCTCCGATGCTGCCTCGTAGCCCCTTATCTTCCCAAGTACCATTCAACGGGCCAGTTTGTTCATACCTGAACACATAGAGAGCAAAGGCCGCAATCAACAGCATATATACCAGCAGCGTTTTTTTCATCCTTCCTCTCCTTTTCCTGTGTGTATCCTTAAGTTATAAATTCACTTTAATTTATTCTGGTTTCACTTAGATTGTAAACGCAATCATATTAAATTGGAACTACTTCACTCTTCTTACTTTCAGGTGGCGTTAATCCTGCACTAATGTTTCTACGTTACAATACCTACAATTGTGCTAGGAAAAACATATGCGTATCTTGAGGAAAAGGAGTGATATGGATGAGCAAGCCGCGTATCGCGGAGTGGACAGAACTACGGGGTCTTGCCTACCTCGCTGTCGTGCTTCAGCATTGCATTGGCGAATATATTTATCGCAGCGACATCCAACAGCCAGATTCCGTTATGCTCGCGATGCTGTATCATTTGACACGTTTTGGCACACCGACGTTTGTTTTCCTGTCTGCGGCGCTGCTTTTTTATAATGGTAACAAACCGATTGGCTACCCTCGCTATATTGGCAGGCGGTTTCGAGATATTTATGTTCCTTTCCTCTGCTGGACGGTTATTTATTGGGTATGTACTCAAAACTGGTCAACGGCGCAGTGGGGAAATATTTATTTTTACAAAGGTATGTTCGAGGAAATGATCATCCCCGTCAGCGGATATCATCTATGGTTTGTAGTGATGATCTTTCAGTTTTATATTTTGTTTCCTTTATTTTCAAAAGCAGCCGGGCAGGTTCAAGCGTTTCTACATCGTTACAGCACGAAAACACGCAAACAGCTTGTTTTGGCTGTTATGCTGATTGCCGCTGCGGCTTACGCTTTGTTGTTACAATGGTCCTACTATGACATGTCTGCATGGAGCACTGGGTTGCCGTCCTTTTGGCAGACTCTGTTAGATTACCGCACTTATAACTTTGTTATGTATTTTTTCTATTTTATGCTGGGCGCAGTGTGCGCCTATATGACGGACACCTGGCGGGGATTGGCCCGACAGACGTTGCCGTGGAATGTATTTGTCTTTATTGGTTTGTTCATGCTCATGGGTCACACGATGCTGATCCAGTCGGGTGATACGATCAATCTCAATATTTCTACTTATCTGAAACCAAGCACCTTCGTGCTGATTGTCTCGCAGTTGCTTTTGTTGTACGGACTGCTGCTTCATTTGCAAAAAGACAAGCGGTCCGAGCCGTTTCGCCGTATGCTGAACTGGATTGGACGCTATTCCTTCGGAGGATATCTGGCCCATGCGCTCGTGCTGTCCTTTATATCCTACTACACCCGCCCGCTTGCACTGGGTGATCATCATTTTACAGCTACGCTCATTACGTTTGTCGTCGTGGCAAGTGTTTCTCTGGGCATCAGTTGGCTCTTTGCCCATCTGCCCGGCGGCAACTGGATTGTTGGCTCCAAAGGCAGACAGCGGTTGAACTGGCATTCGTTTCGTTTCCAGTTACTTTCCTCTAAGCGCGCTTCCAAAAGCACGCAGGAGCTTGGCTAAACTTGTGCGTCTGTGTTTCAGCATGGGGTTATAAATCCAATGGACTTTGGCAGGGCTCTCTTATGGAGCTCTGCTTTTTTGCTGCCTTAGTATGCTGCCCCCAAAAAAATGATTAACATTTTATGACATGAATATGTATTTTATTTTAAAATAAGTCATTATATAGAATAATAATAAACATTACGTGGGAGAAGTCACAGTTTTGCATAAAGAGAAAGGGGAGGATGGACTGAACATAACATCGTCGTTGTTAATGATCTGATCCAAAACATGGTGAGGCTGCTTTCTGGTCTGATACATACGGTTGTACTGATTAATCAGTTCATCCAAAAGCATAGACTGTTCAAGTACACAAGCATGTCCGAAGCCATGCTCTGCGTAAAGATCATGCAAGTGTTGTCTGGCGTGTTCCATTTGTTGAATTAACGTTTCCGTTTTATCCCTGTTCATCCTGCATACCTCCTATTGAATCTTATTTTAAGGAGGGATGTCCAACTACTTAAGAACCTTTTTTGAATCAAAAAATTACAAAATAATACAAAAAAAGACCAGCAATAAGCTGGTCCAGGGTAATAAATTAGTGCTTGGTCAAGATCCACCAACGTGTCCTTGTGTTTGGATTGTGTCATGGCTTAGATTTCCAGCCTGGGCTGGTACTGTGAATACCAGTAAAAAGCTAGTTACCGTCAAGCAGAAAGCCATCCTTTTGATCATTTCTCTCCCACACCTCCTCATAAATAGATTGGAACTGAGCATGTGTTTCAGGAGCCGCATGTGTTTTGAAATGAGAAAATAGTCCAAAACAATTGGCAATAAGTAGTACGTGGTTAATTGTAACAGCTTTTTCAAAAGCGTTTATTAAACAATTGAAACCATATGGATATCTGCCTTTATTTAGGCTGTACTTAGCCATCTTGTACCAAAATCGCACGTATTCTTCAGGTAAAACTTGTTGTGTATACATGTCAGAAGATAACGGCTCCTGATACGCTGCAATTTGGGATTCAAAACGCTTAAGGATATGGTCTACATCTACATTGTACCGATTAGCCACTTCAATGACGTTTATTAATTCGGAAAAAATCTCTTTTTCGGCAGCCATATGTTCTACGTAATCCGGCAGAACACTGATGTCCCCGGACATAAGTCTATTGACGTACGTATTAATTTTCGCCCATTGCAGATACTGCTTCTTCCAATAGAGAGACTCGGAATCTTGTTCCTTCACCCAACTTAGATCGGCATAACCTCGAATATGTTCTAATGCCTGTTCATGATCGCCTTTTGCATCACAAGCATTAGCACACAGCAACTCGGAGTAAACTATGTATACAAACAGCGGCCTGCTTAGCCTTTTTCGCGGCTCTGTTCCTTTACGCTTGGAGTTATGAACCAAATTATATTGGATCTGTCCTAATTGACCCATCTGATGGGCAAATTCATACACCTTGTCCCACATACTTAATGATCTGTACACGTTCGCCAAATCTTTTAAAGCATCTAATTGCTCTATCTCGTCTAAACGATCCACAAAAGGGGCAAATTCAATGGCAGCTTGGAGATTTACAGCTCTATCTTGTCCAATATTGATTTGGAACAAACGATACTGGCAGACCGCCAATCGCTCTGAATGCTGCTGCTTCTCACTTTCAGCCACCTTTTTGTAAAGGTATGCCGCTGCTTCGTTGTAACCGTCTTTGTATACATTTTCGGCAACTTCAAAGAGCGATGGCGGATAATTAGGGTTATCCAATAACATAATTACAACTCGCTGCAAGCAGTCGAGTCGTCCTAGTTCAATGCATCGGTATAGGAAAGGGCAGATTTTTTTCCAGTTGAGCGGAGATTCTTCAATGCATTCTTCAATATAACGTTCGTAAAAATAATCCGGTGGTAAATTCATTCCCGCAGTAATACTATCCAGTTGGTGAACAGAAATAGATCGGTTACCAGTCACAATGCTACTAACTGTACCTACATTCAAATCAATCGTGTGACCAAACTTGGTCATCGTTAAGCCTTTTCGTTTCAGATAAGTTTGAATTTCTGCCTGTATCGTAGGTGTGATTTCCATGGATAAACCACCCTTTCAGCATTTTCATAGAATTTCAATTTCAATAAACAATGTAGTTTGGAAACTAATGGTATAATTATTGATTTTCTTTCACGATAATACCATCTTTTGGAACAAACATAAATGCTTTTACTTTATTGATTTTTATATTTTTTTTAGGAGATCATTGGATGTTGGACAATGGAAGGAGAAGATCACTTGAAAAATACAGGTATGACACGTCCCTTGGATACGTTAGGCCGGATTGTTATTCCTAAGGAGATGCGAACCTCTATGGGGATTCAAGCTGGTGAGTCTTTAGAATTTTATTTGGATGTTGAAACAGGATTATTGAGCATGCGAAAGTATATAGGAGTCTGCTGTCATTTATGCTATTCGGTTCAGGATTTAAGCTATTTCAGGGGTTCATTTTTATGTAAAAAATGCATAAACGATCTGAAGGGAAACATAGGTGTGAGTCAAATGCCTGTTCCTGTTATTAAGGAACCTGCGTGCAAAGAAAAAAGTGTACATCGGTTGTCTTCACAACATTTGGTTGAGAAGCTAAGAAGACTCATGCGCGAGCATCCAAACGCCAAGCAAGGCGAATACGCTGAACGGCTCGGCGTATCCCAAGGCCGTATTTCCCAGCTTAAAAAGCTATTATAGGTATCGCTCAACTCTTATTCTAGCAAAGCTAAATAACCAGTCGCTGGTTGATTTCTTGCGACTGGTTATTTCAACTTCCAAGCCTATATTTGCTGTAAATTATGGAATTAAACCTATCAAAGTGGTATATTGACTCAAAGCTAAAAACTAATGTTGAAGTAGGTGTATAAATGAAATCACACGTTTTAATTTATGATGGTTATGTGAGTTTTGAGATTATGCTAGCAACCTATTTTATGAAAACCAAAGGGGACATTGTTACGATTGGGGTAACCAAAGACCCTGTAATTTCCTATGAAGATTTTAAAGTTACGCCTTCGGTAGCCATTGATGAAGTGTCTGCAGAGGATATTCAACTCCTAATTATACCTGGCGGAGATAACACCCCATTAAAGACGAACAAGCAGCTTCTAGCTCTAATTAATACATTGAATAATGATCATAAAGTGATAGCGACCATTTGTTCTGCCACTGAACTACTGGAGATAGCAGGTGTCTCCTATAAAAATCCTGTGAATCATCCAACGGGTCTGGAGATACACAAGAATATCATTACGGCTAAACCAAATCAGTATGTGGACTTTGCAATTGAAATAGGCAAGGTGATGAACATTTATACTGATGATGAAGATTTAAAAGAAACCATTGATTTTTTTAAGCTCTTTAAAGATAATTGACTCTTCTGCTCTCCCACAACAATCACTTTATGTATGGTGATATTTAGGATACTATAGTGAGGGAATTAGCATACATAAGAGGGGTAATCAAAATGAATGACAAATTAAAGGGGCTATTAGTGGGCTTAACCATTGGTATGATGATTACTGGTGCAACCGCAATGGCTGCATCTGGAACAAGCGTAAATGCTGTTGTGAAAAAGTTTGATGTATTTTTAGAGGGGACAAAAAAGAACACTGCCGATGGCTTGATTTACAACGGAAACACGTATATCTCTGTTAAAGATATTGGGATTGCAGAAAGCAGACAAATCAGCCTCATTGATAATAAACTGTATTTAGGTAAACAGCAAAAGATGATTACAGAAAATCAAGCACTCCATATTCTTTCTGATAAAATAAAAAAGGATGCTGTTAAATATAATTTAAACTTAATGGTTGAAGGTTTGGAAGGAACTAAATATTGTATAAGAGTTTACGAAGATTTCCCTGATCACATTGCAACTTATGGATTCTATTATGTAGATAAATACACCAGTAAAGTAACTAAATATGACATAGCACAAGATAAGGAAGTGGAAATTTAAGGATGGGTTTCCCCCATCCTTTTTTTATTGTCAAACGATCTACTCCTCGACTTATTCAAGAGCAGATATACCACGGTATCCCCGGCTAACGCTTCAATTGAGCTTCATTCGAAGCGCCGGACTTACGATCGAATGTAATCGGGCCTTTACGGTTCACAAGCCGTTTCAAGTCCACGGTCATTTCATTCTTCAACTTATCAATAAGCTGATCTTCTTGGATGCCTTTGCTTTTAGCAACCTCGGCCAACGACTTCCCTTGTCCCAGCTCTTTCTCTAACTGGACAGGAGTGATGCCCAGCAGCTTGGCTACTTTCTCGTTGAGATGGTGATTCAAGCCGCCAGGCCTTTTGCCGTGCCTATGTCTGTGAACATGCCCGTGTTCGTCCTGTGGTTCAGCATTCCATTGGCGGGCTGCCCCTTGGATAGAGGCGTTGGAGGTGATTGCTTGCAACGAATTACCCGGTTCCGTCCCGGAAGCTCCAGCTGCACCCGCAGTGCCATACATCATCACTCCTCCATACAGGATAGCAGCGGTCAGTTTCCATTGTTTTTTCATGTTGCAGACCCTTCTTTCATCCTTTTTAAAATAATATTTTCTTTTCCCGCTATTTTTATTCATATTTTCGCCTGTTAAGTAACCATAAGACGGGAAAAAAGAAATTATGAACATTGCTATCACAATTACACCCAACCTTCGATCTACACGCGCTCCTTGGGAACCCTATCCTGTAGAGTGAGCAAGAATGAATAACTATACTTTCTACAATATAACTTGAAATTTTCCAAGTTATATATTAAGGAAAATATGATAAAATAAAATTGTAAACGTTTACATTTTTATTTTTGGAAAGACATGTTGCATTAAGCTACTACAGAATGCACTGCATCATAGTGAGGCTACAGGAGGAAAGTCCAATGAAACAAAAAAATAAGGTTATTTTTATGGACATCCAAACGCACGAGCAAAACCATATCGGTCAGCGAGCACTTCAAAAAGTGGGAAGACATAGACAAGATGTATGAAGATTCACTTATTGTATAGGGATACCAAAGCAGTCGGAGTGCCAATGTAACTAGTAATACAATTACGATTGGCGGCAATAATGGCACCAGAAACCAAGAGATCGAGCTCGTTGTAATAGCCGATGACGGAACATGGAATGCTTATGTTGATTATTTGGAGATCAACTAAAATTTCAAATCTAGTAAAGAGTTGAATCGGTTCGGAGTATCGGAACATCCATACTATATTAAAATAGCTAGGAGGTAGACCCATGTTTATAGCTAAAGCAGGAAAATGGACGGCGATTATGTCAATCACCTTGTCTTTATTCACAGGCTCGCTGGTGATCTCGAGCAACCAGGCGCTTGCGGCTGATTGCTCGAGCGGTTATGTAGCGTTAACCTTCGACGATGGTCCCAATCCCTCTAACACCAAAGCGCTTCTTAGTGCTCTGAAGCAAAACGGTTTACGCGCGACGCTCTTTAATCTTGGACAAAACGCGCAGAATAATCCTTCGCTTGTACGTGACCAGCAAGCAGCAGGCATGTGGATCGGTAATCATTCATGGTCACATCCGCATATGACACAACTGAGCACATCGCAGATGTCATCGGAAATTACACGCACGCAGCAAACGATACAGTCCATTACTGGCACGGCACCAAAGTTGTTCCGTCCTCCGTATGGCGAGACCAACGCAACCCTCAAATCCATTGAGACCCAAAACGGTCTTACCGAAGTATTGTGGAACGTTGACTCCCAAGACTGGAACGGCGCCTCCACCGCACAGATCGTAGCTGCTGCGGGCAAACTTAAAAACGGCGATGTGATCCTGATGCATGATCAGTACCAGACTACACTCCAAGCTATTCCACAAATTGCACAGAACCTCAAAAATCGTAACCTTTGCTCTGGTATGATCTCACCAAGCAATGGCCGGGCGGTAGCGCCTGATGGCGGAAACGGCGAAACGCCGCCAAACAAAGGCACAAAAGTGGAAGCAGAGAATATGACCAAAGGCGGTCAGTATACTTCAAATATCAGCTCGCCGTTCAACGGAGTGGCTTTATACTCCAACAATGATTCAGTGAAATTCACACAGAATTTTACCAGCGGCACCCATAGTTTTTCACTCCGTGGTGCTTCAAATAATTCCAACATGGCCAAAGTTGACTTGAAAATTGGTGGACAAACGAAGGGTACCTTCTACTACGGCGGGAACAGTCCTGCGGTCTATACTTTAAACAATGTCAGCCATGGAACCGGAAATCAAGAGATTGAGCTTGTTGTAACAGCCGATAATGGGACATGGGATGCTTATATTGACTATTTAGAGATCATCTAATTTAAAAAAACAAAATCCCGGCGGGATCTTCCCAACCGGGATTTTTGTCGATATCCTTTTTACAACATTCTCAATGTAAAAATAACAAAATCTTGAAAATTGCAATCTGTTGTATAATGGCGGGTAACAACTAGAAGTCGCTATAAAAATATTCATAAGAGATGCAGGTGATGGCGATGGAATGGTATTTTGCATACAAAGACGAATTGGAAAAAGTATTTCGTCAAGCGGAGGAACGGACGTCCACGTTTCCAGCTCCCTTTCAGCAAGAGGGTTTGGACTATCTGGCGCGTTTTAATCCGTTGCGGGAAGACAGCACGCGTAATTACATATGCTATTTGCTTCCATTTTGGCTGCAAGAACTCACAGGACTGCCCCCCGAAACATGCCGCAGGCTGTCACTTGGCAACGTGTTCGTCATGGCTCACTATTTAATTCAAGACGATGTGATGGACACAGCAGCAGACAACCGTAAAACGCAACTCGCTTTAAGTCAACTATTCTATACCGAGTGTCTAAGCGTATATCGGGACCTTTTTCCGGCAACCTCTCCTTTTTGGTCATATGCCCGAACGTATGTTGATGAATGGGCCGTTAGTGTGATATCCGAAGGAACAGAGGACTATTTTCAAGGAGAAAAAAATAAGGTCGCGCTGAAAGCAAGTCCATTAAAAATGGCCGGAACGGGTGCTTTGCTGCTCGCAGGCCGTGCTGATCTGATTCAAAACATTACAAATATGACGGACTTGGCGCTACTCGTGCTTCAAATGTCGGATGATTGGGCGGATTGGTCAGAAGATTTGGTCGAACATAGCTATAACTGTCTTTTGTCCCATATCAGTGCCGAGCTAAAGACGGCTTACTGTGAAGGATTGGGACCCAAACAGATTCAGGAAGCGATTTATGTACGCGGTGCGCTTGCCAGCTATGTGAACATTGCCGATCAAGCAGTCCAACAGTTAGAGACCCTGGAGCCTTCTATCCACGGCCTACATAGCTTTGCACATTCTATCGCAGCTGAGCTGGGCGAAGTGGCGGCAGAAATTGAAGGCGGACGCTCGCATTTGAGAAGAGGCGGACTTGACTACTGGCTCTCCAAAAATATGAAATAATGCTAGATTTTTCTGAGCCCTTCGTGGTATACTGACTAGGTAAATATAACCAATTGAATGAGAGGGTGATTTTTGATGGCTACTGAAGTTCTTCAAACACAAGTCATTCAAAAAGCTTGGGAGGATGCCAGTTTCAGAGAGAAACTGATGACTGATCCCAAATCTGCAATTCGTGATGTGTTAGGAGTCGTGATCCCCGATCATATCCAAATCAAAACATTAGAAGAAACGCCTGATCAGTTTTTTCTGGTAATTCCTCCAGACCCCTCCGGCGTGCTCGCTGCATCCCAGAAACCTCGCTCAATGTGGTAGAATGATTGTTAATGCTTATTTAATCTAGATTCCTTAACCTCATAGGGGTGGGCTCAGCAAGCTTCCCTCCGTTTTCTCCGAACGCAAAAAAGCCGGATATTATCCGGCTACGGGGAAGCGGATGGTCGCTTCTGTTCCCACCCCTTTTGCACTTGTAAAAGTTATTTTTCCATTCATCGTTTCAATAATCCGAAAAGTCACCATCATTCCTAAACCCGTGCCTTTTGTCTTATTCGAAAAATAAGGCTCACCTAGTCTGGATAAAGTCTGAGCATCCATCCCTTCACCATTATCCCGAATATGAATGACAGCTTCTCCGTTATCCACATAAGCCCATATATGAATAAGCCCCTGGTCTCGCAGCGCTTCAATACTGTTTTTGATGATATTGATGAACGCCTGCTTGAACTTGGAGGAATTCCCGCGTACTTTGATTTCCTGGGGAATATCCAGCGAAATTTTTCCACCTTGCAAATTAGCCATTGGACTGATGATTCCTTCAATATGCTTGAATTCGTCCAATATGGTCAACGTTTTGGTTTGGTCAAATTCTGGCTTGGCAAAGGTCAGAAAATCAGTAATAATCGCGGAAGCTCGATCCAGCTCCTCCAGAGCGATATGTAGATAGTCTTTGTTCTTACCATCCTCCTGCTTGCTCATCAACTGAAGAAATCCACGTGTAACTTGAAGGGGATTACGTACCTCATGAGCTACAGATGCAGCCAGATCGCTAATAATCTCCATTTTCTCCGAACGTTGAAGCTCATTATTGAACATTTCCAGTTCTCTGGAATACCGAACCACCTGCTTGTGCTTTTCTGCCAGTCTTCTGCCCAAAATCGCGATCAACGCCAGTACAAAACCGAACACGCCCCATTTCCACAAAAACATATTGTAGTGTCCGTCCAGAATGAAAAACCAGCTCAGTTCCCCGATAGAGATGACTGCAAAAAATGCAAAGCCTGTCGATAAGATGATCGCTTCGTGATCACCCTTAAGTGCCATGCGAACCGAAGCAAATACCAGCAGTATCATTAAGGCGACGAGTAATATACCCAGAATGACTACACTAAAAAAATAATATATGTTGTTCAACCGCTCCTGTGCTCCTAAATTCACAATCATCATGGTAAAGCAGAACAAAGAGTAGGCGGTTAACAACTTTCTGAATTTGCGAATCAGTATAATCGAATTGATGTTTTGCTCAAAAAAGAAGGCTAATGAGGGCAGCAGAATAAATAGTGCCACATCAAAAAGTTGTAAGTACAGCTTGCCATAGCCGCGATAGAATGTATACAAGAATGGTGAATACGTTACGATCATCAGACCAATAGACAATACAATCGCACTTAGAGACAGCCACATGGCCATACTCGGACGGAACAGAAAAAACGAGCAGATCAGCAGCACCAGGGCGATAAAGATAAACGTACTGCCCAGTACAATATCTAAAACATCCATTCTGACCAAGGTCCCCAACAAATCACGATAATCACCGGTCATCACATTACCGATGATGCCCAGTCTTTTCTTACTGCTTTCCGTCCATATGTATAATGTTTTACCGCTGTCTTCCGGCTTCAGCGGAATCAGAATACGATTATTCTCATAATTGTACCCACGGTAGGATTCGTAAAAATTGGTCCCATCCTTATACAGCGTAATATGCCTGCCATAAATATTTTCAAAAAGGATCGCTGGCGTTTCATCATTTAGCGAAGGTAACTTAATACGAATCCAGGCGGAGCCTATATTGCCGGGCTGCCTAAGCAGTTGTGTATCATCTTCAATATGCATCCAGATC
The DNA here is from genome assembly GCF_022531965.1 of Paenibacillus peoriae. Lineage (GTDB taxonomy): Bacteria > Bacillota > Bacilli > Paenibacillales > Paenibacillaceae > Paenibacillus > Paenibacillus polymyxa_D. The sequence goes on along the minus strand of NZ_CP092831.1, from coordinate 1,283,382 downwards.
TTGCTGGGATTCTTTACCTCATCTAAAGAGCCATCCTCGTCTACCTCTCCCCATCTCATATCCCAGGAGGGTATTTTATAATCCCCTTCCGGGGTCATTTTGGCCGCATAGGCGGAGTGACCCAGCGACAACAGCATCACAATGACCGCTAGCAGGGCGGCGACAGCTTTGGGCACATGCCTCATATTAAGCACCTCAAAGTTACATAGTAGGATTTACAAGTTTGTATACGTTTTAACATTTTTTACGTCCTGAAATTATATTATTCTATACGATGATGTGCATACCTTCTTCACAAGAAGGATATCATGTTCTTTTTACTCATTTTTTGTAAAATCTTCATATTGATTAATGATCATTTCCTGTTCGCGCCGCTCTTTCTGCTCTCTAAGCTCCAACCATGGTTCACAATCTTCATCTTCATAGATCGTCCAAATATCGGAAAATAAATAATCGCGTATTTCTACTATTTTTCCGGCCTGTCCGCCATCTGTCCAGTATAAGCCTTCCGGGCGTCGAATGAGGGTGCGGGAAAATCCCGGGGTAGATGCCTTTTGTCCTACGCGGATACGACTAATCATCGGACCAAACATGTACCATTCCAATTCATATCCCTCCCTATCTTCTTTATCATATCACAGCAGTTACCAAAAAAACGCTAATTGAGAATGGGTATCTCCCTATTCGCATGATTTTAACTTCCTACAGACACACTAACTGAAGGTTTAGCCGTTCCGCTGTTTGGGTAAGGTCGGAATAAGCAACAAAAAGTAAAGGAGCTGAGCAACATGGCAAATCGTGACGATCGAACTACTGAGCTACATGACAATGATTTTGAGCCTTCTCTGCAAAATGCAGAAACCAACTGGGAGAATCTGACCGAAGGGCCGGATACTCCTCTGGAGGACGTACCAGATGCCGATGAACTGACACCGAACAGTCCCGTTGATCCTTCTGCTCCTGCCGAATTCCTGCATGGTACCGATTTGCTGAATGGTACCGATGGGGATGAAGAAGATCAACTGGAAAGCGACGATATGCTGGATTAACCACTTCATTTTATCGAGTGAAAGAAAACGGTTACCCATTCTGCTATGCGGGTAATGTAGTGTATAACAGAAAGGAGTTGACTGATCTCCTATGTATAAAGATCCGATGTCTCAGGCCGATATGGAATACAAACGGTATAAAGCCTTGAATCCTGTGGAAGCAGACGACCGTAGGACTGCGGACAAGACGAATACGGACGATACCTCGACCGAAGATAACCCACGAGGAGTCGCATCTGCGAATCCCGAACCCAGGGATCAAGGAAAATAAAAGGGCAGCAATTCAAGGGAAAAAACTTGAACCTGATAATCAGGGCTTGCCTTCTGTACCTACTTTGTTTAAAATAAGGTCAAATCTTTTGAATACCATGAACAAAGACATCGACGGAGACAAGTAAACGTCTAACGGATTCCCACAGAAAGGTACGAATTGCTGAGAGCGTACCGCAATCCCGCGTTGAAATTCACTCCCGAGTCGAGCCTTGAACCGACAGAAGGATTCATTCCTTTGTCCGAGTAGAGGTTTCCGGAAGCCCCCGTTACGGGCATCAAGCTCAGAAGTTACTGCTGTCGACTGAACGACGTTGACGATTCGTATGTATACTTCTGTAATTAGGGTGGTACCACGGCATTCGTCCCTTGCGGCGAGTGCCTTTTTGTGTTATTTTCTGCAAAAAAGTCCATGGACTGACAGAAAAAACAAATTAAATTCGGGAAGGGTGTAGTACTGTATGTCTACAAATGAAAATTCTTTGGAGCTGCTGCGTGAACAACTCGATGCTACAAATTTGCAATTGCTGGAGCTGCTGTCCCAACGCGCTGAACTGGCCGGACAACTTGGAAAATTGAAGGAAGCTCAAGGGGTACCTGACTTTGATCCGGTACGTGAGCAACAAATGCTGGACAAGCTGATCGCGGCTAACCGTGGGCCTTTTGACGATGCTACGATTCGCCAACTGTTCAAAAATATTTTCAAGGCTTCTTTGAACTATCAAAAAGAAGAACACAAAAAACATCTGATCGTCAGCCGCAAAAATCAACCAGATAGCACAATTATTAAGGTTAAAGATACGCTGGTAGGCGGCAAAGCCTCCATCATGGTCGCAGGTCCATGCTCGGTGGAAAGCTACCAGCAAACTCGTGAAGTAGGTGCGGCTCTCAAGGAAGCCGGTGTGCCGATTCTTCGTGGTGGCGCGTTTAAACCACGTACGTCTCCGTACGATTTCCAAGGACTGGGTGTGGAAGGACTGCAAATTCTCAAACGTGTAGGTGATGAGTTCGGACTGGCTACAATCAGTGAAATCGTCGATCCAAGACATTTGGAGGAAGCGATCCAATACATCGACATTATTCAAATTGGTGCGCGTAACATGCACAACTTTGAATTGCTCAAAGCTGCGGGTGAAACAAGAACTCCGGTTCTGCTCAAACGCGGACTGGCTGCAACAATGGAAGAGTTCCTTCATGCTGCTGAATACATCGTTTCCCGTGGTAACACGCAAGTCATGCTGATTGAACGCGGTATCCGTACGTACGAAAAATGGACGCGTAACACGCTGGATATTTCCGCTGTTCCGATTTTGAAAAAGGAAAGTCATCTGCCTGTATTGGTGGACGTGACTCACTCGACAGGCCGTAAGGACATCCTGGCCCCTTGCGCCAAAGCTGCCCTGGCTGCTGGAGCCGACGGTATCATGGTGGAGGTCCATCCGAACCCGGCAGTCGCTTTGTCCGATGCTCAGCAACAGCTGAACATTCCTGAGTTCCACAACTTCCTATCTGAAGTCAAAGAATCCGGTTTATTCAAAGCGTAAAACTAATTTTATGCTGGGACTTGTAAACCGCTTTCATTTTCTCGGACATTGATGTAAAATCGGATCAGGATTGTGACTGATCATGCAGGCAAAACCTAAATCTTGAATAAAAAGAATACTTACATGGTCATAATCCTAAAAAACATCATAGGAGCGTTCAGAGTGGGGAACAAAAATGAGAGAAAGTAAACACGATTGACTTGCAAGGTAGTGATACGAATGCAGTTAGTTTCACAGTTCCCGCAGATGCTAAGTCAGGGAATACGCTTCATATCATTGCAGAAGTACAGGACAATGGAAAACATCCTTTAAAGCATTATCAACGTGTGATTGTAACCGTAAAATAATAGAACACAACATCCAATAAAATTAGGCTCATGGAATAACACTCCATGGGCCTGTTTATTTTTGCACATCGGACCTCAGACAATCTCTATACACGTTTCATGCTTTTTTCAGTCAAAGGAATATAATATCCTTTGCCATTCGGACCCATAGCAAATTTATTGCGGAGATGGATTAGATTAGGGCCGAATTTCTCTTCTAATTGTTCACGGAACTCATATAGGATTTCCATGATATAAATATCATGAATAATCACTTCCGTAATCGGCATCACCAGACCCGGATGCAACGTCCATGCAGCGCGGCTGTCATCTCCTAGTGAAAGTATGCCAGCTACGACCTCCCGGTCGTCTATGCTAAGTACAATCCACCGCCCCCCAATTTCGGACGTAATCTCTTCACTCATATCATGGCGGTAAACAGTAGCGAAATCAAAGTTAAGCTCCCCATACGCTACAATGATCACTTCAATTCCTTGTTGGGCTACTTGCTCTAAGGCATCTCGGAACACCTCGGCATCCTCTTTCCAAATTTCCAATAAAATTCGGTGTTTAGCTCCTTTTACCCCTTCATTTATACGATTGATAATGGCTTCATACCCCGAAATATTCCAAATATTCTCTCTATTTTGAAATGATGCCGTGTACTGCTCCAAACTCTCTTGCGCCACATTGAAAATCTGCTCTGCTTTGCGTTTTCTCTGGGCAATCAATTCATGTGGCGGAAGCGGCACATACAGAGGCGTATTTTCTTGACTGACCATGATGTCCCCACGGTTGACCATCCCAGACAAAACCTCGTAAATTTTGGATCTCGGAACCCCGGAATTCAATGAAACGGCGTATCCCGAAAGTGGAGAGCTTTCCAATAAGGTCACATAAGCCTTGGCTTCATATTCACTAAAATTCAAATCCCGTAGAATTTCTAATATATTTGGTTTTGGTTTCATGACGTCTTCTCCTCAATTCGTGTTCATCCTTACTATATCACTTCCCCTTGACAAAAACTGATATACACACTATCTTTTTAGTAACGTTTTTATAGTAGTCACTATAGTAGCAACTATTGTATTTCACAGGGGATTACCTCAGGGAGGATTTAACTTGAACAAAGTCATAGCTCATCACAGCGAAAGCAACAGGATTTACTACGGTTCTACGATCCTGGCCCTATTGATCTGGAGTACATCGTTTATTGCCACCAAAGCAGCCTACACGACGTTCCCCCCGCTTACCTTGGGTCTATCCAGATTTATTATAGCTTCCGTAGTGCTAGGTATCGTTTTGCTGATTAAAAAAGAACATGTCAAAGTAAAGCCAAAGGATTTGGCTACGATTTCGTTTAGTGGTGTTTTGGGAATCACTTTATATTTTTCAATGGAGAATATAGGGGTTAGCCTGACTACCGCTTCCAACGCAGCATTGATTGTTGCATCATATCCCGCAATTACGTCGCTGCTTGAGCTTATTTTGTATAAAGTGAAAATATCCAAATATAAAATTTGCGGCATAGCACTGGCCATGATCGGGGTATATTTCTTGACTTCAGTTGGCGAAAGTTCGGATAGTAAGAATCAACTCATCGGAAATTTAATATTAATCGGGACGGGTTTTGCGTGGGCGTTTTACACTTTCATGACGCGTAAGGTTGTGGACAAATATCCACCCGTGACGTTATCTTTTTACCAAACCGTTGCAGGGAGTATCTTTTTTATACCGTTGGCTCTATTAGAAAAGGATCGTTGGCAGGTTCCAACAACAGGATCGTTTATGTTGTTAGTATATCTGGGTGTATTCTGCTCCGTTATCGCGTTTTTGCTTTATAATTACGGATTAATCAAGCTGTCACCGAGCAGTTCCGTTTCTCTGATGAATTTGGTTCCGATATTTGGAGTCTTATTTTCTGTGTTGCTTTTGCAAGAAACGATTACATGGCGCCAAATCATCGGCGGTTTGGTCGTTATTATCGGTGTTTTACTAAGTGCCCATCAAACAAACCGTACCTAAAATGATAGATTGCACACTGTTAGAAAAGTTAAGACAAGCATCGTTGTTATAAGTATCAGCGCTACAATACAAGGGCGAGTGACCTTACCAAAAGTTTCTCGCCCATCGGTTACATTTATGCCGTCGGTTTTTTTTCTTTTATATAAAAAAGGTGGTTATATTGATTGATGAGGTTATCCATAATTACAGACTGTCTGAGCACACTGGCATGATTAAAACCATGTTTTGCTTGCAAAATATACAGCTTTTGACGAGCATTCTCAAGCTGTTGACGCAAAATGTCGTCTCTTATCATAATATATCCCTCCTTGTCATATTATCAGTGTAGAGGGTTATGAATAAGTATACTAAAAGTAAAGGTTTGGGATAATTATCTAATCGCGCAAAAAAAGACCTGCTCTAGGAGCCTTAAGCTTATGCCATTAGACAATCTGCTGTCATTCTCCTATCCGGCAGAATGAATATCCTGATCCGTGACGTTCTTCTTGGCTGAAACCGGAAAAACGTTTTTTCCCTTGGCCCATAGCAACAACGCTGCAAGCAGCAATATGCCACCGTTTAACACAAAGATCCAGCGGATTGGCATCCAGCTGCCAAGCATGCCGCCAATCAACGGCCCCGCCATGGTCGCGAGTTGGGTGGCTGATTGATTCAAGCTAAAGGCTCGTCCGCGAAACTCCGGCTTGGTGACCTCCACAGTCATTGCGTTGATAGCAGGCATGACGGACGCATAAAACAATCCATATCCAAACCGAAGCGCACCAAAACCAACGAAGTTGGATACATAAAATTGTAGAATATTCCCGATTCCCGAACCGATCAGCCCAATCAGCAGCACGTGTGCAAATCCGGTCCGTCCTCCAATCCGTCCCCACCGGGGGGCCATCAGCACGGCCGCAATACCTACGGCTGAGAATACAATTCCGGAACTTAGAGACGCTTGGCTGCGGTCAACTCCCATCTCAAGCACATATACCGTAATTAATGGTTCCAGTATCATAACAGAAAAGGTGCTTAATCCCGCCAAAATAAGCAAAAAATACAATGGCCGGTTAGCAATAGCCTCCTTGATATCATCACGAACATGCGAGCGGGTACGGGTTCCCTTGAAGCTGTCCTCTCTAGCGCCAAAGGTCGCAATTAATGCAGATACCAGTACAAGAGCTGCAGAGAAAAAAAAGGCATTCCGATTGCCATAATAATGGCTCACTACACCACCGATCAACGGGCCTATAATGCTGCCTGTCGCCCCAGCGGTCGCCATTATACCGAGCGCATAGCCCGTTTTCTCTTCTGGCGAACCCGTTCCGACCAGCGCAATCGCAGCAGGAATAAACCCGGATAGAAGACCTTGAAACAGTCGTACTCCTACGAACACATATGGATCTGTCACAAAGGCACATATCAGGTACAACACCGCCAGGCTAAAGCCTGAACGAATCAGCATCGGCTTACGTCCATATTTATCTGCAAGCGAACCCCAAAATGGGGCAATCAGCGCACTGGCTAAAAAAGTGACTCCAAAGGCAGTCCCCGACCACAGTTCCAAATGATCATTTACGCCCATTTCCGTATTCAGAAAAATAGGTAAAAACGGAATAGACACGGAATAGGCCATGCTGCAAAACAACACGCCAATCCACAAAATGACCAGGTTTCGCTTCCAATATAGATGCATGATGCCACACGTCCCTTCTGCTCATTCCATTATTACCCCCTCAATTAGAAAAGTCTACCGCCCCCCTCATCCTTCCATCGTGGAACAACCGTGAAGAAGCTGATATAATCGAATGGAATGGAGATGATGACATGGCTAAGAAAAGAAATTCGTCTTCCCCTGCTCCTGCGCCTCAGGACAAACCTGCTACGTTAAAGGATCTGTTGAGTCAGGATGTGCTGAATAAGCTTAAGGCTCAAGCCAATGAAGCCCAAGCAGAACAGGACAAGCGTAAAGAAGACGAACGGCAGCGTGCCGTCGAAGCAAAAAAAGCTGAACAGAAGAAGCTAGATAACAACTTTGAGCATCTGCTGAATAACAGCAATTTGGACTGGCACAAATACAAATAAGCCAAAACCATAACGGTTTTGGCCTATCTTTACGCTTTATGTTATAGCCAGTCACGAATATGTTGTACTGAGTACAGCACCCCTACCCAAACCGGCAGACTGAACGCCATACCCCATATGAGACCTTTTGCCAGCTTTTTGTCTACCTCCATCATGATCCTGCCCCTTTCCTTGGGAATAGCAGCAGTATGGGTCAAGAATACGGCTTTCAAACCCGTATTTCCTTATCCCCAGCAAAAAAGGTATGATAGAAAATGGAAAAGTGTTCTGCGCTGCCCCCAAACTTTAAATTAGGATGTTACACCATCCAACCTTTCAGGAGGAATATCAATGAACCGAAAAACGATACGCCCATGGTACACGCTGTGCCTACTGGCCATCATGCTCGTGCTGGTTGCTGGATGCGGTACAAAAGCGGCCGATGTGGAAGCTGCCAGCCGGACAAGCACTTCAACTCCTGCTGCGACTAAAGACAAGAACAAGGCTGTTTCCCATCCGATTGTCACGATTGTCATGAATGATGGCAAGAAAATTAAGCTTGAGCTGTATCCGGAAGTAGCACCGAACACGGTTAACAATTTCATTTCTTTGGTACAAAAGGGAGCCTATAACGGCACCATTTTCCACCGTGTGATCCCAGGCTTTATGATTCAGGGTGGTGATCCGCAAGGTAACGGTACAGGTGGCCCCGGCTACAGTATCAAAGGCGAATTCAAGAGCAATGGTGTTAACAATACACTCAAACATACACGTGGCGTATTATCCATGGCCCGCTCAGCGGATCTGGATTCGGCCGGATCGCAATTTTTCATCATGGTTGCCGATGCGGACTACCTCGACGGTCAATATGCTGCTTTCGGTAAAGTAACGTCCGGGCTGGACGTGGTCGATGCTATCGTCAATTCCAAACGGGATAGCAATGACAAACCGATCCAACCGGCTACGATGAAAAAAGTAACTGTGGATACGCTGGGTAAAAAATATCCAGCTCCAGTCAAAGTAAAGTAAGACATTCAAATTATTCTTTCAAAACGGGATAACAGCAACGACCTTGCGCATACGCGTGAGGTCGTTTTTGCTTATCCCTTGATGCTCTCTAAGCTGCTGCCTCTATGATGTAGTAAGAGTATATACACAAAAGGAAGCGTTTTCAATCATTATTTTTAAAGTTTTTTTCCGTTATAAGAGCCGCCAGCGTTCGACAAAAAAACTACTGTATGAGCAGTAAATATTCGTCTAATTGGACTTGGCCTCGACTGAACGAATACCTTCCATCTCTTGCAGCAGTGACAGCAATTCCTCCACTCCCTCTGACCGGGACAGCTTTAGAAGCATATGAATAACCAACTGTTCACCGTTATTGATGCGCTCGGCGTGAAAACTGTGAATGGTCAGCTTCTTGTGCTCCAACAGTTCTTTGATCCGATTCAGTACGCCCGGTTCATTGTCGACCTGAACAACCACTTGTCGCGTAGACGGGGTAGCCATCTGATAAAACCGACTATGGAGCAAGGACTGAGCCGCTAAAATAAACAGCGTCACACCTGCACCAAGTCCATACATTCCTGCACCTACGGCTATACCGATTCCGGCGGTAGTCCAGATGCCTGCGGCAGTGGTCAATCCTTTGATTCTATTTTTTTGTGTGAAAATCATCCCTGCGCCGATAAAGCCGACTCCACTTATAACCTGCGCTGCTATTCTGGAAGGGTCCAGCGACAGGTTAGTCCAGGCGGCTTGATCCTGGAAACCATATTTGGATACCACCATCATGAGCGCTGCGCCAATACCGACAATGAAATGCGTGCGAATGCCTGCCTCCTTCATCCGACTCTTCCGTTCATAGCCGATTAACGCACCGCACAAGCCAGCGAACATGACCCGAATCAGATAATCCCAATCCCACATACTTTTTTCACTCCACTATTTATTTATGTTTTGAAAAGATGTTGCCTTAATATATACAACTCAATAATGCTACGGCAAATGAGCCGTTTATACAGCTGTTATTTTGTTATTACCCAAATTTTAAGGTATCTTCACTTCATGCTCTGGCAGATTGCGATGTACCTTTCTCCCCTTAAGCAGCCACAACTCTGGTGTATCCTGTACACCATCAAGGCGCAAGCTGAACGCCCCCGCTGGTAAATTGCGTATACGCAGCAATAGACGGTTTCCGTCTGCTACGGCATCCACAAGCTCCAACAACGTTAGTGAATCCTTCCTTAGGTGGCGGCTCAGGTCACGTGTTGTACCTGCTCTGTCCTCCCGGCTCCATATACGCAGCTCATCTACAGACGGTGTAGCAATCCGCTTGCTGAAAGAAATAACCACCTCATCTTCAGCTGATCGTTCCGCCTTAAGCGGTTTGGGCGGCTCATCGTACATGTAACCACCCAAATGGTATTCATAGGCGGTCCAGGCGTCGTACCCGCCATCCAAGGCGGCAGCGCCAAACCGCCGCGTCCACTCACGGTCCCGAACCATACGCGCGAGAGAACCGATATCCGCCTGCACCCCGAGGGGCAGACCCGGATAAGCGGCCCGTATCGACTGCGCGATGCGGGCGTAGCCGTGGGTATACTGCGGCGGCAGACGGCGACGCATCCAGTCCGGCCAATGGGTCTGGAGCACGTGCATATCCGGGGCTACGCACCCGATCATGGCTACCGCGTCAAGACCCTGCCATTCCCGTAGCTGGCCGGGGACATCGCCGCGTCCGCTCACAGCAAGCGACCATGTCGCCACACAGATGTCCGGTCGGACATCTCGCACACCACCCGCACCGTTTACCAGCTCGCTGATCAGGCCATTCACGGCGTCCACACGCAGATCAACCCACTGCGCGTACAGCTTCGGAACCTTCAGGTAATAATTCCGCGCATGCTTGTCGCGAAAATCCGGAATGTCCTCACCGCTACGCTCGCGAAAGGCGCGCTGTGCATGTGGCCCAATATCCCCGTACACTCCACTGCGCAGCCCGTTCCATTCGGGGAAATAAGGCTCCGCCACCTCGAACCCGTCGAACGGAATGTCGGTGACGAGCCGGACAGCGGCTTTCTTTTTCCATTCCACATACTCCTGGGCAAAATGCGAAAGCCGCTGAAATCCGTCGTTCGGTTCGCGCAGCAGCTCCATGCGCCATCCTTTCCACTCCGGCGGCAGCTGGGACACGCCAAAAGAACCGTTGCCTAGCACCATCGCCCACACCGCTATGCCTCTGCGTTGAAAAGCAGCAACAAGCGCTCCATCCACTTCATTTTCACGCACGACAAAATAATGAACGGTCTGGTAGCCCGCAAGGGCGATCTCATCTGCTATACTGTCCCGCGAACGGTTCGCGTAATAGGGAAACAACGGATCGATTTGAATACTGGGGCCGCTCAGTGCCCACGGTTTCACTTTTCCGGTCAGTGCTATAGCGTCTGTCGATTCGGGTTGGTCATTTGCGTTATAGCTCAATTCGATCCACCTCCGTCACCCGGTCTTCCCCGATACGTGTTCCTGCTATAAGTTCCTGCTGGTTCCCTATGTTACCATATTTCGCAAATGGGGTGAAATCCAGCGGTGACTGTTTCACCATCAACGTACAGAGGTATGGAATAACGAGTCAGGTTTAGTTTATGAACGGAATGGGAGGAATAGTCAATGGCAGAGCAGAGATTGCAAGGAAAGATAGCAGTGGTCAGTGGTGGAGGTTCAGGAATCGGCAAGGCGACCGCGATCCGTTTTGCAGAACAAGGCGCCAAGGTGGTCATGCTGGATCGGACACCCAAGCATGCAGAGGAGACCCAAGCAATTATTGAGCAGGCTGGCGGTGAAGCACTTGTGCTGGAATGTGATATTTCCAAGCCGGATATGATTCAGCAGGGGTTCGCTAAAGTCGTGGAAACGTACGGAAAGCTGGATATCGTGTTCGCCAACGCAGGCATTAACGGCACCATGGCCCCTATCGAGACACTGGAGCTAGAGGAATGGGACCGCACGATGAACATTAATCTTCGCGGCACCTTTGCTACCGTTAAATATGCCGTCCCTTACCTGAAAGAACACGGCGGCAGCATTATCATTACCAGCTCCATCAACGGTAATCGCACCTTTTCGGGTATTGGATTCTCAGCCTACGCCTCCACCAAAGCAGCTCAGGTTGCGTTTATGAAAATGGCAGCGCTGGAGCTGGCACGTTACAAAATTCGGGTCAACGCGATATGCCCGGGAGCCATCGACACGCAAATTGATAATAACACGTACCCTTCGGAAGACTTGAAGAAGGTAGAAATTCCAGTCGAATTTCCGAAGGGCGGAGAGCATCCGCTAGAGGGTGCCCCTGGTGAACCAGAGCAGGTTGCCAATCTGGTCCTGTTTCTCGCCTCAGACGAGTCATCTCATGTATCGGGTACGGAAATTTATGTAGACGGAGCAGAATCACTACTGCGTTAAGTATTAGAATGGAGAACGTTATCCCCAGGCGTACTATTGTTTAGGCATTCTTAGCATTCTTAGCAGCCTTATCCTTGGTCAGATACTTGTGGAGAAGGCTGCTTTCATATGGCTTTACAACGGCTTTGATGTCGACCTATCAGCACCATGCACAGCTCCTTTGCGAAAGCGGACATACAGCCTGCCTCCCGGGAGCACCTCGAACAACAGCATCAGAAGCGAAAAGAACAGCAGTGCAATGGCTTCTTCTGCCAGAATGTACAGAGGATATGGCCCCAAAACATCCAATATCGACGGTGTCGACGGCTTTCCGGCTAGAAACATGTAGTTAGCACCGAGAGCATCGTCTACGATCCACACTATCAGCGCCAAGCCATTCAGAAAAAGCATAGCTCCCCCCACACTCTTCCATGTCGGTTTGAGTCCTTCTATCCAGGTCATATACAAGGCTGCCAAAATAATAGCACTATGAGCTACGAAAAAATGGATAAAACGATAATGCGGAAAGGCATATGCCAAATTAGGCGTGAGTACTGCTTGGAGCGCCCCTCCAATTCCGGCAAAAAGGATGATCGGATATAACCAGCGGCTTCGAAAAATGAGCATCAGGATAGACAACAGCAGTGTCACACTACACAGTTCTAATGGCAATGAAGTCTGGACATCCCAAATATGCTGCATCACATACCAAATATTCAGAGTCACCTCTGACAGAATGAGGACTGTAATTAACAACCAGCGAATTCCCTCACTTACAGGCTTGTTCGACCGAATCCATCCCCTAGTCAGCCACAGCAGCAAAGCGCAAACAATGAGTCCCAATACAGCCAACCCATGTGACGGAGAAAAAGCCTCGAACCCTTCTGGCGCGTTGGCATCAAACCAAGGCCCTGACCACGACCTATCCATAGCTAGCCCCCTTTGATCTCTTTCTCGATCTCTTTCTCGATCTCTTTCTCGCTTCATTGCCTTCTATTTTATACCCAATAGCCAATTATGTTCTAGCCGCGTTTCTTGCTTGTTCAATACCTTACCTTTATGATAAAAGATATTATATTCAAAGGAGAACCCTCATGGCCATTAATCGCCGATTAATTACAGATCAGGATTTCAATGAGGCACTGGAACGTCATCTTCGTGTCCGAGTATTTCAGGATGACCAATTGATTGGCTCTGGCGGAATCATAATCCGTTTTGACGATCAAACCATCGTCGTGCAATCCAGCGTCAGTGATCTGGCTTACCACCCTAGAAAACAATGTGAGTTTTTTGAAATTAAAAAATAGCCGCTACACACCGGGAAACCATTTTGCTGCGTTTTCCGGTGTATAGCGGCTACATTTTGTTCGTATATATCATGCCTCACATGACGATTTCTGATTATAGTTGCATTCCACGTGTTTTCATCATGAGTTTATTCGTAAGCACTTTCAAATCCTCGGAAGAAGACGAAATTTCCTGCATAATTGCTGTCTCCTCATGAGCAGCTGTATAAATTTTGTGAGCCCCTTCAGAGAAGGCCCCAGACATTTGCTGAATACGATGGATCTGCTCAAAGGTTTGATCTACCCGATTCGTCTGCTCCGTCACGGCCTCTTCCATTAAACGGATGCTCTCGACAAATTCACGTACAATAGCGTTCAAATGGTTCAGCGTCTGATCCACAGAGCTTGTCCGTTCCGCCTCGGCACTGACCAATGACGTTTGCTGATGCATCAACTGCACTGTCTCTACGATTTGTGACTGCACACGGCTAACGATGGCATTTATTTGCTGCACAGACTCCGTACTTTGGGCGGCAAGTGCGCGAATTTGGTGAGCCACTACCGCAAACCCGTTCCCTTCTTCTCCCGCACGCGCCGCTTCTATGGAAGCATTCAACGCCAGCAAATGGGTTTGTTCAGCAATATCCTTCACGGTGCTTGTAATCGCTTCAATTTGGGAAGCTTCTTTTTCCAGTCGTGCAATTACCTGCTGCGAACGACCATGTGATGCTGTCAGCTCTCCCATTCCATCCATCAGGGATGAAAATACGGTCTGCGTCGAATCTACTGAATGCTCCATATGGCCAGACAGTTCCAGCATATGTCCCGATTTGCTACGCATCATTTTAAAATCGCCCAGCATTCGGTCTGCTGTTTTAATCGATTGGGCAGATGCTTGCTTTTGCTGCTCCACGCCATTCAAAATATCTTCTACCACCGAAGACATGGACTCAATTTGTGTGGTAGCCTGTACAATAGCCAAGCTCAGATTTTCCGCACTTTGCGAAGTGGTTCTGGTGCTGTACGAGATCTCATTGAACATATCTTTAATGTTCAGCATCATGTGCCGAAATGCATCATACAGAACTTTGATTTCATCCTCCGAGCGACGTTCAGGAATCACAACAGACAGGTTCCCCGCCGAAGCTTCCTCTGCCGCCTTCGCCAACCTAACAATGGGCCGCGTGAGTAATTTTGAGATCAACCAGCCCAAAATGCCACTCCACAGGACACCCAATAACAGAATGATCGAAGTGTACACCCATTCTTGTGTACCTTGAGCAAGCCAGTCCTTGAGTACAAAAATAAAAAAAGCGCTTGTTCCATAGGTTATTGCAGAAATTGAGACAAATGCAGTAACCATTTTCGTACCTAGTGACATCTTCATGTACTGTAGCCCACCCCAAAAAACTCAAATTTGATTCCATTTTACCATAAAATTGCTACATTTCTAGTAGAATTTTTCACAGACAGATATATTTATGAGCATAAAGATACAGAGTCTTAAGTCCCCTATCCTAATTACAAAAAACACTATGTTACCAGGTAGCAGCTTGCATCTTAAGATGGACAAATCGCGTTGCCACAAGCTTTACAGGCTATTCGTCACATCTTAAGCAAGCTGTTACTCGACAAAGCCATTTTCCATTATTAAAAATCATTGTCATTTTTCTGTTCAACGACTGCTTTCTTCATCGCTTCAATTGTGTCTATTTGGTGACTGTTTTTTTCCAGTACAGTAAACTCCCATAAACCGATGGTCAGCTTGTCTCCTTGCTGGATATCAAAACGCTCTGAAAGCATCCATCCACCAATCGTATATACGTCCCCGGCCTCAATATCCGTCTCCAAGCGCCGATTGACCTCATGAATGAGCGCCTGTGATTTGAGTATGTAACGATGATCATCTGTTTTTGTAATGAGTGGAGTTAACGCTGCGGGGGTTTCGGTGTCGGTATAGGAAGGAATGTCTCCAACAATCTCCTCCATAATATCCTCCAGTGTGACAAGTCCAGATGTTCCACCATATTCGTCCACCAGCACCGCTACTGGAATGCGCCGTTTTTGCATCTGAATCAGCAGATCCCGAGCCTGAACCGTCTCGATAACCTGAAGCACCGGATGAATATAAGAAGCCATCGTCGTATTCCCTGTGCTGTGCCCACGTGCCAAATCATGCAGGGCTTCCTTAACGCGAATCATCCCGATAATACGATCCCGGTCGCCATGTTCAGCTACAGGTAGAAAATTATAAACTTTGTCCTCGATCAGCTCCATAAACTCGGCCACTGTTGCCTGGTGGGAGATGGAGCGGATGTGGATGCGCGGTACCATAATTTCCTGCGCTGCACGGTCGTCAAAATCAAATACATTGTTCAGATATCGATATTCTGTCGGTGTAATTTCACCACTACGAAAACCTTCAGATAATGCCAAACGAAGCTCAGCTTCACTAAGTGCTGCATCTTCTTCAGATACTTTTTTGAGCCCAAAGAGACCTGTAATGACACGCGATGAACGACTAAGAACCCAATTCAGAGGATAGGTCATTTTATAAAATATCGTGATCGGACGGGCAAAAAACAATGCCATCGGTTCCGCAATCTGTATGGCGAATGTTTTCGGTACCAGCTCCCCAATGACCACCTCAAAATAGGTCAAGATCAGAAAAGCCAGCAAAAAGGAGAGCACTCCCGTCAGGCCTGGCGGAATATGAGCCAGCACAAACAGGGGGTGTAGCAGATGTTCAACAGTAGATTCCCCTAGCCAGCCTAACGCCATTGAGGTTAATGTCGTTCCGAGCTGACAAGCAGATAAATACTCGTCCAGCCGAGACAAAATGTTTTTAACAGCTTTCGCATTTTTGTTGCCTTCAGAGGCCAATTGATTGATGCGAGATACCCGCACACGAATAATGGAATACTCCGAGGCCACAAAAAAAGCAGTTAATGCGATAAGTAATATAACCAGAATGATATTTATCGTTTCCATAGCCCTCTCTTGCTCCGTTCATGATGAAGCAAGAAGCACCCCCTTTGACATTCATTTTTGGATGGAACCATAACATAAGTAATGATGTCCATAATCGTGTATTACCCAAAAATGACAAGGAGTAGACTATGTATGACCCTGTTAGCGAATCGCCAGCGGACTCTTTTGCACGATATCTATCCATTGATTAGCTATCAACTGATGCCCAACCGCTGTCGGATGAACCCCGTCATGCAGCCAATAGGAGGCGTCCGCCTGGGTAGCGGCTTCGTTCAACATGCTCTGGAGCGGCACAAATACAGCACCAAATTCGTCCGCTAGCTGACGTACAATACGCTGATACCCCGTTATTTTTTCTTGCCAAATGTTCCATCGCGCTTCGGTAGCTCCTGTTTTCAAAATAAACGGCTCGCACAGCACGAGTCCCAGATCAGGCATCACTTCACGCGTTTCTTCCAGAAGGTGGCGATAGGCTCGTTCAAATCGGTCCGTCACCCCGGACGGCTCCTGCTCGACGATCCGCCAGGCGTCGTTCACTCCGATTAGAATGCTGAGCAGGTCTGGCTTCAGGCTAAACATGTCCTCATTCCAGCGTGCATACAAATCCGAAACTCGATCCCCCGAGATTCCCCGGTTCACAAATTCTGGCTGTGTGGTCGTCAAACGGCTCCCCAATGCACCTGCGATCAGATACACATAACTCTGACCCAGCCAATGGTTCGCATCCTCATTTCGTCCCCTTCCTCCGTCTGTTATAGAATCTCCCTGAAATAGAATACGTGCGTGTTCTGTACTCGTCATCTTCCTAACTTCCTCCTTCACATTTTCCAATAATACCCTTATCACACCTCGCGTCATCTAAATTATAAAGCGGTTTCAAAATATAGAAGAATTATAGATTTGCCATATGGCCGGATTCACTAGCTTTAATTAGGGTAGGAATCCGGTGGCAAAGGCGATCAAGTCATTTCACACCGCTCGGTACTTACACACCTCACGAAAATTACAGCCTCCGCACGCTCTGCGTGAAGGCATCGGAGTGAAGAAAGACTCGGACTTGGGGCGGTTATAGTAATCGTCATCGAGACAGGACTTCATTTCATCGATGTATCGTCCTACATTACCAACCACTTTGTCGATATCTTCTTGCGCGGGACGATATACCTCATGCTCTCCTGTCATCAAATACTCCACACGTACCTCAATCTTCTCCAAAGGAAGCTGATAGTGCTCCTGCACATAGGAAGCATACAAAAAAAGCTGGTCGGAAAAATCGCCTTCCTTGCCTGTTTTCCAATCCACGATGACCATGTCTCCATTGTCTCTACGGTAGAGCAAATCCATTTTGACATACACCTTCGTCTCATGAAGGAGCATCGTATCCCACTTCTCCACTTCTACAATTCGGGCCTTTCCCTGTTGCAGTTCACGCCAAACCGCAGTACGGTACAAATTGTGTATCACCGCGTGCTGCCGCTCCTTAATAAGGGCGATCCGTTCTGGAAGCACCTCGTCGTCGTAATAAACCTCCGCCAGCATGACGCGATTTTTCGGATCTTGTAGCCATAGCTCACGGTGTAGCGATTCCTTGTAGCTGTTATTCAACATGTTCTTCATAGCTGTCTCAAGGTATGCTGTGCGCGGGATAGCCCCTTTTTCCATCCATCCACGTATGACGGATTCACACATTTGATGCGTAATATTCCCGAATAAAATATATAAGTTGCTCAGTTGCTTGAGCCGATACAATGTAACTTGCTCTTCAGTGCCCTGTGCCGAATTCCAGCCATTATGCGAGCCGTAATAATGATAATAGTATTTGCGTAAGCATTCATCGAACGTTTGAGCCCTCGATTGCGAATAGGACCAGGACGGGTATATAGCCATGACAGGCCCTCCTTCATTAAAACTATCATCTCTTTATTATAACGCAAACCCAAGCTGTATCGGCGATAAAAAGGACGAAGACCTTAACCCATGGGTTAAAGTCTTCTACTGACTGACTAGTTTGTAGACTCGCAATGAGTCCGTTCAACATTGATCAAATTACTAACATTAACGGCACCGTCCTCACGGACGTTGACAACAAGTACCGGAGTTCCCAGCATGCCGCTGATCCACTCCTTATAATCATCCACATGATCATTCGGAAGAATCGTCAAGATGACACCAGCAAAGCCACCACCATGTACTCTGCATGCGCTGTTATCTATTGACTTTAAATACATTTCGGTTAAAGCCAGTGCAACCGATACGTCTTGTTCCCGCGCAATCCCACTTCTATATACGTTTTGGAGCCATTTCCATGAGGAATTACCAGATTCAGTAACGAGCCTCAGGAAATCAGTAAAGCGCCCTTCCTCCAGTGATTTCACCTGTTCATCCACACGTCTATTTTCTTCAAAAAAATGCAACGCCCGCAGCACTGCACGGTCTCCTGCTTTTTCCCTGACCATCTTGAGGTTGGCATATAGATCCTCCGGCAATAAGTCACGGCAAACCGTTGCGCCTAAAGATTGTGCCACTGCACGCATTTCGTTGGGCACTGCCGCGTAATCGTCCGTTAAATCGGCATGATTTCCACCTGTATTTACAATAACGAGGGAATATCCGTTTTGTTCAAAATTCCAATGAACAGGATTTATGATCGGTTCCTTGGGATTTTCAAAGTCAATGGAAATCAAGCCGCCATACGCACAAGCCATCTGATCGAGCAGCCCCGACGGCTTGTTCCAATAGCCATTTTCTGCATACTGACCAATTTTGGATTTAGCAACAGCATCTAACGCTCCCTCGTTATAAAAATGATTTAATATCGTACATATCAACATTTCAAAAGAAGCGGAAGAGCTTAAACCTGAAGCAGAGAATACATTACTTGATATATAAGCTTGGAATCCCCCGATACGGTATCCGAATTCAAGTAGACCAGCGGCAATACCACGGACCAGCAGCATCGTACTGTCATCCTCCGGTTTTGGCGACAAGTCAGTTAAATCGATGACGTACTTCGTCTTGTAGCCTTCAGAAAAGAATGTAATTACAGACTCCTCCACTTTAGAAGCTACAGCGATGGTATCAAGTGTAATACTGCCTGCCAGCACCTTCCCGTGATTGTGGTCTGTATGATTTCCACCAATTTCGCAGCGCCCCGGAGCACTAAACAGTTCAATATCCCCTACACCAAAATGCTCCCGATACGCCTGTATAAGTGATTCATATCGAGTCGTTTGCTCAGAGATTTGCTGTTGACCGTACATTCGGGCAAGCACTATTTGTCCCTCTCTGGAATTCAATAGTTCCATATCTTTCATCGTATATCCCCCTAATTGTATGTGTTTTCCTATGCTGGAATGATACTATCATTATCTCAATTTTCCCTGTATGAAAGTATGGCACTTTTAAAATTTGTAAGCGCTTATTTTAATCGCTTTACTGAGCATTTTACCAATATAACTAAAAAAGAACCAGCCCCTAACTGGGCTGGTTCCTTGAATTTCTTTTTAGTCGCGTTTCAGTACATATTCTCCATCACTGTTACGAGTTACTGTGGCGCCAAGCGCCTCGGCAACTGATTTGAAAGGAACATACAATGTGCCATATTCATCCGTATATGGAGCTTGTGGCAACGTCAATGTGCTTCCTTCCAATACAGCTTGTTTAGAGCCACTTTTCAGCTTAATCGTCTTACCTGTAATATCATCAATTACAGTAGTCTGTTTGGCAGCTGCATCCCATTTTAACTCGGAGTTCAGTTCGCTCGTCAGTTCACGCAATGGAATAAAGGCAGTACCACCACGATTCTCCAAGACGTAGTAATCGTCTTTAGGATCGAAAGTTGTTTCTACTTTTGTAATTTCCAAATCATTTTTTAAAATGTTGTAGATCGGAGAATTCGCTTCAAAATTGCGCAGCGTCGCTCCCGGAGTTAATTCAGCTTGTTTATTCAAGTCAATAACACCGTTAGAAATATCCACTTTATCAGCCGTCACACTACCATTGACGTTCCAAGATTGAGTTTCGGTCAGAATTGTGAAGGACTTCACCGGAAGACCATCCACATCTGGCAAAGCAACCGTCAGGTCTGTTGCCGCTTTGCGAACATTTCCTTTTTCATCAAAATACATGTCGCTTTTCAGAACCGTGTTAGCACTCAGGACCGTTTTGATTTCAGGGGACTGTGCATACATGGTGCTAACGCCTACATCATATTGATCAACAGCTAGATCCAAATATTTTTTAACTTCGGTATAAGCCTCATTGACCATTTTTTCTTTGTTAGCACTCAGTTCCGCTGTTACTTTATCACTATCTTCAATATTCATGCCGGAAGCAATCGTCTTCGTCATATCAATGGCTTGCCCGATCAGCTCTTTCAAGCCTGCTTCGTCCTTGGCCAGATTCGCCAGGAACGGTTTTACCAATGTTACCAGCTCATCACCACGAAGTTCAGCATGCAGATGGGTCAGTTTCACTTTGTCTTTTTCACCGTATACTTCCTCGGTTACAGACGTTGCAGAAATGGTCGAAGGGTTAGGCGCATGCTTGAGCATAAGTGCAGCGGCTGTTTTCGTCAGTTCTCTCACGTCTTTGGAATATACATATGGATCAAATCCAGCAGGCAGACCGCTCAAACTCTCTTGCGAGTTCAGAGATATGTAATAAGGTTTTTTGGCACCTTCCAGTTGAATAGCCAAACCTTGGCGGTCTAAAGCAAGTTCAAACGGCAAATTATACTTATCGATGTGCAATGTACCTTTGGCAGAAGCAAGTTCCTCCGATTGTACTTTGGCTTCATCCACAGTGACGGAAATCGAATTAATCAAATCTACGATTTCCTTATCTCCTTGCGTGATTCCTTCTTTGGGAGTCAATTTAAGAGAGATTTTCTCCGTTGTCTGCTGGGATTTCACATCAAGTGTTCCCAATAAATTTTTACTTACATCAAATCCGCCTACTGCCTGGCAACCTGTCAAAGCTACCATTAACAGAATAAGAGGGACGGCAATCCATTTTTTTATATTCATATTAATCCCCTTTCAAGATATTTCCGTAATCTCTTCTATTATCTCAGTGTTAACACGCATTGTAAATGAGTAGAATGGAAAATAGAACTAGTTATTTAGGATCAATTTTCAGCCTGGAGCATCCGGTAAGCCAGTAGTGCCATTTCCAGGCAACGACGTTTGTCAGGGTCTGCCAGATTTCCCTCTATGATTTCATTAATTTTATCCAGCCGATTATAAAGGGTCTGTCTGTGAATGTACAAAATTCCGGCGGTATCACGCTTGGAACCATGGGATTGAAAGTAGGCATCCAGTGTATCCAAAAGCTGCATATGGTGCTCACGATCATGCGCAATCAGTCCACCCAAATGATCCTCTACGAACTCTTGTAGAAAAGGAATGCGGGGCACCGCTTTCAATAACTGATAGATTCCGATGCTGTCGTAAAATAACCGATCCTTCATGACTGGGACGCTTCGTGCCACTTCAATGACCTCATATGCCTCTTCAAAACTGCGATCCGTCCCTGTCATGCGATGCCTTACCTTACCAAAGCCTGCATGAATGCGCACCTTATCAAGCTGTCCTGCGGCATAGTTCTGAATATATTGAACTGTATGGGCAAGCACTTTTTTCATTTGCGCTGCGGAACGCAGTGTTAATTCCTCCTTGGCACAAAGGATGTAGCATTGACTCCCCTTCATCATCAGCAGATTGTGCAACGTTTCTTTTTTCAACAATGAACGAAGTAGCACTAGCACATCCTGATTGATGGACTCCTTGCGTACCTGACTGGCATCTTTGTCCTGATGTTCCACCTCAATGACCCCTGCCCAAAATAAATACTGTCCCTTCGATAACAATCGCAGGCCCATTCGGGTCTGGGCCTGTTCTTCACTGGGAAGCTGCCCGCTCAGCACATCCTGAATCAATTCATTTTGATTACGCAGCAATCGGTCTTCAAGAAACTGTGTTCTCAGCACCAATGTAGCGGCTGCCTTGGCCGTGTAATCGAGCAGCAGCGACATTTCTTCTGTCGGCATTTCACCATGCAGCACCAAACCTACTGCGGAAAACACCTGACCGAAGCATACAACGGGCTGGAACAACACGGCAGTGGATTCATTCAGGTGAAACAGCAGATGCCCCTCCCGATCGGCGGTCATACTAGATTCCACTTCATGGGCATAAAAATCTGCAATACGGTCCGCTAGATCCGGCTGGACGGAAGGTACGAATCGATTGGTATCAATGGAAGACATGTAGATGACCTGCCGGGCTGCATAGTCATGGAGCACACGCAAGAGGGCGCTCATATCAGTACTGCGCAGGGTTTCCTGCTGAAGTTGACGTGAAAATCGTTCCAGATCTTTTAGGAGTTCATGATGTCGGTTAATAAGTAGGGAATGAATATCTTGTGTAATTTCAACAAAACGTACTGGCTGCTCAAATACGATGACCGGGAAGTGATATCGTTCCGCCAACTCCAGAATTTCAGAAGGGATTTCATGAATGCTCGTGCCCAGCTCCACACACAATCCCGCAGCTTCCGAGCGGATCAGTTGCTCCATATACTCGGCGCGCTCTTCCCCCTTCCGGGTAAGCCACAGGCCGGTCGTCAAAATCAAGTCATGACGGCTCACAAACGGAGAGACATTTGTGATTTCTAGCACATGGACCCAACCCACACGGCGATGTACGCCCTGTTCCCCCGCCGCCAGCTTCGCCCGCCGGAAAACGGGACGTTCCAGCACATCCGCAATGGTAAATGTTTTTTTACCGTTCATCGGCATTCTCCTTATGTATATGTCTTTATGTCATTTTACATGACATATATTCATCAAAAAGTCGAGCCTTTAAGTCAGATAATCCGACAAAATGTATGATGTCAAGGAGCTTCACCCCTTGTAAACTGTACCTAATCTAACATGAATTGCATTTATCGGCTTGAGTCCATGTAACTAATCAGCAGGCTGCATAAAAATGATAGTGAAATTTTCTTAACCATTATTTTTAGGAGAGGTGAATGAAATGAAAATTGGGGTTCCGAAAGAGATTAAAAACAATGAGAATCGTGTCGCTCTAACGCCCGCAGGTGCAGCTCAAATGATCCAACACGGACATCATGTGTTTGTGGAAAGCCACGCAGGTGTTGAAAGCGGCTTTACGGATGGAGATTATGCCACTGCGGGTGCGACTCTTGTGCAGCAAGCTGCGGACGTGTGGTCCCAGGCGGATCTGATCATCAAGGTAAAAGAGCCGCTCTCCTCTGAATACGGATATTTCCGACCAGGATTGATTTTATTCACCTATCTGCATTTGGCCGCCGAGCCAGCACTGGCCCGCGCTTTAACAGACAACGGTGTAGCCGCTATTTCCTATGAGACACTAGATGTTGAGGGCAGCCTCCCGCTGCTTACTCCGATGAGTGAGGTTGCCGGTCGAATGGCTGTACAAATTGGAGCACAACTGCTGGAAAAACCAAAGGGTGGCAAAGGCATCCTGCTGGCAGGTGTGCCGGGGGTCAAACGCGGTAAAGTGACCATTATTGGCGGAGGGGTGGTCGGTACCAATGCTGCCAAGGTCGCCATCGGTCTCGGGGCAGATGTGACACTAATCGACCTAAGCCTGCCAAGACTGCGCCAACTGGATGATATTTTTGGCAATCAGCTCCATACGCTAGTGTCCACCCCGTCCAACATTACTGAAGCCGTGGCGCAAAGTGATTTGCTGATCGGCGCTGTCCTAATCACTGGTGCCAAAGCTCCGCGGCTCGTAACGGAAGCCATGGTACAGACGATGCAGCCCGGTTCTGTGATTGTGGATGTCGCCATCGACCAAGGCGGCATTGTCGAGACGATTGACCACATTACGACACACGACCAGCCTACCTATGTGAAGCATGGCGTCATTCACTATGCGGTAGCAAACATGCCGGGCGCGGTACCGCAAACCTCGACGCTGGCCCTGACGAACGCGACGCTCCCCTTTGCTCTCCAGCTCGCAGATTTGGGTGTGCAGGAGGCGCTTCGCAGAAGCAAACCACTGCTTAGTGGCACCAATGTCCTGAATGGACATATTACCTACGAAGCGGTCGCACGTGATCTGGGATATCCTTATGTTCCCGTGGAACAGGCATGGCAGGCGAAAGCCTTACAATAGAAACAGCTCAAAGAACCACACGCTCTTCCCAGCAGGGACCGAAGCGTGTGGTTCTTTTTGTACTAGCTATATTCACCGTACTTACTGCATTTCAGATATTTCTGACGAAAGGAACGTTTGAAGACGGCGATAAATATCTGTGATTTCTTCCAGCGACATGCGCACCAGTCCGCTAGACGAAGGTGCCACAAATTCATGCATCTCAGGAATTAGCGGTTCAGGCTGAAATCCCCAATCTACTTTGGATCTTTTACTGTATTCGGTGTACACGCCTTTGCCGACAAAGCAAGCAACCTTCGGGCGATATTCCTTTAGCTTCTCGTATAGCTTCAGACGTCCTTCGGCGTATTCCTCGCGTGCAATGTCCTCCATTCCCCTCGTGGGACGGGAAACAATGTTCGTAAAACCGAAGCCCAGCTTCAGCAGCTCCCGATCTTCCGATGGATTGTACAAGCGAGGTGTCAAGCCTGCTCCCTCAAGTATGCGCCAAAAGCGGTTGCGCGGATTCGCATAATGATGTCCTACCTCGCCTGATTTCAGGCTGGGATTAAAGCCGATGAATACAACGGATAATCCATAATCCAGATGATCATCTACCTCATGCAGTTCTGTCTCTCGCTCTGTCATGGGCTCCTCCTTCCTCAAACCATATCCAGCGGCTGCTTCCGCATCGGCGGAGGAAAAGCTTCGTCTATTTGTTGAAGTTGTTCAGGGGTGAGCCGAATACTTGCTGCCGCTGCATTTTCTCGTACATGCGATTCCTGTACCGCCTTCGGAATGGCCCAGACATCACCGTCTCGTATGACCCACGCAAGCGCAATTTGCGATGGAGTTACCCCGTGGCTGGCAGCAATGTCTACCATAACAGGATGCTCCAGCAGGCCCCGTCGCAGGCGACCACCTTGGGCAATCGGGCAATAGGCCATCACAGGCACTCCATTCGCATGGCTCCATGGTAGCAGATCATATTCGATGCCCCGCGAAGCCGCGTGATACAGCACTTGATTGACAGCGCAGGCTTCGCCTCCACTCAGGCTCCATAGCTCCTCCATGTCGGACTTGTCCAAGTTGGACACTCCCCAGCTGCGGATTTTACCCTGCTCACGCAGTTTTTCCATACCTTCTATTGTCTCTTCCAGTGGAATATTCCCTCGCCAATGCAACAAATACATATCCATGTAATCCGTTCCCATGCGGGTTAAGCTCGCTTCGCACGCTTGAGCCAGTCCTTGGCGGTCCGCATGATGAGGGTAAGCCTTGCTGACAAGATAGACATCGTCCCGGCGCCCCTGAATGGCCTCTCCGACGATCTCTTCTGCGCCGCCCTCCGCATACATTTCAGCCGTGTCCACCAGCAACATGCCCAGCTCGAAGCCAAGTTGAAGCGCACGCACCTCCTCCTGCCGAAGTGAGGCTTTTTCGCCCATATTCCACGTGCCCTGCCCGATGAGCGGTACTTCACGACCGTCCGTCCATGTGATCACACTTTTCTTATGTTGGCTCATATGCATTCCCTCCTTAGGAGCCTGGTGTCACAGGCTTATCAAATACATGGCTCTGCGTCCAATGCTGTCCACCATCCGAGGTAGTGTACATAACTGGGGCCTGCTCTGAGTCCGAAAAAATAGCCCAGCCTTCTTTGGCATTTGCCATCCCGATTTGCTGACCGCCATAACCGTCAAAGCCTTGCTTTCCATTGTTCCACGTCTTGCCGCCGTCAGTCGTCCAGCCAATCGTATTGGGCTTGTCGCACGGTGCGCAATAACCGCCCATCCATGCGGTACTGCTATTAACCGCATAGAGCATACCTGGTGCCGCCCCTTCATTTTTAGGAACCTGATTGTCTTGCTGGCTAATACCTGGTGCCGGGCCACCGCCAGCGGTGGCATTCGCCAGTACAGGACGCCAGCTTTGTCCACTATCGGCAGTATGCCAAAGCGAATACGACGTCTGATTCATCCCCGTATCTCCAACCAGCTCGATCCACGCGTTGCCACGTTCTACCGAACGAATAATGGCTCCATTTAGAGGCGCCTCCGTTGTCCGTGACATGACAGTAGTCCACTTTTGGCCCCCGTTAACGGTATGTAAAATCTGGAATGAACGGTCTGTGTCCTGCGTAACCGCCCAGCCGTTTTGCCGATCATGGTAATATGGCTGTCCTACCATGTGGCCAGGCACGGGGAGCGAAGACCAGCTTTGCCCGCCATCCTTCGTAAATTGGTTGCCACTGAACCCTTCCTTGGATGATACAAAGTGTAAAAAGCCCGTTTGCCCTTGCTCAGGTACAGTCCCAACAACCTCCCAGCGTTTGCCGCCATCGCGAGTGGCCAGCAGCGATCCGCTGTCTGCCATAACAGCCCAGCCTTGCTGCCCGTTCAAGGCAAAAATCTGCTGAACCGTACCTTGACCCTGATATTGCACATTCCACGTCGATCCGACTGAACCGGATGCAGACGCGTCCGTTCGGGCAATCCAGCCATTTCCGCCGATCCAGCCGGATTGGCCGTCGATCAAACGCAACGCGGTAATATTGTCCATGCGGACTTTCGCTATAGTAGTGTCTGTGGTTGCTTGTCCTCCTGTTTTCGGTGTATCTACAGTCGCTCCCGAACCATTCGCTTGTGCCGAGACGGCACCCTTTTGCTCATTTTGAGCCGTTTGTCCTGTTTGCGAACTTGTTTGTGAGCCTGTTTCACACCCCGCTGTCACTATGGCTACGGCGAGTAAAAGCACCCAGACCGATGTTTTTTTCTTCATTTTCGTTCATCCCCTTATGTTGGTGATATACATGGCTGTGCGGGTATTGTATTCACAGCCATGTATATTCTATGTATTACCCTGCTGTCTTCGTTTCACTCTTAAGGTGAATATACGGAATGGACTGAATGCAAACCAGCGTTACAGGATTACGAGTTTACAGGAACAAAGCCGCCTTTTTCGATGGCCCGAGTTCCTTCTTCACTTTGCAGCCATTCGAGTAATCGTTGCATCGAAGGGCTTGGTTCCTCGCCTTCCCGTGTGACTACAAACAGTTGAGCTGTGAATGGATATTGCTTCGAGCGGATGTGCTCTTTGTTCGGCTCCACTCCATCAATAGACAAAAATTTGACCTCTTGACGATTATGCATCACATTTGCAAAATAATAAAATGAATAACCGAGCGCGTTGTGATCCTTGTTAAAATCTGCGACTGCATTAATCATACCACCCATAATGCCAATTTGTAGTTCACGTGGCGGGTCAGCCATTTCATGGCCTGCCATCACTTTCTTTTGCATATATGTCTGACTGCCTGAATTTTCTTCTCGCTGATAAGCAATGATCGGCTGATCCTTGCCCCCTACCTCATTCCAATTGCGGATAGCCCCTTCATATATACGGCGAACCTGCTCCGAAGAAAGTCCTCTAACCGGATTGTCTTGATGTACGAGGAAAATAAACGCATCCCACCCAATGGGTGTGAGCTTCATTTGTATTCCCCGACTTTTCGCCAGCCGCAGTTCCTCATCGGAAGGACCAGCCACCAGAATCAGATCCGCCTTCTTTTTGATCAAATTGACATATGCCTGATGGGTCGTGTTGAATCTCAGTTCGTGCGCTGCTCGCGCCTTGCTCATTCCGGTCAGTTCATGCAGCATATCCTGCGCAAACGGAATGGCCGCTGTAGCCCCGTCAACTACCGGAAAATCTCTCTCTGCAATGTATGGGCGTTGAGGAAGCATCAGTGTAATCGTCAGCACAATGACGAGCGCAGCAGATATCGCGGCAACAATCCATTGCCATCTATGATCCACCTTACCATTCTTGTCGGTTAGCGCTGGATAACGATTTACCCCAACTCCTACTACCATGCCAACTATCGGCAGCAGTGCAGCCAGTAGAAACCAGATTTCACCATGCTGTGTATATGGACCCAATACCTCTAACACAGGCTCCGCCCAAGCATGATAGAGTGAAAAGAGCCCCCACGCCCCTCCCGACACTTCAGCAGGTTGACCACCAGACCCTTGTATTCCTACAATCCACAACCACAGCCCACATAATAATGATAATAGCCCGGTCAGCATCAGCGAAAGCTTGCCCATGCTGGACATACGCGCACTCAAGGCACCATAAGCTGCAAAGATGAGACCGATAATCCATGCATATAGAAGCAGTATTACAATCACAGTTGTATCCGTTACACCTTCATGCCTCAGCAGAAGCTGCACTTGGGGTGCCACAACCATACTCCAAACTACATTAAACATGACTGAAAACAATCCAAACATAAACGTACCGCCCAACCATGGCCAAAACCATGCTATCCGCACAGACTCGTCCTTTTCCGGCTTGGTTATAACTTCCTTTGGATCAGACATGTACATCCCCCTATAACTAATGAATGAAATGAGACTGTAAGCCATTGCTTCTTCATTGTACAATTATGGTAAAGATTAGTATACGAGAGGAGGAAAAAAAAGCCTTATCCGATCTTCCCAGCGATGAATTACTCAAGCTGCGTATGGCAAAAAAGGCCTCCCCCACGGGAAAGGCCTTTTTGTCATCGAATCTTCTTTATATTGCTCTGGCATGGATCAAAAAACGGTGCTGCTTCACGTCCCAATAGCCATCACGTTTAATATCTAAATACAGACCATATAGCTGTTCTATATATTTCTCCGGCTGAAAGTCTGTAATCTGCCATTCGATTGCTTTTAAGTAATAGACAATCGCTCCAATATCGTAAAAGCGCTGTATCGGAAACTGTTCCTGCTGCTCTAAAATTTCGAAGCCATTGCTTTTCAAACCTGCAAGTGCTTGAGAAAGGGTCCAGTCCGCATACTCGTAATCAGGTGCTCCCAAACGGTCGTTGATGCCCGCACAATCTAGGCCCCCTACCTGTTGAGTCAAAAACGTCCCACCTGGTCGCAAAATACGCCGTACCTCCGTTGGCGAAAATGACTCATGCTTATTCAGCACGAGGTCGAACCCGGCATCGCCAAACGGAAGGGAATCGTCATCCTGTATAGCCATAACGCGCACACCCAGCGGCTCCAATCTTTCCTTGGCGATAGGAACATTCGGTGCATACGCTTCTGTCGCACATACGATCTCTGGAAAAGGGCGTAGCCGAGATAATAGCTCTCCCCCGCCTGTTCCCATATCCAGCATCGCCTTGGATGAATGAATAAACTTCATAGCCTTGCTGACATAAGACCATTCCAAGGGCTCGCTCGCCACACGTCCCGTATCCGAGATGAATGAAAAATCCCATCCGGAAAATGACTGCTTATAATTCTCCAAGAACTGTAGAAATTCACGATCTTCTGTATATTTCATATTATTTTTGCTCCTCCACCATTGAGCTGTACGTTATTGAACTCTTCTCTCTGTATGTTCTACGTTGTATCTCTCTGTACATCTATTTTATGTCAGCTCTAATGTGGAGGAGCTCTTGCCCGTCGGTGAGGTTGTTATATGTCGTGTCGGAACCATCCCATGTTTATCTACCTCCGTCCATATGCCATCCAAACCAGATGCTGTCCCACTTAAGGAACTGTCGGTAATGCCTTCGCAAGCTCCGGTGTCATATCGTTCGGAGTAAAATAGCAATAGCGTGTATGGGGGTCTGAACTAAATAAAGGTTTGATCTTGACCTGAACCAGGTAAGTGCCTTTCGCCATATTTGGAGTATAGCTATAGGGTCTGCGCTTTTCCAGTACAGTGCTCCAGAGCTTCGGATCTTCAATCGTTATTGCTTTATGCTTCTGTTGGATGCTTTTAAATAGCTTATAGTCTTCAATATACTGATTGGATTGATAAGGTTCAAGCTCTTCAGCAATAATAGGAACAGCCCGTATCGAAAAAATATCCTTGGAATCAATGATCACCTTATCCGCATAACCTTTTTGCTCTAGCCAACCTGTAAGCTTGTGATAGGAAGCCGGCCATTCAAATGAAAATTCACGATGCCAGCTCGGTTCGTTATTGATAGAGGATGACTCTTTATTTGTAATAGAAACACTCCCCAATGGATATTTCTCTGATTGCATCTCGCTATAGCTCATATTTAATACTTCTTCTCTGAGTATATCTTCAAATTCACGAGTTTCTTTTGGATTGGTTAAAACCACTCGTCTTTCACTATCATCTACGGATTGGATATTAATCGTCTCTGCTTTTCCTTGCAGCTTATCCAACCTGTATCTTACCGTTTTATAAGGCTCTGCTTCCATCACTTTAGTCAGTTCTGTCCGGAAAGGCTTCTCCGGGAATGTATAGCGGCGAGTCATGGTGGAACCATCATCCAAACGGTAGACTATGAATGCCGATTCGACGGCCAGGTTTTTGGACAACATTTTCTCGCCAGCTGCATGTGCACGTACGAGTTCTCGATGTAAATTCAGCACAGAGGTGATATAGGCCCTGTCTTGGGAGTAATACGCTTCTTTTTCTGCATCTCCCCCTAGAGGCTCCTCTCGCCCGACATAAACTTTTTCTACGGAGTGTGCTGTTGGAATCCGCCCCTCATAACCCAACCAACCTGAAACCGGGATATATAGTACCAGCCCCATGATCACACCGTACACGACCATTTCCACTAAAGCACGAACACGCATAATTTGCCACGTCTTGCGAATGACCATCTCTACAACGATATAGCCTAAAATAGCTCCAAGTGCATACCCAAAAATCGACCAATTAGCTCCTCTTGTACCTGCATTATTAAAATAATCGCCTAGTATAAGCATGGCGCATAGTATGACTCCTGCCTTGAACAAAGGCTGTAAGAAAGGAAATGCTATGGCCTGAGTCGCCTTTTCGACCAAGCGTTTACGATACAAACCATAACTCAAGGCGACAAACAGCAGAGAGATACCTAAATAGGCAAGTAACTCCATGTAGGAAAAGGCGCACTGTGGCAAGTTGTCCATAATGCGTACAAACGGCGATAAGTTTTCCCAAACATTATTATTGCTGCGAAACTCCCCACCATTAATATATTGAACAACGGTTTCTCGCACCCGCACATATCCGTATAAATTACGTTCTAGAAAACGCCCTATCATCATGAATAGAAACTGAGGCAATAGCAGCAAAACATACACTACTACGGTCTGTAGCAACGATTGTCCCACACAAATCCCTACAAACACAGTAAAAGTAAACAAGAAAATCGTGAGGACGGACACGACCAAAGCCCACGATCCAACATCATTAATTTGAAAAATATAAGGCAGTTCGACTGACGTGTTAACCCAAGCAGTTACTCCCGCAGTCAGCCATACAGGTACAAGTAAAAGAATAAGACCGCTAATTAAATGTGACGTTAATAGATGCTCTCTACGCAAAGGTAGGCTGTGATACAAATCGGATGGCCCCTGTCGCTGAACAAAACGAAGCAGCATCACACCTGCCAGCACCGGTACAGTCATTAAAATCAATTTTTGCAATTCATTACCCGAGTTTGTACTATCGAACAAGCTTTTTAAAACCACTCGTGGTTGTTCATCACCAATGCTCATAAACAATGACAGCGGTACTGTAAACAGTAATCCCGCCAAGTACAGTAGACCGATCCAGCCATGCTGTCTCAGGCATTGGCGAATTACGCCGCCGCTACAGAAGAATCGGTTGGATGTCATAACCTGCGTCCTCCATTTCATAAATGAAAATTTCTTCAAGCGTCAACGGCAGCAAATCGAACACATGCGGCTCGTATGCTTCAATCGTCTCCGCAATCCGCTCTCGCTCACCCCGGATAATAAGCAGCAGAACACTGCCCCTTCGCTCCTTATGTACGACCGAAAGTTGGCTACAGACAGCTTCCTCATGCATGCTGTCCCGAAAAGCAACCTGCACCTTATGCGTATCGGATTTGAGGTCATCGACCTCTTTTTCCAATAGCATCCGACCTTGGTGCATAATGCCGACATGATCACACATGTCTTCAATCTCACGCAAATTATGAGATGAGATCACGACGGTCATCTCACGTGCAGCGGTTTCTTGGAACAAGAGATTTTTGATCATTCTACGCATCACTGGGTCCAGACCATCAATGGGTTCATCCAAAACCAGCAGCTCAGGCATGCAGCTCAAGGCAAGCAAAAAAGCGGCTTGGCGCTTCATCCCTTTGGAAAAACGGTGAAGTTTGCGCTTCGGGTCCAGCTTGAAAATATCCGTAAGCTGTGTGTAGCGTTCCTCACTCCAACTTGGATAAATGGAGCGGTAAAACCGGGCCATCTGACGAATTGTCGCTTGCGGGAAAAAATAAGGGGTATCCGGTAAAAACAGAATGTGCTGCTTGACTTCAGGCTGCTCATACACTGGCTGACCACCGATTAGCACCTTGCCAGTATCCGGTCGGTAAATTCCGGCAATGATTTTGAGCAAGGTCGTTTTCCCTGCCCCGTTCGAGCCCAGCAGCCCAAAAATGGAGCCCTTCTTTACCGTAAGGGCAAGCTGATCGACAGCCTTTTCTTCTGTAAATGTCTTTGTGACTTCCCTTAATTCAATCAAGGGACATCCCCCTTTCCTTTGTTTGCATAGCTTCCACGTATATGTCGTCCACTTCCTGCTGTGTAAAACCGAAATGGACAGCTTCGATCATCTGTTTTAACAATGCCACCCGAATCTCATCCCGCTTCATTTGTTGCGGCTGCTGCTGGGTAGGCGTGACAAAGCTGCCTTTGCCCTGAACGGAATAGATATATCCTTCGCGTTCCAGCTCGCGATACGCCTTCTGAATCGTATTCGGATTCACCGTAAGTTGAGCGGACAATGCCCGTACAGAAGGCAATTGCTCATCCGGCTGAAGCGATCCGTACATGATCATTTCCTTGACCTTCTCCATAAGCTGTTCGTAGATCGGCTTACGGCTGCGGATATCCAGCTCGAACACATGGACTTCCTCCTTTCAACACTGGCTCAAATTCATTTATACATGTTCAACTGTTCTAACTGTACTATTATTAATAGTACAGTTAGAACAGTTTGTCAATCTTTTCTTTGAACATTTCTTACAAAAATAGCCGTGATGCATCCTGCATCACGGCTATGTCTTTTTAGCCTTCCTTTGAATCATAAGGCTGATCACGGCATATATTGGCAAGCGTTTGCCCTTCCGGCAGTTTAAGATCCAGCTGGAACCGGAATGTTGCTCCTTTGGCCTCGTCGCTATCCACACCAATGGAACCTCCCATTAGCTTGACCAGGTTTTTGCAGATGGACAAGCCTAGGCCTGTCCCTCCATATTTCCGGTTCAATGCCGGATGAAGCTGGGAAAAAGGCTGAAACAATAGATGTTGGCGGTCTGCTGGAATACCGATTCCAGTATCAGTAACACTGAACTCAATCAGGCATCTATTTTTACGACGGCTGTAAGCCTTTCTCTCCACAAAGATATTTACACGCCCTCGCTCCGTAAATTTGATCGCATTGCTCACCAAATTCACCAGCACCTGCCGGATACGCACATGATCACCGACCAGCATCCCCGGCATTTCCTGATCCACATGCCATTCCAGCTCAATGCCTTTTTCCATAGCCTGCGTCATGAATAGGTCAGCCACACTGCCGACCACGTCATCTAGCACAAAGGATTCGTGCAGCAAAGACATTTTACCAGCTTCGATTTTGCTCAAATCCAGTATCTCGTTCAATATCTGCATTAAAGCACCACTGCTACTGGTAATAATATCTATATAGCTACGCTGCTCCTCATCCAATTCAGTATCTGCGAGTAACCCCGCCATACCTATAATGCCGTTCATCGGTGTACGGAGCTCATGACTCATCACAGAGAGAAACTCTGACTTGGCCCGATCGGCGCGTTCGGCAGACTCCTTGGCCCGAATGATCTCCTTTTCATTCGTCCTGTCTACAAAAACCATCACAGCCCCTTTTCGCTCGCCATTATCCATCAAAGGGCTGATTCGATAGGAGGCCAGAAAGCTGGACCCGCCTTTTTTCCAAAATACTGCTTCCTCTGCCTGATAAGAGGCTCCGCTTCGAATCGCTTGAAGAATAGAGGACTGTTCGTCCGGAAAATGACTGCCAATTTCGTCAGCATGGCGGATCATGTCTATGCATGCGCCATTCAGCGGTTTGGCCGATCCTACGCCGAACATCTCGACAGCTGCCGGGTTCATAAAGCGGACATGTCCTTCGGTACTTAAACCCACAATTCCTTCGGATACAGCATTCAAAATAAGCGAATGCTCATTACTGAGCTTCTCAATTTGAGCAATGTAGCTTTTGAGAGGGGTAACATTTTCTATAATCCCGTAGCAGCCTACAATTTCCTCTTGCACGAAAATCGGGATATTCGTCATCTTGATAAATAGACGCTCCCCCTCCTTATGTATAAATTCCGATTCATAGGTTTGCGTCTCACCCTGCTTGGCCAGCTCCATGTGACGCTTGATTTTATCCTGTTCCTCAGAGGAAGCCATGATAAGTATGTCAGCCCCAAGCAACTCATCCTTCGTATAACCCGTAAGCTCCTCCAAGCTCGGATTCACACTTAAGATATGACCTTCCATATTCACGGCGCATATCCCGAGTGGATTATGTTGAAATAGTGACTTATAGCGGTTTTCACTTTCACGCAGGCGCTGCTCCATTTCCCGGTGCTCTGTAACATCCTGGATCATACCCACCACTTGAACGGGCTTGCCTGCATGCTCGTCCATTTCAGCTTCCCAGATTGAACGCAGTACCTTTTGTTCCCCATTCGGCAATACAATTCGGTAAAAGGTCTCTTCGTGTATTCCCTTCAATATAACGTTGGTGATAATCTGTTTCATGCGCTCTGTATCTTCTGGATGAACAGCCGCCATGAACGCGTCAATACTTGTTTCAACCGGCTTGACACAATAGCCAAATATGCTGCGAAATTCCTTGGAAAAATGCATAACATTGTTGACCAGATCCCAGTCCCATGAGCCGAACATCGCCAACTGTTGAGCTTTTGCCAGGTTCTCCTCGCTCTTCTGGCGCTCTGTGATATTTCGTCCGATGGATAGAACTCGCTTGATTCTGCCCCGTTCATCCCGAATAATGCGGTACGATACTTCCAGCCACAAATAGTGCCCGTCCTTATGACGAACACGCCGCTTCATGATGCCTGTTTCCTTGAACATTCCATGTACACGCATGTAATCGGCATCTTCGACATGGTAAAATTGCAATCGTTTTTTCCCAAGCATCTCCTGTTTCGTATAGCCTAGGAGTTTTTCCACCGAAGGAGAGATATATTGGAGTATGCCGTCCGCCGTGCTATATGAGATAACATCCGGCGTATTTTCCGTAATCAGCATATACAAATCCTCATTATCCGAGAGCACCTGCTCCATGTCCTTTTTCTCCGTGATATCCATTGCATACGCAATCAAATAAGATTGTTCGGTAGCCACATCATCAAATATGGTTAATTCCAGCGCTAGCCAGACGGATGTTCCCCGTTTATGTTTCAAACGTAGCTCTGTCTTGTAGACTTGATCCGTAGCCTGTAGCCAACCTGCATAAGCCTCCCTCAACCCTCGCTGATCCTGAGCCTCTTTATACAAGAGATGGTAATATCGGATATCCAGTAATTCCTCCTGCTCATATCCGACCATTTTGCAAAAGGCGGGATTGACGTACAGGCACTTCCCTTCCCTCGACAAAATCACGATTCCTGTCGGGGCATGATTATACATATGTTCCAGCAAAGGTAGTCGTCGAGCACCAGAAAACACAATCAATCTCCTCCTCTGTAGTCTGGTATTTTTATCCACTTGTACATATTATAACATGATGTGGGATTTTTATAGCGGTGAGTCCACCTCTAGACGAAAGCTCTTAAAAACATGTATGCACAAAAGATTGCCGATGCAGATTCATCGGCAATCTTTGAATTATTTTTTTATACCATCCGGCTAATTTATACCACCCGGCTAAGAAAATGACGCAAAAATCGTTCCGCATCGACTTTAAGTGCCACATCAACCGTAGTCAGTGATTGAGCTTCGTTCTCATTTTGCACCTCACGGGTGCGACCAACCTCGGCGGAATCGCCCACCTCAACGGCAATGTGCATTGGACGCGTCTCCACAAAATTGGAGTCAATAGCCAACCCTACGGCTAAAGGATCATGCAAAGCACAGCCTGCAATACCAGGTCTGAAATTGCGATAAGCTTCCATATAGAAGTCTGTCATATCTGCCATAAACGCGCCCAGCTCGGTCCCTTGCTCACGCCATTTATCCACATCCCGCTGTGGAAGCAGGGTTTGCATCGTGACGTCCAGCCCAACGAGCGTAAGCGGAAAGCCCGCTCCCAGCACATAGGCTGCGGCTTCTGGATCGGCGTAAATATTCGCTTCAGCCGCTGGAGTTACATTCCCTTTCACTGTGACCGCGCCGCCCATGATGATCAGGCGCTCAAGCAATTGGGGCAATTCGGGACAGCGATCCAATGCAAATGCAAGATTGGTCAGCGGTCCCACAGCTACCAGGGTAAGTTTGCCCTCATAGCGACGAGCCTGTCCGATTATAAAATCAGCGGCATCCCCAGACGCAGCCTGACGGGAGGGCGCTCCTTTCAACTGATTGCCAATACCGTCTTCACCGTGAATATGCCGAGAATAAGGTTTGAACAGCTCCCGAGCATACGGCTTGTGAGCCCCAGACACGACCGGAGCCTCTACCCCCAGTTTTTCCAGCAGAATCAGTGAGTTACGTGTTGCCTCCTCCACCGAGATATTGCCAAAGGTGGTTGTAATACCGAGTAGCTCCAATTCCGGCGAATGGGCCGCGTACGCAATAGCAAGCGCGTCGTCAATGCCCGTATCTACATCTAAGATTAACTTTTTGCTCATGATGACCCTCCACAGTAGAAACAGCATTCTTTTTTTCATTATACACAATTTCAATGCTTATTCCCTTGGTCATCAAATTCTTTATTCGAAGACGTAAAAGAAGGCTACGACAGTTATGCCGTAGCCTTCTTTTACTACTTTTCAATCACTCAAGGGGCACATGTTCTAGCCGAATCCTAAGGCTCGATTCCCCACACCAGCTTATCATTGTGGAACAACGTTACTTTGTTCCATTCTGCATAAGAGGTTTTAGTTGGATCAAAGGAATAATCATTGGATTCGTTCAGGTTAGACCAGTCGCTATTGTTCATGCGGATCTGAATATCACCTGTTTGAGCTCCAGCAGCAAGCGTGCCGGCAGCAGCACTGAAACCAATTTCAATATAGTTGTCTGTAATGGTACGCAGCACGTTATCATTGCCTACTTGCGCATAGTCTACTACGGATTGCAGCTCTTGGCTGCCATCCTTCGTAAAATAGTAACGTATTTTCAGCTCACTCAGCTTCACGGGTGTTGTGCCTTTATTTTTCAGGTTAAGGAAAGGCTTAACTGCGTTATTCGCTGGGTCGGTGTCCCCGGCCCGGTACATTACAACCAGATCACCCGCTGGTTCTGTTGGATCAGTCGGTGTACCTTTAGGTTCAGCACTTACCGTTGCAGAATCCTTACTTGTTCCTTTCGCATTCGTAGCACTTACAACATAGAAGTAAGTTGTTCCGTTCGTCAGTCCCTTATCTGTGTACTCTCTTTCCGTTACAAGAGGGGCAACGGCTGTAAAAGGACCTGCTTCGCTAGTGGCACGTTTTACCGTGTAGCTATCGGCACCCGTAGATGCACTCCAAGTCAGCGTCACTTGAGCATTACCAGCTACGGCCTTTAAGCCAGACGGTACAGCTGGAGCTGTAGGCGCTGGGTCCACACCACCAGTGGAAGGCACGATTGCAGGGTACGCATTTTGTACCAACATCACAAACTGATCATGGAACCATGCTCCTGAAATAGGTGCATTCGGCAAAGCATCTGTTAATGTGCCATCCTTGGTTGTATAGGTAGGATCACACATACGGTCAAAGCCTTTACCCTCATCGTTCGGAATGAGTGAGCTGGAACCATCGGAATCACCCGGAGGTTTCGCCCAGACATAGGCATCGATATGGCCAGCTGGAGCCGTTTGTGGCGGCGTTCCCATCCCTGCTCCGCTGCTATTACACCAGTTACCACGGTGCGAACGTTTGTCCACACGACCTGAGTTTACATAGGAGTTAATATCATTGCCGACTGCGGAAGTCGGACGGTTAGGTCCTCCCCATCCATTACGGCCGGTATCAATTAACATGCCGAGCGAGCTTGGCCAGCCTGCATTGACAAAATCTCTATGCAAGGACTCAGCGAAATCCGATTCATCGAAATTAGGATTCCATTCGTAGAATTTGGACGATTTGATCGGCTGCCCGCCAATATTCAGGTTGGGATCAGGCAGATTCGGTTCTGTCAACGGTGAAGTATTGGCTGTATTCGTGATAAAGCCATCCACACTGGACAAACCTTTGCTAGTATCTTTGAAGATAGTTGTAAACAGGGATACCGTTGCTGCACGGTTGTTATCCCAACCTAACCAACCAGAGTGACCGATATCCACGTATTTGTACACATTCGGAATCTCGTTCAGCTTATTCATTGTGTATTTAACGCCAGCCTCATAAATTCCTGTAGATTTGGCTTGTCCACATTGGGGAGTATCCAGATTGGTTACCAAATTTGGCAAACTGTCCGGTTCAATGATCGCTACGATACGAATATCCTTATATTTGGGATTTGCAAAAATAGAAGCAATTTTGTCAACGTAATCCTTTTTATAGGTTTCCAAACCTGCCTGGGTCAGCGGCAATTCACCATTGGAAGCCAAGGCATGACAATCCCGTCCGGGCAGATCATACACAATAAATTCCGCCGTGATCGGTGTGCTGCCTTTCTTTTGCGCCAATACTTGGTCCAAATGCGCTTCCAGACCAAGCTTGCCTCCACCGCCATTAATAGCAGCGATACGATCAAGCCATACGGCTGTCGGGAACGTTTTGACCGTTTGCATTTTTGCTTTCAGATTGGCATCCGTAATTTTGGCAATCGATGTGTCGACACTAGCCGCATAATCAGGGTTAATATACTTTGTCGCTCCTTGGTAAGGATTGTCCACATGGGATTCTGCATGTATTTTATCCGTAAATCCTGCACCTGGTAGAAAGCTGCTTGCGACGAGTGATAGCGCAAAAGCATACTTCATGCTTTTACGAAGCACTTGCTTT
This sequence comes from Paenibacillus peoriae, assembly GCF_022531965.1. Classification (GTDB taxonomy): domain Bacteria; phylum Bacillota; class Bacilli; order Paenibacillales; family Paenibacillaceae; genus Paenibacillus; species Paenibacillus polymyxa_D. The sequence continues at coordinate 1,244,083 of NZ_CP092831.1, read as the reverse complement.
GTTTTCAATTGCTTCACCTATCTTTCCGTGGATTTTGTTGAATCTTCCTATGTCGGCACCTGATTGTTACATGATTAATTGTGAGTTACGCCTACTCTACTCTTTCCAAAAAAAGTGGCGTTCATAGTTGCGAAAGGTAAGCGCTTTCTATTTGTGCATGCGCTCACATTTTCCCCTTTTTGTCACCTCCTATGTTAGATTATAGTGAGCTGGAAATCTGCTGTAAATTGAATAAATTAAGGACTACATTATTAATTAGGCATATGAATTGCCACCCTAGTGGTTCATCAAGGCCCCTCTTTTTCTGAAGTCGGTTTCTTCATTTGTTGAACATCCCTGCTATAACAAGCTTTCAGGAGATTTAGGATCGACGGCAAAAGAGCAAATTCATAAAAAGCAAGACCGTATTCTTTAATTTCCGTCAGCCTAAATCGACAATGATAAACTCCAGCACGCCAACTATGCCAAATCGTTATATCTATCGACAGCAAAAGGGTGTTTTCAGGCCCTCATAGCCGTGAAAACACCCTTTTATTGTTGTGAAGTCAATCTCTGCCCTTGTTGTTCTACACTTTTTCGCGATCCTTGCCCTTGTCGGATTGCCCTGCATTTTTATTGGCGGCATCCCGATCCAACTGCATTTCTTCAACCGTCTTCACCTTAAGTCGTGCTGCTCCCTCATAAGGCCGGGTTGGAATCAGATCGCCTGCAGCCAAACGTTGGCGCGCCTCGGCAATCGCTGCTCCGTATTGCGGCAGCCATGCTTCCTGCGCCACCAGCATTTCATCAACCATCTGCCAAATTTCTTTCGGATTACACACCGCGCCCACTAGCGGATCCATCATAAAGGCTTGCCGCAGCAGCTTATCATCTCCGTGTACAGCTGCTTCGACAGCCAAACGCTGGACGGAAATACTTACATTGCAGACGGCAGCAGGACCGAGCGGAAGGTCTCCTACATATGGCATGGAGATACCATTTCGATCCACATATCCAGGCGCTTCAATAATCGCATCGTCCGGCAAATTGGAAATCACACCGTTATTTACGACATTAAAATGCCCCCGGTATACACGTCCGGTTTCCAGACCTTCGATAATGTATGAACCATGCTCTTCACCGCGATTTTCCGCCTTGTACTCCAATGGCTCTTCTTTCATCCAGTTGGGGAAATCTGTTTCAAACCAATTACGTCCTTCTGTACATACACGCAGATAGCCGCCTGTTTCTCCGTTGATCCAGCTGCCTAGATCAATCCAATCCATAATTTCATTCGGACGCTTCCGGTACCAAGGTACATATTCACTTAGATGACCATTTGACTCTGTGCTGTAATAGCCAAAACGGCGAAGCATGTCGATGCGCACCTTTTCGGTACGGCTATATTCGGGATGTTTTTCAAAAGCCTCCAGCAGCCCGGCTGTCAGATCCTTGCCTTCATGTGACGCCTGAATGTACCACGTCTGGTGATTGATTCCGGCGCACACAATGTCCACATCCTGCTTCTCCAGACCATACACCTCGGCAATTTGGTGATGCCCATGCTGTACGCCGTGACATAGACCGATTGTACGCACACCGCTGTATTTATTACAGGCCCACGTCATCATTGCCATGGGGTTCGAGTAGTTCAGTAGCAATACATCCGGTGCACTTAGCTCGCGGATATCCTTGCAGATGGCCAGCATTTCAGCAATACCACGCTGACCGTACATAATCCCTCCTGCAGACAGTGTATCGCCCACGCATTGATCCACGCCATATTTCAGCGGAATATCCACATCGGTTGCAAAGCCCTCCAGCCCACCAACCCGGATCGTACAAATGACGTATTTGGCATCCTTTAAAGCTATCTTACGGTCCGTAGAGGACTGTATTTGTATGGACAAACCATTCTCGCGAATATCCCGCTGGCACAGCTCAGTAACCATATCCAGATTGTGCTGACTGATATCCGTAAAAGCCACTTCAATATCATTAAATTCCGGCACCGATAACAGATCTCGCAAAATTCCACGGGTAAAACCGATGCTTCCTGCTCCAATAAAAGCTACTTTAAATGACACGGCATTCAACCTCCGGTAATTAGAATGGGTATATACCGTCATTGTAGCAATAGGCCTGTGGAAAGCGTTATCAAAATCATGACCAGTTTCGTATTTAGGTGTCAAAAATCCTAACTTTCGCGTGATCAGAGGGTTTCCCATTTCCATTTTGATCCATCCCGTTTCTCTCTTTCTATCTAGTGTTTTTTCAGTTCAATATGTACTTTAAGTGCGGTAAATGTAGTAACATAAAAGAAAACATTGGAGAGCAAGGAGCAGCCTAAGATGAACAAAAAGATTATCTTTTTAGATATAGATGGAACGCTAGTGAATGATGATGGTATGATTCCCGAATCTGCAAAAACAGCATGTATCGAAGCGAGAAAGAACGGACATCTGATTTATTTATGCACTGGCCGATCCAAAGCGGAGATTTATGATTTTATCATGGAGGTCGGTTTTGACGGGATCATCGGAGCTGGCGGGGGCTTTGTAGAAATCGAAGGCGAGATGTTATATCACCACAAAGTATCGGATGAAGATGTTAGACATATGGTCGATTACTTTGATGAACATGATTTGGACTTTTATTTGGAATCGAACGGGGGACTGTTTGCGAGTAAAAACTTTCTGCCCCATGTGGAACGGCTTATCTATGGAGATGTGGACAATGATCCCGTAGCCAGAGAAAAAAAAGAACAACGCCCGCATCCTTTTATCACCGGCCTAACTATAGGAGAGGACAACCTGTACCGTAGTGACGTGAACAAAGCATGTTTTTTGGAAAATAAAAATGTTCCTTTTGAACAAATCAAAAAGGAATTCGCAGGGAAATTTGAGGTTATTCAATGTACTGTATCTGCTTTCGGGCAAGACAGTGGTGAGCTAATGGTTCCCGGTATTCATAAAGCCGTAGCTATTGAAAAGCTTATTGAGCATTTGGGAAGATCCCAAGAAGACACCATTGCTATCGGAGACGGGATGAACGATGCTGAAATGATTGAATATTGTGCACTAGGAATTGCCATGGGAAATGCCAAACCGGACCTCAAAGCCATTGCAGATGACATTACGGATGCTGTGGATGAAGATGGACTGTTTCACAGCTTTAAAAAGCATGGTCTGATTTAGTGAGGTTATTTTTATATACTTAAGCCCCTGAAGCAGTTTCTGGACTTAAAAATGTCCTAATCCTACTGGTAGGGGCCTATCTCCAATGCTATCTTTCCACGGAATTCATTTAGTGCCTGCTCGACTTCCATCTCCTCAATAATCGCGCTTATGCTGGCGATAGCTGCCTACGCTTCTTTGGTTACTGTATAATGAGTTAAGTCTCTAAATATTTACAAAGGAGCAAGACATGTCAAACCGTAAATGGACATTTATCCTTATCCCAGTCTTCCTGCTATTTGCCTGGCTGCTCTTTCAGTTCACTCTGTCTTCCTTTCAAATCCACCAATTTGCAGAACAATTGAAGACGGTTTCACCAAACGACGGGGGTTCCGATACAAAAGTGGTATTGATATCGCAAGAGCTAGACAATTATTACTGGCGGTCCATTGAACAAGGAGCCCGAAAAGAAGCGGAACAGTACGGTATGCGGCTCGATTATATCGGTCCAGACCGCATTAATCCGTCCGAGCAGATCAAACTGCTGGATAAAGCGATCGCTGCCAAGGCGGATGCAATTCTGGTTCAAGGGATAAATGATCCGGAGTATCGACGATTAATCGACAAAGCAGCCGGACTTGGCATACCTGTCATCGCGGTCGATACGGACGAACCGGACTCCCGAAGGCTGGCTTACGTCGGAACGGATAACGAAGGAGCAGGAAAACAGATGGGCGCGCTATTAGCGAAAGCCTCTGGAGAGCGTGGCGACATTGGAGTTATGATCAGTAGCGAGCACGTCGAGAATCAGCGACTCAGGCTTGCCGGATTTCGCTCCGTGATCAGCCGCTATCCCAATCTCCACATTGTGGAGATTCGCTCCTCAAATATTTCACGGCTTCAGGCAGCCCAGCAAGCTCAAAACATGCTCGCCCGATATCCGCAGATCCGCTACATGGTCGGATTCAGTGCGCTGGACGGCCTTGGCATTCTGGAAGCCTCGGAGCGGCGCGGCGCGCGGAATTTGCAGATTTTCGCTTTTGACGATATGGCCGAGACGTTGGAAGCGATCAAAGATCGCAAAATCGAACTGACCCTTGTTCAACAGCCAGAAGAAATGGGGGCTAAGGCCATAAAATTGCTGAATGATTATCTAAAGGGGAATGATCCCCAGCAATTAACATACACCAGGGTATATGAAGTGCATGCGGACACTCCCGACAACATGTCCGGAGATGACAGACGATGACGATCAGAACGAAGCTGCTTCTGTTCATCCCTCTTCTAGTTGTGTTCGCCAATATCATCGCTTATTTTGTATTCCAAAGCGGAAAGGTCGTACAACAGAGCTACGATGAAATGCTTGGCCGCATTCTCCTCATCGAGCAAACCTCCGAATCGGCGGAGAGCAACTTAAAGCTCCTATATGCCTATCTGCTTAATCCAAGGGACGATAAGGCTATGCAGGGTCCGACAGAATACCAATTAATGCAGTTGAAAGGCAAAATCCAAGAAGTCTCCGACTCGACCGACCCTTCTTTCGCCGAGGAGGACTACGTGAATTTGTTGACCACATTTCTTGAACAGAAACAAGCCGCAGTTCTGGATGCAAATACACAAGATCCTCAATCGGCTTTTGAACATTATATTGAAGCGGAGAAAACCGTCAGCTATATTCATGAGGAGGGACAGCGACTGATCGATGCTGAACTGGCCTATTACCGGCCGATCATCGAGAACATTCGGAACAAAAATGAGCGAATGAACGTTTTAGGAGTGGCATTGTTCGGCATGAACGCGCTGATGGGGGTTTTGCTTGCAATCTGGATCTCGCGCAGCATTACTGGCCCTGTCGGCAGACTTGTCGGACTGGCGAAGCGAATCGCTACAGGTGATCTGAATATCAAGCCCCCACCGCGACGGGATGACGAGCTAGGCGTACTGTCGGACGCCATTTCGCAAATGTCCGCCGATTTGAGCATCCTCATTGAGAAGGATAAACAGAGTCTGGAAATGCGGCGGCTTGTGAAGGAACTGGAGCTTCTGGCTCTGCAAAATCAAATTAATCCGCATTTTTTATTCAATACCTTAAATGTGCTCTCCAAGCTGGCGATCCTGGAAGGGGCGGAGAAAACCAGCGACCTGATCGTCTCGCTGTCCAATCTACTACGGTACAGTCTGCAGAAGCTGGACAAACCCGTAACTCTTCAGGAGGAACTGGATCATATTCGCGAATACGTGACCATTCAGCAGGCGCGCTTCCGGGACAGAATTCTCTTTAATCTGCACTTTGACGCTTCCGTTCTTCAGCAGCAAATTCCGGCCTTGACGATCCAGCCATTTATTGAAAACGCTTTTCTTCATGGTGTGGCAGATATGGAGGACGGAGCCATTATCACGTTGACGTTGTCGCGAGCGAACGAGGATGTACAAATTGAAATCTCAGACAACGGAAAGGGTATGACGGAGGAAACCCGACTGTCCGTGCTCCGTCTTGAAGGCAAAGTCGAAAGTGACAGTTCAACAGGACTTGGAATGCAAAATGTGTTTAGGCGGCTGCAGTTGTTCTACGGAAAAGAAGGAATGGTTGAAATCAGTAGCAGTACCGGACGAGGTACTACCATAACCATACGAATTCCAGTCAAGAAGGAGAGTGAGTAGACTGATGTATCGGTTGTTAATCGCGGATGACGAGGCTTTAGAGAGAGAAGGACTGGAATTGACAGTGGAACGGGCGATGCCGGGGATATTCCGGTTTATTCATGCTGGCAACGGTCGCATGGCGATTGAATGTGCGGAAGAGCACCGTCCCCATATTGCGATTCTGGATATCAATATGCCCGGAATCGACGGGCTTGCAGCGCTTCGTGAATTAAAGGAGCGGCTTCCCGATACCCGATTCGTGCTCGTCACTGCCTACGATTATTTTGCCTATGCCCAGAAGGCGCTCTCTTTGGGCGTAAAAGAATATATTCTGAAGCCGGCGAAGCGAGAACTGATCATCGGCACACTGAAACGACTGATTGAAGAAATTGAGTGCGAGAAGCGAGCACGTACGGAAGAATTGGAGCTTAGGCACAAAATCTCACAGCTGATGCCGCTCGCAGAAAATGAGCTGGCTTTAATGCTTATGGTCGACCAGACAGTGGATTCGAGCGCTTCCCAGCTATCAGAATGGCTGGACTTTCCTCTTGATCAGGGAAGCGCCATCATTGCCGCCTTTGACGGATATCCGGACGAGCAGGATAAAAAGAAAATTTACGATCATTTCCGAAGCTATGTAAAAACACATGGCCCGAATGCCATTGTAAGCTCCCTGATCGACCATCATGTAGCCACTTTTTTATGCAAGCCGCCTGCCACCAGCGAAAACGACTGGCGCCAGTTGGTTAAACACCTCGTTCAGCAGCTCTCCGAGCTTGCCCACCAGCAACTTGGCATTAAGACGGCCATTGGAATCGGATCGCTGCATAGCGGCGAGGAAGGACTTCGCAAGTCCTATTTCGAAGCCGTTTTTGCCTCCACCCTACGCAAGCGGGATGGAGGTTACTGCCACTTTGACGAACTGAAGTCGTCAGAGGCTGGAAACGCTTCTGTGCTTGCCGTCAAAGCGGAGAATGGAATGCTTCAGCAGACGTACGTCATGTCAGCACTGCAACGGATACGCGAACAGCGGGAGGTTCAAACACTGACTATGCTGGGCAGAGCGAAAATGTATATCGAGGAACGATTCAACGATGAGCTTTCGCTGGAAGAAGTGGCTGATTTTGTCCATTTGAATCCCCACTACTTCAGTAAAATTTTCAAACAGGAATACGGAGAGACGTTCATCGACTTCGTAACCCGGCTACGGATTGATAAAGCTATTTCTCTGATCAAGGAGGGTAACCTTGCTCTGAAGGAAATCAGCTTTGAAGTGGGTTATAAGGACCCAAACTATTTTAGCCGTGTCTTTAAGAAGATAACGGGGGTTCCTCCCACTGAGTTCAAAAGCCAAAAATAGTAGAAATTCATCCATGCCGACCATCGGCATGGATTTTTTTAAGCTCGAATGACAAGGTAATGCTAGATTTAGCTCCTCCGTCTCCAATTCGAGAACCGAAGCCAAAATCGTGCGTGAAAAGGTCCGTTTATTGAAGACGATAACCGGCCTTTCTTTTATAAGCGCATGTTATACTTCTCCTCGAAGAACGGAATGAGGTTTTAGGAATCTGGAGGGGAGATGATTATATGGGAGTAATCATTCATAATGAAAGCGCTCAACAGAAAGCGCTTCAATCAGAAAAACCCAATATGCTTTTTGTGACGCTGGTATCCATCGTAGCTGCGCTTGGAGGCATATTGTTCGGTTTTGATATCGCGGTCGTTTCGGGAGCAGTTGAATTCCTACAGCAGCGTTTTTCGCTGAGCGAATTTCAGGTTGGTTGGGCGGTGTCGAGTCTGATTGTAGGGAGTATCACGGGAGCGGCTCTCTCTGGCTACATGAGTGAAAGGATCGGTAGAAAAAAGGTATTACTGGCCGCCGGATTTTTATTCGTCGTCGGCTCGATCTGCTCTGCGCTTCAAGACTCGTTCACCGGGTATGTTATCTTTCGCATGATCGGCGGCATTGGCATAGGCATCACTTCCACCGTTTGTCCGGTGTACAATGCGGAGATCGCTCCTGCCAAATACCGCGGCCGTTTGGTTGCTTTAAATCAGCTGGCGATCGTAACGGGCATTTTCCTGGTTTATTTTCAGAATTCGTGGATCGTCAGCCTGGGGGATGAAGCCTGGGGTGTCTCAACAGCCTGGCGCTGGATGTTCGGAGTGGGAGCTGTTCCAGGACTGATCTTTATGCTCTTGATGCTCTTCATACCCGAAAGCCCGAGATGGCTTATTAAACAGAATCGGCCTTATGAAGCGTTGCCGATATTGCTGAAAATTCACGGTGAAGAAGCCGCTAAGCAGGAAGTGCTTGATATCAAGGAATCATTCAAAAATGAGAACAACTCATTGAAACAATTGTTCGCTCCCGGTATTCGGGTCGCTCTCTTTATCGGTGTCATGCTCGCCATTATGCAGCATATTACCGGCATCAATGCCATTTTGTACTACGCGCCGGTTATCTTTAAAGGAATGGGACTCGGTACAGACGCTTCTTTGACCCAGACCATCTGGATCGGGTTGATCAATGTGTTGTTTACCATCGTGTCTGTATGGCTGATCGACAAAGCGGGACGAAAAATCCTGCTGATAATCGGCACCTCGTTGATGACCTGCTGTTTGGTCATTATTGGAGCCGCATTCAAAATGGGTTTGACCACCGGACCGCTCGTACTCATCATGATATTGATCTACGTGGCCTCCTACGCTATATCGCTTGGGCCAATCGTATGGGTCATGATCTCTGAGATCTTTCCGAACCGCATTCGCGGCAAAGCTGTAGCCATCGCTTCGATGGCACTATGGGCCGGTGATTATCTGGTATCGCAGGCATTCCCTCCTCTGCTGAGTTCAGCCGGTCCGTCCAATACCTTCTGGTTATTCGGAGCCATCTCGTTATTCGTCGTAGTCTTTATATGGCGCAAGGTTCCCGAAACCAAGGGGAGATCACTTGAACAGATGGAAAATATGTGGCTTGGGAAATGACCCAACTTTAGCTCTCAAAAAGCCCAGCACTGTTATAATGCATGAAATCACACGGCCTCTGAATTCATACCGACCTAAATCGGTAATGGTTCAGAGGCTTCTTGTTGCTTATGTGTAATTTATCCTCCTGCTTCTCCTTTAATCACTCGAAATTATGATGGGCAGTTTTTGATTAATGGATAGCGACGACGTAGCGTTGACTAACGCCAACTGTTCGCACAATTCCTTAGCTTGCTGGCAGTAACCACGAATTTCATCCATAAGCTATTCGTATGCTTTATGTGCCTATGTAAGCAGCCCCATCTGTTGAATGACTTGTTCACGTTTTGTCATTTAGTTCAGCTCCTCAGCTCATTTTCTGCAGGCAAAAAAAGCTCATTCCTACTCAGGGTTCAAGTTGGGAAGAGCTTTTGAAAATTTATCAAGTGTTTGTTTGTTGGTTGTATTGTACGATCTTGTTACTGGAATTGTAAAGAAATTACCAAACTATTTAAAGAATTATCCCCTTTCATTCCTTAACATTTTTTTATTGTCAAAGAATTATACTACTCTGGCAAAGTAAAAATAACATCAAACGGATTCCTATCCTCAAAAAATTCCGAGTAAAGCTTTGTAGCTAGTTCTGGAGTCAGATTCGTCTTATTCCATAATAATCCGCCTAATTCCCTCAATATTTCAGCTTCCTTCGGGGTTACTATTTTAGATTCAATTATAGATTCCGTACTTTTTGGAGTTACCCACGCCCAATCGTTTACGGCCGCTTCAGTATAAGGATATCCGAAGGTTAACGCACTTATAGATGCATATTTTGAACACAACGGATGAACAATTAACAAAAATGCTCCAATAATCCATGAACGGTACCCTATTTTTTGTTGTAACCGAACCTCTTTCGCAAATGACTCAAGTTGTTGTGAAAAGGGCTGAAGAGACTTAGGGACTGGTCCCCACTTAGATTCGTCCATTAATACTAATATTTCAAAGGCAAGTTCTTTATCTACATTTTCGGCTAGTTTTACAAATATCTCATTACATCCATGATTATTAAATGAATTTAAACAGCTGACTGCATCCTTGACATAAGTCGCACCTTGTGCGATCAGTTTTATATACTCATCTAAGAGTTCATCATCACCATTGAAATCTGGAGAATTAACTATGGTTTCGATTAAAAGTACTTTCGCACTATCTTCCTTAACCATAGGAATTATGCGCACAAGCTGAGTATAGTAATCATCTACTAATTCTTCTAAATTAGCATTAGTCTTTAGTAACCTTAAAGCATCTTCTAAGAGATAATTATCTTCGTCTAAAAGAGCATTCGCTATTAATTCTAGAATCCTTTTAATCATCTTTTTTCATCTTCCATTCCGCTTAAAATAGTATCCATATCTTCTTAAAGGCTGAAGCCTACCATGGATAATTTCCTTTTGCTGGTGCTTCTCTACTTAAATTTTAAAACTCGCCTTTCCTAATTTTAATGGTTCTGAATAACTCTCCATTCTATCCCATCATCTACTTCTTTATAAAGAAGCCTCATAACGTTCGTTATTCCAGTAGTTTTTTTCTCATCAATAATGTCGAGGCTAGTCCATCCATCATCACGGGGGTGTTCTCTGTACTTATCGGAAGCTAATCTTTGGGCTGCATTTGGATCCCCATTCCTGCGTGCTGCAAGATCGTCTAGATGCTGATGAGCTAGTTTCTTTTCACCTTGGGTAAGATGCCTACGTACAGGTTTCTGCGTCTTTTTAGCTACCCTTATATCTAATGGAATCAAATCATTAAGTCCCCCTCTAGGGTTCTTCATATTAGCATGCTTAATTTTTAACAATTGTTCAGGTGAAGGATTCCCCGTCCCCTCTGGTATCTTAGGATTCCCCTTAATGCCCCCTGCTCCTTTTGACATGCCGCGAGATACAATACCAAGAGTCGGACGGGTGCTCTGTCTTGATTGGAAGATAGATGCGGTGGAAATTATGAGTTCGAACTGTGCTTGAGAAATTGCGCTCTCTAATGCTATCTTCCCACGGAATTCACTTAGTGCCTGCTCGGCTTCCATCTTATCACTACTTGTAAGATGGGCAAACCATTCTTCAAAAGTCTGTTGTTGCTTACCCTTGTATAAATTTTGATACCATCGCCTTAGATCAGCTTCAGCTTGTTCTTTTTCCGCTTTTTTGGCTCCTGCATTCATCACAGTTTCTAAACGAACATCTGGCTCTGTTTTTCCTTTTAGCTCGGGATTTACTGGCCTAGGGTACGGATCCTTTTTATTTAAAATCAGCTCTACGAAGGCCCACTGGGCTTTTGTCTCCGAGTTACTTTCTACTTTACTCGTTTGTGTTAGCCTTGCAAACCAAGTTTCAAAATCCCTATTTGGATTAAACTTATAATATCTTTCATACTCATTCCTTAATCTTTCTTTTTCTTCTAAAAAACCTGTTTCTCCTTCACGCATCACCATTACATTCTTAACATATTCCTCAAATTCAAGATTTCTATTTTGGTCATTTTGATTAATGGAACCAAATTTCTCATCAAGAATTTTCTTCGCTCCGGTGGCATCTAAGGGTTGTAACTGTTCAACTTCCTTATTCCGCCAACCTTTTCTCACTTCAAGCGGAATTTTGTGATACTCCGTGTTCAGCTTGTCCATATTATGGGCTAGATTTTTCGCTAGCTCCCCTAATGATCTGGAACTAGCGATGTTGCGGGCTGCCGTCCATACTTTGCCTCTGTAAGCGGCGGCGTAGCGTTGTCCGACACCGCTCTTTTTATAAGCAGCTACCCGGCGGTTAAAGGCTACGGCTTCCCGCGCCAGATTCCTTCCGGCCAGCACAGCCCAGCCTCCTGATGGCACGCCTGCCAGCATGGATAAACCAGCGGCCGCATACTTCAAGGCACGGGTTGATCCTCCCTTGGCAACGTCGCGGCGAATAGAGGCGAGCTTGCTGCTCACTATCCGGGCAGGCGTTCCCAATACGGGAACCGTACCGATGATACTCAGCGCCTTCTGAGCTACGTTCAGCATACCGCCCAGCAGGTTTGCCTTGGGCGATGCAGACGCAGCGGGGGAAACACCTACCTTCCCAGGCTTGCTGCTCCCCGAACCCTGTTCACTCGGAGAACCTCCTCCTGCCCCGCCAGTACTCTTCGGCGCGTGGGCGGCCTGATACGCCTTGATCGACATCAACGGCGGTTCTGGCACGGGCTCCAGATCAGCGACGAAAACCGGACGCTTGATTATCCCATCCAGCTTCACTCGCGACGAACGAATATCCGTCTCTCCGTCTATCACCATACTACTGCTACCTGCTTGCAAATAAATGGCCTCGTTTGCCGTAATGTCCAGTGTGTCCTCCGCGTGGATCGTTAGCCCCCGTTTGGCCGCAATTGAAAGCGTATGGTCACTGTGTACCTGTATTCCCTTCGCATCAAGTGAAATATATACGCTATCCGTTTTAGCCGATACCAGCAACTCTTGCGCGCTTAGCTTAACCAGCTTGTCATGAGGAGTGCCCCAGTATTTAATGTCCGGATTGCCTAACTCGGGTATAGGCTTGCCACTGCGCCTCACAGACCTGGCTGCAAAACCATCCGACTCCTGCAAAGTCGGGAACTGTACCTGCACCATGTCTCCTTTTTCGGGCATCACATACCAGCCGCTATGGCCCTCTGCACTATAGCCTGTTGCATAGGGGAGCCAGCATGCCTTTTCCCGTTCCTGTACAGCATCTATGGTGAGATGTACACGTACCTGATCCCGCTCAACTTCCAGTACCTGGCCCTCTAGGGAGGCCCCTCTCACTGAATGGTTCCAGATCGGCTTTTGCCGAATTTCATCTTCAGAAACCAGTGTATAGGTATGTAAAAACAACCCCCGGTCCATCCGGGACACGATATCCGCAACGAGCAGTTCCTTGCCTTGAAAAGAGAGTACATCTCCCGGGCGGAAATATCGTGCACTCTCCACAGTATAGAACGTACCATAGGGGGTGTTGGCTTCGTTATGGCGCATACCGATTTGAATCCCCGGCTGTCTTTGCCAAAGGTCTGCTCCTCCAGGCAATGCTCTACCCATGAAGCCATCCACGCTGACAGCAGATAGTCGCTCACTGCTGCTTGAATCACTCCAAAAATATTTTATTCCGTCGTCCACATGACCCGATCCTGGAAGAGGGCCGCCAAGGATTGCTGCGGCTTCGTACACCGACGATGCTCCACATGACAAACCGTCCCCGTCAGAAAAAGCCCCATCTGCGCCGACAAAGCTTTTTCTTGAACGATACGGGACCTCATCCAGTGTTGCGGGTCGCCCCTCGGGAATACCGAACCAGAACTTGGGGGCATCTGCGGCAGCCTCAGGCACAAGCACAGCTCCAAATCTGGAAGCCATCCTTTTCAAAAATGCCCAGTCTGTTTCTCTGTACTGCAATGTCAAAGCGCCCAGTTGAGCACCCCCGCTGACCGTATCAATCACATCTGCGCCTGTATAACCAGTAAGTACCTGCTTCAGCAGCTGCCCATACGTCATGGTATGATTTTGAAAAGACCGGGTCACAGGCCTCACATCGAGCCGAATCGTATGTGATATGGCCTCTAACTGTACGTAATGAATACCGTGTACCTGCTTCAGCGTGATACGCGTCATTTGTCCATGAAACAACGTACGCAGCCGCTGGCCATCCTTGTCCTTTTCGATGACTTCAACCGGTTCGGCTTCACTCTCTAACTCCATAAACCGTTCCTGATTTTCCTCCGGCACGATACCACTTACTACCAAACGCACATGGTCGCCCAATCTACGCTCAATACGAATGTCTGTCATGGTTTGCAGCGGAACTTTACTCAGTAATTCCACATGACGGTAACCGGATGTTTCCTGCACCTTGTCCATTTGATGAGAAACCCCCACTATCATTCCAGATTCTGCCCGTCATTTTCAATCGTTATTGCTCCGCAATACAGGCAGGCATTGGTACAATGCTCCAGCAAGGCAGGCTGTCCCTCGACGAGCACATCCTGCTTGCCCCCAATCCAGGGTCGAAGAATGACCGGAATACAAGGCGCCTTCTTCACACCGAAAATGTCCACCATCTCGCTATTTTGAACCGCCGGATTGGCCGAGCTAAAACAGTTACCAAACCCAGATATATGAACTCCCGGTTCGTGATCCCCCACATTCATCTGGGCCTTGTCCTTGATGTAAACACCGTGGCTAAACGGACGCTTGAGCCGGGTGGGTTGTGTACCACGGTTGCATTTCAAAATAGCCCCTGCAACCACATATCCTTTTTTTGCACCTGATCCGGCCTGAATGGTCATGGATGCTTTTTCTTTTGCCATGGTCTGCTTCCTCCGTCAATTCGTTTTGACTTCGCTGCCAACGACCGATGTGTCACCACCGAGTGTAATATGGCTGCTGCGGCTGGACAGGTTGATTTCCTGACCGGCGGAAATAGTCACCTTTTGCCCCGCCTCCATGTGGATGTTACCGCCTGCCGAAAAATGAATATCTTTGTTGCTCACCATATGAATACCGTCGCCCTGATTCAGCTTGATGAAAACAGCGTCATCCTTGCCGGTAATCACCACCTCGTCCGGTGTCAAGCGGATTTCCTTACCATGTGGCGTTCGGAAAATTTTTACGTCGGGATGCTTCAAATGATTGTGGCCGCCATCCCCCCGATCCTGCCGGACCGAGCTACTCGCGATGCCCTCGTCATCATGCTGGTTCGGGAAATAAATACGCACTTTATCCCCCAGCTCAGGCATCACATACCAGCCACTATGCCCCTCTGCACTATACCCTGTTGCATATGGAAACCAGTGGGCTGTATTTTTGTCCTGCTCCGGGTCGATATCCAGATGCACTTTAACCCGATCACGTTCGACAGCGATCACTTTTCCCTCCAGAGACAGACCCGTCAACTGCTCGTTATAATACGCTTTCTGTCGCAACCCCTTATGTGTCGTCAAGGTATATGTGTGCAGCAGTACTCCCTGCGTCATACGAGTTTGTGCCTCGTATACATATAGCGTTTTGCCACGGAATTGGATTTCATTGCCCAGTTCCAGCACCTGCTCTGTTTCAACGGTATAATCGAGAAAATCCTGCTCGTCCACCGAAGCTGTATCATTGCCTGCAAAGTAGCGATATGCCGAGATTCTTTTGCTTACCGTGTAATGATAATTGTCCAGTTGAACGGCTGTTCCACTTTCCTCAATGCCAAAATAGAACTTTGGGGTATCAAATATGGCCGCGGGCATAAGGGAGGTATGGTAATAGGAAGCCAGCCGCTTGAGAAAAGCCCAATCAGTCTCGCGGTACTGCACCCACATCCGCCCGATCGACGCTCCTCCGGTGGCCGAATCCATGATGTCCAAGCTAGGATAAAGAAGCGAAATACGACGCAGCAGTTCATCCACCTTCATATTTTTGTCCTGAAAAGAACGACTTTGGGGGCGTACATCCAGCCTGTAGGTATGCGACACAGCCTCTACCTCCAGGTAGTACACATCTCGTACCGCCTTCACTTCAATCGCCAGCACTGTTCCGCTAAACAAGGGAACCTCCGTGCCATCCTCAGCCAGCTGCGAGATTCCGACAGGTGAGTCAAATTTGGTCATATCCACATAAGTATCTTTTAGTTCCTCAGGCACGACAGCGGTAAAACGCAACCGAGTGTGGTCGTTCAGCTGCTTGACCAGGTAGAGCTCCTGTACATTGATAAGCTGATAAGGCGTGATTTTCAGATTAGAATAGGTGGTGCTTATCTGCTCCATGTTCCTTCTCCTTCAGCCTCACTAGGCAGGATTTTTAGTGTGGTCATCATACGTTGAGCGACCGGACGCCATGTATCCATACGTTCCTCCGTACAGTTAAATGAGCATATAAGCGCATGCCCTTCCAGAGCTGCAAAAAAGGTCAGATTATACAGACGCGTATTCAAAGCCGGAGTCATAAATTCACAGTATCCGACCCGTCGTCCGTACACCTTGCACACACCGTCTGCATACCATTCCGTCAACTTTTGCGTGTGGTGCAAAATGTAGATCATCTCGCTGGTGAACGCCTCTAGCTCCTCATCCGTCAGTTCGCTTGGTGTCAGGTTAAAAGAAAAATTGATCTCCCCTGTTGGATCGGTCAAAATGAGCGGTGGGCGATAACTCGAAGGATATTTAAGTTCAATCTCCCGCTCACCCATCTCGGTGAAAGTCCGGGGCAACCATATCGAAATTTTGTCGTTCAGCAAAGGACGTTCTGCAAAAGCGATTCGTTCTCCGTCCAGCATCTTAAGTGGATAAAGTTCCAAGCCGCTCTCAGATTCTATGTAATTGTGTAAATCCGATTTCGGGAGACCAGATGCACCCTGTTGTTCCTTCCGTGCAGTATTAATCATGTCTGCAATTTGTTCATCCATATGTCCCATCGACGGTAAAACTCCTTTATATGTTCAATCTCAATATTCATTTCATGGAACTTTATAACATAATTGAATCCAAAGAACCATTTGAATTCCAATTTATACCTTACATTATAGGTATCATACGAAGTGTTTTTGTTATTGTCAATTTATAACTCTTATAAAACAATCAAGATATAAGACCTATTATCATGCATAAAAATGAAAAATTTACTATCATTCAGATTCTTTTTACCCAAAACAAGCATCCATACTTGTGAAAATACGTCTTCATTTTCAAAGAAATAAAGTTAATTCGCCTATGAACATCTTCAATTTAAAATAATCATATGAATTTCAATTCCCAAAAAATGATTCTTTTGAACCTGAATCCAATTGCCTATTTTCAAAATCAAAAAAAGCCTACCTTTTTATCAGGTAAGCTCCACGCGAATATGAATAAATCATAAAACTTCCTATATATTCAGTCCCCTTCCTCCTCCGCATAGTTCCTCACATTGCGCTCTACAGCAGAGCGGTATTCTACAGGGGTTTGGCCTGTGTGCTTTTTGAACAGCATATGAAAATACTGCCTGCTGGCTACGCCTACATAATCGGCAATTTCTTGAATGGGAATGTCCGTTTGCTGAAGAAGCATACGGGCCTTGTCCATTCGCAGCATTGTTAAATACGCGGTGAGTGTTAGCCCCGTATGTTTTTTGAAAATACGGTGCAAATAACCTGGGTGCAGATTCACGGCCGCCGCCATGTCCTTGACCACAATCTCTCGATCATAGTTCAGATGGAGAAATTCAATGCATCGTTTGATGTACATATCCGTTTGCTGCGTGTTGCTGCGCTCTGCCTCTTCCCGTAGACGTGCAATTCGTACTAGCAATTGCATAAAAAGCATCTCTGCCATTGCACCCGGCTGTTCTTTTCGTTGGTCCAGCTCCAGCACGAGACTTTTCAGCGCATAATATACCTCTTCCGGGTCCGATAGTACCAGATACGGGAACGGACGTGACATGAGAGTCGTGACCTCCTGCTCCTCCGTTGCGATTTGTCGGATAGACGGCCCTACCCTCACCCCTTCCGTAAAACCAAACTCTACATTTAGCATCCGGCACGGTTGTACTCCTTCCACCACCAGTCGATGCGGTACACCTGCGTCCAGCATAATAAACTCGCCTTTACGCAGCGCGATGCTTTCTTCCGTGTTCTCTCCCGTTTGTACATCTACCCTGCAAAAGCCGGAAATCATGTACATAATTTCAGTGGAATGATGATCGTGGTAAGACATCGTATAGTCATGCCATTGCTTGTAATAGTAAGCAAAAAAGCGAGGAATATAATCCCCGTCACGTAGCCGTGGCTCAAACAGACTTCCGTTCATCCCCGCACCTCCGTGAAATAGATAAGGCTAATATGACAAGTATATGTAATCGCTCTATTTTCACAGTTTAGCAGACTGAGCCATGTTATTCTATTTCGTCCATTGGACGATCTATAATCCTTTGGAATACAGCAGCGACTTCTACCTAAAGGTAGGGGATTCATCACTTTCTGGACTTAAATACTGAATCAACATCCCCACAAATCGGTTAGCAATTTCTATATCCTCAAGTTCGTTATTCCGTTCGTCCTTGGACGTCAGACTCATTTTCTGGAGTATACCCATCATAGACGTGAAGATAAAATGAGCGGTCTTCAAGGGCTCCGTGTCGGACTTTAATGATCCATCTTGAAATCCAACTTCCAGAGCATCCATCAGGAAATGTCGTTCCTTTCCCCGGCTAACAAAATTGTTGTACTGTTCTTTGAGTTCTTGATTTGAATCATAAGCTTCGTAATGCAGATCGAATAAAAGAATAAACTTGATGTATTCCGGATGTTTCCAAGCGTAATCAATCCATGCATCAAGCATCGAAGTCAGCATCTCCTTACCGCTCATTTCGGCTGAAGGTGCCCTTCTAACAAATTCGGTCATGCTCTCAAGGATTTCCATCTGGACCTCAAAGATCAGTTCGTTCATGGACTGAAAGTGCTTATAGAATGTGACTCGACTTACACCAGCCACGTTGCATACATCCTTAATATTAACTTTGAGAAAGCTTTGCTTCATAAAAAGTTCCTTTGCAGCCGCAATGAGTTCTTCCCGATTTTTGTTTTTCAAATTCTGGTGCCAGTTCTCAGTCATTAACAACCATCCGTTTCTCATTTTTCGATTTTTGTAAGGTTAAGAAAAGGGCAGATGCAAGGATAAGTGCACCAAAAATATAAGGAATATGAATGTGTTTGTCAAACAACAAACCCGCTAAAATGGGTCCCAATATATTGCCTAGGCTGGTATACGTCGTATTCAATCCGGCGGCATATCCTTGGCGATCACCAGCTGAGTTCGCGATCATTGTACTTACGGTTGGCCTTAGGAAGGCATTAAAAGCAAAAAACAGAGCAGATACCGCCAGCAAATAACCTAAATTAATCTTAATGATCATTAACAGTAAAGCGATGGCTGTCATAATCAAAGAGAGACGTATAAGCTTCATCTCACCAAGTCTCTTGATGAGATAATCAAGTAGCCATATCTGTACAACGATGCCTATAATTGCACCAACCGTAATGATCATTGAGATTTTAGTGGCATCAAAACCATATTTTCGTTCCACAAAAAGAGCATACACTGTTTCGTAATTCATCAAACCTAATGTCATGATCAGAATGAGGAGAAGATAACGAAAATAGGATGTCCGAAATGAATTTAGGATTTGGTTGCGAATGGGTTCCCGGCGGACCCAATGGCTAGCGGGTTTTCGTTTTTCCTTGGGTAGTGTCTCTGGCATATACAAGCTAAGCAGCGTAGCAACAAGTCCAAGTCCACCAGCAAAAAAATAGGGCACCCTTATGCCAAACTCAGCGATCATTCCACCTAACCCTGGACCGAGCACCATCCCCAAATTCATGGAAGCACCCAAGTATCCCATTCCTTTAGCTCGGGTTTCAGAAGTGGTAATATCAGCGACGTAGGCCATATTGGAAGGAACCATCAATCCAATACCTATCCCCCCGATAAATCGGGCAATATATAGAAGAGGCAATGTCGTAGATACAGCAAACATGAGATCCGAAATGACCGTTAAAAACAGACCGGTGATGATCATGGATTTTCGACCCCATCTATCCGAAAGCTGCCCACCTAGGGGCGAAAAAATAAACTGTGCTGCTCCAAAAGCGGCAATAAGATACCCCGCAGCAGCTCCTGCCGCATTAAATTGTTTCAGATATTCAGGCAGAATGGGAATTACCATGCCTTGACCTAATAAAGCAATAAACAAATTCAGCATCAGAATGAAAAGTGGAAATGTAGCAGACTTAGGTAAGCTGCTCATGTTTGTAACCCCCTCCAACCATTTACACCATGTAACCCTTTACTATGTGTAAACTATATTAGTTGAAATAGGGGCCATTGTAAATAAAAATACAAATCTATTAAGCCAAGCTAATACCGAGAAGAGATCTTGTTATTCTTGATTTACACATGAGGCTCCCTTTTTGCAAACTCTTGTAACATACCTCTTATTTGTTCTACCAATATAGCAGGTGCTTTCTTGGGTGAACCCGTGTCAAACGGAGGCTGAGGATCGTATTCCAAAATCAGCTGGACTCCTTTACTCATGTCTTCTCCCAATTCCCAAGCTATTAACTGGAGTGCCATATCAATACCAGAGGAGACACCGGCTGCTGTAATGATTTTGCCCTGACGAACCACTCTCTCATCTGTTGGAATGGCTCCAAGAGATTGAAGCAGGTCTAAGGAGCCCCAATGACTGGTGGCTACGGTTCCATTTAACAGGCCTGCGGCGCTCAAAATCAGAGAGCCATTACAAACCGACGTGGTCCATTTCGTAGTTTCATGTATTTGGCGAATCCAGTTTAACGTTTCTTCGTCATTCATTGGAGTTTTATAATTTGGCGGACTGCAGCCTGGAACAACAAGAATATCAGCTGAAGGTACTTCAGAAAAACTGTAATCGGCATGCAAATAACCCATATTTGAGTCCAGTTTGACTAACCCTTTTTTCTTAGCGACAAACTTCACTTCACATTTCAGTGTAGCAGCAAATACATCATATGGACCTATGGCATCTAATGCTGTGATTCCATCGAAAAGCATGATTGCGATTTTCATGATGACTCTCCTTTGAAGTGGGATTTTATTCTTGCACACCCATACTAACATACATATACGGGGTATGGGTATATTTATTATTGTGAAAGCAGTATCTTCATTTCAAACGCCTCTTTAAAAGTACATATCTGTAAAAAGGCATACTTAAAAAGGACCGTCCCCGGGGTAGTCCTTTTAAGTATGCCTGTAAATCTGTTAATCGCGAGCCGGCTTAAGAGCTTTGCTTTCTCAACTGACCATAATATAAGTCGTTGTAAAAGCCTTTATGGGTCAGCAGCTCATCATGAGAGCCCTGCTCCTCCAGACGGCCATCCTTCAAGACCAGAATCCGGTCAGCCTGACGAATGGTATTCAGCCGATGCGCGATGACGAAACTTGTTCGCCCCTGCATGAGCCGCTCCAGTCCTTCTTGTATCTTCATCTCGGTAATGGTGTCGATGCTGCTGGTTGCCTCGTCGAGTACAAGGATGGAAGGGTTGGCCAAAATAGCACGGGCAATAGCCAGCAGTTGTTTTTGCCCTTGACTAATGCCGCTGCCGTTCACTTCAAGCACCTTGTCGTATCCGTCCTTCATCCGCATGATAAAGGAATGGGCGTTGGCCAGTTTCGATGCTTGTTCAACCTCCTCATCGGTGGCGTCCAGTCTGCCGAAGCGGATATTTTCACGAATCGTCCCCTGAAACAGGAAGGAGTCCTGTAGCACAAATGCCATGCGGGAGCGCAAGCTTTCACGCTGTATGGTGGTGATATCGCGCCCGTCCAGCGTAATCGTTCCCTTGTCGGGGCTATAAAATCTGGAAAGAAGCTGAATTAGTGTCGTTTTTCCTGCCCCGGTCGGACCAACCAGCGCGATCATTTCACCAGGTTTGGCTTCAAAAGAGATACCTTCCAGCGTAGCGCTTCCCTCATCATAGCCGAAGGAAACATCCGAAAACCGTACCTCCCCCTTTACATGCTCTACCTCCACTGCGCCGCGTTCATCCTTGGACTCTTCATCTTCATCCAATATTTCAAATACACGCTCAGCTCCGGCAATGGCGGACAGCAGGGTGTTCCACTGGTTAGCCAGATCGTTCAGCGGTCTAGTGAACTGGCGGGCATATTCTACGAATACAATAATTGTACCTATAGTGATGGAGCCTCGAATGGCCAAAATCCCACCGATCCCCGCTACAATAGCAAAGCTGAGATTATTCAGTCCGTTCATCAGCTTCGGTATAAAGCCTGAAATCGTTTGGGCCCAGAAGCCCGACAGCCGAATACGGTCATTGCGCTCAGCAAATCCATGGATGACTCTCTTTTCCTGCGAAAATGCTTTAATAATCTGCTGCCCGGACAGCGTTTCTTCGATGTATCCGTTCAGTTCGCCCACATTCTTCTGGCGTTCCTTATATAAGGGCCCGGTACGACGTGTAATCCAGCGCATCCCGGTAGCCATTAACGGCACCACGATAAAGGTCAGCAGGGTCATCAGCGGGCTTAACCACAGCATCACCGTGAGTGTACCGATTAACGTCAATATGCTCGAAAAAATCTGAATGGCGGAGCTGTTCAGCGTAGAACTGACATTTTCGATATCATTAGTCAGACGGCTCATGATCTCGCCCTGCTGACGTTTGCCGTAAAAAGGAATCGGTAGTCGATGCAAATGTGAAAACAGTTCGAAACGCATGCGGTACACCGTCTCTTGGGCAATCTCAATCATCCAGATATTTTGCAGCCAGGAGGTTAGCGAGTTGAGCAGATATGCAGCCCCTAATCCGATGAGAAAATAAATCCACGTGCGTCCACCCGGACCTTCGAGAAAATCATCTACCGCTACGCCGACCAGATATGGACCCAGCAGAGCTAGCCCGGAGCTGAGCAGTACCATGAACAATACCAGCATCAGTTTGGCCTTACGGCGAGCCAGATAAGCCCATATCCGTCCTAAGGTGCCAGACCAGTTCTTCGCTTTGGCCTTGCGGCGTCCTTCAGCTCCCGCCGGATTTCGCAGCACACCGGACGGCGGTGTAGGCTGACGGAACGGTTCAATGAGTTCCTTGAACATGGGACTCCTCCTTTCCGTATTGTGATTCATAGATACGCCGATATAGATCCGAGCTATCCATGAGATGCTCATGACTTCCACTTGCCATCAGGCGGCCCTCATCCAGCAGTAAAATCTGATCTGCCGATGCGGTCGAGCTGATCTTCTGCGTAATGAGAAATGTCGTGCAGGACAGGCCATCGAGTGCATTCAGTAGTGCTGCTTCTGTCCCTACATCCAGCGCACTTGTGCTGTCGTCCAAAATCAGCACTGCCGGCTGGCGCACCAGTGCGCGGGCAATCGAAAGCCGCTGTTTCTGTCCGCCAGACAGATTGACGCCACGCTGTCCGAGCATCGTGTCATAGCCTTGCGGCAAGCGTTCAATCATATGATGGATTTGCGCCATGCGTGCGGCTTCCTGAATTTGCTTCAGGCTGGCATTCTCCAGCCCCCAAGCAATATTATCCCGAATCGAGCCGGTGAATAGCAGTACCTCCTGAGGGACATAGCCAATAGCCTCTCGTAATATGGACGCATCCAGTTCACGAGCGTCCTTTCCGTCAAAACGCACATGACCTTCATCTTCTTCATACAGACGCGTAATCAACTGCACAAGTGAGGATTTTCCCGAGCCTGTGGCCCCCATAATAGCTATCCGCTCGCCCGGTTGCGCCCTAAAAGATATATCCTTTAGGACAGCCAGATCACTGCCCGGATAACGAAAGCTCACCCGGTCCATTTCCACCTGTCCCTTAATCCGTGTATGATGTGTTGAAACAGACTCCAGCTCTGACCCATCTTCATTAGATGTGTCCAATACCTCACGAATCCGTCCGGTAGATGCAGTAGCTCGGGAAAATACAACAACGATACCTGATAAGGCAGACAAGGCTCCAATCGTCCGCAGTGAATAATTGACGACGGCGACCACCTGTCCTACACTGGCATCCCCAGTGGAAATTTGACCGCGTCCGAACCAAAGTACTGCAATAATCCCTGCATTCATCGTAAATAAAATGAACGGCATCGTCGTTTCTGTCCAGCGTAGAGCGGACACCGTCCCTTTCATCAATTCGCCTCCGTAATGGGCAAAACGTTCGATTTCATGCCGCATCCGCACAAAAACCCGGATGAGTCGGATGCCTGTCAGGTTCTCCTGAATCACTCCATTAACGTCATCCAAGCGACGCTGGACACCCTTAAACAAAGTGACCGTTCGCCGCATCATTACCAGCACAAACACGAACAGCACCGGGGCCATAACCGCCAGTAGCAGCCCAAGCCTGAAATGTACAACCAGTGCCATCACAATACTGCCGATGACCACCAGCGGAACCCGTGTCATAAACCGCAGGCTCATAAACACCGTATCCTGTACTTGCGTGACATCCCCGGTCAGGCGCGTAATCAGTGACGAAGTGGCAAAACGTTTAAACACAGGATATGAAAAGGATTGCACTTTACGATACAGCTTTTCCCGCAAATCATAGCCGAAGCCCTGACTTGCATGTGAAGCAAAAAAAGAGCTGGATATGCCCGCCATAAAAGCGATAACGGCACTCCCCACCAGTACACTGCCCCATAACCAGACGACGGATAAATCTTGCTGCCGGATGCCCTCATCAATGATTTTGGAGATCAAATATGGCTGTGATAGCTCTACCGTCAATTCCAGCAGCATCATCACGAGCGCTGCGATGGCTGGAACCCGATATTTTTTTAGAAAAGAAAACATCATTCCCACAAGCATTCCTCCAATTGCCCATAGCCGTCCTTCCAGATCAGCGTGTAATGGTTATATGAATCAAGACCTACTGTAAAACCATATATACGCACTTTATACAGCACTATATTTTATTATACCCTTCTGAACGGCTTCGTTTAACCAGCAAATTGGAGACTCCGGTTGTGAAATTAAAAGATATGCAAGAAAGCGTTCCAGTCACGGTCACACTTACCGGACGGGAACGCTTTTTCGGTTATTTCGGCAGCTCTGCCGGATAATACTGCAGCCAGCGTCTTAAATCCGCGCTATGGATGACACGCTTGGGATCTTCACCGACTAGGCGAAGCCGCTCCAGCAGGAACTTGATTTCACCGGAGCCTGCCTCGATTCCTTCCTGCTCCAGCATATATTGAACTGCACTTCTGCCCGAATGCTTGCCGAGTACGAAGGAATGGTCAGTGCCCAGCTCAGTCGGATCAAGCGCCTGATAGGCGGCGCGCTCCTTTAGCAGACCGTTGATATGTATGCCGGATTCATGGGCGAATACCATGTCTCCCACAATGGGCTTGCCTTCAGGAATGATTCGGTTGGAGGCTTTGGACACCAGTGCAGCCAGCGGGTTCAGCAGTTCGGGACGGACGCTGCAGGTTCCTTGATATAGGTCCCTCCACGACATCACCACCTCCTCCAGCGCGGTATTACCTGCCCTTTCCCCAAGTCCCGACACCGTGGTACTGGCCCAGACAGCTCCCGCTTGCAAAGCTGCCAGGGTATTGGCAAGCGCCAGGCCATAATCATTATGACAGTGAATCTCAAGCTCCACATCCTGTGGCACGCGCGATACAAGCCTGTCTATACGGGCAGCTATGGCAGCGGGATGGTGAACGGACAGCGTATCGGCATATCTGAAGCGCCGGATGCCATCCCTATAGAGCTGATTCGCCAACTGCTCAAGGAACAGGTCATCTGCCCTTGAAGCATCCTCAAAGCCTACGGAAACAGTCAATCCTTTACACAGAGCGTAATCGACAGACTTGCGGATCAGCTCCGTCACCTGCTCAGGATTCATACCCAGCTTGGACTTCATCTGCACCGTCGACACGGGAACCGAAATATGGGCCCAGCCGACACCTGTCGATTCAGTTGCATCAATATCCGTGAACACCGCGCGATTCCAGGTCATTAGCTTCATCTGAAGTCCGAGAGCAGCAATCCTGGCAATAGACCTGCACTCCGTCTTTCCCATTGCCGGAATTCCGATCTCAGCCTGCTCCACCCCCGCCGAGTCCAGCATGATGGCAATTTCAGTTTTTTCCTCGGCTGAAAAGGCAACGCCCGGAGCCTGTTCTCCGTCACGAAGTGTCGTATCACAAATATGCAACCGACTCATCTGTATCCCCTCCCGTTCCGCAGCACGGACAACGCGGGTTGCGTTTGACCGCTATGGTGCAGCTGCTCATATCCAGCACATTCATACGGTACATGCGGTCAGTGAACAGATTGCCCGCATCTGTAATCCATTTGACCGCTTCCAGTGCAGCCATGCAGCCAATCAAGCCGGAGGTGGCTCCCAGGACCGGGAATCCCAGAGGTTCCCAAGGCTGTCCGCCTTCCGGGTAAAGACATTCCAGGCATGCCGTCTTACCGGGATCAATGGTCATCAATGATACTTCATAGGCGTACATGGCCGCTTCTATCATCGGTCTTCCATGTCGAACACATAGTCTGTTCAGCGCATATCTTTCCGGAAAGTCATATCGTGCATCAATCACGATATCCGACGCTTCTACCCATGGTCCAGAGGATTCTTCCGTGATTCTGTGGGCGTGGCCCTCAAGCTCGGTCTCCGGATTGATACGATGCAAATGCTGTAATGCCGTCTCCATCCGTTCCTCCCCGATTCGTCCGCTGTCCATCAGCACCTGCCGGTTCATATCGGGCAGATGGATTACGCCCTCATGGGCCAATATCAGCTTTCCTACTCCGGCAGCGGCCAGGTACATGGCCGCTGCCCCTCCCAATCCTCCGATGCCTGCAACCATAACCGTAGCCTGCTTTAGCCTGTTCTGACCTTCCACTCCCAGCAGCTTCAACTGGCGTCCGTATCTACTGTCTTCCAGCAGTTGTACCATTCGTCCACCCCCTCCATGTGCGGCTCCCGCCTTTAAGATATTCGGTCTGCAGGATCTTAATACCCTATATGGTTGCTCTTCCTTACAGGAGGGCTCATGATTCGGCTTTGCCGCTGCCCTCCTCAGCATGCAGGATTTTGGCAAGCCACATGGGCGGATTGCGAGTCAGCATATTCTGGAGACGCTGGACCTGCTCCTCAATGGTGCTACCGAAGGCCACCTTCACAGGCATAATGGTCCGCTTGGTAACCTGTGCGGCGGCGGAAGCGCCAATCTGTACCAGGAAGATCAAGGCACAATCCTCGATCAGGCCAATTCGGCTGGCGATCTTGCCCGCCTCATTCTCATCGCTCCCCAGGGCTATCCGCCGATGCTCCAGGAACTGGACGCCTGAGTGCCGGATTTCGAATATAGTGAACATGGGACTCTGCCCAAAATGAGCATTCACAAGCACGCCGTCTTCCGTCGCAAATGCAACCTTCATCCTCCCCTCCCCCTCTCGGCAAGCAATACATTGCCTACTTTGTTCACCCACTCCATGGTTCCACGGTATCCGACGCTTACGGATGTGTGGGCGCCTAGCTCGTCATACACCGGCAAGCCTGCCGGTACGAATGAGGCCCCAGCCCGTGCCGCTCCCTTTCTTCCATGTGAGTTGCTGATCCACAAATCAACACCCTGCGCGCTCTCCTCTGCATCATCCAGGTCACCGATCCAGACTTCCCGTTCTGTCTTTTGCAGTGCGGGCGTGCTGCAGGGTGTAATTAGCCGCTTCAGTTCCACTCCCATCTCCTCCAGCCAGGCTGCGGTCGACAGCATATGATCCGGTTCTAGCGCCACTACAGCCGAAGCGCCAGAATAATAGAAATGGGCATCCAGCATGCTGTCCAACAGATTTTCACGCTGCCAACGGAAGCGAACGGGGGCTGGCTCGCGGCTGATTTTCTGCAGAAAATGTATGAACGCATCACTCGCGGCCAAGCCAGACAGACCAGCGAACAAGTGGTAGGGAATACCTGCAGCATGAGTCAGCCTGCGCGCCGGACGCTCCATGCTCGCGCCAATGGCAATGGTGCAGGAAGACTCCAGCATCTGGCAGGCTGAATCCAGCGGAGTCCCCCCTCTCGTCAAAGGGGAAAAGCCTGTCAGCAGGTGACCGGACAAGGAAGTGGAAATATCGGGGAGCGTAATAACCTCCAGGCCGAAGGAAGCGATAATATCCTTGATTTCCATGACATCTCCGGCAGTCAGATAAGAAGCCGGCAGCAGATTGACCTGCGTCCGGCGCTGTTTTTTGGGGGACTTGCCCCCGGCCAACCCGAGTACGGCATCCATTAGTGACTCTACTGTACTGCTGTAGCCCGTCTCCAGAGAGCCGTGAAAATCAGGCAGCGATACAGAAAACAGCAGACTGTCCTTCAATGCCCGTTCTCGCTTGAACGCCTTTACCCTAGACTGAAAGTCAACGCCTGCCACCTCAGTGAGGGCCGTGCTGATAACGCC
Source organism: Paenibacillus peoriae (assembly GCF_022531965.1). Lineage (GTDB taxonomy): Bacteria > Bacillota > Bacilli > Paenibacillales > Paenibacillaceae > Paenibacillus > Paenibacillus polymyxa_D. The sequence continues at coordinate 1,216,306 of NZ_CP092831.1, read as the reverse complement.
GATGACATCTGGATGGTGTTTGGACCAGATATGATCCAGCGCCTCCTCCAGATTCCGGTCTGCATCAAATATAACGTCCATCTCTTGCAACGCAGAGGTCTGAACGGCAATCGGCTCTCGAAAATGGCGAGTCAGCAGCGCCTTGGAGAAGGCCGAGCAGCCCTGAGCGCCGTGCAGCAAAGGCATTGAGCGATACATCCCCTGCAGAGCCAGCACGCCGCCCAAAGGCTGTCCTACCTTGAGCGGGTTGACACTGACAGGCTTCGTGGCGGATTTAATCAGCAAATTCCGTCTCCTCCTCCCATGGAGCCAATTTGGCGGTCAGCTCCCATACTGGATGCTGCAGCGTATGCACAAGCTGTTTCGCCAGAGACAACAGCCCGTCATAGCCCGCATAGGCTTTGTGCCGCTCTTGATTGATGTCCACAAAAGGAATCTGTTCCTTAAGCGCCATATACATGTTCCGGCCTCCGGCAATGACCATGTCTGCCTTGCGGCTCCGTACGGTCTTGAGAATCTGCCGGGCGCCTCCTTCCGGGATGTATTCTGCATCATCCCCGATACGGTCAGCAATCCGGGATACATCCTCGGCAGTGCTCTTGTTCGTGCCTACACCAACCACCTTTATGCCCAGCTCCTGCAAAGCCGTAATGACAGACCAGCTCTTTACACCCCCGGTATAGAGCACTGCCCGCTTTCCTTTCAGCTGCTTGCGGTAGGGCTCCAGCTCCAGCGATAGCCTCATTTCCTCCCGTGCGGCCAGCTTATCCACCCGTCGCTCCACATCACGATCTCCGGTCAGGTAAGCCATCTGCCGCAAGGAATAACTCGTCTCCTTTGCTCCATAAAATGAACCTTCAAAATAAGGAATGCCGTATTTACGCTCCATTTGGACTGCCAGACCCAGCAAAGCCCGGCTGCATACGACCATGTTGGCCTTGGCACGGTGCGCCCAGCCCACCTCGCGGAACCGACCGTCCCCGGTAATTCGGGACAGGATACTCATTCCCGCCTGCTGCATCAGCCGCTCGATATGCCACATCTCGCCCGCAATATTGTATTCCCCAATGAGATTGATATCATGGGAGGTTGTCTGTTCCGGCTCGGTGCTGCCGATAATATGCTGGAACAGCACATCTCCGGCCAGCCGGGTTCCGAGATTCTTACTGCCCACAAATCCCGGACTGTTCACCGGAATGATCGGCGTCCCCAGCCGCTCCGATTCAGCCTTGCAAACCCCCTCGATATCTTCACCAGTGAGGGCTGTGACACATGTGGTATAGACAAACACAGCGGGAGGAGCAAAGCGGCTGACAATGTAGCGGATCGATTCATGCAGCTTCTGTTCACTACCAAAAATGATGTCCTGTTCTCCAAGATCAGTAGTGAAGCCATAAGCCGACAGCTCTGGGCCGCTGGACAGACTGCCTCTGCTCTCCCAGCTATTGCCGAGACACGCAATTGGCCCGTGCACCAGATGAGCCGCATCTGCAATGGGGATCAGTGTAATCTGGGCCCCGTCAAAGGAGCAGCCACCCGAAGCCTCTCCCGGCACAGGCCGGGGACAGGGCGTGCTTTTGGGAATTTTATTGCCGCAGGATACCTCCAGCCTTCCGTTAGACACAGCCGGCTCCATCCACACACCCCCTTATTTCAGATAGAATCCATTGAAATCACAAGCCAAGCTGTCAACTTCCTTCTACGCGATACAGCAATTAGCGCACCAGATCAAAGCTATGATCCGGAGCCTGCTCCTCCATGACATCTAGTATGGTATTCACGAATTGGGTGAGCAGATTCAGCGCACCCTGGTAGCCGATAATCGGATAACGATGCAGATGATGCCTGTCGAAGATCGGAAAGCCTACACGAAGCAAAGGAATTTCCGCCTCTTTCGCTGCAAACTTCAGATGGGAGCTGCCAATAGCCAGGTCCACCGGGTCCTGGAACAGCAGCGAACGCATATGCCACAAATCCTGACCGGAATGAACCGTGGCTTCTGCACCGTAAGGGCTGGACTTCAGCAGAAGCTCTGCTTCCTTCTCAAATTTTCGGTCCCCATTGGAGCAAACAATATGCACCGGCTCCATGCCCAGCTCCAGACAAAAGCCAATCAAGCCGATGAGCATGTCCGGGTCTCCTGCCATAGCCACTCGTTTGCCGTGCAGATAAGCATGTGAATCCATCATGGCATCCACAATTCGGGCGCGCTCCTGCTTCAATGCCTCGGGAATTTCCCTTCCAGACAGGCGGCTAATCTCCTCAAGCAAGCGATCTGTAGCCCGGATGCCCAGCGGTGTGGAGATGGAGGACACCTGCTGCCCCCAGGTTTGCTTCATATAGCCTAGTGTTTTACGAAGAGAGTACTGCTGAATCGCCAACGTGCCGGCAGCATCTGCGGCCTTAGGCACATCCTCAAGCGGCGTTCCCCCGTAATAGTAGCTGTACTCTCCAGTGGCCCCTGAATCAAAATTACTGCTGTGGTCACCCAGAATGGTATACGTAGCGCCGAACATCCCCAGCATGCGCCGCATTTCCGCAAAATTGCCCGTATACCCGTCAAACCCGAGCAGTACATTCAGCTTCAATTCATGACCAGGCTGCGCCGTCCGGCCTGACTTGTTATACAGCGTCTCCAGTACAGAGCGCAGCATGGCGTCATAGCCTGTAATATGTGAACCAGAGAAGCTGGGGGTATTGGCAAAAGGAACTGGCATATCCTCAGGAAGGACTCCCTCCTGACGGGCATTGGCCAGGAAGGCAGACAGATCATCCCCGATCACCTCTGCCATACAGGTCGTGCATACCGCAATCATCTCCGGCTGATACAAGGCAATGCAGTTCTCTATACCGTCAATGAGGTTGCGCATGCCGCCGAATACGGCGGCATCCTCGGTCATCGAGGTGGAGACGGCAGGAACAGGCTCTTTGAAGTGGCGGGCAAGATGACTGCGAAAATAAGCCGTACAGCCCTGTGAACCATGAATGAACGGGAGCGTTTTTTCGAAGCCCAGTGCAGCCATAACCGCTCCCAGCGGCTGACAAGCCTTGGCCGGATTCACGACTACGGCTGTACGGGCAAAATTCTTGTCTTTGTATTCCTTGGTCTTGGTGTACTCCAGGGTGTCGGTAACCTCCTCCGGCGAACATGGGGCCTCGAAGGCTCGTTTTTCTTCACGCTGGCGCACATATTTATCCTGCCGAAACAGCTGATTGTGATCGACAATATTCGGACGCTCGCTCATACCGGCACCTCCGCAGTCTGCCGTGAGGGCAGCAGGCTCCATACTGGACTGTTTATGGTCATATCCATATCACGTGCAAAAATCTTAAAGCCGTCAAAACCATGATAAGGCCCGCTGTAATCCCAGGAGTGCATTTGACGGAAGGGAATGCCCATTTTGTGATACACGTATTTCTCCTTGACTCCGGCGCCCATTAAGTCAATATTCAGCCGCTGGGCCAGTTCCTCCAGCTCATATGCCGTTGGATCATCGTACAGAATGGTGCCTTCTTTTACATCGGGAAACGTCTTTTCGTAATCATCCTTATGGGCAAATTCATAGCCTGTAGCCACAATTTCCATACCCAGATCCTCATAGGCCCCGATGGTATGCCTTGCCCGCAGCCCGCCAATCAGAAGCATCACCTTTTTACCTTCCAGACGTGGGCGATATTTACGGATGACCGCCTCCATCTGCGGCATATATTGGGCGATGACCTGCTCACATTTTTCCTGAATCGTCTCGTCGAAGCGGGCAGCAATCGCTCTGAGGCTCTCCATCGTCTTGGTCGGGCCGAAGAAGTTATATTCCATCCAGGGAATTCCGTATTCCTGCTCCATTGTTGTGCACATATAATTCATGGAACGATGACAATGGATCAGGTTGAGCTTGGATTTATGCGCAATCCCCAGCTCATTGATCGTACCGTCACCCGACCACTGCGCTATGACCCGCAGTCCCATTTCCTCCAGCAAAATGCGCGACGCCCAGGCATCACCGCCGATATTGTAGTCTCCGATAATGGAGACATCATAAGGCCCGCACTCCTTCAGTTCTCGGCGCCCCATTAGAAAATCGCGGATAGCATCATTGGCAATGTGATGGCCCAGAGACTGACTCACCCCGCGAAAGCCCTCACAGCGTACAGGAATGACCGGAATGCCCAGCTCCTCTGTCATCTTCTTGGCCACGGCCCCGATATCATCACCAATCAGTCCGACCGGACATTCAGATTGCACGGAGATACCCTTAGCCAGCGGGAACATCTCCTTAATTTCCCTGCAGATCACCTCCAACTTCTTATCTCCACCGAACACGATATCTTTTTCCTGAAAATTGCTTGTAATCTGCATGGCGGTAAAATTATCGATTCCCAATATCCCATTCGCATAATTGCGTCGGGTACCCCAACTGTACTGTCCGCAGCCGATGGGACCATGGCTAATGTGCACCATGTCTTTAATCGGGCCCCATACCACACCCTTGGAGCCTGCATAAGCACAGCCCCTTGCTGTCATGACGCCAGGCCGTGATTTCATGTTGGACTTGATGGAACAGGTTCCGCAGTTCACAAGCTCCTCATCCGCGATCTCAAAATGCTTGGTCCGATCCTTCTTGGCCTTCTTGGGATATACCTCCAGTATCTCCTCTACGATCTGCTTACCCTTATCCACAATACTGCTCATTTGGCCTATTCCTCCCTCCTGCGAGCTGCGCGTTCAGCTCCTCCCATCATTACACGATGGTTCCGTCATTAAGCCTTCTGGCTACAGCCTACTGCCCGGACGCCTCAGCTTTGTTAATTGCGGTTTCTTCATCCTCAATAATGCCGAATTCCATCAATAGATCCTCCAGATCTTCCATGGAAATGGGCGTGGGAACCGTTAGCATGTCATTATTCAAAATCTTACCTGCCAGCTCTTCATACTCCGCAGCCTGCTTATGTTCCGGGTTATATTGGGTAACGGTCATACGGCGCAGCTCAGCGTGCTGCACAACATTGTCACGCGGCAAAAAGTGGATCATCTGCGTGTTCAATCTTCTTGCAAGCTCTGTGATCAATTCCGCTTCCAGGTCCGTATTCCGGCTGTTGCAGATTAAGCCGCCCAAACGCACCCCGCCGCTGTTGGCATACTTCAAGATCCCGCGCGCAATATTGTTGGCAGCGTACATAGCCATCATCTCGCCTGAGCATACGATGTAGATTTCCTGCGCCTTCTTCTCCCGGATCGGCATGGCGAACCCCCCGCACACGACGTCCCCCAGTACATCGTAGGAAACGAAATCCAGCCCTTCGTAGGCCCCCTCTTCCTCCAGAAAATTAATGGCTGTGATGATACCGCGTCCTGCACAGCCGACACCGGGCTCTGGCCCGCCGCATTCCACGTTCAGAATATCACCGAAGCCCTTCTGGACAACATCCTCCAGTTCCAAGTCCTCCACCGTACCCCTTTCAGCTGCCAGATGCAGTACGGTCTGTTGGGCCTTCGTATTCAAAATAAGACGGGTGGAGTCTGCCTTGGGATCACAGCCTACGATCATAATTTTTTGTTTGAATTTGGTCGCAAGTTGAGCCAGTGTATTCTGCGAGGTTGTCGATTTGCCGATACCGCCCTTACCGTAAAACGCAATTTGTCTCATATTTTCTCAGCCTCCAAAATGTTCAATGGGTAAATCCGAATGATTGCCCTTAACTCCCTTATTACGCTTACTTCCCTTACCCGTCTGCACAGGATACATATAACGCAGAAATTTTACATATTCCAGAACGGACTCCTCAATATCCCCGCCGCACACAATAGGCAGCACGCCCGCTTCCTGCAATGCCTCTTTGGGGGCTTCGCCTATGCCGGACGACAGCAGCAATGCACAATCATGTACCATGGAAAGGATCTCCTTGATCGTCTCGGCCTTATCTCCATTGCAATCGGCTTTCCCGTGACAGTAGGATTGCACCTTACGAATGCCTATGAAATTTACGATGGTCCCGTCGCTTTCATAGATCATAAATTCCTTGGCACGACCGAAATGCTGATTCACCTTCCCTCCACCACGACTAGCCACAGCGATTAAGACCGGCTTTGAGGTAAAGCTCGCTTCAGGCTTATCCCCAGATAACGGGCAGCTACAACCAGCACCGGTTGACGGTTGTTTGTGGTGCGATTGTCCCTCCTTGCGTTCCATTCTCACTCTCACCTTCTCATCCAGTTCTTTCTGAAATTGTGCCCTTGCCTCTTCATCCATGGGAGGAGCAGCAGCAATGTTCTCCCATGTAAAATCCTGATTGCGATCCTCGCCCAGCAGTCCAATCGCATCCGCCCTGCACTGACGGCAATGGCGCATAATGACAGCTCCCGCTTCAGCACATTGCTCCTGCAGCTGCCGGACCAGACGGGGACGGGGTGCCCGCATCCCTTCCTGCTCATATCGGCTACCAGGTGCGATGATGAGCGGCATAATGTTGTGCAGCACCGCGCCGTGCTCCTTGACCACCCTCGCTACCTCCGGCAGATGGGCATCATTGACTTCGGGAATCAGCACCGAGTTCACCTTGCACAATACACCTCTCGAAGCCAGCATCTTCAAGCCTGCCAGCTGGCGGTCAATCAACAGTCGTGCGGCCTCCTCACCCGCATAGCGTTTTCCTTCATCGTAGACCCATCCATAAATGCGGCTCCCCACCACTGGATCTACAGCATTGATCGTGATCGTGACATGCGAAATACCCAACTCTACAATCCTGTCGATATGCCTGATCAAAGTAAGGCCATTCGTGCTGAGACAGAATATGACGTCCTTAACTGTCTCACGGACCCGGCGGAAGGTATCGAAGGTTGCCTCCGCATTGGCCAGCGGATCTCCAGGTCCCGCAATGCCGACAACGGACAGCTGCATCAGCTGTGCCGCTACGCCATAGGTCTTGCTCGCCGCCTGCTCCGGCGTAAGCAGTTCACTAACAACGCCGGGACGGCTTTCATTGACGCAATCGAATTTGCGGTTGCAATAATGGCACTGAATATTGCATGCCGGGGCTACTGGAAGATGAATGCGCGCAAAATAGCGATGTGCCTCTTCGTTATAACAGGGATGTCGTCTGAGAGTTTCTAATGCTAAGGGGGTTTCCGAGAGATCAGCTAAAGAGTCCATTCATTCCCTCCTCTCTACGTTATATTCCCTTACATAAATCTCTGTTTTTGTCTGGAATATAATTACATCTTAGAGACAGGGACAAATACAGTCAATTCACTTCTCCATGAAATCCCTGACATTTATCCTCAATTCACATATGTGTCAAATTTTACGTCAAGTAATATATCGTACACTTTACATGTGCGCGGTTACATTTCATATTCTCAATAACATCAAGACGTAAAAAAAGAGAGTCCGTAAATACGGCTCTCCTTTTGAGATAAGAAACTTTAATTTTTTATTATATATTTTGGGAAATAGTCTCCGCTTATCATTCCTTCACATCTATTTTCGTCCCATCGACTATCGTTCCATCGACTATCGTTCCATCGACTTCTTTTTCATCTACCTCTGCTGCCTCTACTTCATCCGCTTCGTCACTGCTCTCTTCCTCTATTAAGGCTTTTGGCGTGTAGAGCTTGGGAATCGGCACATTCGCCCAATCCATATCGGATGCAAAATAAAAGCTCGTGTAGGACGGCTGGTTATACCCGGTATTTTGACGCGCCACATCCGTGCGATACTGCGGATCATGCATCAACGTGTACAATTTATGCGTCGTAGGTTCTGTGCTCAGATAGATACGGATGGCTGAGCTATCCGCTGTACGGACGAGCATTTCCTCCCGCCAATCTCCGAAAATGTCGGCTACCAGCGATGGAGTTCCTTTCGTATAGTTATTCGTTTTGGTTCCAGTAGCGGTCAGCAATGTACCTCGTTTCCAATCCTCAATGGTTGGGGTTACATCAATTGCGCCGTTTACGATTTGTGTGGTCATATCAGCTGCCCATTTGATACTCATATTGGTACCCGGCATCTTCGTATCCAGTTGTTTGCCCGCTGCGGTCCACAGGCCTATGGCCCAGGTCTCCAGACCTCGCTGATCCGGGTCTATGTCACCGACCATTCCCCGACCTGTATCCTTGCCGGAATATGCGCCGTAAATGATTTCACCTGTTTTGGCATCCCGCAAAGAATAGCCATATGGAGCGTAAGTGCCACCTTCATGTACCATAAAGATTTCTTTGCCGGGGCGATCCGGGTCAATATCGGTTACATGCAGTGCATCGCCGTGCCCCAATCTGGCGGTTTGACCCGGAGTTGCACTTTCAGGAGGCATGACATCAAATGAGCTGTACAACAGGCTGCCATCATGGTCAATCGTGGCGGAACCGTATACGATTTCGTCCTTGCCGTCACCGTCCACATCCACCACGCTCAAAGAATGCGCTCCCTGTGTGGTCAAGGTGCCAAATTTCGGGTCCGTTCCATCACGCCCGTGCGGACCATCGTTAAATGGATTGGTCATTGGTGTCCAGCCACTGTCCACCATCCAATGTTTTTGGAGATGGCGACCATCCCATGTGTAGGTGGCCAAAGTGGAACGCGTATAATAGCCGCGTGCAAATACGGCATACGGCTTGCGGCCGTCCAGATAGGCCACACCTGCCAGGAAGCGGTCTACACGGTTGGCGGGTTCAATTCGGGCCATGGCGTAGTCGCCCCACATGAGGCCATCGTCATGACGCTCCGGCTCATAGCGGACGGTATCCAGCTCAGCTCCCGTTTTCCCCTTGAAAATTGTCAAATACTCTGGTCCATCGACAATAAAGCCCTCGAACTCTCTCAGCTTGTTTTTGTCGCTCCGTGATGGTGCATATACATCCATAAAGTAGTCTGTCAGGCTTTCCGCATCCTTTCGGGATAACGGATAACTGTACTTCGGAGCGATGCCAAAGCATTCCTCCAGCGTAGCAGGCCATTGTCCCTTGACCACTTCTTCATGCTTCGTCCAGTTCATGAACATGTTCACCACATGCTCATAATAATCCGAACGACTCAAACGGTAATCGTCCTCATGTGTAATCCCTGCTTTGCGATCCTCACGTGGCAGAGTAATATACTTTTCTTTTTTCGCCTTGCCCTTCTTATCAAAAGAAATCGTTTTGGTCCCTGGAGCCGTTTTGAACATCAGCTCGGCTTTACCATCGCCGTCAAAATCGTACACCATCATCTGTGTATAATGCGCACCTGATCGAATATTCACGCCTAGGTCGATCCGATACAGCAGCTTGCCTTCGGCCGTATACGCATCAACATACGTATTTCCGGTATACCCCTTCTGAGATACATCTTTGGAGTTCGACGGGTCCCATTTTACAAAAAATTCATATTGTCCGTCTCCATCCACATCCCCCACACTCATATCGTTGGCCGAATACGTATAGGATTCACCTGCGGGTGTTACCCCATCGGCAGGCTTTTGGAGAGGAAGTTCATAGTAACCCTGCTGCCATGGCTTCACTTTAGCGCTACGATCCTTTTCCCGCCCATTAACGACTGAAGCCACTCTGTATACTGATTTACCATTCCCTTCCTTATCCACATAGTTGGTACTGTCGGTCACTGTCGCAATCTTCTTACCGTCACGGTATACGTTGAAGTCCGCTCCTGTCAGCCCCGTTGAACCGTAACCGTTCACTTCTTGAGCCAATAACCGCCAGCTTAAAAAGACCCCTTCCTGCGTCACCGCAGCTACCAGTCCGCGATCCAACTTTTCCAGCTGAATGCTACCGCTACGGTTCTGTTCAACTGCAATGGCTGATTCCGCCTGTAGTGTCGGTTCGGACAAATCTTCCGCAGCCACTCCTCCAGTCGTGCCCGTCATCGCCAGCATGGTTGCCAGCGCAGCGGTCAAGGTTCCCTTTCGCCATGCGCCTTTCCTTTGAGCCATTCAAGTCGTCCTCCTCAATTGTATTGTGATGACAAGCAAGTACGCCAAAATGATTGCGCTTACATAAATTAAATTCCCTATTATTATAGTTTTGCCGTTCCTTCAAACGCGTTTAAATATCCGAGGATTTCCCTACACAAATCCGTGTTGTTTACTCATTCCAAATAAAACAGCCCCCACCAAGGCTGTATGAAAACGGCATGTCGAGGGCTGAAGATAGGTCTAAATATTCGCATAAACGCAAAAGGAAATAAAAAACGGACAGTGGATTGTTCCCATTGTCCGTTTTCGTATTTTTCGCGCTAGTTACGGATTAGGATTCGTCTTGATTACTGCAACCTAGTGAGGGACAAATGAACTGAAATCGTCCCTGCTCGACTGATCCGCATGATAAAATACTACATCCCCGTCCTGTAAATGAAAGGTATGCCCGTACGGGTCCTTTATCTCTCGGCGGTAACCCTCCAGTTGCCACTGGTTCAATAGCGGGCCATTTATATACTGTAAATGCGGATGCTCGGTGTCACCCTGACGCAGTGACTCCAAATTAAAGCGAACGACGATAAAGCCTGTTTTCTTAAATATATCCGTATGCTCGTTAAGCTCCTGACGGCGACTGACCTCGCGCAAATCTGTGCCTTTGGTGACTGCGTACACATCAGCAGGCAGGCTATATTCACCATACCAGCGCTGAATCGACGCATTAGCGCGATCCACATTGACCCCATCCGGCAGGTCTGTCTTCGGACCCATCAAGGTACGCACAGCCGCAGGCAGCACCAGCCAGTCGTAACGTCCAATCCAGGTCTTGCTGCGTGCAATACGGTGGGCATACAGAGAAACATAGCGTTCCAGCGTCGACTGGCTTTGCTGTGCTTCACTCAGCTCATGCTTGTATTGGTAGGCTGCCGTGTCCTGCATTTCCTCCATCGGCACATTGCGCAGCCGTTCATTCAAAATAACATATCGCTTCTCCCGGTCCTCCGCCGATCCCAAACGGATAAATTTCCGGTTGCCGGAGTGTGTATACAGATCCACCTCTCCCCGCTGTCGCCCATCTTTGCTCACCCAATAGAACGATGGCGTGATGCGAATACCGTCCTTGGCGCTAAACATATTGCCTTTGGTTTTGAGATCAAACTTGAAATGATAGCCTGTCTTGACCGACACATTTGCATAACCTTCATGTGGGTGACTGCCGGGACGAATGGGCAAGGTGAATGGCTCCTGGTTCCCTCTCGGTAACCCGTCAATATTGCCAAGCCCCGTCCAATAGGACAGGCCGCTATGCGTCGGGCTCCCTTTTCGTTGCCGAAACACCCGCTCCCAATGGTAATCGGCAATATCCGTGATATGAAAATCATACATCCGTCCGATGACCTCTATATTTACCACATCATTGGCGACATGATGGGCGATATCCGTGTTGGCATGGCGCTGTTCAGTGAACCCGTCCGGTGCATTTTCGGCAATGGTACGGAACTCAACTGTGTAGTTGCCTTCATCTACCCACACGGGAAGATAAAAGTCTGTGTTGAGCTGCAGCACTGGAATGTCGATCCAGGTACCCCGCGGATAAAAATGCGTCTTTCCTTTGTCGTACACATCGAACGGAAAGCGAACCTGCTTGGTTCGTACATATTTGGCATACTCCCGATCACCATATCCGGGAATATCCAAATGTGGTCCCGCTGTTGAAATCGTCACCCGGAAAGGTCGCTCCAAAATAAGTGCGGATCGTCCCTTCGTAGGTTGGGTTTTCTGATTATGAGCAGCATCGTCCGACACTTTAGACAGATTCACTACGGGAGTGTGGACAGTCACCGTATTAATTCCCTGTATCGGGAACGTTTTATCCGCACCTCCATTGATATTTCCTTTGAGAATAGCGTAAGTGATGTCACCGCTGCTGGGCGTATTGGGTTTATTGATCTTATGCTTTTCAATCATATGGCCCGGGCTGTACAGGATATCCAACCCGATTTTTACGGGTTCAGGGATTTTGCCAGGAGTCGGCCCCTTTTCCTTGACACGCTGGTGGTCCATGATCGTTTGACCGTTGAATTTCACAGTATCGTTTTCCACTTCCACGTCTGGTGTAGCCTTCTGGGCCACAGGCTCCAGTGATCTTTGTTCATTGGGCACCTTCGGCATACTCTTGCCGCCATAAATATAAAGTGAACCCCCATCGACGATGCCCGGAGAAGGAGCCGGATAGTATTTTCCGTTGGTCGCTGATTCTACAGACGGCGGCGTGTAATTCCGTGGTGGAATCGTAATACTACCTCCCGGCAGTGCATAGTTACGTAGCTGCGCGTTCTTGATACCGTACACCTCAAGGTTGTCGATCACCCAGTAGGAGTACGGTTTCACAATTTCGTATTTGTAATACTCCACGACCTTCATGTGCCGGGTATCGTTGATATCTTCCCATTCCAGATCATACGTGCGCTTCAGCTTGACGTTGTAGGTGCACTCGCCTTTGAGCTGTTGGTAGGTGTTTTGAAAAAGGTAATTCCGGGCCAGCACGTTTCCGTACAGGCTTTCAGAAGTTGGAATACCCTTGGCTACATCAAAACGTGACGCACCTCGCTGATCGGCTTTAATAACGGCAGATACTGTCGGGTCCAATTCGGCAGTTTCCAAGCGCAGACCTGGAACGGGGCGGGAGCAGACAACACCTTTCGTTGGCTGTTCATGATCTTGGCAATCTGAGGGAGCTCCCTCTTGGCTTTCTCCAGGCTTAGGACAGCCCTGAGCTTCTTTGTAATACAAATAAGCGGTAAACTGCTCAAAAGAACCGTCATAGGTAAATCCGGGTACAATTCCCGGCAAAATATCTCCACTTGGCGGTTTACCTGTCGTGCTTTTCTTATAACCCACATACTCATATTTCGGGTTGGTTGGCGGGGTAAAATCATACGGTTGATCAGCTTTTAGCTCATCCTCTATTGGTGTAAATACGTTGTTAAGTGATTTCCCGTCAGTGGTAAAATGCTTGACGATTAGGTTGCTCTCCAATTCGATCTTGAATAGGATGGGCTGGTAAATGCGGTACGCTTTGACCTCTTTGGCACAGTTCGGACAACTCTCTTCCTTAATGTTTTTAGGTCGAGTTATCGCATCCAGTTTTATATTAACTGTGATTGGAATAGTGGTTGTATCCGTTCCAACCCCCTTTATTTGGTAGGGGAGAATGTCATCTTCCTTCGTGCCATCACTTACATAATCTACATACTCAATGTAATCATCAAACCGAGATTTTGAAAAATACTTTTTATAATCAGGATTACTTTTGTTGACTTCCGCTGCTGGATTATACAGCTTTGCTTCAACGCCCTTAATCTTACGACCGGGGAAATTAAATTTGTACGTGAACTTCGCCTCACCGTGCATACCTTTTCCTGGCTCTTTGCCACCGTTGGTTACCCATTTACCAGCGGTGTTCATCCACATGTCGAAGTACATCATGCCAACAAAGTAGCGAGTATTTTTGTCTGGATAGTAGGATAGCGGTGTGATTTCTTCTGAATCGGCAGCCACCTTATCGGTGGGAAAAGAAAAAGGTGAGAGTTGCAACAAAAGCAGTACCCCCACCAGCAATACGGCCAGAATTCGTTTCGTGTTCTTCATGTGCTTAATTATTCTTCCACGGGTTGACCATCATTGGAATATAACCATCGCCTTGCAAGCGAAATCCAATGTACTGAATGTCTGTTAGCTTGAAAGACTTATAATTTTTAATTCCCTGAAAAAGCCCATCAGCAGACGAATAGATCGGATAATAAATCATTTTTGTACCATCACCATTATCCTGTGTCAGCTCATCCAATGGAGGACGGAGGCGTGCATCCTTGTTCTTGGTCAGGTAGAAAATACTGGCCGCTGTACTCGAACTTGTTTTTACTCTCATCCGTAGGTAAGGAACGCCTTTAGGTGTCGTGTAAGGTTCAACAGAATAAATTTCTCGTAGTAGCTTAGTAGGCAGATCAGATTGTTTGAAAATAACCACTTTCTCGTATGTCGTACCATCAACAACGTTCTTCATGAGGTTGGGAATTGTACTAATCGCCTTCTTATACGGCTCGATACTTACCGTCTTATGCCCCGTATCCTCCAGAGCAGCAATTTCCTTCTTTCCAATCCAGACCCAGCGACTAACTTTATCCCACTCCACCGTTTGTCCCAGACCCTCACTTACCAACCGCAGCGGCACAAAAGTACGGTTTTGCTTCAAAATAATCTTCGTTTCATACGTTTTGGTCTGCCCATCCACGGTAGCGGTGTTTTGACCCACTGTCATGTTAACAGCATGGGCATCATTTTTAATCGACACAGCCAATTGACCGCCTGTTTTCTCCCAGCCTACTTTAGCCCCTAGCGCTTCGGATACAAAACGAATCGGAACCATCACATAATCGTTACTATCCTGAAAAGGTTTAGCATCTGGAAACTGTATTTTTTTCGCGTTTAACAAGACTTCAATGGGCTTGGTGCTGCTTGCCGCCTCCGTCGTTGGAATCGTACTTGTCGCGCCCCATAGCAACGTGACTGCGGTCAAACTCAACATCCATTTTTTCATACTCATCTCTCTATCCCCTTTGTCAGCTTAAACTTTAAACTATGTATATCATCTCTAATTTCATAAACTTATCGCATCCCCACTTTCGGAAAATACTGGATACAACTTATATATTATAGGGTTTCCCTCTTACAAAATCTATAAGAAAAACTTCTAATACAAAGCATTCCAAACAAATAGACTCTATTGAGCAATCCTCCCCCTTAAATCATAGAACTGACTCTTAAAAAAGTTATATTTCTGAAAATCCCAACAAAAAAGGGCTGCCTCTCCCCTATGAAGGAAGAAACAGCCCGTGTGCTTCACGCGCAACAAAACTATGAATATATCAGCTTATACCATCATATGGATTATTCCAGCATCATCCAATATTTCTTACATCATAAATCATACCGGACGAAAAATCAAACGTTACTTTTTCTCACGAAACATTTCAAAGATCATTCATGTATACCTGAACTTCCAGCTTGATAGAGTTGCTCATAGACCATCCTCAGCCCAAAACATCTGCGGATACGCTGTCCCGGCTTGGCTTTGAAGGTCACTGTCGCCTGATCCTTACCCTCCAGATATGCAGCCGGAATAGCGGCATTCACGTTGTAAAATTTATCGGCTTCATCAAAACCTTCACTAAAATGCTCAAGCGGATGACCGTTAATCAAAATATCAAAACCACAGTTTGGCATTTCCAGCGTAGCCGTGTAGGTAATAACCAACAGCATCGGAGCAGATGGATCTGTATTCAAATCAAAAGAAAACCAGCCGTCAATTCCCGCATTCCGATAAGGTCGGTTATTCACATATCCAGTGCGAGTCGAAGCATCTCCCTGGAAGTTATGATTCCGCTCCGGCTGCATTTCTCCGGGTTGGGCAAAATCAATCGTACACTGCTCCAGAATCGCCAGCTTTTCGCGTGCCGCTGTGTATTCCTGTTCCGCCTCCTGCCACGCTTCCTTCGTAAAAATATCCCAATATACGGAATACGTACGATCATGCATTTTATACAGAGGAGACAATTCCACATCCCGAGGATGCCCTGCATTCAAGGTACGGAACGTATTCGTCTTATCCTCTACAGACTGTATCCAGGCATCCAGCTTTTCCGTTTGAGGGATAAATACCGGTGTATAGAGGAAATCCTTGGCTTTAGGATCTTCTAAGGGTCCAAGGTCGCCTGCCAGCACCAACGGTCCATACATAACAGCCGCCCGATCCGGATTATCCGGCATCTGCTCCAGCCTCAGCGACATCGGAATCGTCACCTCTACAACATCCCCGTCAATCCACGTTCTGGCGATAGAGATGAAGCTGCCCGGTTCCGATACAACCGACTGTTCTTTGCCATTTACACGAATGGTAATTCCTTTTTCAGCCCAATATGGATAGCGGATGAGTAGCGTAAATGAGGCAGGTTGATCGCATTGAATCTCCAGCGTCGTATGATCTGTATCTGGATAGGAAGTGTTTTGTTTTAGCGTAACGCCTCTGTCCTTCCATTCCAGCGTGGAAGCAATGAACTGATTGACATACAGCTTATCGTGATCGTGAAAATAAATACCGCTGCCGTAGCTCGCATGGTTTTCCATCCCTGTGCCGACACAGCACGTAAAATCATCAAATTTGCTTTCAAAATGCTTGTGCCCACCCATGGCCAGTGACAGAAAATACGTAACGCCCCCGTGAACCGGGTCCTGCGAGGCCAAAATATGATTGAATAGACCTCGCTCATAAAAGTCGGCTTCCTTGGCGGAAACATTCCATTGAAACAGATGATTTGTCAGCTTGAGCATGTTATAGGTGTTGCACGTCTCCGTCGTATGCGGTCCGATGCGATCATTCAAGCCATCCGGCGCTCCAAAATATTCTCCAAAGCTATTCCCGCCAATGACATACGAATGATGATCCACCACCCGCTCCCAAAAAAACTCCACCGTCTCCCGACGCTTCGTATCATTCGTGAGCTCATATTCCTTGGCAAGCCCGATCAGCTTCGGAATCTGTGTATTGGCATGAATACCCTGTAAGCAATCCTCCTGTGAGCTAAGCGGGTCCAGCACTAGCTTGTGCCAGAAGCATTCAGCCAGCCGCAAGTAGCGCTCTTCCCCGGTATCCGCATACAAATCCGCCAATACCTCATTCATGCCTCCATATTCGCAAAACATCATCTGCTGCATCTGCTCATCGCTCATCGGCTGCAAAATTCCTTCGAGCCAGTCCGCCAGTTTGCGCTCTACACCTAATGCCTTGTCACAGCCTGTCAAATGATACGCATCACGCAGACCAGCGAACAACTTGTGTAGTGTATACAAAGGAGCCCAGGCACCGTTCAGGTCAAAGCCCTTCGAACGAATATTTCCAGCAGACACCTCTTCAAAAAGTTCCTTTCCCCTTGGAATACCGGATACATATCCGTCACCATGCGCCGCCTGGCAAACATCCAGTTCATCCGTAATGTAATGTGCAATTTCCTTAAAACGCTCATCGCCGGTCGAAGCAAACATCATGGAGCAAGCGGACAAATAATGTCCCAGTGTATGACCGGAAATAGTCATCGCTTCCCAGCCTTCATATTGAGGCGCTTTGGGCGCAAGTCCGGCATATTCCCGAAAACGCGCCAGCAGACGATCAGGCTCAAGCTCCAACAGATAAGATCGGTTCAGCTCCATCGCCTGTTTGAAGGGACCTTCAGCCAATACCACCTCGTTCAGTGCGAACGGCCTTGCTTTCATATGAGCCTTTGCTTTAAGAGTCATCTTCCGTACCTCCTTTAAGACAAATTTGGGGTAAAAACGCATATTCAACATAACGAGCCGTTACGCGCCACTGCCAGAGGTTTGCCCCCACTGCTGGTACAGCTGCGTTCTCGCCTCTGTAATGCCGGGATGAAACTGAATCAGCGCATGATTACGTGCAAAATGGACCTCACGGATCGCCTCCTGCACCCGCTGTTCCCCGCCTGCTCCACCGAGTCCAGCGGCATGCAGCATGGAAGCGGCGGCTAATCGACCTTGAGCCATCGCGACCAGCCCGCTTTCGATGCCGGTAATATTGCCGGCAACGTACAGCCCTTTGAGCGAGGTTTCCATTCGCTCACCGTGCAGTGGAACATGCCCGCCTAGCTCAGGGCTGTACACGAATTTGCACCCAGCTACCGCCGCCAGCTCAGCGAGCGGGTACAAGCCGCCGCTGAGCGCCACGAAGTCGGCGGGTTCGACGCGCTCGCTGCCAGGGATAGGCGAGCCGTCCGGTTTGACGTGGACCAGGGTCACGGATTCGACCCGGTCCTGCCCGTTGACGGACAGCACCGCCGTCCGCAACCGGATCGGGATATCCCACAGACGGAAGCCTCTGTGGGGATAGCAGCACGCGATGAGTTTCTCCATCCGCATCGCCGCTGCCAGCCTGCCGCCTGCACGCATCCAGGCGGCAGGAGCTAGCCCCGACAGCTGAAGCAGCAGCTTCGCGGAGGCTGTCGGATCTGCCGCCGCACCAGCCAGCGGATTAGCGCACGGCA
Organism: Paenibacillus peoriae; assembly: GCF_022531965.1. Classification (GTDB taxonomy): domain Bacteria; phylum Bacillota; class Bacilli; order Paenibacillales; family Paenibacillaceae; genus Paenibacillus; species Paenibacillus polymyxa_D. The sequence continues at coordinate 1,198,283 of NZ_CP092831.1, read as the reverse complement.
GTGTAATTGCCGCCACCTTCACCCCGGCGACAGACAGCTCGCGGGCAATCGCCATCGACAATACGTTCATGCCTACGATGATGCCGCGTTCCCCCGGCTTAACGTAATGAACATTAGTCATTACTTGTGCGGCCCCGATAGACATGACGCCCGGTAACGTCCAGCCATCCAGCGGAACGGGAATTTCGGCAGCTCCAGTCGCTAGCAATACGTAATCCGCAGTGAACAATCCACAGGAAGTGGAAATTTCCCACGTTGTTGTATATTCCATACCATGCACGGAAACGCCGCAGCGAATGTCCACCCCAAGCTCCCCGCAACGGGTAATCAGCTCATCCGAAACGTGTTTTCCAACCCACCAGCCTTGACTGCCTTCCTCATGATATTGCCCGGGCATACGTCCACCCGGCTCTGTAAACTCATCCAGTACCGTGACTGGCAATCCTTGCTCAGCAGCCGATACCGCTGCGGACAATCCGGCGGGACCCGCCCCAATGACGATAAGATGCGCCATTTCATTCATGTCACAATTCTCCCTGTGATTTCATTCGAAAGCTGCCGCCCGGTTTCCACCACCATACCTTCTTCCAGCTTGGTCAGGCAGGAACGGACGGTACCGAACGGATGAACCGTCAGGCGGCATTCGTTACAATGCCCAATGGCGCAGTATACGCCTCTGGCCGTACCGGATTCCTCATGCCTTCTCAGCAAACGGACACCGCTGGCCAGCAGCGCTGCTGCCAATGGTTCTCCAGCCAATCCCTGCATGGGACGACCGTCAAAAAAGAAAGATACCTGCCGCCGCTCCGGCTTTGGTCCCAAAATAGGATGATTTACAATACGCGTGCGGCTCATAAAGAACCTCCCTCTGCCAGCTGCCCGAACGTTACGGGACGCACTGGTGGCCTTTGCGATAACAGCTCCGCCTCCCGGCGGGCAGCAGGAACCTGATTGTAAAACCATGACTCCACCAATTGTCGGCATACCCTACCCTGACATGCCCCCATCGTCACCCGCGTAGCCATTTTAAGCTGGCGCACGGTGTCCATACCCATGCGGCAAGCCTGCTCCATCTGTGCGATACTCACTTCTTCACAGCGACATATGAGCAAATGACCTGATGCGCTCCCCACCGTCTCACTTCGTCCCGTCACCCGCTTACTCATAGCTGATCGCACAGGTTTTAATCGCTGAATAAAAATCCAGCGCCGCCTGGCCCTGTTCCCGGGTATGTGAACTGGATTGCTTCAGACCGCCAAACGGAGCCTGGTATTCCACACCAGCCGTCTCCTGATTAACCCGAACCATACCGGCGTTCGCCTCATCCAGAAACCGATGAGCCAACCGCAAATCGCGGGTGAATAGAGAGGCGCTTAATCCATAAATAGAATCATTGCACAGTCGAATTGCATCCTCGAAGTCGTCCGCTTGCACGACCCCCAACACAGGTCCAAAAATCTCCTCCTGAATCAACGGATGGGATGAATTGAGTCCAGTCGCCACCAGTGGACGCACATAATATCCGTTCTCTGTCCCGGCGGCGGCTCCACCTTCGGCCAAAATGTGAGCTTCCCGACGTGCGAGTGATACATAGGACATGACCTTCTCGTATTGACCTGCGGATGCCACAGGTCCAAGATACGCACCGGGGTCAAGCGCCGGAGCGATCTGTATTTTTTCCACCGCTTGGCGTAAGGCTTCCGTGAACGTCTCATAGACAGACTGTTCCACGATCACCCGGCTGGTGGCCGTGCATTTCTGCCCGGCTGAACGTAAAGCTCCGCTGATAATCATCGCCACCGCCTGTGCTACATCCGCGTCTTTCAGCACAATGGCGGCATTTTTACCTCCCATCTCGGTCTGGTATTTCATGTTACGGCGCGCGCATCGCTCGGCAATGCCCAAACCTGTAGCGGTGGAACCCGTGAAGCTGACCGCATCTAGTACCGGAAGCTCCAATAAGGCATCGCCAATACGGTTCCCCTGCCCAATGACTAAGTTCAGTACGCCGGGCGGAAACTGCACCGCCTCGAATAGCTCGGCGACCCGTACTGCAGTTAATGAAGCATGTTCGGCAGGCTTCCAGATGACCGTGTTTCCGCACAAAAGTGCAGGGGCGATTTTCCATAGCGGAATAGCTACCGGAAAATTCCACGGCGTAATGACAGCCGTTACACCTAGCGGAATGCGCTTCGTGTATTGGAGCACTCCCGGCTCATTCGAAGGAATGACTGTACCGATGGAACGTACGCCTTCTGCCGCATAGTAGCGGAGCAGATGGACACCTCGCATGACCTCTCCGCGCATCTCGGTAATCGGCTTGCCCATCTCACGGCTGGCCAGTTCAGCTAATTCAGGTAATGCTGCTTCTAGTAACCCGGCTGCTTTGAACAGATAACCTCCCCGCGCTGCGGGACTTAAAGCAGCCCAGCCCGCCTGAGCCAGCCGTGCCGCATCCCCGGCCTGTGTAATATCGCCCGTTTCTGAAAAATGGACGACTCCCACCTCCTCCTTCAAGTCCGAAGGATTGTGAACCACCAATTCCTCGCCGGAAGGGCTCAGCCACTCACCACCGATCCAATTTCGGCTCTCCATCATCTTCACCTCCATTCAGGATGAAACCCCGCTCGGACGAACCGCCACCTCAAATGCTTCGCGAATGCGGTCATAATCCGCCTGCGGCAGCGCAAGTCTGGGCGGACGTGTCGGACCGACCGGAAATCCAGCCAGCTCCATCATATATTTGATGGACTGTACCAATTGCGGGCTGGCATCATAGTGGAACAGCGGCAGCAGCCTGCGATACAACGCGGACGCTTCTGCCATATTTCCCGCCTGTGCAAGTCGGAACAGCTCTACCCCTTCCTTGGGCAACGCATTAGGCACCCCCGAAATCCAGCCTGTCGCGCCGAACAATGCCCCCTCCATCGCCAGATTATCTACTCCGACCATGACCTCCAGCTCTGTCTGGTCCAAAATAGCGTGAATACGCCGTACATCACCGGAAAATTCCTTGACTGCTACGATATTTTCAATTCGCGACAAGTCCGCAAGAATATCTGGAGTCAAGTCAACCTTGTAATCATGGGGGTTGTTATACGCAATGATTGGCAAGCCCACCTCTGACAATGCTTCATAATGGGCCGTTACCTCGTGAGGCAGTGGATTATAATTAATGGGTGGCAATGCCATGACACCCGCAGCCCCGGCATCCTTCGCATGCTGAATCCAATGCACCGCCTGTTTGGTGGACGGAGCTGCCGAGCCGACAACAACCGGAACACGCCCTGCCGCAGCGTCAATTACGGTATGCACAACCTGCGACCGTTCCTCCGGGGATAAAGCCGCATATTCTCCCAGCGATCCCGTAGGAACCAGTCCGCTAATGCCGCTTGCAATCAGATGCTCGCACAGCTCGGTCAGACGCTTATGGTCTACCTCCAGTTCTGCCGTAAATGGTGTAACCAAGGCCACATATACACCTTCAAAACGTGCCATATGCTTACCAACCCTTTCCGATCTTTATTTTCATATTCAGCATTCGGGAATGATGTAAAATGCTCACATCAGCAAAAAACCTTCTTTAAGCGGGTCCTCAGGATCCAACACAAATTGATGATGTCCCGTCACCCAAGCCGAGCCTGTAATTTGTGGGATGACTGCCGGATAAGGACCGATCTGCGTCTCCCCCACGATTTCAGCCCGAAACATGGAACCTGTGATGCTTTCATGTACAAACGGCTCATTGAAGTCCAGTTTTCCCTTGGCGTGCAACACCGCTACCTTGGCCGAGGTTCCTGTGCCACAAGGAGAACGATCGATACCTCCCGGTGGGATGACAACGACATTGCGGCAATCGGCCTGTGGAGCCACAGGCTCCCCGTAAAATTCAATATGTGTCAATCCTTGAATAACCGGATTTTCAGGATGCACGACCTCAACAACCGCATTCACTGCCTCCCGAATCTGCACCGCTGTTCGTACAATTTTTGCCCCATGGCTCTGCTCCAGTGCAAGACCGATGGAAGCCGCCTCTACAATGCCGTAAAAGTTGCCTCCATACGCAATATCCAGCGTGACTTGCCCGATGCCCTCTACCTGAATCTCCACTTCACGGCGGTACACAAAAGAAGGGATGTTTGTGAACGCTACTTGTCGCACCTTGCCCGCATCCACCTCCAGTTGCACTTGAACCAGGCCTGCCGGAGTGTCCAGCAATATTGCTTTTTTATCCGCAGCAATCAGTCCGCCCTCCATCAGCGCCGTACATACTCCAATCGTATCGTGACCGCACATCGGTAAATAGCCACCGGTCTCTATAAAGACCACACCAATATCTGCATCAGGATGACAAGGTTCTGTTAAAATGCAGCCTGACATCACCTCATGACCACGCGGCTCGAACATCAGCAAACGGCGAAAATCATCATGATGTGCTGCCATATAAGTCATTTTTTCCAGCATCGTACGACCTACCAGTTTAGGCGCGCCGTGGATGACTGTCCGCGTCGGATTGCCTCCCGTATGGGTATCAATCGTAGTAATTCTGCCCGCTACGCTCATCCGGTTACCTCCCCGTGAACCTCGTGGTTGGTAAAAACCTCTCCAAATCGGTCATATCGCAGCGGCTCCACCGGAATGCAAGTGGGTTCGCCGCGTACCATTTCGGTCACCAGCTTACCCGTAACCGCCGCAAGACTAATGCCATCCCCCTCATGGCCAGAAGCGATAAACAGCCCCGGTACTTCGTCCACCGCTGATACAATTGGCAAATGATCAGGTGTCCATGGACGTAAGCCAGTATACGCCCGCATCAGCGGTACATTGGCTAAAGCAGGAAAAAAACGAATGGCTCTGCGGGCGATTAAGCGAATCACCTGCTGATCGACACGTGTGTCCATACCGACAAACTGACGGCTGCTGCCGATCAGAATGTTTTGAGATGCGGTTGGCTCGAATACCAACGCGACACCGTATTTTTCATAAAGCTCATCCACACACCGCTGACCGCCAAACTTGCTCATCAGATAGCCGAACTCCATTACCTTGCGGTTCCCAATGGAAGGCATTCGGGCAGACACCAGTATATGTCCTTTGCGCGGCATGATCGGAAGGTCCAAACCGAGTGAATGACCGATGCTGCGTGTCCACACACCTGCCGCCAATACCACTGCACCTGCATGGATAACGCCATTAGGCGTCTCCACCCCGCGGACGTTCCCCCTTTCGTCCTGAAGGATGGACTGTATCGGCATGCGCGGTAATAACTTGGCTCCCATTCGACGCGCGGCCTCGGCCAGTGCATACGTCATCAACACCGGATTCACAGTGGAATCTGTCGCGCACTCCAGTCCGCCCGGCAAATCTTTCGCTAAATGCGGCCATTCCTGTCGCAAATCCTGCTGATCCAGCATGCGAAACGGAAGTCCTTCCTGCTGCTGACGGGTTACCCACTGCTCAGCCGCTTGCATCTCCTGATCGTTTTCACAGACCAGAATACTGCCAGGCGCACGATACTCAAACTCATCCTCCAGTTCCCTAGCCAGCTCTGCCACGAGTTCCTGCGATACCAACGACATTCGACTGTCAAACCCGGGCTCTTTATCAATTGCCAATATATTGCCATCACAACGGGACGAAGTGCCTCCAGCAATCTCCCCTCGCTCAGCCAGCACGACCTTCATACCGGACTTAGCCGCATAATAAGCAATGGCTGTACCGATGATTCCGCCGCCTACAATGACCAGATCCGCGGCATCATGTTTCATTCGCTTCCCTCCCTTCGACCGTTTTAATCTGCTTGTGAGGTATTATTTACAGCTTGAGCGTAAAGCTTTGTGTCACAGGCTTGCTCAGCTCATCATAATCCCGCAGCTGTACGGTGAACGTATACGTCTTGTTGCCTGCTCCGCTGTCTGCTGTTCCGCTAATCGTTCCTGTAAAACGGTCCAGTGTCAACCCTGCGGGCAGTTGACCGCCTGTCACCGTCCAATCGTAAAACGGAACCCCTCCCTTGGCCTCCAGCTTAGCCGTGTACGCTTTGCCTTTGACGGGTGCTGGCAATTCCTTCGTCATGATTTCTGGCGCGAGGAAAGGAGTCAGGTCCTTACGCAGCGGCCAGCCCGCTTTTTCTGCTACCAGTAGCGAAAGCTTCGTGTTCATCCAGCGCCGGGTCGGGAACAGATGGCGCCAGCCTCCATTTTGTCCACTCAATCTGTCGACTTCTGCAAGCTCTCCAGATAGATGATAGCTGTCATCCAATGCAGCCGGTCTGTGCTGATAAGCCATAATATCAGGGTCATTGCCCGCCGCTTCCTTCAACGCTCTGACACCCGGGAATGTGTCGCTGAACACAATCGCATGACCGAATTCATGCATGATCAGCCCATGCACATCCGTCACCTTGGACAGATCGGATTGATACCATTCTTCATCGTCCACGGATGTGAATGGAATCGCATCATCATAGAAATCCAGAATCAAGCTATAGGAACGGTTCAGGTTCCCCGGGACGGTCACACCGTTACGTGTATGATAATTGCCGTTTGTGGCCGGAAAGCCCGTAGAATACGGCCCGTTCAGCCCTCTCATAAACACCCACATGCCTTTGTAGGGCTTATCATTTGTCACCTGTATTTCATTTTGCCAGTCGTCTCCTGGCAGATGGTTTACCTCCGCTTTGGCAGGAACCTCATCGAAAGGAGCCAGATCAAAGAAATAGAACCAGTCCTTTACCGCCAGCTCTGCGGCTTTTTTGGTAGCTGCATCATTGAAATAAGGCTTGATCGTATCGAATCTGTAGTCAAAATGGAGAGGAACTGTGGGCTCTTTATTATCGTCCTGATCCAACACGCGAATCGGAATGGACTGAGCGGTCGTGTGACCATCATTTCCAGCAACAGACATAGACAGCGTGTAATTCTCTATTTCACCGTTTCCTCCAATCCGGTCAGGATGGATGGCTAGCCGAAAATCTTTTTCCTCCTGTGCATTGGCAAAAGTCAACGTTTTGCTTGCTCCTTGTGCCGACAACGTACTTGGCAGATCCATCATCAGCCGGGACGTGCCCCGCGCATTCAGCGTAACCGTCACCGGAAAAGCAGCATCCACTGGCGGCTTCACTTTTAGCTTTACATACGGGTTCGCCAGATATCCTTGCCAATCAACCAGATCTATACCATAATCGTTCACCGTCCGGCTAAAAATGTCGACGACTTTTACACCCGATTTTGCCTCGGCATAAGCCTGTTGACCCGGAATAGCTGGTGTCAAAGCTACAATGAGAGAAGCCGTCAGCGCAGTCAGCCATATTTTGGTGTGTCTTTTATGCGTGTTCATTTGATCCCCTCCATCTCATTTTTGAATGACTTACAAACTAAACTATGATAGTTACCTATAGCGCCACTGCGTTTTATAACAAAAGCAGCTCCTTAGGGGAAGAGGTCAGTACCTTGACACCGACATCTGTGATCAGCACATCGTCCTCAATCCGAACTCCGCCAAAGCCTGGAATATAAATGCCTGGTTCCACAGTAAGGACATGACCCGGCACGAGCACCGACTTACTTTCGCGGGAAAGCCGTACCTGCTCATGAATCTCCAAGCCAAAGCCGTGGCCCAGCCCGTGACCAAACTGCTCCCCATAGCCATAGGAGGCAATCACATCCCGCCCCAGACTGTCTCCCTCCCGACCGCTCATGCCAGGGCGAAGTCCAGCAATCGTCGTCATATTCGCTTCCAGCACAATAGCATACAGTTCCTCGTGCCGCTCCGACGGATTGCCGACGAATACGGTACGCGTGATATCGGATAGATAGCCACGCACATTTGCGCCAAAATCCATTGTGACAAACTCGTTCTGACCAATTTCCTTGTCACTGGCCAGTCCGTGCGGCAATGCCGAGCGCTCACCCGAAGCGACAATGAACGCAAAACCGCCTGATTCCGCGCCTGCGAGCCGAAGCTGATATTCCAGTTCCGCCGCAATCCGCCGCTCTGTGACCCCAGGCTGAATATAATTCAGCACCTCCGTAAAGGCAGCATCGGTAATACGCGTTGCCTCACTTATGGTCCGAATCTCTTCTTCGTCTTTCACATCGCGCAGCCGTTCAATTACATCCTCCGTTTGCACGTACTCCAACGAGCCCAGCGCGGCTTGAAGCTGTCCCGACTGTTGAAGTGAGACATGCCTGCTCTCCAAACCCAGTCTACGAACCCCCAACTTACTTGTGAGATCAGCGATGGTCTGGAAGATTTGCGACTCATGCCGAATCACTGAATATTCCACTGCCTGATCTGTTGCCTGCATCATATAGCGGAAATCCGTCACTAAAAAAGCCTCTTCTTGCGTAACAAGCACAATTCCCGCAGAGCCTGTAAATCCGGTCATATATCTTCGATTGGGCCCATGTGTAATAAGCAGTGCATCTATCCCTAGAGCCGTGAATTTCGAGCGTAACCGGGCCAGTCTGCCAGGAACACCCTGTAACGGTTTTGTCTTCTGACTGTCTTCCACTTTCACTCGTACGCCTCCTTATTTCCCATCTCTTTTCAAGGCATATGCCTTAGAACACACCAGCGCGTCCTAACTTCCTTTAGCCTTTAATCCCTGTCAATGTGATGCCTTCAATAAAATAACGCTGTCCGATAAAAAATATCAGGACGATCGGAGCCAAAATCGTGCTGGAAGCCGCCATCAAGTAAGGCCAGTTGGTATTGTTTAATCCCCGGAAAGTCGCCAGCCCCAGCGCTAGCGTAAAATGCTTTTCGTCACTCAAATAAATAATTGGGCCCAAAAAATCGTTCCACACATCAATAAAAGTGAATATTCCGATCACGATCAATGCAGGCGAAGATAAAGGAATAATGACGCGCCATAGTACAGTCAGAGGCGTACCTCCGTCCATATAAGCCGCTTCGTCCAGATCGCGTGGAACCGTCAGCATGAATTGTCGCATCAAGAAGATGTTAAACGCCCCTCCACCGAACCATGCAGGAACAATGAGTGGCAAAAATGTATTCAGCCCGCCCAGCTCACGCCACATGACGAAAGTGGGAATGAGCGTCACCGCGTAAGGCAACATCATCGACCCGATCAGCAGGGAAAAAATCAGATTACGTCCAGGCCAGCGCAGGCGGGCAAAGGTAAACGCCGACACAATTGAGGTCAACATCACTCCTGCCAGCACACACACCTCAATCATGAACGTATTCATAAAATACCTGCCGAACGGTACTGAAGTCAGCGCCTCCGGGTAATTGCTCCATTGAAAAGGAGAGGGTATCCACTCCGGCGGGAACACGAAAATTTGCGATGTCCCCATCAGAGAGCTGCGAATAAGCCATGCAAATGGCAACAGCATTAAAACACTACCTATAATTAAAACGATATACAGTACAACACGGCTGAGTGGGAAGGGTTTGGAATGGGTGGCGGTCGCAGGACTTCGGGAACGTTCAGGCTGTGGAAGCGGATGTTGTGGTGTTTCTGAAGAATTGACAGAAGAAGTGACCTGATTCATGAACGTTCCCCTCCTTCATAGTGGACCCACTTTTTGGATGTGGAGAAAATCAGAACCGTTAAAACCATGATGACGAAAAATAAGATCCAGGCCAGCGCTGAGGCGTAGCCGATTTTAGTCTCCGTAAAGGCCGTACGCCACAAGTAGAACACATAGAACAGCGTTGAATTATTCGGCCCCCCGTTGGTCATAACATATGCCTGATTGAAGGCCTGAAAGGTGCTGATTAAAGACATGACCAGATTGAAGAAAATGGTTGGTGTCATCGAAGGAATGGTAATATGAAAAAATTTATGCCACCTATTACCGCCGTCTACCTCAGCTGCTTCATACAGATGGGTGGGAACCGACTGAAGTCCCGCCAAAAAGATAATGACCGTGTTTCCGATCCCCCAGGTGCTCATCATGATCAGCGAGGGTATTGCAGTGTTCTCGTCATAAATCCATTTGCTCCCCGGCAGTCCAACGCCCTCCAGCAGCGAATTTAACAGACCAAAATCCGGGTTGAACATCCACAGCCACAACATCGTGTTAGCAATACTCGGTACAATAGTAGGTAGATAATAAATCGTACGAAACACCGACAACCCCCTCACCTTTTGATTTAATAACAGCGCAATGATAAAAGCCGCCGCCAAGCCGAGAGGCACGCTGCCCAGTGCATAATATGTGGTCACGAACATGGATTGGGAAAAGGTAGCATCCTCGGTCAAAATGGTTCGGTAATTATCCAATCCTATAAAGGTCATCTGTCCACCAATCGTCCAATTGGTTAAGCTGAATACGAACGAGGCCACGATCGGTCCAATTGTAAAAATCATTAATCCGAGGATGGCAGGAAGCGCGAATAGCAGACCCCAGTTTCGCTCCATGCGCATCATTCCTGATTTTGGTCGCTTCATGGGCTGTTCTCCTTTCGCAGCTGTCCCGCCGCATTATTCATCCGGGTATACGCCTTGAAGCAATGGCTGAATGATAGGTTCCAGTTCATCCAGCGCCTGCTGCGGCGTCTTCTTGTTCGTCCAGATCAGATCCAGCCCCGGGGTCAGTTTGGAACCGATATCAGGCCAGTTGCGAAGGGTCGAAGTTGACGGCTTGATCGCATAATCTCTGGCATACTCAATGCCTGCCTTCTGAAATTCCAGTGGATGTGCGGCATTATTGGTCCATGACTGGATGGCCTGCTCATCGGTATAATACTTTTCCTCGATAGGCATCCAAAGACCGGACTTGAACAGATCCACCTTTTCGGGATTGTTATGGTATAAATAAAATTCGAGCGCTTCTTTTGGGTGCTTGGTGCTCTGGAAAATGACCGTGGCTCCCGCAACAATCATCGTTTTGGGCTCTTTTAGCTTCGGCAGAACGCCGATACTCCATTGCAGCTGCTTGTTGTTCGAAAAATCAAGCAGGGACCAGGTTCCGTCCACCACCATCGCGACCTTCCTCGTCTGAAGACGAATCGTATTAGACGGCATGTCCTGCTGCTGGATCAAATCAGGAGAAACATGCTCCTTGAACACCAGATCCTGCAGCTTCTGAAAAACCTCCACCGACTCAGGACTGTTCAGGGTGTACTTCTTGCCCGTTTTGTCAGTCAAACCTCCGCCGTTGCTTGCTAAAAGCGGTCCCCAGGAGCTGCGGTCATTGCCGAAGGCAAAGCCGTACTGCACAATATTTTTCGGATCAAATCCACTGTCTCCCGGATGCTTGCCGTTCTGATCCTTGGTCAGCTTTTTGGCAATTTCCAGGAATTCATCCCATGTCCATGCTTTTTGAGGATCAGCCGGAGGGACGGGTACCCCTGCTTCTGTAAACAACTCCTTGTTGTAAAATAACTGCATCACTTCCAATGCGGTGTAATTGCCGATAGACTTGCCGGGTTCGCTGTAGAGATAGGAGGATTTGAGCTTGTTTTTTAATTCGGGATATTCGTCATAATAAGAGGATAAATCCAGGAGTCTGCCTTCACTTGCCCATTTCATTGTGAGGGAATCACCCAGGTAGGCGATATCAGGAAGCTGATTGGCAGCCATTAACGTGTTAATTTTCGTCGTGTAGTCACCAGGGACATGCTCGCCCTTCACCCGGATGTTCGGGTGGAATGCATTAAAGCTTTGAATCATTTTTTCCATCGCCTGCTTCTCATCATTGCTTCCCCAGTACATGAACTTGAGTTCGACCGCATTGGGATTAGCCGGTTCGCCAGCGTTACCACTGCAAGCCGTCAGCCCTGTCAACATCACCGTCATCACGAGAGCCATCCATGTCCGTAACCTTCGTTTCAGCAAATCAACCGGCCCCTTCCTGAACTGGTTTCTCCTTACAAGCCTATTATGCGCTGAGAGCCCAGAGCCGACCACCCAACGACTCCAGACTCTCTTTGTTTTGGTATGATTTTTTTAACAGCGCGTTTACAAAAATGTTTTACGAAACTCCGTCGGGGTCAGTCCAGTATGCTTTTTAAAGGCAATGCTAAAATAGTTCGTATCTGTGAATCCCACAAGCTCCGCTACCTCCGCCACCTTGCGATTCGGGTCCAGCAGCAGTTCTCGGGCTCGCTCAAAGCGAACACGCGTCTGGTAGTCGGCGAAGCTTTCACCTGTAACCTGCTTGAAACGGGTACTCAAATATTTGGGACTCATATTCATGTACTCTGCCAGACGGTTCAGCCCTCCATCCTCCTGAAGATGCTCCCGAATCCATTCCTTGGCCCGTTGGAATTTGCGGGGAATATCCTTCTCGCGTGATTCTCGGACATGTCGACCCACCCGAACAAAATAGCGCGATACATAATCAACCATCTCGGGCCCATGTCGTAATCGGGACAGTTCCAGCAACGGGTCCTGCTCCTGCATGGACGTTTGTCCTACAGATGCATCACTCTGAACGATCCGCATGACGAACAGCACGAGCTGGGTGACGATCATTTTCACCTGCTTGAATGGCAACCCTGCCAACTGTCCTGACCATTCCTGTAAAATCGCATGTACGGCAGCATCATTACCGGCTCGAATTTCCGTAATCATCAGCAGTTCCTTCTCCAGTAATTGACTGCTGTTTGGCTCGGCCGCCTGAATGCTCTCGTAGGGGATGATCTGGCTATAGCCCACCCACCCCCGATGCTCCGCCGCTTGCACGGCTTCCTCATACGCCTCGGGAAGTTGCTCCATCCGTTGTACAGGACGGCTAATCCCGATGGACACGCCCAGACTCAATCGTTCCTGCACGGCCTGCCGAATCTGCTGTGCCGCCCGCTCCGCCGCCCTGCAAGATGCCGTCGCCAGCAGCACAACACGCCGATCGCGGGAAACCGCTGCACTGTGCGCCTTCGCTCCGGTCGCTGCCGCAGCCTCCCCAGCCAGTCCAGCGAATACATGGCTGTTTTTATGCATGGAACCGTGTGACTTGCTAGCGGCTGCTTCCTGCTGCGACGCCTCCTCCAGCTCGCAACACAGCACGGTATAAGGCGGCCCACTCGTCTCGCCGAAAAATCTCAGCCCGTCCATCTCCCGAATGACCTCGGCTGCAGGACGCCGCTGCTGGAGCAGATCCAGCAGTAGATGCTCCCTGTACAATGGCTCCAATGAACGATGGCGGTGAATCGCTTCCTCCTCGCTTCTTCGCCATTGCGCAATACGATCCTCAGCCCGGCTCAATGCCGCTTCGAAATCCTCGCTGGTCACCGGCTTGAGCAAATAATCGACCGCTTGAAGCGAGACTGCCTGACGAATATACGTCATAGATTCGTACCCTGTCAGGAATAATAACGGGGTCTGCTGATCCTTGTCCCGAATGGTTTTTGCTACGTCCAGTCCACTCATATCCGGTAAATTAATATCCAGTAAAACCATGTCCGGTCGCTGCTCCGTATACAAACGTAATGCCGTTGCGCCGTCCCCCGCCACATCACTGACTTCCACTGACAGGCCACTTTCCGCCACCATCAGCTTCAGTCCTTCCCGAATATGATATTCGTCGTCCACAATCAGCAGCCGGTACATGCCCTTCTCCCCTTTCTTATTCAGTTCGAATGGGTGCCAGTAAGGTAACCGAGGTGTACTGACCCGGCTCGCTTGTCACGGACAGTCCATATTGCGGACCATAATGCCCAAGACGTTCATGTACATTGCGCAGTCCAAAGCCAATAGCACTTCCCCGCTCGGCATCTAGCGACTTCCGAATATCGTCCAGACGCTCGGCTCCAATACCGCCCCCATCATCACTGACCGTCAAACGCAACATATCCCCTTCCCTTGTGCCGGATAACATGATATAGCCATGGTCGGTGCGCCCTTTTAAACCGTGGTAAATAGCATTTTCGACGAGCGGCTGGAGGATTAGTTTGGGTACATAAAATCCGCAAATATCCTCCTCTACCTCGCAAATCCACTCGAACGAATTCCTAAACCTGAACTGCTGCACCTTCACATAGGCGCTTACATGCTCAACTTCCTGTCCCAAACTGATTTGCTCTCGGCCATAACTTAGTGAAATGCGAAAACATTTACCGAAGGCACCGATTACCTCTGCCATATCCCGTTGCCCATTCGCCAATGCCATTCCCTTCAGTGACTCCAGCGTGTTGTACAAAAAATGCGGATTAATCTGCGCCTGAAGCGCGCGGAACTCAGCCTGCTTACGCGACAGCAACGCTTCGTAGACCTGATCGTACAGTTCATGATTTTTTTGCATCATATGAAGAAAACGCTCCCCGATCTGCCCTACCTCATCCTTAGGATTAAAAACAACGGAAGTAGGAGCTTCGAAAGCTTGGGCTGAGCCTGTAGCATTCACACTCCCATCGACCGCCATTAATCGGCTCAATTGAAGCAGGGGGCGACGAATCGTGTCACTCAGCCGATAAGACAGCATCCAGCCCAGCATCAGTGCAACCAGAAAAGTCCAGATGGTCCAGGCACCAATTTTCCGCGCATCCTCGAACAGCACAGACTGATCGACTTTTTGCAGCAGCGTCCATTGTCCTTCATTTAACGGGCCGTAAGAGATCATCGTTTGGCGACCGTTCCATGTTCTCCAGTCCTTCGTAAGCACTGGCCTATCCACAGCCGATTTAGCAATCTGCCGCAATAGCGCTTGATCCGCAACGCTTTGCTCCGGCAATCGGTATACAGGCTCGCCCTCCTGATCCAGCACCCACATCTGGGTATTGCCGTCTGTCTCATGAAAAGCAAGCCCCCGAAACAGACTAGCCTTGTCGATTTCCAGCAGCAAAAATCCGAGGGGTGCGTAATCTCCAGTCGTTTTTCGAAGTAGCTTCCCCACATAGATGCGATCCCTCGCCATCCCGCGTCCTGATTCAAACGGCGAATGAGCCATCCACATCATGGGCCGCTCGGCGAGCAGGCGGCGATAGTACACACGTGCTTCCTCTAATGTAGGAAGGCCGCCAAAACGGACCGAAACATTCCCCTGATAGAGAGAATGCTTGAGCCCGCCATTGGCGGCATATATGAGAGAGGACGTGATATACGGCTTGGTCTGGGTTTGCGTACGGACAACCATACTGAGTGTTTCATCGTTCCGTAAATATTCATAATCATCTTCCGGCTTGGTCTCCAGCATGGACTGCACATCAGGATTGCTGAGAATGGCATTGGTCAGGTCATTCAAATCGGAAAGCGTCGCATTGACGTAATTTTCACTCATTTGCCGAGACTGCATAGCTAATGCTTCTGATTTCTCACCGATGGAATGGGCCGCGATCCGGTAAAAGGTAAAGGTCAATACCACCATCGGAATGACGGTGAGTACCAGCGTCAGTACAATAAATTTCCCACGGATTGTAGGAATCCCGGCGAACTTTTGACGACCCCGGCCTCCCATTCATCTGTCTCCCTTACACATAGGGTGGGAGCCATTCCCCGTGCGCTGCGATCAGGTCATCACACAGAGAAACGATATCATCTATGGACAGCTCTGCGGACGTGTGCGGGTCCAACATAGCAGCATGATAAATGTGCTCCTTTTTCCCGGTGATTGCAGCTTCAATCGTTAACAGCTGGGTATTAATATTCGTCCGGTTCAGTGCAGCACATTGGGGTGGCAAATCCCCGACAAAGGTTGGCGTAACCCCGTTACGATTCACCAGACAGGGTACCTCTACACAGGCTTCCTTCGGCAGATTGGTAATTAAGCCTGTGTTCATCACATTGCCACCAATGGCAAAAGGCTGATTCGTTTCGATCGCCTCAAATATATAAGAGGCATACTCGTTTGACCGTTCATGACGCAAATCCTGATCGCCCAAAAGCTCCTCACGCATCGTTTCCCATCGTGCAATCTGGTTCACACAGCGGCGCGGGTATTCATCCAAAGGAATATTGAAGCGCTCGATCAGCTCAGGGTATGCCCGTTTGATAAAATACGGATGATATTCCGCATTATGCTCGGACGATTCTGTAATGTAATAGCCGAATTTTAGCATCATTTCAAAGCGTACCATATCATGATGCTTTTCCTGCTGTTTAGCGGCGGCTCGTTTTTTAATCTCAGGATATAAATCTACACCATCCTTACTCACTTCGAGCAGCCACGCCATATGATTGATGCCTGCGATTTTTGCCTTTACACCTTCCTGCTCCAGCCCAAGGCTTTTGAACAGCTCCGGTATACACGCCTGCACGCTATGACACAGCCCTACCGTACGGACACCGCCATAAACGTTCATTACATTCGTCAGCACTGCCATCGGATTGGTGTAGTTGAGAAACCAAGCATCCGGGCACACCTCACGCACGTCTGCCGCAAAATCGAGCATTACCGGAATCGTGCGTAAATTGCGGAAAATGCCACCAATGCCGACCGTATCGGCAATCGTTTGGCGCAGACCGTATTTTTTTGGAATTTCAAAATCCGTAATTGTACACGGATCATAGCCGCCCACCTGGATGGCATTTACCACATAAGTCGCTCCACGCAGTGCTTCCTTGCGGTCAGTGTAGGAGCGGATCACACAGGTGCTCCCTGTTGTTTTTTTCAAATTGGATAAAATATTTTCTGAATCTTTCAGCCTTACGGGGTCAATATCGAACAACGCTAGTTCAAAGCCCTGCAAAGCAGGCGTCAACATACAATCGCCAAGCACATTTTTAGCAAATACCGTACTGCCTGCACCCAGAAATGTAATCTTGCTCATACTTTATCCCCCATTCACATTTTGTTCGCAGCTTTGCACTCCAAATGCAAGGATACCCACCGCCACTCTCCCCTTTATAGGAGGAAAGTGACGATGGGAAAAATTAGTCATGACTATGCGTTGTTGCCGCCCATTCAGAATACCCCCGCTGATTTAGCGGAGCTGACAGGTCGAGGCGGTAAGGCAGATGTTACCGGGGATGTCGTAGTTGGCGGGGTTACTGAATTCTCCGGGCCAACCGGTGTTACCGATGGAACCGCAGCCCCTACCTCAATCACGGTTACCTTCGCCATTGCCTTTAACTCTGTCCCTTCTACTTTGCCCTTCAACTCAAACGAACCTGGAGCAGCATATTGTGCAGGGTCTATATCCTCCCATTCCACAGCCACCCATTTAGTGGAGCCTTCGCCATACGTAGCTTCCACTACGCTTGGCAGTTCGGGTTTTTCACCCGTACGAGTCGTCACGTTTACTTCTTTTAAAGCCGTAATTTTCTCGACTCCCGTTAGGCTTTGTGCTGTACCGGAGACCAAACCTGCTACCTCAGAAGCATTCAAAGCACGGCTGTAGATCCGGAATTCATCCACCAGACCATTGAAATAAGGATCAGGGTATTGAGATTTGCCGATAAAATTATTTTTGGTCTGTCCCAGACTGGTAGGATTCAGGGTCAAGTTGGTATTGCGTCCCACTTCTTTTCCATCCACGTATAAAATACCTGTGGAACCTGAAAGCGTGACCGCAACATGCTTCCATACGCCTGTCGGCAGTACAGGGCCTTCAATCGTCTGCTCCTGTCCCTGCCCGTTGCCTTGATTGGTAATGGCAAACAGCATGGTATTTCCTGCTTTAGGCGTCAGGAACATATATTCATTCGTCCCGGAGCCGAAGTCAAAAATCCGTACATAATCGCTCAGGCTGTTCGCTTTGACCCAGCCGGATACGGTCAATTGCTGTGCACGACTGACAATACCCGCCGGAAGCTGCACGTAGCTGTCCTTGCCGTTCAGGCTGACAGCATTGCCTGTTTTACCCGCAGCCCATGCAGCCGTTCCCTTCACGGCAGCATCATTGCCACTGTCCGAAGAATCCGCAACTACAGAACCGCTGGTTTCATCAAACTTGTAAACGGCAAGCTGTTCAAGTAACGGAGCGGCCGGTTCAGCTACCACCGTTACTTTAGCCTCCGCTGACAACTGAGAATCGCTGGCTGTCAGCTTGAACACATACGTTCCTGGCTCGGAAACGTCCACCTTCGTGCGAAGCGATGTTTTGCTGCTGAATGTGACCTTCGCGTCCTGTGGTCCTTCGACCAGACTCCACTCGCTCGTCACCTTTCCTTGCGGAAGTCCATCATCCGTAGCTGTGCCTTTCAAAATAATTTGATCCGGCAGCTTCACCTTCGAATCTTTGCCAGCGTCTACAACAGGTGCCTTGTTCGGATCAGGTGTGGTTGGTGTCAGCTCTACCGTGTAGGAGGATGCTGTACCAATCTCCAATTTAAGCTTGTTGGAAGGCGCATATGCATTAAACTTCCCTTGTGATTGACCGCCTACTTTAACCAAATACGTTCCTTTCTTCAAACCGTCAAATGTAATGTACGTGGAATGAGCTTGGCCTGGCGTTTGATTTTTCAACTGAAGCCATACATAATCCTTGGAAGTTGCCAGCTTGGCTTCTGTATACTGATCCTTTTCCAGCTCGATATACATCTTTTCCGTAATCAGATTGATTCGCTTGAACAAACCGTCCAGCGGCTTGATCGTATACACGTTGCCACTTTTGCTCACCTCTGCACCGTAGCCCGTCAATCCAAAAATCGGATCCATCGCGATATCAGCGCTTAAGGTTTTGAGCGCACCGAACAATCCGAGATCAGCCTCACCACTCATGCCGCGCCAGCCGTTAAAGAGCGGAACATTTTTACCGCCGCCAGTGCCGTTCGTGCCGTTATTGCCTTTTTCCGCTTGATACGTCCATGCGACCGCCCCGATGTTTTCAGGGTCCGAGCTGATTTGCCCGGAGTTAATCGCTCCGACATTGGCAATTTTAGCTGCATAGGACAACCGTTGTTGTTCCTCACGGTGATTGTCCTCATGATGGCGAATCCAGTCATCCATCGCATATCCAGCAAGCGAAGTCGTGTACTGGAAGTTAAACCAGTTCTCCCCGGTAATCGTCACCGGATCGGTGTAGTAGTACCATACGGGCATATGACCGCGTGCCGCACGGGTTTTGGCATTGATTTTACCCATCATTTCCAGGGCTTTACTTTGCTCGCCCTCTGTATCTATATTCTGCTTGGCTAACGTATATACAGCTTCTTCCCCTGTATTGTCATAGCTATATTCAGAACCATAAGGATACTTTGTATTTTTAAAATTGTTATATTTACGATCCATTTTTTCCTTAAGATCATTCGCTTCATCATCATAGCCTTCATCATGAAGTGCCTGAATAATATCCGGTGTGGTCAGTTCGCCCATCAAACCTGTTTCCCAGTTGTACGCGACTGGCCCTTCATACAATGCTTTGAAAATGTTATACGCCCGCAGCAAATACGTTTCCTTTGGATGCTTGTAAGTAACAAGATCCGGGTATTCCTTGGCAATCTTGTACATGCTGAAATACGTGTTGTATACATGCGGATAAGCATACCCTCGATAGGTCGGTGTATCGTTAGGCTCTGGCATCAAGAAATCATGAATTAAATAATCCTCATGATGTCCGTTCATCAGATTCGTCCAGATCGCCGTTTCCAAATAATCGTCTACGGCCCGCACCTCTTTAGCGACCGGAGACAGTGTGTTTTTCTCAGCCAGAAACTGTCCGTGCGTCAGACCCCAATCGTCTCCCCAGCCCCAGTAGCCGTTGAAAATGTTCCGTTTGGATTTGGTATGCATCATCCAATCGTCAAATACCTTGTCGCGCAGATCACCCGGTACATTCCATTGGGTTTTGTCGACCATAAATGTAGCGTGCCGTTGCAGCGCTTGATCAATCGGCTCGATGGCATAAAATTGTAGAACCGTTTTGCTGCCATTGCCGTATTCTACCGTTATGAAATTCGGACCCAATTTAGTAAATTTCAATTCATAAATGTGGTGTCCTCCAGCCTTGCTATCCGTCTCTGGAATAACGGTTCCGTCGGGATAGGTTACTTTGCTGATCGCCTGCTTGGAGCGCAGGTCCACCTTCGCCTTTTGATTCGTAGGCACGATCATGCCGGGTACGACTGTTGTATCCACCAAGTTTTCTTGGTACAACGTATCTTTTACATCATGCTCGTCCTTCACAGCCAGAAACTTGAAGCCATAGTTTTTGCTTTGACCGGGATTCAGGATCAGGCTTGTATTGGGCAAATAGCCCCGGTTGGTGGACTTGATGACATTGGAATGAATATAAAATACATTCAGCCCTTCCAGCCATTTACCTTCATTGGCCGGATTCCAGGCCCATTTGCTGCCCGGATGCTCCTCATCCCGCCAGTGATCCTGATATTCAAAACCCGCACCTGTTGTCGAATCAGGAATCAGCAAAAGGGAAGAGCCAATGCCGCTGGGACGCCCAGCTGTAATATAGGAGCTGTTATTGCCGACAAAGGAATGCGTCACCACTCTAGTTTCGTAGATCGCATCACCATTAGTCCATTGCTCATTAAAAGGCAGAGGCAAACCGAAATCGCCAATCTCCAATTTTTTCCCACTTGTATTCTGTACCTGTATATTCCACAACACCGAACCATTCGACTCTGCCGAATACGTTTCGATGACTTTAAAATTGCGTATGCCTTCTGCATTAGTAGAGTTCTCGTACGTGACAGTGACACGGTTACCACTGATTGTGATCTTGCGTGCGTCTGCCGACTTGTTCGTCCATGCTTTCGTCCAGCTACCTCCATCCAATCGATACGTGAACATCAGCTCCCCTAGCCACTGATGATCTGCGGTGTTCTGTTCAGGTGTTACCGTTGCGTTCATGACATACTCTGTCGGAAAAACATCTCCCTTGATACGTATGGATGAAATTTCGCCATGCTCGCCTGTCTGAATCGTCAGCTTGTCATTGGATAGTTCATGGGCCTCTGCCGTATGCACTCCAAACAACACAGACGCTGTGGTTAAAAATAAAAACGCCGCCAATATTCCCTTAAATTTCATCAACACGGCCTCCTTTTGGATTTCGGGGTCCTGATTTGCTTGCCAATCACCTGAAGTCTCTTCATTTCGCCGCAACCTCCTTGGAAATGTAAGCGTTACAACTCTATTGTACAAATCCTTGTCCACTGGTGAAATCAACATTTTCAACCGATTTTTATAGGATTTCAACCTTTCGAGACCACCACTTTATCATTGAACTATCGTTTCTCGTTAGTTCAATGTTTTAATTCTACTTTAGTCCCAAAAATTTAATTTCAGTAATTATATGTTTCGCGCTGAGGGTGCTTATCTATAGACTGGATTACAAAACGCATTTCTACTTTGATGCGAAATCCATTTCTTGGCTAGATCGATACCTTGACGGAGACGATGCTGGAACAGAGAAGTAAATAAGTTTACTAAGGAAACCGCAGAATGCATGACAGGATGTCATACCTTGCAGTTTCTTTTATAAGATTCGCTTCTGCTGCCAGAAGTAGAGTATAGTAGGAGTAGTTGAAAAAATATTCCAGGAGGCTACAGCCATGTCACAGGATATCTGGATTAACCTGCCGGTCAAAGATGTTGAGAGGTCAACTGCCTTTTTCAATGAGATTGGATTCCATGCGGTGAGCGTTGGTAACGAGAGATCCAAGCTTGCCATAGGCCAAACAACGATTCTGCTGTTCCCGGATGCGGCGTTTGAGCAATTCACAGGTTCAAAAACCGCAGATACTTCCAATACCGCAGAAGTAATATTTTCCATTGGCGCTGAAAGCAGAGAAGAAGTAGATGCCTTTATTCAAAAAGTAGAGTTTGCCGGAGGAAACATCTTTGGCAAGCCGAGTGAAATTGACGGCTGGATGTACGGCGCAGGATTTGCCGACCTGGATGGTCACCGCTGGAACCTGCTGTACATGGATGAGAGCAAAATGCCGAAACGCTAATATGAAAACGCCGGTCACCTGCTTAAGGTCACCGGCGTTTTTTACACCCCTATAATCTCATATCAGTAATTCAAATCAAAATGGTTGCTTAGAAGGAAAAATTCGTGGGTTAAACTTATACAAATCACCTGGGTTAGCCCGTATTAATTTATTGGTCTTACATAAATAATCAATATTAACGCATATTTGAACTAACCTGCCCGTTCGTATTATGAGATCAGCCAGTTATTTCTGGTTGATCCCTTTTTATTTGGGTTTGAGGATTAAGGTAGCCGGGTCGAACGTTCCTGCCCGTGGGACTTGATCCCGAGAGCTATAATGTTCACCCCTACTTGTCATGACCATGATTGAGGCTGGTTGGGACACGAGATCCCGTATAACAAGCGATGCTATGGAGCGACAAGAACCCTTAGGGGCTACCGGTAAATCTATTCGTATAGGGAGAGATCTAATGAATCCAGTTATCGGTCTAGATATTTCTAAAGAAGAAAGTCATGGACAAGCCTTTTTAGAGCGTGGAAAACCGTACAAGGGAACTTTCCATTTCGCACATACTCGAGATGGACTGGAGGAACTGCTTCAAGCAATTCAAGAAGTCGAACATGCGTCCAGACTGCGTCCTTTGCTTATTCTAGAAGCAACTGGGCATTACCAATGTCCCGTTGTTCAGTTCCTAGAAGAGCATCGCTATCTATATATTGTCATTAATCCGCTCATCTCAAATCGGCTTAGGAAGTCCAATCTTCGTAAAGTGAAAACGGATGCTGCTGATGCTTATCTTTTGGGAGAGTTGTTCTACAAAGAAGAGTTTGAACCTTTTAAGAAAAGAGGTGTGCAACTGCTCAATCTTCGCTATCTAACGAGACAATATGAGTCTCTTTCAAAGATGTGTGTGCAGACTAAATTGCAATTCCAAGCTGTTCTGGATCAGGTTTTCCCAGCATACAAGGGTGTCTTCGGAGCTATGTATTCAGGCGTTTCACTACGATTTTTAAGTGAATTTCCAACCTCATATTCGGTTTTGCAAACGGACGAAGAAACACTTAAAGCTAAAATCAAAGACATGCTTTCAACGAAACGAGGCCGTTCAAAGGACTGGATTAACGAGCGAGTAAAGCGGCTGCTTGATGCGGCAAAACAAAATCCCTTCGAGCAAACCTTGTACGCTAGCCACTTAATAAATTTAAAAGTTCTTATTACTCTCATTCTTCAGTACCAGGAGCATCTTGCTGAGTTGGAACAGAACATAAATGCCCTGGCTGAAGAAATCGAAGAGTATGATTTAATCCAGTCGATTCCCGGTATTGGCCATAAAATTGCGGCAACAATTTTATCGGAAGTTGGAGAAATCGACCGATTTGATCATCCAAAGAAACTAGTAGCCTTTGCTGGTATTGATCCCAGTGTTTTTGCTTCAGGTAAGTTCACCGCAACTCGAAATCGAATTACCAAACGTGGTTCTCGGCAGCTTCGTTATGCGCTGGTTATGGCTGTCCAGTGCGGACTTATCCGTTCTCGCAATATGCGGATCAAAGAGTTTTATGACCGCAAGAGAGCCGAAGGAAAACCGCATAAAGTAGCTCTGGTTGCATGTGCAAATAAGCTTGTTCATTGGATTCACGCCATCTTAAAAAGTAAAAAGGCATTTCGTCAGGCTTAACGAAATTATATTGGTATAACCTTCCAAGGCACAGATTAACTGGAGGGTTATTTGGCGTGCCTATTTTAACTATACCATATGATTTAGGTTCTCGTTCCTGGGAATCTTGACAGCTATTAGCTGGTATAGTTGAACCCCGAATTAAATTAAGTTTTGCTTACATTCCGTAAAAGTATTTCCCTAATACTAAGGATTTTATATGCAAAAAGTAACTTTGAACAATGGGATTGAGATGCCTATACTCGGTTTTGGTGTTTATCAGATCCAAGATGCAAATGAATGTGAACAAAGCGTTTATGACGCTATTATGGCAGGCTATCGGCTGATTGATACCGCTGCCTCTTATCTAAATGAAGAAGCAGTTGGCAGAGCGATCAAACGTAGTGGCGTGGCAAGAGAGGAGTTATTTATCACTACGAAACTTTGGGTTCAGGATACTGGTTATGAGCGTACAAAAAAGGCATTTGAAAAATCATTGGAAAGATTGCAGTTGGATTATTTGGATTTGTATTTAATTCACCAGCCATATGGAGATGTGTTTGGTTCTTGGCGCGCTATGGAGGAATTGTATCGTGATGGAAAGGTCCGTGCAATCGGCGTTAGTAACTTCCATGAGGATCGCCTGATCGATTTGATTATTCATAATGAAGTAGTTCCTGCCGTAAATCAGGTTGAAACTCACCCATTCAACCAGCAAATTGAAAATGCAAAATTTATGAAAGAGAATAATGTTCAGATCGAATCCTGGGCGCCTTTTGCTGAAGGGAAAAACAACTTGTTCCAGCATGAAATATTGGTATCCATAGCTGAAAAATATAATAAATCCGTTGCTCAGGTGGTTTTACGCTGGTTGGCACAAAGAGAAGTTGTTGTGATTCCAAAGTCTGTTCGTAAAGAGAGAATTATCAAAAACTTCGATATCTTTGACTTTGAGTTAAGCCAGGAGGATATGGAGTCGATTACTACGTTAGATACGAAACAGAGCCTGTTCTTTTCACATCGCGATCCTGACATGGTGAAATGGATCAGTACCCGTAAACTCGATATCTAACCCTCTTTCAAAAGATCCCCGTAGGTTTTGATTACGCCAAAAGAACCAACAATTTAGGGTAAACGTAAACCTAATTGAAACCGCCCATCCAATAACCGGATGGGCGGTTTTTACATACTACTTCTCCTTCTCCTGCTCCTTTATCACCTGCTCAATCCCCAACAGAATCAGCTTCAAGCCGAACTCAAACGCCCCGTCGGTTCCCATCAGATTGAACAGCCCGTTCGTGAACATCCTCCGAAACAGTCCCACATCCGTCTCGCTCATGGAGTCCAGAAGGCGAATCATCTCCTCACCCGGATGCGCTTTCTGGTCCTTAAAGATAGCGGAGACATTGCGCTCATGCTGATAATCGTCTAGAACGAAATAGAAGACATAGTTCACAAGCGTAGTAACCACTTGCATTTTCTGCTCTTGCTCAAGCGGCGTCGATTCCACGCAGAGCAGCATACGGTTGGTGAACCGGATGATGTCCGGTTCGTGGGGCAGAATCATCATCATGAGCTGCGTGGAGCAGGGATATCGGCTGAGCACGTTCCGTACCGTTACCGCAAGCCCCGTCAGCTGCTCCTTCCATTCCCCCTCGGAGTGGAACTCTTCCAGAATCATTTTCGATACCTGGTTGGCCAGACGCTGGTAGAGATGCTGTTTGCTCTTGAAGTACCAGTACAGAGAGGGAGCCTGAATCCCTAACCTGTCGGCCAATCGTCTCATGCTTAATTTCTCGATGCCCTCCTCTCCAAGAAGCTCCCACGAGGTTTCCAAAATCTTATCCTCCGAAATCTGAGGTTGCTGCTTTTTCATGTCATCCGCCCTTTTATCTAACAGTGTAAGTTTATGCTTTACAGGTTCATTGGTTCATGATACCATCTAGCACTGTAAGGCACAACCTAACAGTGTTAGACTGGAAGGCAAAATAAATAGAGAAAGTAGTGATCCGCATGGATGCAGAAAACCTCCATTACTTTGAAAAAGCACCGGTCGCAAAAGCCGTAGCTCACTTCGCTATACCAATGATGCTAGGCACGTCAATGAGTGTCATTTATTCCATCTTGAATGCCTATTTCCTTGGTACACTTCACAATACTGCCATGTTAACCGCACTCGCACTGACCCTGCCGTTATTCGCAATCATTATGGCGCTAGGCAATTTGATTGGCATGGGTAGCGGTACATTCATCTCCCGTTTGCTAGGAGAGAAAAAATATGATGAGGTAAAGCATGTGTCTTCATTTGCCTTTTACAGCAGTTTAGTTCTCGGTCTTATCGTGATGGCCGTGGGTCTCCCGTTGATCAATCCAATCGTTCATGGCCTGGGAGCAACGTCTGACTCCTTCGGATTCACGAAGGACTATGTCACGATTATGCTTATTGGCTCACCATTCGTCGTATTATTCTTCACACTGGAGAATATCGTGCGTTCGGAGGGCGCAGCAATCACGTCGATGATCGGTATGATTCTCAGTGTTGTTATAAATATTATTCTCGACGCGTTAGTCATCTTCGTGCTCCATTGGGATGTGATCGGCGTTGCGTCTGCTACGGTCATTTCTAACTTGGTTGCGAGTGCATTCTACGCCTTCCATATGGGATATAAGAGCCAATTCTTAACCGTCTCCGTAAAATGGTTCAAGGCTACCAAGGACATTCTGAGCAATGTATTCAAAATCGGAGTTCCTGTCTTTATTATGAGTATCTTTTTGGGTGCAATGTCGCTCATCTTTAACCATTTTCTTGTCGAATACGGGGATCAGGCAGTAGCGGCTTACGGAATTTCATCACGTTTATTGCAATTTCCTGAGTTTATTCTGATGGGCTTATGCGAGGGAGTCGTGCCGTTGATTGCCTTCTCATTCACAGCGAATAAATTACGCATGAAGAATACCATTGGATTTACGATCAAAGTGATTGTGGCGTTAGCAGTCGTATTTGGCATCATCGTCTATTTGATTTCCGACCACTTAATTGGTTTATTTACAAATGACTCGCAATTAATTGGAATGGGCAGCTACATTCTACATGTGACATTCCTATCCTTGTTCATTACAGGAATGACCACATTGTTTACCGGGATCTTCCAAGCATCAGCACAAGGAACTGCCGCGTTTATTATGTCAATTATTCAAGGAATTACTCTGATTCCTGTGTTGTTTATCGCCAATCAAATGAACGGCTTCCACGGGGTGGTCTGGTCGCTTGTCATTGCGGATGCGGTCGCATTCCTTGTTGGTGCCATCATGTTGTATGTTTTGCGGACCAAATTGCAGCCAGAATTGGATAAGTTAGTACAGTAGAAAACATATAACACCCAAGAAGGCAGGATAGGACACTCCCCGACCCTGCCTTTTTTAGGTATATGGACGGGGAATAGGGCAATTGTCATTTTAAAAAGGAAAATGCCCCCTACCTACACGATCTTGCTTATTCAGCGCCCCCATCGCCACACTCATCGGAAAGTTCTTACCTCTGAAGATCATCGTTCCCAGCGCAAACTTCGAGACGAGCAAATCCGTGCCTCCTAATCCCTTATATTTCATTTTTCAACGCTACTGTATTAACCTGTACTGCCCGTTACTTCCATGAAAGAGGGAGCATTTGCCACGGCAGTGTGCTCCCTGTTCTAAATTCAAATATCGTTTCCCGTTAGTTGAATCATTTCTGTGATTGATCCACCTTGTAGATTCTTCTGGTAAGCGCCTGGCCATCATCGGTCCATGATATTTGGAGCTGTTTGCGGGTTTTTGAGTGCAGGCAGCAGAATGCCATCGATTAGCGCTGTGAAGAAAGGCTTGTCGAACGGTTTGCGCTGGATGAGTCCGCGAAAAGAAGCCATTGAAGTAATGACCTGGCAAGCCATCTCAATGTCTGCGTGAGCGGGAATTTCACCGCGGACGACGGCTCGGTTCATAAGCTCGCGGTTCACAACAACCCATGGCTCGAAAATCCCGGCTGTTCCTGCTTCGGCAAACTCCGGATGCTGCAAAAAGGAGCCTAGGCCCGCTAGGACTCGAAATTTGCGTTCTTCTTCCGCGATCGATTGCGGCTTCAAAAGTACGAGGAGATCTTCGCGCAAGGTTCCTGTATCAGGCAAGCTTTCGAGCTCAAGATGATTTCGATTCATCCAGGCCAAGGCGTCTCGGACTAACTCCGCCTTGGAAGACCAGCGGCGGTAAACCGTCGCCTTCCCAGCCTTTGCTCGAGCCGCGACCATGTCCATTGTCATACCATCGAAACTCGTATCGGCGAGGATGTCGATTGTCGCCTCAAGGATTTTATCATCCCGCGTGTGATCTCGCTTGCGGCCCAATGCTTGCGCAGGCTTTTCTGCCACGACCTCAGATAATTCGCCCCTCTCAGACATTTTCTTTTTTATTTTACTCATAAACTTAGCTCCTTTTAAAATATATATTTAGAAACCGATTAGTTCCGGAACTCTACAGTTTCGTTTTTATGTGATTTAATATCATTATCCCACATCCAACAGGAAATATATAGATGGTATCCCATACCAAAAAGGAGATTACAACCATGCAGGACAAACCCGTTGCCTTGATCACTGGCGCCAATAAAGGAATAGGTTTACAAATTGCGAAGGATCTAGCGGAACACGGCTTCACCGTGCTCGTCGGATCACGCAGCCTCGAAAATGGAGAAACTGCTTCCAAAAGCATCGGTTCGGATGCGCACGCTCTCCAGCTCGACGTTACCGATCAGGACTCCATTGTTGCTGCAGCAGAGCGTATTCGGAACGAATTTGGTCATCTCGATGTACTTGTGAACAATGCGGCCATATCACACGCAGGTAAACCGGGCGATCCGTTTCCGAGCAGTGGCGCGACGAGCGGTCTTTTGACCGTTGCTTCGCTCGAAGACATTCGTTCGGTTTATGAAACTAATGTTTTTGGTGTCATTGCTGTCACCCAGGCCATGTTACCACTTTTACGTGAGGCTCCGGCAGCACGCATCGTCAACATGGGCAGCACCGGCGGCTCTCTTAGCTGGAACTCCATTCCAGAAAACTCACATCGTGCGATGTTTGGGGCCTATTCGGCGTCAAAATCGGCTGTTCATGCGGTGACACTTGCCTTTGCCTTTGCGCTTGAATCGACAAACATCAAGGTCAATGCGGCATGTCCAGGTTTTACATCGACTTCGCTCAATAATTTTGCTGGCACTCGTAGTGTTGAACAAGGGGCGCGTGAAGCGGTCCGGCTTGCAATGATTGGTACGGACGGTCCAACAGGAACGTTCTCAGATGAGGATGGACCCATCGCGTGGTAATTATAATTTATACAACAATGGTTAGAAGCTTAAGGGGGATTTTATGATGCGTGTTTTCGTAACAGGAGCAACAGGTTACATCGGTTCCGCTGTCGTCCGCGAACTCATGGATGCGGGTCATCAGGTCGTCGGTCTTGTGCGCTCAGACAATAGCGCTGCGAAACTAAAAGAGGCCGGGGCCGAAGTACACCGCGGTGACATCGACGATCTCGACAGCCTTCGTAGTGGTGCTGCTGCTGCGGATGGCATTATTCATCTGGCATTTAATCACGACTTCTCGAACTTCGCCAGGGCACTCACAGCAGATCTGCACGCCGTTGAGGCGATGGGGGCGGCGCTGAAAGGGTCTGGTAATCCATTCGTGATCACCACGCACGCCAATGGAGTGGCAGCAGAAAACGTAGCGTTATTGCTGGCTGAGCGCGGAGTGCGGACATCAATCGTAGAGCTTTGTCCTTCGGTACACGGTGAGGGTGACACAGGATTTGTGCCGAGACTGATCAACATTGCCAAAACGAAGGGCTTCTCAGCCTATGTGGAAGGGGGGACCAACCGCTGGCCAGCTGTGCACCGCCTTGACGCCGCACATCTATACCGCCTTGCGTTAGAAAAGGCACCCGCCGGTTCACGACTAAATGGGGTCGCAGATGAAGGTGTGCCATTTCGCGACATCGCAAGTGTTATCGGTAAACACCTGAACGTGCCTGTAGTCAGCATTTCACGTGAAGAAGCAGACACCCACTTCGGCTTCCTCAGCACACTTGCAGCGCTCGATATCCCGAGATCAAGCGTTGCAACTCAGGAACTTCTGGGATGGCGGCCTGTGCAACCTGCACTGATCCACGACCTCGAACAGTCTCACTACTTCAACAACTGATTGGAGACGAGACCGAGAATCGATCATGGGCCGCTTAATAAAGCACTTGAGAAAAGCGAAGCTAGACATGGACTAACAACAACATGTATGAAATAGAAGTTTGGATATTAAAACAAGGTCAACACGAGTGCATACCACACTAAGTATTGTTACCTTCATTCGCAGCAAACTATTCTAGCTAATCGTATTGTTAGGTCACTCCCCACAAGGAAATTTTTCATCTTCACTTATGGTATGGTTCACCGCGTTGGCTGAAAGGGCAAGTTCTCAAAAAAATAGTCTCCTTATCAGAGACTACCCGCGATCTTCCTGTTTGATAATCATACGATAAGCGGTAGCTTTTCATCATTCTTTCAAAAAAGGGCAATCCTTTTGCGGGATAGCCCTTTCTTTAATTTCACTTTTTTGCAAAGAGAATAAGGTGCTGGATTCCTCCATTTGTGCTTTTTCTTACTTTAATATTGTCCTTTAATTACAAAAAACGAACCCCGAATTGTTCCAGCTAGTTTAGACTTCTGCCTAGCAAACTTAAACTTCCCTTCTAGCTCCTTTGGTACCTCCATCCCCTCAGAAAGCTTAAAACCTACAGCCCGCTTTTTAGGGTCATCCACCGTATACATGACATTGATTGCAAGACCATCCTCATAAAAAACGTAGGTAAATCGGATATTTTCCACTTGAAAACGCGACGTTTCTAAAGGTTTAGCCGCAAACGCAATATCACGTTCTTCTCTCAAAATTCGGTTCACATAATCAAGGCTCTCCTGGCTTTCGCTAGCTGGTACAACCGTAAATTCATACTTGTACTTGTTCATAAAATAACGGGCTTCATTAGCACGTAAACCAGCAAGCGCTTCTGCTACAGGTGAAGACTCTAAACCAACCGTAGATACATCTTTAAAATCAACGAGATACGACATTTCCATTCCTCCTATTCTCTCTTTACGCCCTAACAGCTTCCGCATTTCACCAAAATCAAATTCATTTCTCAAGTTGTTGTAGAAACATCCTTATAGCCAGACTTCAAATTAATTCTCTTATCTACCACA
Organism: Paenibacillus peoriae; assembly: GCF_022531965.1. Classification (GTDB taxonomy): domain Bacteria; phylum Bacillota; class Bacilli; order Paenibacillales; family Paenibacillaceae; genus Paenibacillus; species Paenibacillus polymyxa_D. The sequence goes on along the minus strand of NZ_CP092831.1, from coordinate 1,167,599 downwards.
TAGTATACCAAAATTGATTCAAGAGAAGATTTTGAATGGCGAATTTGTTAGTTTGTTAAATAGTGTTCACATAGACTGGTATTCACAAACACCGCTTTAAATATTCGACCAGCGAGATAAAACGATGCTGCCTATAGTTCCTCGAGGTCGGGAAATTAAGGACTCAGAGTATGTCCTACCAAAAAACTCTCGGCCTGTGTCCTGTACTTCCATTAAGGAGGTTCAGATTCACAAGCCAAAGATATTTTCATTCATGATGGTGGCCGTTAGGCCATGTTTGTTTGGAAAACTCCTCTGCATGGAAGGGGAGCACCCGCATACGTAAACCAAATGAGTATGATGCCTATCTATCATGAAAATATAGATGCATGGCTGAAGAATCATATCGTGCCTATCGTTGTACTAAACTTTGTAACGGTTACACACGAGCGCCAAATGAAAAAAATCGCTGGGGACGACAAGTTGTTGCGGCAGATGATCGCGGCTATGGACGAAGGCTTTCGCGTGTTAGAGGCCTTACGATATCCGCTAACGCCGGCCGCGCAAGCTTCATCTTCTAAAGCGCAAAAGTCTGTCGAGTTTCCCAACAGACTTTTGCGCTTTCTGTGTTGAGTTGGTGAAGTAAACTTAAAACTAACTTGCCCGTTAGTTTAATAAAAAGAGCAGACTTGAAGCGCCTGCTCAACATTGTGTGTTATTTAACTATCGTTCCTCGTTAGTTGTACGCCCTATCTTAATAACGCAAAAAAACGGAGGAGATTGCCTTGGGGTTTCTACTGCTTGTGATGTCGATAGAAATAGTTTAAAAGTAAAAAAGGAGAGATGGCATAAAAATAAGCCATCTCTCCTTTTTCATCTATATAAAGCGGGTAATGGGAATCGGACCCACGCTACCAGCTTGGAAGGCTGAGTTTTACCATTGAGCTACATCCCGAAATAGATGCCGGTGAGAGGACTCGAACCTCCACGGTTTCCCTCACGATTTTGAGTCGCGCGCGTCTGCCAATTCCGCCACACCGGCTTATGAAGTTAATGGCGTCCCCTGAGAGATTCGAACTCCCGACCTTTTGATTCGTAGTCAAACGCTCTATCCAGCTGAGCTAAGGGGACTAATAAATGGAGCGGACGACGGGAATCGAACCCGCGACCCTCGCCTTGGCAAGGCGATGCTCTACCGCTGAGCCACGTCCGCAAAAACAAGATGCGCGTGGAGGGACTTGAACCCCCACGTCAAAGACGCTAGATCCTAAGTCTAGTGCGTCTGCCAATTCCGCCACACGCGCATACAATGATAATGGTGAGCCATGAAGGACTCGAACCTTCGACACCCTGATTAAAAGTCAGGTGCTCTACCAACTGAGCTAATGGCTCGTAAAACTGGTGGAGGATGATGGATTCGAACCACCGAACCCGTAAGGGAGCAGATTTACAGTCTGATGCGTTTGGCCACTTCGCTAATCCTCCAATATGGTGCCGGCGAGAGGACTTGAACCCCCAACCTACTGATTACAAGTCAGTTGCTCTACCAGTTGAGCTACACCGGCGTATTAAGTTAAATGGCGGAACCGACGGGATTCGAACCCGCGATCTCCTGCGTGACAGGCAGGCATGTTAGGCCTCTACACCACGGTTCCAGAGGAAACTTCCTTAGTTGAAGTAATTGCGGGGGCAGGATTTGAACCTGCGACCTTCGGGTTATGAGCCCGACGAGCTACCGAACTGCTCCACCCCGCGACAGTAATAAATATTTATTTTTCAAATGGTGGAGGCTGAGGGGCTCGAACCCCCGACCCTCTGCTTGTAAGGCAGATGCTCTCCCAGCTGAGCTAAGCCTCCATACTGCTTATGACCCGTAGGGGATTCGAACCCCTGTTACCTCCGTGAAAGGGAGGTGTCTTAACCCCTTGACCAACGGGCCATACAATAAAATAATTATGGCGGAGAGAGAGGGATTCGAACCCTCGAGACGCTTTTGGCGCCTACACGATTTCCAATCGTGCTCCTTCGGCCAACTCGGACACCTCTCCACATGGCTCCCCGAACAGGACTCGAACCTGTGACAACTCGATTAACAGTCGAGTGCTCTACCAACTGAGCTATCAGGGAATATTGGTGGAGCCAAGGGGGATCGAACCCCTGACCTCCTGCGTGCAAGGCAGGCGCTCTCCCAGCTGAGCTATAGCCCCATCTAAAAAATCATTTTTGTATGTATAATCAATAGCCTGATAGGCGAAAAAAAAATCCCCATTATGGGGTTGCTTGGCGACGTCCTACTCTCCCAAGACCCTGCGGTCCAAGTACCATCGGCGCTGGAGGGCTTAACGGTCGTGTTCGGGATGGGTACGTGTGGAACCCCTCCGCTATCGCCACCAAACATGAATTTGCTACGCAAATTCTTCCGTACGGTTATTCGGTTCACCACTTATCGTGTGAATGAATAGCCATGCGCTTGTCGTATGTCACTTGTACATACCTTCAAGGTTACACCCTGAAAACTGGATCCGAAACTCATTTGCGTTTTATCTTTAGGATAAGCCCTCGACCGATTAGTATTGGTCAGCTCCATGCATTACTGCACTTCCACCCCCAACCTATCTACCTCGTCGTCTTCAAGGGGTCTTACTAATTGGGAAATCTCATCTTGAGGGGGGCTTCACGCTTAGATGCTTTCAGCGCTTATCCCTTCCGTACATAGCTACCCAGCGGTGCTCCTGGCGGAACAACTGGTACACCAGCGGTACGTCCATCCCGGTCCTCTCGTACTAAGGACAGCTCCTCTCAAATTTCCTACGCCCACGACAGATAGGGACCGAACTGTCTCACGACGTTCTGAACCCAGCTCGCGTACCGCTTTAATGGGCGAACAGCCCAACCCTTGGGACCTACTTCAGCCCCAGGATGCGATGAGCCGACATCGAGGTGCCAAACCTCCCCGTCGATGTGGACTCTTGGGGGAGATAAGCCTGTTATCCCCAGGGTAGCTTTTATCCGTTGAGCGATGGCCCTTCCATGCGGTACCACCGGATCACTAAGCCCGACTTTCGTCCCTGCTCGACTTGTAGGTCTCGCAGTCAAGCTCCCTTCTGCCTTTGCACTCTTCGAATGATTTCCAACCATTCTGAGGGAACCTTGGGGCGCCTCCGTTACTCTTTAGGAGGCGACCGCCCCAGTCAAACTGCCCACCTGACACTGTCCTCGCACCGGTTTACGGTACCAAGTTAGAACCTAGATACGATCAGGGTGGTATCCCAAGGATGCCTCCCTTCAAGCTGGCGCTCAAAGTTCGACGGCTCCCACCTATCCTGTACAGATCGTACCCAAATTCAATATCAAGCTGCAGTAAAGCTCCATGGGGTCTTTCCGTCTTGTCGCGGGTAACCTGCATCTTCACAGGTATTAAAATTTCACCGGATCTCTCGTTGAGACAGCGCCCAAGTCGTTACGCCATTCGTGCGGGTCAGAATTTACCTGACAAGGAATTTCGCTACCTTAGGACCGTTATAGTTACGGCCGCCGTTTACTGGGGCTTCGGTTCATAGCTTCGCCCCGAAGGGCTTACCACTCCCCTTAACCTTCCAGCACCGGGCAGGCGTCAGCCCGTATACTTCGCCTTGCGGCTTCGCACAGACCTGTGTTTTTGCTAAACAGTCGCTTGGGCCTTTTCACTGCGGCCCCCTCGGGCTATTCACCCTACCGAGGCACCCCTTCTCCCGAAGTTACGGGGTCATTTTGCCGAGTTCCTTAACGAGAGTTCTTCCGCGCGCCTTAGAATTCTCTTCTCGCCTACCTGTGTCGGTTTGCGGTACGGGCACCTTCTCCTGGCTAGAGGCTTTTCTTGGCAGTCTGAGATCATGACCTTCGCTACTACAATTTTCGCTCCCCATCACAGCCCAGCCTTAACGATGTGCGGATTTGCCTACACACCAGCCTCACTGCTTAGACGGACATCCATCCGTCCGCGTCACTACCCTACTGCGTCACCCCATCGCTCATAGCGGATTACGGTGGTACAGGAATTTCGACCTGTTGTCCTTCGACTACGCCTATCGGCCTCGCCTTAGGTCCCGACTTACCCTGAGCGGACGAACCTTCCTCAGGAACCCTTAGGCTTTCGGCGGATCTGATTCTCACAGATCTTTTCGTTACTCATACCGGCATTCTCACTTGAATGCAGTCCAGCGCTCCTTACGGTACACCTTCAACCCGCATTCAACGCTCCCCTACCCCTGATGCAAAGCATCAAGCCATAGCTTCGGTGGTGTGTTTAGCCCCGTTACATTTTCGGCGCAGAGTCACTCGACCAGTGAGCTATTACGCACTCTTTCAATGGTGGCTGCTTCTAAGCCAACATCCTGGTTGTCTGTGCAACTCCACATCCTTTCCCACTTAACACACACTTGGGGACCTTAGCTGATGGTCTGGGCTGTTTCCCTTTCGACAATGGATCTTAGCACTCACTGTCTGACTCCCGGAACTAAATCTATGGCATTCGGAGTTTGACTGAGCTTGGTAACCCTTGCGGGCCCCGCACCCAATCAGTGCTCTACCTCCACGATTCTTCTTTCCGAGGCTAGCCCTAAAGCTATTTCGGGGAGAACCAGCTATCTCCGGGTTCGATTGGAATTTCTCCGCTACCCCCACCTCATCCCCGCATTTTTCAACATGCGTGGGTTCGGGCCTCCAGTGCGTGTTACCGCACCTTCACCCTGGACAGGGGTAGATCACCCGGTTTCGGGTCTACGTCCACGTACTCATTCGCCCTATTCAGACTCGCTTTCGCTGCGGCTTCAGCTCTTCACCTTAACCTTGCACGGGAACGTAACTCGCCGGTTCATTCTACAAAAGGCACGCCATCACCCATAAATAGGGCTCTGACTTCTTGTAAGCACACGGTTTCAGGATCTATTTCACTCCCCTTCCGGGGTGCTTTTCACCTTTCCCTCACGGTACTGCTTCACTATCGGTCGCCAGGGAGTATTTAGCCTTGGCAGATGGTCCTGCCGGATTCATACGGGGTTTCACGTGCCCCGCACTACTCGGGATCCGTCTCGGAGGGAACAAGTTTTGAATTACAGGGCTTTTACCTTCTCTGGCGGGCCTTTCCAGACCTCTTCATCTAACCGGTTCCTTTGTAACTCCATGTGAGACGTCCCACAACCCCAAGGAGCAAGCTCCTTGGTTTGGGCTAATCCGCGTTCGCTCGCCGCTACTGACGGAATCACTATTGTTTTCTCTTCCTCAGGGTACTTAGATGTTTCAGTTCCCCTGGTCTGCCTCTATTCTGCCTATGTATTCAGCAGAAAGTGACTGTCGATGAAGACAGCCGGGTTTCCCCATTCGGACATCCCCGGATCAAAGCTTGCTTACAGCTCCCCGAGGCTTTATCGTTGTTCGCCACGTCCTTCGTCGGCTCCTGGCGCCTAGGCATCCTCCGTGTGCTCTTTGTAGCTTAACCTAGTATTTACATCGTAAATACGATTTGCTTTGAATTTCGGTTCAACACTTACGTGTGAATGAAATTCAAGGCAGCTACCTTTATTTCACTTGTTTACACAAGATCAGCTTAAAGGAATATTCTAAAACGCAATTTCGTTTCGGTATCCAGTTTTCAAGGTGCAATTCGCTTCATCGAAGCGAAACCCGATGAATATTTCGGTTCCACACGGATGTGTGAATGAAGTATTCGTCGAAGCTTGAGAGTTTGAACTCTCAAAACTGAGCAACGAGTGAGTAAGTTCAGGATATTCATTTCATTCACACGAATGTGATGAACCGAATTGAATATCCGGTCGCAGGTACATGTACCTGCTAATTTGAATGTTTCCATCGCAGGAAACGATTCTCCATAGAAAGGAGGTGATCCAGCCGCACCTTCCGATACGGCTACCTTGTTACGACTTCACCCCAATCATCTACCCCACCTTCGGCGGCTGGCTCCTTGCGGTTACCTCACCGACTTCGGGTGTTGTAAACTCTCGTGGTGTGACGGGCGGTGTGTACAAGACCCGGGAACGTATTCACCGCGGCATGCTGATCCGCGATTACTAGCAATTCCGACTTCATGTAGGCGAGTTGCAGCCTACAATCCGAACTGAGACCGGCTTTTCTAGGATTGGCTCCACCTCGCGGCTTCGCTTCCCGTTGTACCGGCCATTGTAGTACGTGTGTAGCCCAGGTCATAAGGGGCATGATGATTTGACGTCATCCCCACCTTCCTCCGGTTTATCACCGGCAGTCTGCTTAGAGTGCCCAGCTTGACCTGCTGGCAACTAAGCATAAGGGTTGCGCTCGTTGCGGGACTTAACCCAACATCTCACGACACGAGCTGACGACAACCATGCACCACCTGTCTCCTCTGTCCCGAAGGAAAGCCATATCTCTACAGCGGTCAGAGGGATGTCAAGACCTGGTAAGGTTCTTCGCGTTGCTTCGAATTAAACCACATACTCCACTGCTTGTGCGGGTCCCCGTCAATTCCTTTGAGTTTCAGTCTTGCGACCGTACTCCCCAGGCGGAATGCTTAATGTGTTAACTTCGGCACCAAGGGTATCGAAACCCCTAACACCTAGCATTCATCGTTTACAGCGTGGACTACCAGGGTATCTAATCCTGTTTGCTCCCCACGCTTTCGCGCCTCAGCGTCAGTTACAGCCCAGAGAGTCGCCTTCGCCACTGGTGTTCCTCCACATCTCTACGCATTTCACCGCTACACGTGGAATTCCACTCTCCTCTTCTGCACTCAAGCTCCCCAGTTTCCAGTGCGACCCGAAGTTGAGCCTCGGGATTAAACACCAGACTTAAAGAGCCGCCTGCGCGCGCTTTACGCCCAATAATTCCGGACAACGCTTGCCCCCTACGTATTACCGCGGCTGCTGGCACGTAGTTAGCCGGGGCTTTCTTCTCAGGTACCGTCACTCTTGTAGCAGTTACTCTACAAGACGTTCTTCCCTGGCAACAGAGCTTTACGATCCGAAAACCTTCATCACTCACGCGGCGTTGCTCCGTCAGGCTTTCGCCCATTGCGGAAGATTCCCTACTGCTGCCTCCCGTAGGAGTCTGGGCCGTGTCTCAGTCCCAGTGTGGCCGATCACCCTCTCAGGTCGGCTACGCATCGTCGCCTTGGTAGGCCTTTACCCCACCAACTAGCTAATGCGCCGCAGGCCCATCCACAAGTGACAGATTGCTCCGTCTTTCCTCCTTCGCCCATGCAGGAAAAGGATGTATCGGGTATTAGCTACCGTTTCCGGTAGTTATCCCTGTCTTGTGGGCAGGTTGCCTACGTGTTACTCACCCGTCCGCCGCTAGGTTATTTAGAAGCAAGCTTCTAAATAACCTCGCTCGACTTGCATGTATTAGGCACGCCGCCAGCGTTCGTCCTGAGCCAGGATCAAACTCTCCATTAAAGACCAACCGAAGTTGGTTTATAGAAAGAGCGATAAGCTCATTTTGTAACTGACGAGATAAAAAATATCTCTTGTTTGATTTTGCGAACAAAATCGTTTTACTCACTCGTTGTTCAGTTTTCAAAGATCAATCATTTCCGGACATATCAACACCCGGAATAATAATATATCACACTTCGACGATTCACGCTACTGGTAAATAATACCTCATAGGTAATCCTTTGAATTTTTGAAGTCCATCTAACTATTACATCACAGCCTATCTTACGGCCGGATACATAATATATCATTTAAGTTTGCTGATTACTACATGTAAATCATACCAATTAATAACCGAGTTATCAAAATCAGTTCTATTACTGTACTGCTTATACTTTCGAATTTGTTTTTCTTCATTAAAAGTACCGTGAATCTTTGACCATATCTACTGCATCCAAAAAATGCTTTTGATGCATCCCCCTTCAGTTAAAAAAATGGATCATTAATATGAAATGCTCCAATAATTATCAATGCACATTTGGGAATGTGAAATAGACTAATTTAGAACTATTCCTATAAACATACAAAAAAGGATCGTCAGCATTTCTGCAACGATCCCTATTGTCAGGCCGTTAATTGAAAACAGCAGTTAATCACGTTGATCGATGCCTTCTTGGTTTTATTGAGCTATCGTTTCCCGTTAGCTCAAACCATATTCTCCATATATGTTGAATAAGGCTAATGGGTATTCGTTTTGAGAAATCAAATTTTCTGTAATTTGTTTGATTAATTCTTTATCGCGTAGCTCCAGTAAATCTGGAATCAACAGATCCGTAGGTGCTATCCACTTCGAATCAATGATTTCACTTGCATTTAACTGAAGAGAACCACCGATGATTTCACCAGTAAAATGAAATAAAAGAACCTGATGATTTGTACTACTCATGAAATTATAAATACCTGTAGTGGCTGTAATTTTAACGTCGTAGCCAGTTTCTTCTTTTGCTTCTCTACGTGTTGCCTCAAGAATATCTTCACCATATTCGATTCTCCCTGACGGGAAGTTCCATGTATTCTTAACAGATGCTTTGTTTTCTCTGATCATAAGCAGCTTATCTTCATGTAGTATCGAGACACTCACAACCAACACAATCCCGTTTTGCGTCACGCTAAAAACCCTACACAGTTAGAAAATTAACACCACTATCATTAGAACATATTTTCCATTTGTTGTAAATGACTAAAACAGCGCTCGTTAAACTAAACTACCCGTTAGCTTAATGAGCCATCAGTAAGTCTGATACTTTATTTTCAAATATTTTTCCGTTCTCTACCGTCTGTAAAGGTATACCTTTAAAAACATCTTCTAGTGGATCAAACCGCCAGGAGTGTCCACAAGGCGCGAACGCTATCCTGTCTGAGGTGCGGTTCATGACATCGTTCCTAAAAGTATACTTTATAGGAACGATAATGAAGTATAAATTTTCACATTATTTGGGTATCGCCAGCAAAATGCGGATTTACAACGTTAAGGAGCCTTATATTAAATTTCGTGAATCCGCCTCTAATAATGGATACTAACCCACATCATTTAAGGCAGATTTATTGAACTAATATATCTAGTAACGTTTTAGTGCGCATTTTAAAATTATTTAAAGCATTCGAATAAAGGGTTATCCATAGCTTTTTCATCAACCAAACGCTGAATCAATTGGATGTTCGTACATACTCAAAAGGCCTTTTCGCTCTTAAATAATTATTCTAAGGTATCTGCTCCATCATAAACACTTTTTCGTAATACATCCGCGTTGACGACCCGATTGTGTTAGTAAGCCAATAAACCATGATATGTAATGAGTTCATCTTCGCTAAATCTTTGACGGAGGTCACCTCCACAATCACTCCAAGCTGAGTTTTCCAATTGATCCGGCCAGCGGTCTTCTCTTTAAATCAGCAAGGACTTCATCTGCTATGTGAATATGAAAACGTTCAGCGGACATTATATTTCTCCTCCTTTTTTGTGCACATCTTAATCAATTCAAATTTTGCCCCCACCAGACTTACCCTGGCTTATCACTAAGGGAGGCCTGTTTTGGGTTAATGAATGGACAATTCGGAAATAATCCACTCATACCGTCTAAAGGAGGGAACAAATTCATGAATTCTAATGATAATCTATCAGAGCAGAACGCATATCTAAAAGAGCTGAATGCCTTATTTATCCCATTGGACGGAATGGAGAATCTGGACAGCATGGTTAAGGCCATCGGAGATGCAGATATTGTGCTGCTTGGCGAGGCGAGCCATGGGACGTCTGATTTTTACCAAGTTCGGGCCGAACTTTCGAAGAAGCTAATTACAAGCAAGGGATTTAACATTATCGGCGTGGAAGGAGACTGGCCCTCTGCTTATCGGTTAAACCGGTATGTTAAAGGGATGGAGGGGTCCGATTCTTCGGCAGCCGATGCACTGGGTGATTTTACCCGCTGGCCGACCTGGATGTGGGCCAATACGGATATTCGTGATTTCGCGGAGTGGCTGAAGGAGTACAATGAGATGAATCAAGGGGGCGGAAGTGATTGTCCCAAGGTTGGATTTTATGGCATCGATATGTACTCGTTATGGGAATCGATGGAGGCAATCATCGCTTATTTGGAGGAGACCAAGTCTCCCCACCTGGAACAGGCCCGCAGGACATATGCTTGTTTTGATCCATATAGCAGGGACCATCAAACTTATGGCATTGCGGCAGGATTGCTCTCGGAGAGCTGTGAGAAAGAAGTGGTTGAGCTACTAAAGCAGATTCAGAGCAGGCGCATGGCGTATCCGGGAAGTGAGGAAGAACTGAATGCGGAGGTGAACATGCTCGTCACTTCCAGTTCGGAGGCCTATTATCGTACGATGGTCCGGGGCGGTCCGCAGTCCTGGAATATACGGGACAGACATATGGTTGAATCGCTGAAGCGAATCATGTCCTATTACGGCGCCTCGGCAAAAGCCATTGTCTGGGAGCATAATACGCATATCGGTGATGCCCGGGCAACGGATATGATGGCTGACGGCATGGTCAATGTGGGTCAGCTACTGCGGGAAGATCCGGAACATCGTGTGTTTGCCGTTGGCTTCGGAACCTATCAGGGCGAGGTACTGGCGGGAAGAGCTTGGGGAGCTCCGGTTGAGAAAATGACCGTGCCGCCCGGACAGCCAGGAAGCTGGGAGTATTGCATGCACCGGGCGGGAGACGGCCGGAATGGCATGGTAATGCTCTCCGATGCATCTTCCATACTGCATACGGTCATTGGCCACCGAGCCATCGGTGTGGTATATGAGCCTGCTCATGAACGATTCGGCAATTACGTGCCTTCCAGCATGGTGGATCGTTATGATGCGTTTGTTCATCTCGACCGGACCACCGCCCTTCAGCCACTGCCTATCCTTCAACCGGTTGCAACGGATGCTTTATTTTCAGAATAACAGCTCGTAAGAACCGTCTGTGGAATGCAGGGTAGCTGGTATAGTTTACCGTCAGGGCTCCGGATTATAATTATAAAACTGGCTCCAATATAAAGCAGCGGCAGGCTCGGACTTTGTTTTATCAGTCTGAGCCTGCCGCTGTTTTATTGAGCTAACGTATCCCGTCAGTTCAATTAAACACTTTCTGATTTTTGGTGGAAAGCGTTAGTCTTCTTTTGATGATAGGTACGTCAATTCAACTGCTCCCTAATATAAGGTCTTGGTATAGACATGCTTGAGAGACATCGTGTTGATGTTATCTGTAAACATCCGCTTTCCACTCATCCGCCGCTTCCAAGCACCAAGATGTTTCTTCCGGGTTGCCCTTTAAGTTTCAAAACTTCTTATCATCCATTATAATACTTTGATTCAAGAGATGCCCAATCTATTCACGTATGGTCCTCACCTGTGACAAAACTGTCGGATGCTATTAGCTAGTTTCTCCGCATGAGTAAGGACAAGCATATGATCGGCTCCTTTGATTTCGGCAAACCTAATTGCAGGTACACGCTTGAAGTGCTCGGCGATATTGTACATATCCGGCCATTCTATGGTTCCTTGTATAAATAACGTACTCGCTGCAACCTTTTCTAAACGTTCAATCGAAGGCGCCTCTGGCCAAAGGACCTCAAAGCTTCTCCACTCGGTGAATACCCTTGTCATGTAGTGATTATGCATTTCAGTCAAAAAACTTCGATGGTGGCTAGCCATCGTAGCCCGATAGATCGGTGCGGCTAAGGACAACTCTACAAGTCTTGTAATATCGGGAGCGACCGCATTCACCGATGTCATATAATTGGTAAATTCTTGCGAATATGCAAATCCCGTTAATGAAGGGGCAATTACCACTAGCCGCTCAACCATAGAAGGATATGATAACGTAAAATCAGTCGCGACTTGCCCACCGATGGAATGGCCAACAAGTGTGACAAGATCCAGTCCGAGATGTTCAAGAAGTTTGCGCAAATCCTCCACAAGTGAAGTCGGCTCTTGCATAGCAGGTGAGCGGCCGGTTCCTCGACCATCGAAGGTAATGATCTTGAATGATTTTGCCAGTCCAGGCACCATATATCTCCATACCCTTGAGTCGACACCTCCCGAGTGAATCATGACTATAGGGACTCCATTCCCCTCGATTTCGTAAAAAAGTTCCACCTTGTCCCTCTCCCCAATGTGGTAATATTTTCCTGATTACCATTTTAGCCATGGCTGAACATACAGTCTATATTAAAAAGATATCCACTATGAAGTCACTTTGAATAACTGCCCGTCGCTTAATTAATGTCTCGTCATCTTGTGTATAGAGGACGAGAGCTGCTGGGATTATGCGAAAAGTGATGAACAAACATGGCGGAGACATATCCTGGACCATCTTCTACTCAACATGCCCAAAATATTTTTTAAGCCTCTAAATCCCTCTCTTTGTCAGCAGAAAATAAAGTATTAGACTGGCTCTATAAATTGAACAGCGACAGCCGAGGACAAAAAATAAAGTCCTAGACGGTCGCTGTCCACCACCCTTCACAACCCGGTAGAAACCGCTTTCGCTATCCAAGTCTCCATACCAGTCCCAACACCATTCTCTTACGTTGCCAGACATATCGTAGTAAATTCCTAACTCGTTGGGTTTCCGGGTATCGATTGATTTTGTTTTATTATTGTTGCTCTCTATAATAGGCCAGTTCCAGTCTCCAGATAAGTATTTGTCTCCGGCGTTTTTCCAATACCATTCGACCTCGTCAGCATTATTGCTTCCGCTGTATGTGTAGCCCTTGCTCGCCTGACCTCCGTCTGCAGCATATTCCCACTCCAATTCTGTAGGCAATCGGCAACCGTTAGCTCCCTCATTAATCGTTACTGTCCATTTTATATTATCGTTATCATTCTTATTTAGTCGGGTCTTTTATTATCCTTGTCTATGTTGTAATACGGTTTTAAGCCCTCTCGTATACCTCTTTGATTACAGTACTCCACAACGTCATACCAACTCACCATTTCTACTGGCAAACTGTCGCCAATGAATACCGAGGGATTACTTCCCATGACTTCAACCCACTCTTTTTGAACTACTTCATATTTGTTGATATAAAAGTTCGATAGGGCCACGCTTTTTCCAGAGTTGTTGTACTTGTTGTTCTGAAAAGTCCCACCTTCCACGAATACAAGGTTATCCCTTTTCTCAGGCTTATCTTGCGAACGAGCGCTGATCACAACCATTGGTGCTATTAAAAGGAAAATTAATAGCTTTCTCATTGATATATCCCCTTTAAGCTGATAGGGAAAATGATAGGCCATGACGGCCCGCAATTCGCCTCCAGCAGCGTCGAAGGCCGTTCGTCTAGCAGGTAACGGCCTGCAACGCATCCGCACTGACGGATAGACTGGAGGAGAACGGCCATCGGCCTGTCTACAATGCTTAGAGATCGTTGTTTCCTCCATGGACCAATTCGTGTAAATCCTATCAGACAGCTTTCGGAACCCGTTTATCCCGTGAGACAGCCCCAACCGCGCCTGTTCGTTGAACAGCTTGCAGTTAAGTGGTTACCACACCGTTACGTTAGAGCTCCCGCTACTCTGATACCCCTCTGTCGCCAACACCTGGTAAGACCAGTTACTTCCCAGATTCATTCCTTTGCTCGCCCATGCTTTCACGTGGTTGCTGAAAGTGATCGTGGAGTTGCCCCCGGTCGGTCTCTTCGACTGTCGAACACTCCAGTACTGAATAAACGTCGTTTTTTGGCCTTCAATGGAAGGTGCGTCGTATCGCATTGTTGTGTAGATGTCATATGTGCCCCCATCACTGGTCACCGTACCTTTATACGTTCCGGTAGGTCGATAAGTCCCCCAGCTATCAACGACGTAATATTCGATGAGTGAGTTTCTCGTCCACCCGTAGAGAGCCAAATATCCATTACCGGACGGCGCCCAGACACCGGCATTGTAGTTAATCGTTCTGTTTGGCGATCCAGTAGTCCAGCCTTTGCCGACAACAAAATTCCCGGTATCCTTCCATGTTACGCTGTAATTACCGCCTGATCCATTTACAGCATTGACCGTCCCGCCGCCATCGGTCCAATTTTGCCAATAGTCTGTCGCTGCACTTGAGGTTGTTGCAAACAACCCAAAACTCATGGAAGCTGCAAGAACTACCGTCATCATTTTCTTACTAAACTTAAACATACTCTACCTCCTAAAATTTTGTATTTGTCCCATACACTTGCTTGTTGGTTGATTCTCTTTGCAGTATATCACCTATCCGTGCCATATTCCGTATTTTTTTACTTTAACCTCCTTTCTGAGTGAAATTATAGAATAATAGCGTTTGCATATAAACCTAGCAAATTAAAGCTTTAACTCTATTATGTTTAGCTTTCTTTGAAATTTTAGAACCCGTCGAGGGTAACAATAGATACCGAGTCCCGTAACGTTGAAAGAAGGGCTTGGCTGCTTTTAATTAATTCGAGCAATATGCGAATCCATTTTTTATGTTTTCCTTTTTAGCTATTCACCTAATCAGCAACGATACCAAGTTCTTGTCCCTTTCGGCAATGGAATCAAGTCTTGTACTCCGACACCTTTGTAGTCTTTTGTTGTTGAGGATTTTCCATTGGTTCAAAATCGGGTCAGTCCCATCACCGCGGGAGCTTTATTTCTGGAATTATTCATTTTACCTTTAACGTTTAGGATTACCTGTCTGACCAAGAATAAATTCAATGCTCACCTTATATGTAGCTTCCACATGTAGTGAACTTTGGCTTGGGTGATGGATTTACGTGAGGATAAAGACTTAGCAAAACAGAATTTATAGAGAGGAAATGGCGTCCCAGTGAACGAATAAAGTCAACCGACCCTGAGTCTCAAAAAGTGAATTAAAAAATTAGTGATCTTATGGAGATGCTAAAAAAATAAACTACCAGCAGTCGATTTTGAACAAATTGAAGTCATGCTTGATTTACTAAGCGAATCAACTTCCCTACACTCGGCAGCAGCGTTCATCCACGGCTATCGAACGGGGCATTAACGATGATTGAAGTGTTTAGCGGGGAACACGAGTTTATACCAAAACGAGTGTGAAGGAACCAGTAATGGATAGGAAGATTTAACGAATGAGTTCAGAAAAGAGCAGCGAGGTTAGACCACCTGCTCTTTCAAAATAAAAGCGGGCAAACCACTCCGATCTAGTATTTATAGTACCTGAGTTATAATTCGTGAATACTCCGCTAAATTGACGGGAAGCTTGGCATTTTCGTAATAAAGAGAGTTTCCTTTTAATATAATATCTTTTTTCATCACATCATTATAGAGGACTGTTTGACAAGTCTTGCAGCTCTTATTGCATAATGATGACGTTTTCCACTCAGACATAGATGACTTGCTATACAGGATGCTGGAAAAACATCTTCGGGCAGTTGTAATGTGTACGTAAGGGTATACTAATTCCCTGCTAAAAGGGAGCACATCAGTATCAGCATCATCAATATCATTATTATTTACCAGATCATGATTGTCTTTGATATCCAGCTTATTACCTTGTATTCTATTATCATATTGAATAGCAGAAATTTTATATTTACGCATGAACCTAATATTGGGGACAAACCCTCCCGCAGTATTCTGTAAGGCACTTTTCGAATCATCATCAAGCTTGGGAAAATAGTTTGCAATAGAAGGACTTTTTTTAGCTTTATTCAGTAGTCTACCTAAAATAAGTTTAAAGCGGCCGGGATAATGATTTTCAATAAAATACAACATTCCGAAATCATTAACCACCAACTCATCAAAAATAGATGCTTCACTTACTTCCTTTAAGATGTTCACAATCGTGTTCATACTTTCATCCGTCATATAAGGAGTAATCAAGGTTAGCTTCATGTCGTGCTGCTCACAAAAGCTGATAACTGATTTTAGCTCCCTTACTGTTAAGAAAGTACGCGGGCAAAACTCCTGTCCATAATACAGACGCTGATACTGGTTCTCCACATTCGTTAATTTACGCAGGTCGTCAACCATCATCGCTTTTTCCATATTATACACTCCCCTGAACATTATGAATGCCATTTACATGGTCCAGAATTTCCGGGTAGTAGCAATGTGTAATCAATTGATCGTTTTTCCAGCTATTCTGACATATTTGCGAAGAAATCATGTGATGGTACTCTTCGAAGTTTGCCACCTCGCCGCATAAATCTATCGCTGATTTTATCATCCTGATATCACTTAAAACCTGACTTCTGTCTGAAGCTCTCCCGACCAATTTCAAGCTATCAACCGATAATTGGTTCAGATAATATAAGCTGCAAACACCACAGTCACCCTTATTGTCTAAAATCCAGTTTAGCTTTTTCTCCAGCAGTGGTACATCATACGGTATGGGCGTAATACTCTCAATAACCTGATATCTCAAAACACATGGAGGATTAAAAATGACCCCATCATTGTTATTCATAAATCGAGTCCCATGCACAAAATTACAAAAGCCATCTATATAAGTACAGCCTTCATTTTTGATAAAAACCTCAAACTCTGTATTTGGTGAGCTTTCAATTATGATTTTCATTTCTGCCATGGACAAGGAACGGGGCAAAATAAGCCGATCCGCATGAAATTCTTTGGTGTACATTTCTGCTGTGTAACAGTTAAAAATCGTGCCGCCTGTACTGATATGCACATCCACATTCGTTTTCTTATCCGCAAAATAACCGGCCAAGCCCAAATCAGCAAAAATAATAGCATCCACTTCACAACGAACAGCTTGCTCCAAATAGTAATCCAGGATACCAAGCTGCTGGTTGTTATAGCAGTGTTCGTTCATCGTAAAAAATACCTGGCACCCATGAGCATGCGCTATATTCACGACCTCCGCAAGTTCAGCAAAACTGGAAAAGTTCGCATCAGGCCAAGGTCTGCGATTCAAGGCAACGATATAGTTATACCGATCCAACCATTGTTCATCAATGACGCCACAATAAAATTCTTCGGCTCCGGCCTGAATAAAAGGCACTAAATCATCAATGGTCACTAATCCTGTACAAATTCGCATATGTCTACTCCTTTACCAGAATTCCAGCCGATTTTTCAGCCAGATGATGACTAATGATCGCTTTCAACAAAACAATTGTAAACTCCCGAAACAGGACACATGCATTGCTCTGAAGCTGATTAATCAATAAATTGCAACGTCCTCCGCACATATATCTTGAAAAACAACTTTTACAAGGTGCCAAATCGTCCACAGAATCGATACATCCTATCTCGTCGCTTGATTTCTCCAAGCCCGCCTTAGCATATCTATTGCAGCGAAAAAGCGCTCCATCACCATTTACTTGAAAAGAATGTACCCCAGCTTCGCAGGGAAACAATTGGGTTTGATTCGAGTCCAACATACTCAGCATTTTTGCAATATACTCATACTCATTTAATTCACCATAAGAAGGATGGGTATGACGCAAGTTTTTAATGTGGTTTTCTCCCTCTTGCAATTCCTCCTCCGAATACAAGGGACTACAGCCCCTGTGCCATTTTTGTAGAAAAAAATCCAGGTAAGCTGTTGGGCTACTAGGTCTGTAGTCTGCAACGAATTCAGGACGTTCCAGCGGTCCTTCAATTACACTGAAATCAGTCAGATGTAACCTGCGCGCAAGCTGGGCAATTTCGGCCTGAGCCTTGTCCGTGTTTTCCAGTTGATAAACACGCTCTATTTTCACAAAATTAGAAAGGTCATTTGCTCTTTTATGATGTTTAAATTCCGAGCTATAACTGTAATCCGTGACTTCTGAGTAGGGGTTCTCCCTATGAAAATGACCATTTTCGATATCATAGCTAAAAACAGCTTTTGGGGAAACGCGAATTAAGATGACCTCGGTATTCATCCACTACAACTCCTTCGAATCCATCATTAAAGTGCTTTTAGAGGGTACCTCTGTGTTGTTGTAGCTTCTACGGAAAATGAAGACATACAAGCAAAATAAAAGGCTAAACAAGGAATAGATAATCAGGAGTACAGCAATACTGTAGCTTTCAATAAGATGCCCACTGATGATAAGCATCATAGATAGGAGAAGATTATGTACACTGTACACAGTAGATACGGTTGTCGCCCTGCTAGTTTCGCTCGTGATGCTGGTATCAATGTGACTTTGTATTTTTGGAATAATGATCCCCCAGTTAAACCGAAACAAACAAATCAATACGATCCCAAGCCAAATGGACTTGGTTAACGCCATCCCTAAAAAAACAACAGCAAGGATCAAAGGATTAAGTATATATATATACTTCCCTTTGATTAAATGTGATAACTGAGCAGAGATGAGTGGAATAATGCCGAAAAGAGCATAAATAACTCCAAAAAAAGTCGGTGAAATTTTTAAATGCTGTAGATAGGGTTGATATTGAAAGAATACTGAGGTTAGAATGATAGCTGTGAATATATAGTAAATAGAAAATAATAGTAGTTGCCTGTTGACTCTGATTTCCTGAAAGGATTCCTTCATTATTTGTAGAGGGCGAACTCGTTGAAACGCTTTTTTACCTGTTTTGTCTTCATAAACTCTCTCCTCATGAACCAGACACACAAAAAACACCGCTAAAAAATTAGAGAATGCCGAAATGTAAAAAGTAACCGAATAGCTATATTGAATAACTACTGAGCTTAGAAGAGCAGCAGCAATCGTAGACAAAATACTTGCTGAAAAAATTTTTCCGTAGCTACGGTTCAAGACATCAAGCTTGTCATGCTTTTCATGAAGCTTATAAATCAAGCCTTGTTCCGAACCTGATATGAAGGATGAGCCCAATGCAAAAATGATATGAGCTATAATAAGTAGCATATAAGTTTGTAATGATCCCATAAGAAAGATACCAATACATTGAAAAATCGCTCCGATAAGGATAGCCTTTTTCTTCCCAATCAGGTCTCCGATCATTCCCGTGGGTATGTCAAATAGTATGGATGCCGTATAGTAACTGGCCATTACAATCCCAATTTGGGTATAGTTAAGCTTAATCATATTACTAAAATAGAAAACCAAAATGGAATTATATACATAGAATGTGTTCAGAAACCTCAATAAACCAAATAATCTGACCTGACTTTCAAACTTTTTAACCACCTACGCTTCCCCTTCCTCATCAAACAGGCTTACTTCCATTTCAAGTTCCCATAAATGCTCAATCTCATTACGAATACGCTCATTTTCCTCAAAAGAATCAACTGACCAAGTCACAACTCCAGCCACATCACCGGAACTGCCGCTAAAAGACAAGCAGTCACCCACTTGTGGTAAAATATCAGCCCGCTTCACACCTTGTATCTGAAGAAAGTCAGAGCTTGGGGTGACGTGTTTAACCCTTCCTTTCTTCTTATAGAGCAGCAGATACCCGCCATTCGTCTGTGGATAATATTGATTGAAAAGCGGCTGTTCGCCGACAAAAGCGCGAGCCCCCTCCAGTAGCGGGTTTACTCCACATGTATCCTCTATACCAAAAATAATTCCTCCGCCTGCAATTCGTGCCGCTGTTTCGCAAAATAAGATCTCCTGCTGCTTAGTGACTAATAGTTCAGTATGAGCTACTCCACTTGTGATCGGCATTGCACTCAATACTTTGTTATTTGCCGCGATAAGCTGTTGGACCAAGGGCATCTCATGGTCAGGGTAAAAATACCCGCACAGTGGCTTCCCCTCCCTGCATTCCAAAGTGCTATGCGTATAGCAGGCAACTGAAGTGAATGCAACTTGGTTATTATATACAACGCTATCCATATGGAACATTTTTCCATCAATATATTGTTCAATCTCAAATTTTCCGGCATGGTCGTTAAGCAATTGTTCATATTCGTGGATGTTATCCAAATGAACCCGAAACGTATGAAGGGACCCCGCTCCGTCAATTGGTTTAATAATGGCCTCGGGAGCATGTTTAGATAAAAAGTCGATTGCATCAGCAAAGTGGTGAACGGTTCGATATTCAGGAATAAGAATAACTTTCTCTTGAGCAAGATGATTTTTCATTTTTACCTTATCTCTAAAAAAATCACCATCTCTCCCGATGACTCCACACGTAAGACCCAATCGCTCTCTAAGCAAAGCGGTAAACTGCACCAAATCCTCACTCTCGGAAAAAATACCGTTCACGGGCTTTTCATCATGCAGTGTTAGTATAAACTCAACAACTTGAGGTGATGTTAAATCTTCGACACACAAGAAATGGTGATAATGATCACTACAACGCTCAATCAAACGTTGATTATTAGTAATCAACGTTTTTTCATACCTTAAAGAGCTCAAGCCTTCATTCACAATACGAGAAAAGTTTTCGAATTTCGCGAAAATTACATAATGTTTATCCATCCCTAATCCTTTCGTTTTATTGATAGAGAGACCTGGCATTTACAAGATTCATACAAAAAGAAAGTCCCCATTTTTTCAAATATAAAAGCAAATGTTCTTCTGACAGAAAAAAAGCATAAGTTTGTTTAATTTCCTGTTCAAACTCAGCAGCCTGTATATCTGCTTGCACCTGTGTCATCCCACTTTCCCTGCTAAACTCACTATAAAATCGTAAATGCTGGCGATTGTTAAAAGGTATTTTTTGAATGGAATACATAGCAGGATCGGCAGCAATAGGAGAATTTTCAAATAGAATAAAACGGTTATATCGGATATCTATACAATAGGGAAACAGTTCCCGTAGCCGTGCTTGATTAGCAAGAGCTTCTTCACTGGTTTCACCTGGAAACCCGATCATCGCTGTTAATTTCACCGCAATCCCAGCCTCATAGCAACTCTTAATCAGCACAGGCGCATATTCAAGATCTATTCCTTTGTTCATCAGTCTGGATACCCTTGTTTCAAAGGTCTCTACTCCAAAAGAGATCATGATGCATCCTGCACGGTTTAACAGTTCAAACAATCGGGAATTAAAACCCTTTTCCAGTCTGGCACGACAGGCCCAGGATAATATAAGCTTCCTTTCTACAATTTGAGTTGCTATTTTCTCTAAATCTGTGGGTGAAATACAGCAGTCTCTGAATCGTAATACCGAAAATGTCTGTTGTTTTGAAAAATTCTCCATTAATTGCAGGATACTCTCAATACTCTCTTTCTGATAAGTACCATGCTCTTTAATAGAACAATAAGTACATCCCTTCCAGTAACAACTTACAGACGCAGCTACATTTAAAACCTCTTCCGGCATTAGAGCACTTGCAGGAAGAGAAGATAAAACGGGTAATGTTATTTTATTGGTGTAATAGTGTTTATTAGTTTCTTCAATATAAGGTTGAAGTTCTTTTTGAGTAAGTAACCAAGATAGTTCTTCCAACTTAGATGAATCCTCAACAGCTCTAACCAGTTCGCTCAATCGATAATGCTCATTTCCCAAGCCAAACGAATCCACATGAGAAAACAACAAATGATACTCCTTATCTGGAAGATTTCGCACTAATATTTTTGTATTAATCTGATCCTCCAGATTGCCGAACAGATGAATGTGTAGATTAGAGTTATATTCTTTTAACAATGAAGTCAACGAAAATAAGGGAATAACCTGATCTGGATGAAAAATTGAAATAGCAACCACCTTGACGCCTTCAGGGACAAGATCCGGTAAAATTTCTTTGAAAAAATCAAAATATGGATTGTGTTCCTTCTGTTCGGCAATCCTTAGTACCTCATCAATATTACGTAGATCCACTCCCGGATCATATAAATTCCATCGCAGCACCGCGGGTGAAATCTGTTCACTAATACGATCATAAATCTCAGCGATTTTTTGGCAGGTTTCTTCTAAATGTTCAAAATTATAAAACAGTTCAGTGTCCGTAAGATGAGTGATGATGTCCGAACGTCCCCGAAAAAAGTAATGAAATGATTCCAAATTTAAATCACGGATTTTGGTACCCACTCCTTGGTGATGTAATAAAGCAGCCGCAGCCGTAATATCGGGTGGCACAGACTGGTAGTACCATAAGGGTGGATTAATCAGCAAAATTTCGAATTGATTTTCATCCTTTTTGCTTTTCATAAGTAGTCTCTCTTTCCATCACAAATTGGATCGTATCTTCAACTTGGTGGCTCACTTTCTCTAATTCATCATAAGTATCAGCTTTAAGAACAAAAAAACCATATCTGTCCATACTGCTAGTCATCTCATCCGGTACTGTATCTCCCTCCTTCTTTTCTATAACAATCTCTATGACACCCGGCAAACGTCTGGCTTCTTCCACCCCTGATATTTGTTTGATTTTTCCACTCTTTTGATGGAAATAACGGATTCTTGAAATATCGTTTCGGGTTTCATGCAGGTACTCATCCGGTCTTTCTCCCAAAGCGCACAAAATCGAAGCCTTATGCAGATTTACTCCGTAACTCAAGCTATACAAATCAGTTATACGGTCCCCTGCAAGACGAGTAGAATATTCGATAATATAAATATGTCCCCTGGACAGCACAAATTCCAAATGACAGGGTCCTTCTGTAATTCCAAGCTCAGCCATAAGATTTATGAAGCTGTTTAATAATTGAGTGTATTTTGAAGATTCCATAGATGCTGGAAGGGTATGCTGTAGCTCAACAAAATAAGGAAGGGGAGTTTTCATTTTTTCAGTAATATGGGCAAATTTACAAGCACCTTTAAACATAAAAGCCTCGAAGCTATATTCCTGGCCTCTGATATATTCTTCTACTAGAAATGAAAGATTCGATGGATAACCGAAGTTATCCTCATTCTGAATAATCTTTTCGGCCTGCCTAATTAATTGTTCAGATGTTTGCACACATTTGACTAACATACTACTTGTCATATCAACGGGTTTAACAATAGCGGGGAATTGGATCTGGTCCAACTGCTCCTTTAGTTCGGATACGCTGTGATACAAATGGTAATCTGGATTGGATACATACTGAGAACCTTTTAGCCCGTTTCTCATACACTCTTTGCTGCGGGCATTATGGGCTACATCTGGGCGAATGGAATTCCAGCCAAACTTTTGGGAGATAATCGCGGCGACCGGTACTGCATAGTCGTGACCAGGTACAATACCCGAGTTGCGGGATATATCCGGATGCTGACTGAAAAAATACTCCATTTTCAAGTAAGTAGACTCGGCATCTGTAATGTCACTGATGATTTCAAAATGTACCAGATGCGCCTTCTCCACCTTGGGGCCGCCTTCTCTTCGAATGACAATTACAATCAACTCAAGTTCAGCGGCAAATTCAATATATTTTTCTCCAAAAAAACAAGGCTCCAGTAAAAATATAGCCCTTGAACTATTAGCAGACATACCAAAGTCCTCCTTACGATCCCTCATTGACAGGAATACAATTTTGCGACACTATTCGCTTTATTTCTTGCGTTCCAAGAAGTGTATTTTTCGAGTTCCCCCTGATATTGTTTATTAGTGATAAGGCTGGAGGGCCTACTCTAAGTCGCTTGCTTAGTACCTCCTCCACAAGTGTTGCAGTTGAAGAAGATTTTCTTTTCCAATAATCACAAATACGCTCGCCAGCTCTATTTATTAATTCCGTGGCTGCATACTCAGTGATTCTTTTACCGTCGGATGTAAAATAGTAAAGCTCACAGTCAATTCCGTAGCATGAAGCCCTCCTGAAGTTTTCCTTCACAAAAGTAACGGGAAGAAGTCTTTCTCCGCCTTTGCTTAGGCTTAAATCCAAAAGCGCATAGACTCCGAGATGCAACGCAATATCTTCCCGAAGTGTTGGCTGGATCGGTATAAATCGCGTTTCAAGCAAGCATGCTGTGGGCTTACCGCTGCCACCTACCAGTTTTAATCTCGCAATTTTCCAATTCATTTTTTGATTGAGGCTAAATGCATACCGTGGATCGGATTTCATATGTTTTTGTTGATACAAAGTTGCCCAATAATTATGGAAATTTGCATAATATTGATGAGGAAATGAAACGCGAGTAGACAGAGCTGCCAAAAATTCAGAATAGGTCCGCAAATCATAACCAATCTCCCAAATCAGGTTACGAGTTTCGAGCAATCCGGTTAATCGCCTGTCCAAAATCGGAGAATTGGCCCCAATGGCAATAAAGAGAGGTGAGATCTCAATCGTCTTGTTCAAAAGATCAATAGCAGCCTGATTATAGTTAACCTGTACATTCATTTGTGTCGACTGACACCCGCTAATTAGCTCATGAACACGACTTGATAGATCAACTTCTCCCAAATGAAGCTCAAGGTGATGTTTTCTTGAACTTTTAAACTGGTCGAGTATCATTTGATAATTTTCCCGGTCATCTGTAATTTCCAAGTCAGTAAATGAACCAGGATAGGTACCAAGACGCGCCAGTCTATTATTTTGGGCATGTGCTATGGCTGCCGCCTCTTGCTCCATTTCCTGCATTTCATTTATAAGATTTTCAAGTCCCTCTGCAAGTGTGAAAGGACGGGATACCAATTCAATTTGGCTGGCACCTATTTCCCGTTTTATAAATGTTGCATTTTCAATTACACGATTCCGGACCTTTTCATCTACCAAATTAAACTCAAAATCAAAAAGAAGGTATTCGGTTTCAAAACCCATAATTCCGGATAAATTATTTTTAGTAACCAAAATATTTTTTTCAAGCTGTCTAAGTTGTCGTAAAAATGCCCTGTTCATTAACGCCGTTGGATTCAATGTAACGGTTTTGGACATACCCTTATTCTCCCATTTGCTCTATTGATTGAGTTGCAATAGGTAATAGTAAGAATCGTTTCCCCGTTTAAGTTTCTGTTGTTTAACTTGCACTATTTTTAGTCCAGCAGCCTTTGCCATCTCCTCTATTTCATGTTTCAATAACATCCGACATCGACAGGTACAACGGCTGGTTTCATTTTCATTTTTATAAACTGTGAAATACATCATTAAGATCTGATTAAAAACATCGATTTTGACTTCTCCATATACTTCAAATGCTTCCCCGTCGATAGTCAGTGATTTAATCACTTTAGGTGCCCCGCCATATTCCATGATTTGATGTTCCGTCACTGGCGTAACATTAACCATTCCAACCCCTTCGGCTGATAAACTTGAAGCAATTACTCTAAAAATATCAAATTGGTTTTTATACGCAGGGAACATTTGGATAGAATTATCCCCAATGTGTACGATGTCAAATTTTTGAGGGCAAGACCAATCATTTAAGTCAGAGCATACCGTATTAATCATATTTCCATGATCGTTATGCTTGTTGAGCAACAATTGCAACGATTCCGGCGAACGATCAACTACAGTTACAGATTCAATAGACTTGTTTATAAAACCAAATAAGTGTTCACCACTCCCTGAAGCCAGGTCCAAAACCCTTGCATGTATCTTCTCAGGCCAGACATCACCAATAAACTTTTGCATTTCAATCGTATCCGGACCTAGAAAATCAAAAATCAGTTCGTCTGTCTCCATGAGTCACATGCCTATCCGGTCCGTCTGCTTCCAATCTACAGGAGAGTATTGATGATCTTCCTCGCCCATAAATCTTACTGCATGGGGTGTGACTTGAAACAATACAAACTGATTTCTTTTCTCATTGCTAAAGGTTTCTTTTATCATAGGGTTGTTTTCCAAAAATAGATCTTCTTCCTTCTTTTCACTCACCCGTTTGGCCTTACCTGCCATTCTGAGCTGAGCCCCGTCTCCAAAATAAGTAAGCTCCACATTCTCACACGTCCGGATTTGTTCAACCTTATCTGTATTGCTGAAGGTAGAGAAATATATATATCCGTTGTGAACAGTCCCCGCATCTACAGGTCTTACATGAGGTTGATTATTGAATGAATCATACGTTGCCAGATAGGCAATAGAAACGTTTTTAATCCATTTTGAATATTCTTCTTGATTCATTGTATTCACCTTCACTTTACTCTTAGTTTTTAATTTCATCCGGGGCAGTCATGAGCTTGTATCCCCAGCCATCCCTTATATAATGCATTAGTACAATCGCGCGATTTAGACTTTCTGGTTTTAATATGTAAGCCGAGTCTTGTTGTTCCACCAGATTTTCTTGAATTAAAACGGACAAAAGAATATTAACATCTTTCTCCATTTCCATTACTTTTTCAAAATTAACTCCTAGATACTGCTCTAACGTTCGTTCCTCGATTTTTCCATAGGCATTCAAATGCCCCCATACAATCGTAAACGCATAATTATCGACTGTAATTTCTTCTTCGACTGAATGTGGAAGTTCTATATAATTTTTAATATAAGGAGGTGTGAAGCGTACACGATTATTATCCCAATATCCCGCAGATCCGGGTCCAAAAGCCAACACCGGCTCTGTTTCACTTATAGCATCTTTTTCATAAGGAAATATATAATCTGGTAAAGAAAAAACAGTATTATCTACTCTTATATATCCGTTTTGTTGTAAAAATCCGCACACTTCTTCATAAACTGAGATTTTATCGGACAATGCTAGAATATGTTTTCCTCTTTTCTCGCATCGCTCGACAAATTCCTTTCCCCCTGGATAAGAGGAGTAGAAAAGACTAACCGAAATATGTTCCGGTCGTATATTCACTGTATCCCTTATGCTTTCCATGACCGTGCTCTGCGTCTGCCCCGGGATTCCGATTAGCAGATCAATATTTAACATGTCGTAATCAATTTCTCGGATCAGGCTTGCAGCCTTTATAATTTTTTCTCGTGAATAGGGCCGTCCCAGCAATTTGAGCTCTTCATTATTAAAAGACTGGGCACCGATACTTACACGATTAAATCCTTTTCTCCTGAAAATAGACAAGGTTTCTTTGGATGCGGTATCTGGGGAAACTTCATACGCCATAAATTTCATGTGGGTAAATTGTTCTGGGGTAATCCTATTTCGAATGGAATTTATAATAGTGTCTAGCTGACTTTCATTTAGGAGGGATGGGGTTCCTCCACCAAAAACTATCGAGGTGATTGCTGATTTTGGAAATTCAGTGCATTCAATGTCCACTTTCAAGGCTTTAACATACTCATCCATTACATCGAGGTTAATCATCTCCTCTTCCGAAAATTTGGCTGTAAAGTAGCAGTATGGACAGCGCTTCTTGCAAAACGGAATGTGACAATAAATGTGAAAACGATCAATCATTCAAATCCCAACCTTCCACTTTTAAATTGTGGAGCTAGTAACAGAATTTGTTTAAATCGTGGTAGCATGTTTTACATGTTAAACCCCATTTCTTACACAATCATATGAAATAGATCACATTTACTGGAATAAGAACCATTTCAAAAAAAAAAAAAGCATTCTTCGTTCGCTTAACAGAGCTCAAATAGCCTGCTTCAGCTTACATCAGAATACTTCTTTAAAGTCGCTTTTGGGAGATATAAAACACATATACACAAGTATGCAAAGATGATATGCATCTTGGGCTAAGCTTCCACCCGATTCAAAAACACCTTCGTCCGCTCCAACTGCGGATTGCCAAAAATCTGCTCCGGTGTACCGGATTCTGCAATTTCGCCATTATCCATAAAAATGACGCGATCCGCCACATCTCGCGCAAAATTCATCTCGTGGGTCACGATGACCATCGTCATATTCTCCTCAGCCAGCTTTTTGATGACCCGCAGCACCTCGCCTGTCAGCTCGGGATCAAGGGCCGAGGTCGGCTCGTCGAACAGCAAAATATCTGGATTCATCATCATTGCCCGGGCGATCGCCACGCGCTGCTTCTGCCCTCCCGACAGTCGGGATGGATACGCATCTGCTTTATCTGCCAAACCGACTTTAGCCAGCAACTCAGCGCTTTGGCGGCGCAGTTCAGCCTTACTCACCTTTTTCACCAGCTTCGGAGCCAGCTCCAGATTATCCTGCACCGTCAAGTGAGGGAACAGATTAAAATGCTGAAAGACCATGCCCATACCGGTAGTAATGCCCTTAATGTCACCTGCCGGAGCGTACTGACCATTTTCCACCAGTGCTTTATCATGAATGCGGATCGTCCCGCCTGTCACATCTTCCAGGTGTACCAAACTACGGAGCATGGTACTTTTCCCTGAACCTGAAGGACCGATGACAGCTACAACCTCGCCCGCTTTAACGTTAAAGCTCACTCTTTTCAGAACGTCGAGCTTGCCGAACGATTTTTTCAAATCGATAACTTCTATTGCATTAGTATTCATATCCCGACATTCCTTTTACTCGAATTTAAAACGTTTTTCCAGCGCCCTGAAGAATAGCGTCAGCACCAAAGCTAACAACAAATAAATAACCGCTGCTACAACATAAGGTACAATCGAAAAATCGCGGTTTACAGCCGTATTGGCAAAATGCAGCAGTTCCGGTACCGCTACTGCATACAGTAGTGCCGTATCTTTTACTAATGTTGTCGCCTCATTGGTTACCGCAGGCAAAGCGATCCGTACCATTTGCGGCACAATGACTCTTATCAGCGTCTGCGACTTGCTCAAGCCCAGCACTTGCGAAGCCTCGTATTGCCCTTTATCAATCGACAACATTCCGCCTCTAAAAATTTCTGCAAAATAAGCCGCATAATTCAATACAAATGCCAGCACGGCAGCCGTTGTTCGATCCATTACCAGATACTCCCCAATGACAGGCAACATCGGCAGACCAAAACAAAAGAACAATAATTGCAGCAAAAGCGGCGTGCCGCGTATAACATAAATGTACGTGTGCATCAGCCAAGCGATTGGCTTAATCCGGCTTTTGGCCAGCAACGTAACGACAAAACCCAATGGAATAGACAAGATGAGCGTGATGAAAAATAAAATAACCGTCATCTGTGCCCCTTCAAGCATAGGCTTCATAATTCGTAAAATATATTCCATACTCATGACCTTCGACTCCTAAACCTTAGTTCAATACACTACGTATTAATTTAATACTTTATCTTCACCAAACCACTTTTTCGAAATTTCAGCAGCTTTTCCGTTCTTGTGCAGCTCATCCAAAGCGGATTGCAGCTGCGTCAACAGCTCTTCATTCCCTTTTTTCACACCGATGCCGTATTCCTCAGGGGCCAATGATTCATCAAGCAGCTTATACGTCCCTTGTTCCTTCGACATATAATACTTGGCAACGACTTCATCAATGACAACCGCATCCAGGCGACCGGTTTTCAGATCTGTCAAAGCAAGAACGTTATCCGGGTACTCAGACACTGACTTCAATTTACTTTTGATCGGATTCGCATCCAATGCATCGGCTGCTGAAGACAGCGTCTGGAGTCCCACCGTTTTGCCCGCCAGATCAGCCAGCTTGGAAAGACTGGAAGTAGCTGGTATGACAATGACCTGACTGTTTTTCAGATATGGCTTCGTGAACAGCACTTTTTCCTTACGTTCATCCGTAATGGTGTATCCATTCCAAATGAGATCAATACGTCCGCTGTTCAGCTCGGATTCTTTGGCAGACCAGTCAATCGGCTGAAATTTCACCTGTTTACCCATTTGTTCCCCGGCCGCTTTCGCATAATCAATATCAAAGCCGGTCAGCTCATTATTTTCATCTCTAAAGCCCATCGGGGCGAATTTATCATCAATGCCAATAATCAATTTACTGTCGTCCTTACCGCCGGAACATCCGGCCAACACGATCATCATCAATCCAATTAACATCGTAAACATGGCTGCTTTTCTCATCTTATTCCCCTCCAACAATGGTGACCCCCGTATCCAAGAACAGGTGGCAAACGCTTTAGTTCGTTAACACGTTATCAGAGTATCATCATAACACACCGCAGGATACTCGTCGAGAGGAATGAGCGGAATCTTAGCCTTATATAAATGGAAAACCTGTGACGAAAATTTGACCTGTGTTCTATAATGTAAAACCTTACCTTGACATGTCACCTAAACCGTCTTATTATTTCCTAGTATTCTTATATACTTTTACTTATATTAAATTTTTAGCAGCAATAGTATGTAAATCAGCTTGATAGACAGGAGAAATTAAGCCCCATGTACATTTTAAAGCGTCTTTTTACGATGTTCATTACACTGTGGATTATCGTCACTTTAACGTTTATCATCATGCACATCATTCCGGGTGACCCATTCTCGAACGATTCCAAAACCATTCCGGAAGCGGTATTGCAAAACATGCGTGCCAGGTACAATCTGGACAAGCCGCTCGCTGTGCAGTATGTGCTGTATCTCAAAAATCTGCTAGTGCTGGATATGGGCCCGTCTATTCAATCGAAAACGACGGACGTCAATATGCTCATCGCCCGAGGTTTTCCACCTTCTGCATTGCTCGGTATTCAATCCATCGTGGTCGCGATTATTGCCGGAATTTCGCTTGGAACACTGGCTGCTCTACACCATAATCGACCACTGGATTATATCTCGATGTTTATCGCCATTGTTGGTATTTCCGTACCCAGCTTCATATTGGCACCGTTGCTAATCAAGTATGTTGCCGTTCAATGGCACCTTCTTCCGGTCGCCTCATGGGGAACCTGGCAGCATACGGTGCTCCCATCGCTGGCTCTCGCTGTTTCACCTCTTGCCGTTATCGCCCGCTTTATGCGGACGAGTATGCTGGAAGTCATGCATGAGGAGTACATACGCACTGCCAAAGCGAAAGGGTTGTCTTCTTGGGCAGTAGTTCTGCGTCACGGATTACGCAACGCGTTGGTTCCGGTGCTTTCTTTTATCGGACCGCTATTCGCTTCCGTCATTACAGGTACCTTTGTCGTTGAAAAAATATTCGCCATTCCCGGCATCGGTAAATACTTCGTAGATAGTATCTTTAACCGGGATTATCCAGTGATTATGGGGACGACCATTTTCTACAGTTCCATTCTAGTCGTTACTTTATTTTTAATTGATATTTCCTATCGCCTTGTCGATCCACGAATCAAATTAGTCAGTAAAGGAGATTAACATGAAAGCAGCACCTACTGTCGAAAAGGACAGTCTGTTCAGTCTTGTAGACCGCAGCCAGATCCCCACCGCCACGTTGACCAGACCCAAAGAATCACTCTGGCGGGATCGGCTACGCAGACTTTTCAACAACAAGCTTGCTCTTTTGGGGCTTTCCCTACTAATCATGATTATTGTGCTGGCGATTGTTGGACCTTCCATGGTTTCTTATGCACCGAGTGATCAATCTCTTTTGAAGACGAATCTCTCTCCTTCCAAAGAGCATTGGTTTGGCACGGATGATCTGGGGAGGGACGTATGGGCACGGACATGGGCCGGGGCTAGAATTTCACTCATGATCGGCTTTGCCGCTGCCGCCATTGATTTGGTACTTGGCATTCTCGTCGGCTGTGTTGCTGGCTATTGTGCTGGGCAGGGTAAAACGGGCGACCGGATCGACAGCATTCTCATGCGTATTATTGAAATTTTGTATAGTATTCCTTATCTGCTAGTCATCATTCTGCTGCTCGTCATTATGAAGCCCGGTCTGCTCACGATGATTATTGCATTATCTATTACTGGCTGGGTCGGTATGGCACGTGTAGTACGTGGGCAAATCTTACAGCTGAAGCAGCAGGAATATGTGTTGGCAGCCCGTAGCTTGGGGACATCTCATTCGCGTATTATCTTCAGACATTTGCTACCAAACGCAGCGGCAATCATTATCGTGAATTTAACGTTCACTATTCCGTCGGCTATTTTTGCCGAATCGTTCCTGAGCTTTCTCGGTTTGGGGATTCAGTCTCCTTCGGCCAGCTGGGGGACGATGGCTAACGATTCACTTGGCGTTATTTTAAGCGGTCAATGGTGGCGCCTATTTTTCCCCGGGCTGATGATATCGCTCACCATGCTAGCGTTCAATACGCTTGGAGATGGGCTTCAGGATGCACTTGACCCGCGTTCACAACATTAACAACAGAGAGATCCCAATTGGACAAGGAGGGGTGTCACCATGATCCGCAGCTTCTCGCCTAACCGCAGGAAGAACGGCAGTTCCTTTATCGAAGTGCGCACACGCGGCATACCTGCAGGAAAGGAGGATGAGTAACTCCCGGTAAGGTGTACCTTATTTTTGGCATAACTAATTACAGTAATGGAGGAAAACCACGATGAAAAAAATGCATTGGATGACGATCATCTTACTTTTGGCCGTAACGGCTTTGGCAGGATGCTCTGGTAATACGGACAAAACAGCAAGCAACGACCCGTCCGCTGCTCCTCAAGCAGATGTCCCGCAAGAAATTAATGCCAATCTGGCAGGTGGAGAACCTTATACGCTAGACCCTGCTTTCGCATCAGATACAACGTCCTATTTTGTAATTGATAACTTGTATGAAGGGCTGTATACATACGATAAGGCTGGTAAAATCGTAGAAGGTGCTGCCAGCAAAGTAGACGTATCTCCTGACGGCAAAACCTACACTTTTACTATCCGTGACGG
The DNA here is from genome assembly GCF_022531965.1 of Paenibacillus peoriae. Taxonomy (GTDB): domain Bacteria; phylum Bacillota; class Bacilli; order Paenibacillales; family Paenibacillaceae; genus Paenibacillus; species Paenibacillus polymyxa_D. The sequence continues at coordinate 1,135,374 of NZ_CP092831.1, read as the reverse complement.
TGCAAAATGGTCGAATGGTGACCCACTGACAGCTAAGGATTTTGAATACTCCTGGAAACGGGTACTAAATCCAAAAACAGCTGCCTACGATCCTTCTGCCCTCTACTACATCAAAGGTGCCGAAGCGTACAACACAGGCAAAGGTAAAATTGAAAACGTGGGTGTTACAGCCAAAGATGATAAAACTCTTGTTGTTGAGCTGAAATCACCGCTAAGCTTCTTCCCCACGATCGCCGTGGGTCATGCTTATCTGCCAGTAAACCAATCGGTTGTTGAGAAAAATGACAAATGGGCAGCAGAAGCAGGCACAATTGTCGGCAACGGTGCGTATGTAGCCAAGGAATGGAAACATAACGAACAAATTACGCTGACGAAAAACGATCAATTCTGGAACAAAGATGCCATTACAATGGCAACGATTAATTTTAAAATGGTGCAAGACTCCACAACGTATTATCAAATGTACAAAACGGGCGATCTGGACCTGATTTTGAGCCTTCCCGTAGATACATTGGATCAGGAAAAGAGCAACAAGGAATTCCTGTCGCATCCGTCTTTCAGTGTGTACACCTATTCTTTTAACGTAAAACAAAAACCGTTTGACAATAAAAAAATCAGACAAGCCATTGCCTATGCTATTGACCGCGAAGCACTGGCTACCAGCGTAACCAAAGGTGGCGAAACTCCGGCTTACGGTTATGTTCCATACGGAACAACAACACCATCCGGCAAGGACTTCCGTGATGAAGCACCGAAAAAATACTATGAGTTTGACGCTGCAAAAGCGAAACAATTGCTGGCCGAAGGTCTGAAAGAAGAAGGTTTGACCAAGCTGCCACCAGTCACCTTCAAATACAACACTTCGGACAAGCATAAAAAAGTAGCTGAAGCGATTCAGGAAATGCTGAAAACAAACCTGGGTGTTGAAGTGACGCTGGAGAATCAGGAATGGAAAACGTACATTGATACCTTTAAACAGAAGAACTTCCAGATCGCCCGTATGGGCTGGGAAGGAAACTTCCTGGATCCGCTCGGCGTATTGGGGCATTATACTTCCAAAAACTCGAACAACTTTACCAACTGGAGCAACCCGGAGTATGACAAACTGATTGAATCCTCAACCTTTGAGCTTGATCCGGCAAAACGCTTTGAACAGCTCCATCAGGCAGAAGACGTATTGATGGAAGATCTGCCGATTATTCCGATCCAGTTCTCTGCGGACACTGCATTAATCAGCCCTAAGATTCAAGGTATCGTATTTGATGCTCGTTCGAACCCAGACCTGCGCTTTGCGAAACGGGTCGAAAAATAATGATTTTACGTTTTGGGATCATCGCCCTGATTGTCAGTACCTTAGGGTTTCTGTACGCCACCCCCCATCTCTTGAATGGTCGTGAACACATGGCTACTGCAAATCTGTTATTCCTGTTGGGGTTGCTGGGCTTGGTGATCGGTGCAATCTTCCACGTTCTGCAAAGCGGTTTTCTAACCCTCTTCCTGCGGGGATTTGCCGACATCGGACAGTTATTCATTCGTCAATCCAAGGCATTACGAGAGGAAAATGAGCGTTTGCGTTCCGATGAATCTTTGTCAGCCTGGAAAACATCCATGTTCCGCCACCTCAAGGTATATACTTCGGGGTGCGGAGCAGGGCTTATCCTTTGCTCGATGATACTAATGGGGATGAGTTAGGTTAAAACGATTAGAAGCCTTTGGTCGGTTGGTGGGCGCTGCGCGTGCAGATTGTTCTTCCGATCGCTGTTATCCCCGGATTTCTATTGAATAGAACCTGTAAGGGTAAAATCCGGGGATAAAGGCGAACGCTTCGCTTCTTCAGAACAATTCTGCCCGCTCCGCTGGCAACCGCCGTAGAGCTTCTATACGTTTTAGAGGTGTGTAAAGAAAGAGAGAGTTTCGCATTGCTAGCGGAACTCTCTCTTTTTGTATTTTTTATATGAAGCTTTGTAGGATCGCATATTACAACACTTAGTATCCTTAATAAATATGCTTTTCTTTCGCTTCTTGCAACCATGACGGGAACTCGTTAAGCAATAGTTCGTACAATTCATTATCTTCCATAGATTCGATATCTTGTATTTGAAAAAAATTAGCGTTATCTACCACACGGCCTTGTATGTTGTCGAGCTTCTTTAATACACCAAAATCGGACTCACCCACACCTATAAATTGCCAGAAAATCGGCTCTCCTGACGAATCAATGACCGCGTTGTCGATGTTGTCTCCTTTTCCACGCTTCACACCGCCATCATTAATAAAAATAACAAAGGCCGGATCAGAAGAGGGTTCTTCCTTGGTGTATTTGGCGATGACATCGCGCATCACAGGCGGCTCATCATTACGACCGAACTTGGGCAAATAATCATTGGACAGAATATGTCTTTCAACATAGTTGTCAACATCATTTTCGGTAACGGAAGGCAACCGTGAAAAACGGTGATCATACACCCATACGTCCAGTACACCATCATCATCCAAAGCACTCGCTACTGCAACAATTCGTTCCAACACCTTTTGAACGGTACCATTTTTGTACAAACTTCTCATAGATCCTGAAATATCGAGCACCAATCCAACTCTCGCAGTCACATTCGTTAGATTCTTTTTAGTCAGTACCAGTTGCGCATTCTTTTTAAGTAAAGAAATACTGCTCATGTTCCCCACGCTCCTCTATGATGTTTGCGTTTGTACGTCTAGTACGTCTACTCTACCATCTGCGTCGTTCGTCGCCTCTCAGGGGAAAGTCGCTTAATTCTCCGAGTTGGTCATGTGCAGCCTTATAAATACGGAGGATAGCTTGCACTTTGTTAAAATCATTGTCTTCCGGGCCGAATCCTTCCATATACATTTTTTGAATGATGTTTTGGAAAAAGTCCATACGTTCGCGGACGGAATCCTGCTCGATTTGCAGTACCTCTTCAAAGCTGTGTGTCTCGGCAAAATCAGACAGTTCATCAAATTCCTGTTCCTGATATCGATCTCCCCGAGTTTCGGGATTGAGATCAATAGAGGTACGCAGGGTTGATAATAAAATATTTTCGCGTGCCAGCATGACATGAAAATCTTTGTTCTTAAACAGATCCGTAACGATCAGACGGCACATTTCCTTGTTCTGCAGTAGAATCCCGTCAAAAGGATGCAGCGTCCACACACCGTAGTTAAAAAATAAATTAAAATTGAAGCTGCTGCTTCCATACTGATATACAATGTTAATTTTCGATTCGTCGATGATTTCAAATGAAAATTCCAGCATGCATTCTCCTTTTGGATTCCAATATTTAACTCTATCCTATCAGAAAATGCATGATTTTCAATAAAAAATTTTATTTCACAGAATCATTTAACTCCACAATTGAATCTACTTTTTCGCTACTGGCAGCCACAAGTAAATAGACAATGACACAACCCAAAATAAAGGACATCATACGCTCGCTCTCTCCTTTTGTCATTCGCTTTTTAAGAGTTTATGCACGAGAATGCTATGTATGTTCATCATGTCCTTTATTAGCTGCTGGCAAACCAAAAAAAGACGCCCTTCGGAGTCATCCCGGCGTCTTTTTCATAGATTGGTCTATTATTCTACATTGTCATCAGTTCAAAAACGAGCTTAAACCCTCAGAAGAATTACTATCCTTCAGCGGTTTGGAAGGTTCTTTCCCTTCGATCCCCAAACGTTGGCTAAGGTTGGCATTGATTGCTGTCATTTTACTTGTATAATCATGGCAGCTTTCAATAATCCGACGGTTTGATTTTTCAGACAGATCCAAAGCAGATACCAAATCACCAATCGCCTGATTCACAGCCTCCAGTGACATAGAAGGCTTGCTAAGCAGATCTGTCGTTCTCTCGGTCGTCGTTTTGAGAAGCTTCGCATTTTCCTTGAATTGATTTTCAATGGTACGGTTGGTCGCATCGACGGCTGAAATGATTTTGTCCTGATCCGCCAGCGCCATCGCGATCATAGCCGATACAGTAATCAGATTCGATGTTTTATCAATCGCATTATTTACAGAATCAATCAGTTTATCATTGTTATCATTAATAATATCCGTTGCCGCAATCGCCTGATTGTATAACAAAATCATTTCGGTCATAGACTGCGTACGAGTAACCACCTTGCGCAATCCCCGCTCCAGATGAGGCTTGCGGTTTTCATTTTCCGGCTTGGCAATCTCGGTCTCAAACAGTTCTTTCAGGCGATTACCAAAGGCGATCTTCGTCTGTAAATTGTAGATTTCTTCAATGGAGGCTTTCTTCAACTGTCTCATGCTGACGATGTTTTCTTCCAGATTATCCTTACCATCTCTCAAGGCAGTAATGATTTTCTCGATGTTCGTCTTCACCGACTGATACTTGTAAATGTAGTTTTTTAACGGGCTTTTACGCAGAAGCTTGCCAAAAAAACTCACATTTTTGCTCTGCTGGAGCGTTTCACATTCATCACGCAGCTTTAAGATCATATTGGATACCTCAGCCCGATCACCGGACATGAGGTCGTTTACCGGACGATCCAGCATTTTAAGGGTCTGCCCCGCACGTTCCTGCGTTTTAACCCCCAACTTACCGATATCATCCATTAAGGTATCCAAGCTCATGACATCGCTTTGTGATACCTTCTGAATCAGCTGTGAAGCCTCCTCAGTCACCTTCTGTTCATCTTCTTTTTTCAACTCAGCCCATGGGGTCGCCATACGCTACCTCCTATTCTAAAAAACAACTGTTCCCAAGTATAATCGTTGTTTTTCAGAGCAGCTAATTTGCTACTTTTTTATTTTCTTACAAATCGCCTACAATTCGGAACTGCTATAACGCTGGTGAATAAGCTCCGCTTTGCTCTGTAATTCCATGAGATCCTTATGCTCCACCGTGGATACAATTACTGATATTTTATTATCCACATCCCGTAATCCGTTTAACAACGTCCTCCGGTTGGTCCGCTTCGCATCGCCGCTGAGCCGAAGGAACGGATTAATTAGCCCATTCAAATCCTTCAAAATCAATCTCCGAACCGTATGATTCACTTCGCTGTTGTTCAGTTCATGCAAAAGCGGAATGACCCGCTGCAAACGTGCAAATAGAGCCAGCGCCTTCTCGACAATCTCGTTATCAAGCGCATCCTTCTGTCCCTCGGAGATCACCATATCCTCCAGTACCTCCAAATACTCCATCACCTGAGCAAATTCACTGCTCACCTGATCTGGTTGACGTACTTGTCCTGTCATAGACTCCGGTCGAACGGCAGCTTCCTTTTCATGCTGCTGTGTCTCACCGACCTGCTCCTGCACCACCGGAATCACGGAACCGGTCAGATTGGGGCGAGGATGGCGAACAGCCATGATGGCGCTGTATCCTCCCAAACCAAGGATCGGAATCGCCAAACACACAAACAGTGGCAACCAAAAACTTAGTAAAAGCGCAATCAGGTAGCTAACCACAGCAATCGTGGCACCCCACATTTTTGACGTCATAGCTTGTACCTCCTGACGTAAACCCTTACCATATTGTAGAAAACAATATTTGTGTGTGTCAATGTACGGATTTACGTATGGTGATTGGCTGCTCGATATGACTGGCTAAAATGTCGTATTGCGGATGAAGTGAACCGATCTCATGACCCAAGGCCGATTTCACCGCTAGATAAGGAAAGTTGATACCTGACAAACATGATACATGAAGTCCTCCGGACATCCGCGGATTGATCTCTAGCAGCTTGGCATGCTCGCCGTTATATTTTACCTGAATATTATAATTGTACGGAATATGATACGCCTCAGCGACCTTCTGTGCCACCTCCAACAGCTCGGGATGCTGCTCCAGCAGCCGTAATCGTCCTCCTGCCTTCCTACGCGGAACTGCTGCTAGCAGCTTTCCGTTCCGGTCAGCCAGGCAGTCAATACTGTATTCGTATCCCTCCAGCAACTCCATCACCATCAGATTGGGAAATGATTCTGTGGATGACAATACGCGGTGTGCTTCCTCGAACGAAATATGATTCAGCGCATGTCCGAACAGTTCGTCCAGCGGATTACGTTCATTGTCGATGATACGAAAGCCCATTCCGCCTTCTGCATTACATGGCTTAAAGCATACCTTATGCCCAAGTGCTATTAACGACTCATAAGCCTGTTTAAACTGCTCGGCATTGCTGGCAATGGCATAATCGGGAATCGTGACAATGTCCTTTTGACGGATGGATTCATAAAACAGATCCTTTTCCATCAGTTGCTCCAGCAGTTCGGTATCTTGGCATACCATCACTTTTGTCCCAATATCATCGAACAAATAAAGATGCTTGCTAATATCGAGCATATTCCACCGTGGGATAAAGACATCAATTCCGTGCCGTCTGCAAAAATCAGCGCAAAACCGTGCGTACTCCACACCACTGGTGCGAGGCTCTACTTCAGCTACATCACTGGCCTGTAACGCCATATGCTGCGGATCAGAGTGCGTCGCATAGATCTCGAACGGAATACCGTCCTCATTGTTACGAATAGCATTCATATAATGATACGCCACTGAAAACCAGCGGTTAAAATACACTTTAACCTTCTTCACAGAGCCACGTCCCCTATCTATTCTGAAAATGAAGTTTGAGCTGCGAACACACTCCGGTGTATTTCATGAACATACGCCATGATTTCGTTCGCTGCATAAACCCCCGACACTTCTGTAAAACGATAATTGACCTCCAGCTTATCCCGCAGTTGTTCCCGATACAATTCACCATGACGCGGAGCAATCGCATAATCGGCATAGTCCAGCAGACAACGGTCTAGCAAAGAGTCACCGGACGCAACCACGGTCCCTCCATTCGTGAGGTTACGGATATGCTCCACGGCTGCCTGTTTATTCACGGCTGCAGGTACCAAATACACCTTACGACCTTGAATGGATACCTCCCAGCCCATTTCACGCATGATTCGCGCCTTCTCCAGCACCTGTTCCAGCGGCATACGATCCCGTTCAATCATGAAAGCATAGAATAACTCGTCGCAAAAGCGTTCGTTTACCACCCAATCTTCATGCAGCACCTGCCCGAACACCTGACGTGCTTCTTCCGCGTGAGCACCATCACGGCGCACTTGTTCATGAATACGTCGATTCCACTCTCGATCCACCTCGCCTCCAACGATGATGTTTCCGCCATTACTCGTCACGGCATATGCGGGAACCAACTCCGTCTGAAACACGGTGATTCGTCGATACTGTTCCATCGTCCGAGTCGTCACGGGCATAAACATCACATCTTCAGGCAGTGTCTTTAGCCATTGCAGGGCTTGTTCAGAAATAAAAGCCGATGTCGCCCCGTTTATCTGTTCCGCAGGCAACAGACCAGGGGACTCCAGCGGTACGCCAAGCGAACGTTTGGAGTAAATCAGTGTCTGATCCAGATCACTTGCGTAGATCATTCTTGTCCCCCCTTGAGCGGCTTGATAATTCCGCAGCAGGAATAAGTCAATCCTTCAAATACCTCTACGGGCACTCCACGATCCTTTGCTAGCAGCATAATATGCTGGAGATTCGGATTATCTTCGCGATCAATCAGAATTTTCCACGGCACTCTGCGCAGCAGTACACGAGTCGTCTCCCCCACTCCGGGCTTGACCAGATTGATATCCCGAATGCCAAATGCCTGCTGAATCGCCTCAATATCCCGTAAGCCCTGCCATGTCACCGCAGGCGGATTCAATGTCATTAGTTCAGCATATGCAACGGCCGCTTCAGCCACGTCTTGAAAATACCCGGATACCGTATCCACAAACGTATTGGACTGATCCACTGACCGCCAGGATTCATAAAATTTGGCCCCATGGAAATCGTCAGGGCCTATGAGATCGTCGCGTAATACCGTCCGACTCATTAAACCTGATACAGTCGAATTCAGACAAGCACTTGGAATCAAATAATCTTCTCGTGTACCAAAGGTTTCTGAACATCTGCCCGGATCGGCCAGCACCGCCAGATCATCATTTAGGCGCAACCCGTAATCCGCATTCATCTCACGGCAGGCCTCAATCAATACCTGGCGAATTGCCCCTTTCCCCGTCCAGCCATCGACAAACTGAAGTTCAATCCCCAGCCCATGCTGCTGTAAAATGTATAATATCGCATTCCGGTCAATGCCTTTGCCACGAATAATAGAAATGCTGTAATGCGGCAAGGATACGCTATACTTCCAGTCAATATAACGCTTGATCAGGATACCAATGGGCGTCCCTGCTCTAGCCAGAGAAACAATCGCCGTATTTAAGCCTCTTTTTCTCACAATCATCTCAGCCACAGAAGCTGCCGCTAATGCAACCTTTTGGGCAGATTGGGCAAGCGTTTCGTGAAACAATGCAATATACTCTGCGGTGGGCTCGTATTCCACTGGCAGCATTTCTGAATAATGGACGCCCGACTGAATCGCCTCTTCACGATCCTCCGTCCCTTTTTCCAACGTAACCCTACTCAAATCCTTCAATAAAAATGTGACATCCGAGGCAGGATAACTGCCTAGAGGTTTGGGCGGATGAATGTTCTTCTGTTGTATTTGCTCCATGAGTGCTTGCTTCATATCCGCGCTCCTTTACTCTCCTGTCTAGTTAAACCGTTAAAATAAACGACATGCACTTTATCGCAGCCCAGACGGTTCAAAGCCTCCAGCATGGGGTTCATCCGCTCTAGGTCCGACTCCCTTTCCATCAAAACGAATATTTCGTCATACTGACCAGGGTCTACATTATAAATAAAATTGCGTATCGTACTGTCCTCAGGCGATGGATATGTCACACCACAAGCGACTCCATACCCTTCTTCTCGGTGGGGATATACCGGGCTGCGTGTCGTCGATTGAAAATACACATCCGGGCCTAACTCTGCTGCAATCCGCATTGGAATGTACATGAATTCTCCCGTGCCCATAACCAGCGTGCGTTGCCCAGAACGAAGTTGCTTCAGTCGTTCGGCTGTACGCGTGATTTCTGCATCCAACGCTGAATTGTCAATGGATTGTAGACCAAAACGGCCTGTATATTTTAGATAAGGAGCTGTATTGGTGTACCCGTCCGTTGACATGGAGCTGTGTACTACCCGCTCAAAACCGGAAGCCTCCTGTTCAAAACGGTGGTCAATTATTCCAGAAGCATCTTTATTAACCTCTGCCATGCTAGTGGCTGCATGTTCTGGGTTCCCAGCCTGTCCAGCATATTCTGCGTGATCCAGTATTGGTACTCCCTGTACCTCAATCTTTCCTTTGAGCAAGCTTAAAGGCGTAATCGTAATGCCTAGCTCTACCTCCAGATCAGCGAAAGCCTGCTCGTCGCTGTCTGTCCGCCAATCCAATAACGAAGCAATCACATACTGTTTACGCGGAAAATGCTCCTGAATATCCCGTATGATATTAAGCGTTGTTTTCCCCGTCGTAATTTCATCATCTACCAGCACAATCGGGCCATCACCCGCAAAAGCACCTTCATCCAGTGCATAGCAACGATGATCAACAGCGTGCGAATGCTCTTCTTCAAACCGAATAATAGGCCGAAGGCCCGGGATATCCTCGCGTGTCGTATGAATATACGAGGTACCGTCGTCAAACAACCGATACATACTGTGTCCCAGTGCTGTAGCCGTCTCGGCAAAACCAACAAACTTGATCGGCTCCGTAAAAGCAAAAGCTAAACGCTCATCCATCAGCTTTCGATAGGCCTCTTTCGCATAGTCTGGGTTAAGTAGTCCTCTCACGGCCTCTCCAATCAGTTCATCCATCTGTTGTCCCGCTTGTGGGACAAGCTCCTTATATAGCAGGATCGCCAGCGCCGCACCACTGAGCAGAGAGGTGTATGGGTTTACCGGAATATGCTTGCCCAGCACCTTGCTGACAAATAAAAATGAACGCTTTTTATTGACCCGTGCCGCCATCGCAAACAGCTTGTCCACAGGAAGACGGAATGGATTATGAGTCTCCGTAATTTTAACGCTGAACTGCTCCAGGATTGGCAGCAGATGTGTTTTCGTGGTTGGGTAAGAGACTGACAAAATGTTGTTGTTCATGTAACACCCCGTATACTTTTGATCTATTGATAATTCGATGAGCCCAATTCAAATGCGGCTTAATTTCATTCATTTTGTTGGCATAGGTACTTTTGAATACACCCAGACTACCGTCGTTACGCTCAACAATTTCAAGTGCATCCATATACTCTTCATGTGTCACCGCATACATGGCCTGTACCGGCTTAATATGGGAGGGATGAATAATCGTTTTGCCGATAATCCCATTCTCTTTGTCCATCATGACTTCTCGGATCAGTCCGTCTACGGCATCTGAGATGAAGTCCATCCGCAAGTGTCGGCCCGGCTTCCCAAGTGCATCTTCGAAAGGAGATACTCTTAATTGAGGTTTAAAGACACGTTCTCGGTGAGAGAAATATTCCCATACAGGACCGGAAATGACGTAATTTGAGCCCACGCGTCCAAACAAGTTAATAATATCTGCGATGCAATCCCGAATGACGGCAATTTCATAAATCGTAATATCCGGGCTGCGTCTCAAGCCATACAGACTGGAAAAATCGGTTGCTCCAATGCGTACATTCAACACATATTCCTGGTACTCGTCTAAGATTTCTTTAATCGACAATAGCTCTTTCCAGCGGGTTTCCCGATAAATGATTTTGGAGCTTTCAAGAATCGGTAGCCCGTACAGCACAGGCATGTTGTTTTCGTTTCCTGCCCCTGTATGCATACTCCGGTTATATTCTGCAATGAGTGCAAAATACGCTCGTCCATTATCAGAAGAGAACTTGGGTAAGACAAAGCCCGTGAGCAGTGACAAAGATTCACCCAAACCGTTCAGTAGTCGTTCCAACTGCTCCACAGAGCGCACACGCACAAATAACAAAGGTAATTGCTGTTCACTCATCATCCCCGTCCGTACATAAGACAATAGTTGAAACAGCTGCTGCGCCAGCGATTGTTCCGCCTGCCCGACCTGCTGATCCCCTATCGCATCCTCCAAATCCAAAATGACCGTTGTTAACCCTTCATGTTTTCCATTTTTGATCTCTTCCGCTACTTCCGAGCGGGTCGCTGGCATGTACAAAGCCGCTCCTATCGCATAAGCCAATATACTTTTGGGAGAACGGTTATGAAACTCCAACGGTGGAGTATAAAAGATCGCTTCTACTTCCTCAGAGGTTAAATCATTAAAATATTTCAGGGCTCTTCCCCTCCTCTTGCTCTTTCTTGCCTGACTGAAGCCCTGTGCTCCGGGTATAAAAGAAATCCCCCCTTAGTTTCAGGAGGGATTTCGCTATACTTTGTACATTAAGCCTCTTTGTCGGCCTTTTTCTTTCTTTTCGCCGAGCTGATAACCATTGTGCCTACAAAGACAGCAATCAAAATGCCGAAGAACAAAATCTGCGACATATGAAAGCCAAAAGCAGCAGCCAGCATTTTACCCCCGATAATGGCGATCATAATAAAGGCTGTCTGTTCCAGTTCCGGAAATTTATCAATGAGCTTGAGGAACACTTGAGCAACACCACGCATCATCAGAACGCCGAGAATACCACCCAGGAACAGAACCCATACTTTCTCGCTCACACCGAAAGCTGCAATGACGCTGTCAATACTGAAGGCAATATCCATCAGTTCGACCATTAATACCGTTTTCCAAAAAGAAGTAGGTTTGTTTTTCACTTCTCCATCACCTTCGGACTTGAATAAGCCCTTATAAGCGATATAGAGCAGATAAGCTGCACCCAGTACCTTAATCAGGGTGAACTTAATCAGGAATGTACCCAAGCCGATAGCTAGGAACCTGAATATATACGCACCCAAAATCCCGTAAAATAAGGCTCTCTTCTGTTGTTCCTTAGGTAAGTGTTTAACCATAACTGCGAGAACCAAGGCGTTATCCGCCGATAAAAGTCCTTCCAGCAAAATGAGAGTTCCTATAATCCCCCAACTCACTGGATCAGTAAGCGTACCTACAACATCACTCCATGAAAAGAAATGGCCGTAGTTTTCGCTGATATTTTTAAACAAATCATTCAACATGAAAAGAGTGCCTCCGATAATTCAATTTATTTGCTACCCTGCGACCAGCGCATGCCCCAGTTATAGGCCCGATCCAACTCACGATGACCGCCATAGAACTGCACGAGTCTTTCAATGCTAAACGTTTCATCGTTTACATTTTGGATCATGGCAATTGCACACATCCCTTTGCGATTGTCATGTTCATTCATGTGAACGATAATGTCCGGCCCATCCTTCTGGTACAGCGTGACTACCCCGTCCGCTTGTGACCAGTTCGTGACTCCTTCATAGATGAAGGTAAACACCAAAATTCGCTTAATTTCAGAAATTTTAGCACCGTTGATGCGAAGATTTTCCCCTGTTTTCACAGAGCCTGTACGGTCGTCGCCATCCAGAGCAATGTACGGAAAGCGATTTAGAGAACCGAAAACTTCCCCGAGCGCCTGTACAACGCCTTTATCTCCATTCTTCATCTCATATAAGCAGCCCAGATCCAGATCGACACCCTTGGAGCCGCGATTAAAAAATCCCTTGCTTTGCTGCACCTGATTCCAGTTCAGATTGATCAGGATTTCACCCAATCCGCCTGAGCCCTTTTTCAGATTAATGGTGTCGCCCTTCTTCTTCAGCTCAATTTTCCGCAGATTCAGATTCACCGGTGTTGCAGATGGCTCTGGCTTCGGAGCAGGTGGTACTGGTGGCGGCGTTGGTGCTGGTCGAGGCGCTGGAGACGGAGGTGTAGGCACTGGCGTGGGAGGAGCCGGATTATTTTCCACTTCAATCCCAAAATTAACGCACAACGCATCCAATCCACCGGAAAAACCTGCGCCAATCGCGTTGAATTTCCATTCCCCGTTATGACGATACAGTTCACCAATAACAATCGCAGTCTCCACTGTAAATCCACTGTCCAAATTAAACCGCAAAACCTCTCCACTAACCGGATGAGCAAAACGAATGAACCCACCTTGAACCTGTCCAAAATTTTGCCGTTTCTGATCCGCATCATAAATCGTCAGCGTAAACGCAATCTTCTCGATGTTTGCAGGAATTCGCGTCAGATCAAGGGCAAATTGCTTTTTGTCACCGGACTGTTGTCCGTCTGAATAGGTGATAAAGGGCGTGGTCGGATTGTTATAAAAAATTAAATCCTCATCGCCCGATACTTTTCCTCCAGGACCTAGCAAAAATGCCGAAGTATCCAGCTCCAGAGACGCTGGGGACTCCCAGCCAATCCCTACGTTGACATGGGTCAGGCCCGGATTTGTTTTCGTCAAATCCGCCTTCTGTCCCTTTACTACGATAACAGCCATGATTGTGTCACCTTTCTGTCGGTTTGTCATGTGTCAGCGTACGCTAATGTAATAGCTTAAAAAGAAAGGGTAGCGCCCTATGGACACCACCCCAAGTGGATATTATTGAGCGTCCAAGCCATAGTTTTTAGCAAGCGCACCCAATCCACCAGCAAAGCCACTACCGATAGCCTGGAATTTCCAGTCTGCATTCTGACGGTAAAATTCACAGAATACGACGGCCGTTTCGGTGGAAAAATCTTCTCCCAAATCGTAGCGCAGCACTTCACGATCCGTTGCTGCATCTACCACACGCACAAAAGCATTGGATACTTGACCAAAGTTTTGCGCGCGTGCCTCGTAATCATAAATGGTAACCGTGATCCCGATACGGTGGATGTTCGCAGGAATCTTCGAGAAATCAACGATGATTTGCTCGTCATCCCCATCGCCCTCACCTGTGCGGTTATCGCCTGTATGGGTAACCGATCCTGCTCCACCTGTCGGGTTGTTGTAAAATACAAAATCATCCGCAGCTTTGGCTTTGCCGTCTTCATAAAGTAGGAAAGCTGAAGCATCCAGGTCAAAGTCCGCGCCACCACTGTATTTATTCGTATCCCATCCAAGACCTACAACGACACGAGTCAAGCCAGGATTCGTTTTGGTCAGATCAATACGTTGTCCTTTGGAAAGGCTAATGGTCATTCCGCATACCTGCTTTCTTTGTATAGATTTTTTATGCCAAACCGTAATCGCGCGTCAATCCTGCAAGACCATCTTGGTAGCCGCTACCAATGGCATTGAACTTCCATTCACCGCTATGACGATACAGTTCGCCTACAACAACGCCTGTTTCGATTGAGAAATCTTCTCCCAGATCAAAGCGGACCAATTCTTCATTGTTTGCTTCGTTTACGATACGAGCGTAAGCACGGGACACTTGTCCAAAGTTTTGGCTGCGTTCTTGTGCTTCATAGATTGTAATCGTAAAAGCGATCTTTTCAACGTTAGCTGGCACGCTACCCAGATCAATTTTAATTTGCTCGTCATCTCCGTCGCCATCACCTGTGCGGTTATCCCCTGTATGAACGACAGAACCGTTCTCATTTTGTGGGTTATTAAAAAAGACAAAGTTCTTATCGGATTCTACTTTACCTTCCGCATTAGCCAAAAATACGGATACGTCCAGGTCAAAGTCTTTACCGCCATCATATTTGTTTGTGTCCCAACCGAGACCCACTGTGATTTTGGACAAACCTGGATTTGTTTTCGTCAAATCGATTTTTTGACCTTTGGATAAGTTAATTGCCATGAGTAAGAACCCCTTTTCACATTAAGTTTTGTATGAGTAACTAAAATTACATATAACGCTGAGCCAGCACATCAATATGTACGGCATGGGTTCCTTCACCGATTGCAGCAAACTTCCATTCGTTGTTATGACGATAGAGTTCTCCACAGACCAGTGCGGTCAGCCCTTCATAATTATCAGATAAATTAAACGTCACCAGTTCCTTGGAATTAGCACCGTCCAGAATGCGGATATACGCTTTCTCGATCATGCCGAAGTCCTGTTTCCGGTTAACGCAATCATATATATTCACAACAACAAGCACTTTGTCGACATTGGCAGGAATACGTGCCAGGTCAATCGCAATTTGTTCATCATCACCGTCGCCTTGTCCGGTCAGATTATCACCGGAATGCACGACAGAGCCGCATGGACTTTTTTTATTGTGGAAACACACTACATTGTCCGACTGAGTCAGTTTCCCGTTTGCGTCCAGCAAAATGGCAGAAGCATCACAATCAATGTTCGGTTGCTTCTTGAAGCCAAAAAATCCTTTGGACTGTACAGGGTCCCATCCCAATCCTGCTATAACCTTGGTCAGTCCTGTGTTTCCCTTGGTCAAATCAATTTTCTGGCCCTTGACCAGATTAATTACAGCCACTGATTAACACACCTCCCTTCCGTAAAATTTACAGACTAAATTCAGACGGATTCAAACCAAGCGCGCCGCAAATCTCAGCCACAATTCGCTGCTCATTGGCATCAAAGTCACCATCAGCTGCGCCAATAGCGCTACATACGCCAACGACAAGTCGGCCTACTTCTGGCTTACCCTTCAATTTACCAATCGCCTTCAGTGCTTCCTGTTTACCGATTTCAGGTGAAAACTCAAAGTTCGCTACATAGTGATTGAAACGGTTGATGACCTCACCCATATCAAACACTTTCAATTCTTCACTGATATTTATGTATCCGGCCATTTTCGTTTTCTCTTCCGGACTAATCGTACCGTCAGCAAATGCTACTAATGCACAGCCTGCAACAACAGCTTCCATAAAATCTTTATTCTTAAACTTCTTAACTTGGTCTCCAAGTCCTTTTTTAGTTGTATTCAACCAATTTTTAAATGTACTCATGTTTCCCTCCACAATTACGTATTTGGGTAAAGGTATCCTAGTTAATTTCTTCCTTTACTATAACCTGAATTACGATCTTTTTCTACAATAATATACAAAAATACGGTAAATCCGATCTATTTATTATTAGTATCCTCTCTATCTTTAGCCCTATGTTCTACAAAAAAGGCCCTCTTCTATCATCCATCATTCGCTACCCCAATTGCAAGTCTGTGAAATGTCAAAATTGATAGAAAGGCACAGCCTTCCAATTCAACAGAAGCACTGTGCCTTTTACCATAATCCACGGTTCACCACCGCTTTTTTTAAATTTGTATAGAACGCTTCAAGATCCGTGTGCTCAGGCAGTCCCGAAACTTGCCCATCTCCCAATTCTATAATAATCCATTGTCCTGCTTGTGTACGAGCAATATCCATTGTGAAAAATGGACTTTGGATTTGACGTGCAATCTGAATAAATTCATCCAGATCTGTAGGAACGGTCTCATATGCAGCCTCATCCCAGTAATTAACTGTAAAAACAGGCTCTCCGAACATGAAGAATAGACGATATTCTTTAGACAAGGGCATGCCACTTTTGGGGTGAAGGGTAAGAAATTCTAAAGGTACGAACTCCCTTAACACAACTCCTCCATTCAATTCTGTCCCCTGAAGTTCAACAAAACGACGAATCACCCGTTCCACATGCACCCGATCTGACGCATCCGGGATATAACAGGCGTCCAGCCAATCATGTTTCCGTGATTTAACGAAGTCCTTGACCATTATTGCTGTCGTTCCAAAAGGCATGACCGCCTCTCGAATATGCTCCGCATCCAATTGGTCCCGCTCCAGCCATACACTCCGAGGCGTAAAATTTTGAATTAACGAGTATGAATCGGGAAAATAGTGACAGTTGCTATAACTCTTAGCACTTGTCAGCATCCTGATTCGCTTTGCCTCCAAGGCTGCAGTCCAAGCACCATATACTTTGGGCCTTAACATCCATCCACGGTATAGCGCGTTCACGTACTCGCTTCCCTGATTAGCAACATACTCCCGCATATTCTTAGAAACAATATATGGGTTAGACCCTGATCCTTCCTGTTCATCCTCGATCAGATTATCGAAATTGACCAACCCTATATCAAAACCAAGACTCTGTGCAACCTCGCACTCTTCACGGTAATCCATATCTACACTTTTAGAATTCAGAGGATCGCTACAAAATAGAAGATACATATGAGTTCCTCCTTTTAACAAATGTATTACTCTTTAATTTTATTTACTAAAAATACAATTATTCTCTATTTAATTTGCTCATTTTGTCTATAAATTTATAATCCCATCTCTCTGATCTGATCTGGGTTATCAACAGTTCTTTGAATTGTCGGCGCTCCAGTCTACTAGAAAAAATCCGCTTGGGGACCAATATAAATTTATGATTAGGCAGCAATATATAAAAGGCAGTCAGCGTATTAATGACCCCCTTTACTTCATCCCAGTTGTAACCCGCAGAGTACGTAAAATGAAGACCCTCCTTTGAAAACTCATAATCTTTTTCAATAGGCCATTGTGGGTGATTTAGGTAGTTAGCTTTCACTTCTTTAATAGTAAAGAAAGGAATAATTACAAAAACTAAGAATGGAAAGAAGAACATCGCTATCGTATTAGGATCTACTTCATTATCTACTATAAGCTTGTATGTAGCCATAATGACCAACAGAAACTGGATTGATGCCATCAACTTAAGCCCAGTAGACTTCTGATACTTCAAACAAAAATTAAATAACATGATATCTCTCAATGTTAGCCTGTACGTGTACAGTAATGTCTCTGATTGTTGCATATCGTAACTTCTCTCCCTCCCCTCTCAAAACAACACGACTACTAATGGATGGTTTTTTCATTTACTATTTCTCCCTCTAAAACTAGTACCTTAATCTTTTTAGAATATTCAATTAAATCACCTTGGATATGTATTCTATCTATTTAATATATCGGAATTCAGAAAAAAATGGTAAACAAAAAAATCCACAGACCTCTCCAGCTAGTGAGTTTACAGTTTCCACCTGCCGCTCACCTGTTCTAGAAAAAAAGACTGTAGATTTTATGGGTACTCCTAAACACGTTATTATCGTTCACTGCTCAAGATCTAGTTATAATCCTCCCAATAGCGATACTCCATTTCATTCTCACCTTTGGTGACGATGATCATGTTCTCAATATGTCCGGTTTCTTTATTCGTTCGGTAGATCATGGTACGGGTTTCGCCCTCATCGGGTACAGAGAAAAGTACTTTGTCACTGAGCATGCCGCCACCAATGCCGACGACGTGTTCCCCCCAGCCGGAGGCTGCGCCAGTACCGATGCCCGAACCTCCCCCACTAACACCAGCCCCGCGCGACAAAATAAGACCTATTCCATATCCGGTGACGGTCTGGGCCGTTTTACCTAGAGCATGCTCTCCGGCTGATTGGGTATGCTTTTGGACCCAGTAATCGTATTTATCCGTATTTTGCTCATAACTCACAACATTCCCTTTTTTATCTATAGATATATCCGTTTTGCTTCCGTCTTTACCTGTCAGTTCGGTGACGGCGACAAGGGAATCGGATGTGATCTTGGAGGTCTCTCCTGTATTGTAATCTGTACGGGTAACGGAGTCCTCATATTGCAGCTGCAGGACATTCATCTGGTCGTGAATTTTCTGCATAACCTGCTTGTCGCCGATGGCCTCGGCGTTTTTCAGTAGTTCCTCATATTGATGATATTTAACCGCGTCTGACTGCTCCCATTCGTCTATGTTTTTGGGCTGCTTGGCAATTCCACCACCATGATCTCCAGCCTCTCCACTGCCTGCCAGCGCTGCGCTAGCGCTCATTGCCGCTGCTAGGGCTGTCCAGAAGCCACGTGTGCTTTCACCATCCGCATTTCTAAATTTCGAAGCGATGCTTTTCAGCTCAATTTCAATGGATTGAACCTTATTTAATACAGAAGATAGTGTATATTTAGCCGTACGATAGTCATTATAAAAACGATTCCTCTCCATACCATCCCACTGGTTGTGAAGGTGGTTCATTGTGCTATCCAGGCCATTTAACTGGTTATACAGTGTGCCGTGGGCATTGGCAAATTGGGAGGCCACGCTGTCCAGCTGCTCCGGTGTGACTTGGATTTTTGTCATGGTGATCACATCCCATCTATGAAATAGGAGATAGAAATTATATTTTACAGTAAGCCTTATTTCATATTGTAAGCTATAGAGGTCGGACATTCATGAGGATTTATACGTATTTGTGTATTCAGAAGCAGTTCCTTTGATATAATGAATCCATATGAGTTCATTTCGACAAATACATTATTGAAAGTCAGGTGTAGGGACATGTCAGACAAAAAAATTATCTTTTTCGATATCGACGGTACATTGCTGGACGATGACAAGAAAATGCCATTAACGGCAGAAAAGGCCGTCTTTGCTTTGAAAGAGCTGGGACATGAGGTGGCCATTGCAACAGGACGTGCGCCTTTTATGTTCAAAGATATCCGCGAGCAGTTGGAAATTGACTCCTACGTCAGCTTTAATGGGCAATATGTCGTGCTCCGCGGGGAAGTGGTCGCTACCAATCCGTTGAACAGAGAAGCCTTGCAAACGATGACCGATCTGGCCCTCACACATAATCATGCCCTTGTATATATGGATCATATGGACATGAAGGCCAATATTCCTAACGATGAGCTTGTAGAGAAATCGGTCCAAACGCTTAAGGCCAAGATTTCAGTTGGATACGATCCGCTCTATTTCCAAGGAAGAGATATTTATCAGACGCTGTTGATGTGTACAGCAGAAGAAGAGCCTTTCTATGAAACGGTATTCAAGGCGTTTGACTTTGTGCGCTGGCATCCGAGTTCTGTGGACGTTGTTCCTCATGCTGGCTCCAAAGCGAAGGGTATCCGCGAAATTACGTCCAGACTGGGCATTGCCGCTGAAAATCAATACGCCTTTGGCGATGGCTTAAATGATGTGGAGATGCTGACAGCTATACATAACAGCGTCGCGATGGGCAACGGCTGTGATGAAGCCAAAGCCGCAGCTAAAATGGTCACAAAACGCGCAGATGAAGACGGTATTTTGTACGGACTGCAAAAGCTTGGTTTGTTAAGCTAACAGAATTGCTGATAGACTGGACATGTTTCGGGAAAAATAAAGTCTGTTTAAAGACTTACATATGAGAAAATAGGGGGTTGTCCTTAAATATGGAGACGGAAGGCTTACGCAATGTCGAACAGCTAGCCATGAAGAAGTACAAAATTTACAAGCAGAGCCTACTCCGGTATTTGGCACGTTCCATGCTGGCGAGTATGTTCATCGGGTTCGGCGTTATTGTAGCCTTCAAGACGGGCAACTTTTTTTACATGGAGCATTCTCCATTCACTTATCCCATGGCGGCGCTCACATTCGGAGCGGCCATCATTCTGATCGCTTACGGCGGCGGGGATTTGTTTACAGGTAACACCTTCTATTACACTTATGCTGCGCTCCGTAAAAAGCTACGCTGGGGACAGGTGCTTCGATTATGGGCTGCCAGCTATGGCGGTAATTTGCTGGGTGCGGGGGTATTTGCACTCCTTATTTACTTGACCGGTCTGTTTGACTCCTCCAGCGTGAACAGCTTTCTACTGAGCGTGGTTGAGCATAAAATGGAAGCGCCTGCAATGCAGCTATTCTTCCGAGCTATTTTGTGTAATTGGCTGGTCTGTCTTGCCTTTTTTGTTCCCATGTTTATGAAGGAAAATGGTGCAAAGATGTTTGCCATGATGCTGTTTGTGTTCTGCTTTTTCATTTCGGGATATGAGCATAGTGTGGCTAATATGTGTACTTTCGCCATTGCGCTCGTGCTGGACCATCCGGGTACAGTTTCTGTCGCTGGCGTGATCCATAATCTCGTTCCGGTTACGCTCGGAAATCTGGTTGGCGGCGTGCTGCTTATGGGGGTTATGTACTATTCGGTGAATCTCCCGTTTTTGGACGAGAAAGAACACTAAAAAAAGAAGCCGTGGGACTGAGGTTCCACGGCTTCTTTGCGTTATTTTAGTAATAGATCATCCAGTGTTTACAAGTTTCTTGCCTTTTATCCTTCTTGAGCAGGAAAATGGATAAACTCCTCCAACTCCTTGAACAACTTCTTGGGATTAACATTGTCAGGTACAACCAGAGTTAGCGGCTCATCCAGCTTCAGCACGTACATGCCTAAAATGGATTTGGCATCTGCCATGCCGCTTTTGCCATGAATCCAGATGTCATACGTATAATTGGATACGATTTGATTGATTTTTTCAATATCCTTAACGTCTTTTACCTTGATGGGTGTCATCATTGCACAGCACTCCCCTGCGTTGAATTGGGGCTTACAAAACAAGCCTTAACATCACTTTACCCCATATGAAGCCTGTTGCAAAATCTTAATTTAGAAAATGACATGCGGCGCGGAGCTGATTTTCCAGTAGCTGCCGACCTTTTCAAAATTCACGGTGATTTTCTCATTCGCCTTCTTGGTTTGTGCCGGATAAGGCACAGTCAGCAAATAGCTGCGCTTCACCGGAGTCATGGTTACCATTTTCGCCGTAGCCCGGTTGAACTCTAACAAATTGCCACCATCTGCGTTCAACTGAGCTAATCTGCCATTAACTTCGACGAAAAATTTACCGACAAATTGCTCACTCGCCTGCTTTGTGTAGGCCTGCGTCAGATAGCTGATCAATTTGGTCTTTGTACCGATGTCCTCGGACAGATAGCGGTAGCTTTTACCGTTCAACTGGAACGACTTACCCACCGGGCTGCCACCACTGATTGCATATTGATAACGAGACTGCGCCTCCAGCACAAGCGGAACCGCACTCTCGTGGTTCAGCTTGTCCAGTTGCGTCGGTTTCACGTTGGTAGCCGCTGCTGCTGGCGCTGAAGTGGACGGCTGTTGCGGCTTAGACGGCTTCACAGTCGAAGGTACGATCGGAGCAGCCGCGGGTGCTACCGATGTAGATGGACGCTGTGCTGGTGCAGACGGAGCTACTGGTGTAGCGGCTTTGGCAGAACCTGCGGCTGCAGCCGGGGGCGAGCTTGCTGGAGCCGACGGCGCTTGCGCCGGGGCTGGAGTCGTAGCCGGTGCAGACGCTGCTGGTGCTGGCACCTGAGCCGGGGCGGATGCGGCCGGACTGGCAACGCTCGGTTGCGTCGCTTCCGCTGGAGCGGTCACAGCGGGCGCGGCAGCGGCGGCCTGTGCCACGCTCATAAGTGTGGCCGCAATGCATAGTGCTGATAGCTTCGTATTTAATTTCATACTTATATACACCTCCATAATCATATGTCTGCATAAACTGCAGACATTTCTATTATAAGAATTTCGCTTCTCGATTGGGTTGCTAAATTGTTTCTATTTGCCTTTTTTTGTTCATTCTGCACGAAGTTTGTCCGTATTTGCCGGGGACGGTTGTTCTGACTGTTTCACTTGCTTTGCCTCCATCTCTTCCAAAGATAGCGATAATTGCTTAACAGATCGGTCCAGCTCTTCTAATCTGCGACTCAAAGTGACGAGGATGTATTTTAACAGAATCAGACTTAATGCAGCAGGGAATCCAACATTAGTTACGAGCTCAATTATGCCTTCAGTCGTTAAAGAACTCACAGATTCCGCCTCCTTTTTCATACATATATTCCACCAATAAGAACTAATGTTCCCGTTTTTATAGAAAGCATACGTTATCTCTTGGGCTCTCATGACAAAAAGAGCTCCAATTCGCTTGGAGCCCTCTCTGTTTTTGTTCATTCTATTTGCTTTCAAACCACTGTCTAACGACATATCAAGGAGTATATATATTCGGCTGCTGGAGCTTGGGCATCCCTTCTCCCAGATAAAACCCGGTGTGCGGCGGCTGATTATAAGCTACGTTCTGCCAGGCAACACTCAAGCGATACACTGGATCATGCATAAGCGTGTAAAATCGATGTTCTGACTCGTATGGTGTTGTGTAGATACGCAGCGCTGAATTATCACTTTTACGCCAAATGACTTCCTCACGCCAGTCACCGAACAGATCGGCCTGCAAGGACGGCGTTCCTTTGGTTCCGTTATTGGAACTCGTTCCTGTTGCCGTAAGCAAGTTGGAAGTAGTCGAGTTCGTGTAGTTCCACTTGTCTATCTTTCCAGCGCTTGATGAGGTATGATCCAGCAGTTCACGGAGGAGATCCCCATCCCACCAGATGCCAAAATTAATGGAAGACGGTAGCGTGTTGGTGATGAGCTGTCCCTTGGCTGAACGCAACCCAATACCCGGTGCCCACTGCTCGTTCCCTTTGGTCCGCGGGTCAATGTCTGCTGACATGCCTCTTCCGGTATCCTTGCCTGTATTTACGCCCCATAAAATATTTCCATTACGCGGATCGTACATGGCAGCTCCGTAGGTGGCATTTTTGTCCTCGTTCACCTTGAACACTTCATAGCCCGAACGGTCGGGGTCCAGATCGCCAACATGAAGTGCATCTCCATGTCCCATCCCCGTGTTAGCCAGCTTCGCTCCATTATCGTCTACAACCAGCGAGCCATACACGATCTCATCCTTATCATCTCCATCCACATCTGCCACGCTCAAACTGTGGTTCCCCTGTCCAGCAGTTCCAGCATTGGTGGAGCTGTTGCTGTCAAAGGTCCAGCGTCGGCTCAGGTTACCATTCCGCCAATCATATGCGACCAGAACGGTGCGAGTGTAATACCCACGTGCCATCACTATGCTGGGTCTCACGCCATCCAGATAAGCAACCCCGGCGAGAAAACGATCTACACGGTTACCATAATTATCTCCCCAGCTCGATACCGTTCCGCGTGGTGGCACATAGTCAATGGTACTAAGAGCCTTGCCTGTATTTCCTGAGAACACGGTCAGAAACTCGGGTCCGTTCAAAATATATCCACTCGTGTTTCGATGATCAGCCGAAGCGTCCCCAATCTTTACACCTGTACCATCTACCGTGCCGTCTGCTGTTTTACATACGATCTCTGCTTTGCCGTCTCCGTCAAAATCATAGACGAGAAATTGCGTATAGTGGGCTCCAGCCCGTATGTTCCGTCCCAGGTCGATCCGCCATTTGCGCGTTCCATCCAGTTCGTAGCCATCCAAAAATACATTTCCCGTATAACCGGATTGCGAATTATCCTTGGCATTGGAAGGGTCCCATTTTAACACAATCTCATACTCGCCATCCCCATCGAGATCCCCTACGCTGGCATCATTGGCATGGTACGTGTAGCTCACATTATCCGGAGTTGTGCCTCCCGCGGGCTGCTGGATCGGAACATCCAGATAGTTGTTGTTCCATACCTTCACCGCAGGAGAAGCGGCCTGCTCTGCTCCATTGACCACGGCACGAACGGTATACGAAGATGAGGTCGAACCTGCCTTGTCCAAAAAGTTGGTTCTCGATGGTATCGGCGCATCATTCACCTTGCTTGTCCCTCTGTACAAATTAAAGCCGACCGAATCCGCTTCCGTGCCCAGCAAGCGCCAGCTCACCAGTACACCCTCAGGCACCTTAACAGCGACGGCTCCCCGGTTCAGCTTTTCCATTTGTCTCGTAGAGGCAGCAGAGACCTGGCTATCCATCGGGGTAACCACTCCACACAACATGACACCGAGACAGAGCAACGCAGTATACCGAAACCTTTTGTTCATCTGAATCATTAGCTCCTTTCATAGTTTGTATTTTCAATAAATTTATTTTATGTGACTGATAAGTTATTGTTGTTTAAATTCTATGACAGCGCTTACATCAATGTAAAGGGACGAATACGTCCTTTTTGTTCAAAAATCCGGGCTAATGCTTTAAAAATCAGAGGTCCATGAATAATCGTTCTTCATCCGCAATGCTCTGGATATCCTCCGAGCTGATGCTACTATACTGATAGCCCTCTGCCTGTTGTTTTTTCAATGCAAGTTCCTTCATAAAACGTGGGCTGCCCTCTCCGGCATCCTCATCGTAAACAAGCAATAAACCGTCTGTTTTGCGGAAAAGAAGTTCATCCCGTGCCCTAAGTTGCCATATCCCCTGATAAGGCTGGCGGCTGACTACTCCTACATAGTCAACTTCGGCACAAATCTGCTGAAAATATTCCTTTTTGTCCTCCTTCCATTTTTCGTCCATATTTTGATAAGCCATCATAATAGAGCATTTGAGGTGGGGATATTGCTGTTTTAGTGCAGTAACGACCTCACAGGCCCACAAGTCCACCCCATATTGGCCTGGGGTAATCACCCATTCCAGCCCTTCTTCAATCAGGGGAATAAGCCTGCCTGCAATCGCCTTTTTAATATATGGAATGCCTTCGTGCTTCTGACTGAAAATATTCAGCTCATGGGCACGATAGCCCGAAACGAGCAAGTTTTTCATCTTCTCAACGTCCTTCTCCGATTATCATAAAGGTTATTGTACCACTTCAGAGCAGGCCACTAAACACTTCATTTTTTGGAGGAACGAATGGAATATAACACAAAAAAAACGAACCTCTGCCATATAGGCTAAACAAGGTTCGTCTTTTGGAAACTTGGTGTAAATCAGAATTGCTTTTTTGGTGCTTAATGAATTCCTATTACCTCCGCACATCACTCCTCGGACGAGTTCGCGCGCCGATCTTGAATTCTAACATTGCTACTAAATATACCGGCATCACTACTTAGCTTGAACGACGGGTAACTAGGGTCTGCCTCAAGCCGCATTCTGCTATCGAACTGCTGTTCCTGCTGCTGATCTACCCAAAAAGAATAAGGCTCAGACTGTACTGCTTTATCAGTTGCATTGGGCGCGGTGACAACCAAAATGACGAGTACGCCATTGCATCCACAATCCTCGGTGTCATAAAACAGCTTGAACATTCCCGGTCGTCCTGAAAGGGCCATTTCTAGCCTTTCAACGGATAAGGAATCCAATTCCAAATGTATGCTCATGAGATGAATCCTCTCCTTTGTGAGTAAAGTGTGTGGAACCGTCAGCCCCAAAAAGACTAAATTTAAACTATATGTACATTATAGTCATGTTTTTGTATATGTCTATGTGACTGCACTCACTGCTATAAATGATCTCTTTTATCATTACCTCTTTGTACATAAAAAGGTGTAACCCTCCATAGTTGATGGGTTACACCTTTTTAAGAATTCATGACCTGTCTTCAAAAAACAGGCGATCGCAGACAAACATACCGTTTATGGTGTATGAATGCCGACAAATTGAAAGGTCCCTTTCGGGAACGCATTCCACTCATCTGGCTGATTATAGGCAGACGATCCATAGGATATTCCTGACTTGCGGACGAACGTTCCTCCTTGTGGAGTAAACTGTTCATGTGAATTTGGATTTCCTAATACATCCACCACTTGTCCTTGGTATTTTAAAACGTATGCAACAGTGTTAAATTCGTTCGGGTTGTAGAAATCGCCCTCATCATTGAAATACCAAGCATTCGTAATATCCATGAAATCATAGAAAATAGTGTCGATGATTATATAGGGCATGGCAGGATAAACCGGATTAATCGGTAGAGTGGTAACTTTCATTTGGTTTGTTTTCTTCATCCATTGATGAAACTCCAGTGAGTAACCGTCTGCCCGATGGGAAGGATCTCCATTCCCGTTATAATACAATTGCAAAACAATTCTTCCATCCCCGCCATCCACATATTGCGAGAAATATACAGCAGGCGCTTGCTGTGGTTCCTGTTGGACCTGAAATACGACAGCTCTTCCATCCGCTCCTACCACCCATACCAGTAAAGGTTCGGGGGAAAGGGGAATGGAGGTGCCCATAAGTTCTACAGGACCGATGAATGTCGATGATGGCGTTCCTCTATATACCAGGAATTTAGATTGTCCTGGGAAATAACTGGACAGATCCACGGTTCTGTGCGGCAAGCCGTATTTAACCCCTATCGGAGTGATCCCGCCGGAAACCAGTTCGGCATTGCGTGTATTCAACGTGTATTGCACAGAACCTCCCCGACCATCCGTGGCTGTAATGGTAACAGCGGCAAGACCGCTACCTGTTCCAGAAGCCACCGTTAAGATACTGCCATTAATTGATGCACTCACCAATGTCGGATCACTGGAGCTGACCGTAAACTGAAGCACATCTCCATCCTCATCGCTGAACAGCTGTTGCAAATCATAATCTCTTTGCTGTGTAACTCCGGGAGTCAATACCTGCTCGTTTATAGCCGCTACGACTTGAGGAGCTTGATTTAGCTGAGGCATGCTGACGGTAACCGGGAACGTCGCTCCCTCTGCACGTCCGTACTGATCATACACACTGAGTGTTACACTCGTGGTCCCTACACTTACTGGGTTTAACTGTAGTTTCTGACCATTCATATGGGCCGTAGCAATTCCTGGATCATACGTGTCTGCTGTCACTGACAGGGATGCTAGATCCCAGTTCAATAAGAACGGTGAGAGATCCAGTTCTGATGCAGCATCTCCCAATTGAAGCAACTGCTCAGGGATCGCTGTAATAACCGCATTTTCCAATAGATGAACCTGTAGGTCTGCGCTAATCTCTCCGCCTCTATCGTCTTTAGCCGTGATGGTAATCACGGTATTGCCGCTAGTCAACCCATGAATAACAAGCTGATCATTTTGAACTGTAGCATCTGCCACGGCTGGATCAGACGCACTGATCTCATAACGAATCGGGTCATGGTCCGGGTCAGCAAAGATGGTGGACAGATCCACAGTTCCGTCAGCCTTGCCTAAAATCAGATGTACAGCGTCTGGTGCACGGGTTACTACCGGGCTACTGTTAGGTATGGGCAAAACCGTTACAATCAAGGTAACTGTATCTGTTCCACCCTTGCTGTCATCTGCCGTCAAGGTAATACTTACACTCCCCGCTTGCAGCGACTGCAAAGAAAGCTGAGCTCTCATTATGGTAGTCTGCACGATGGAAGCATCCGAACTGATCGCTGTGAACACCAGTGGGTCGCCATCTGCATCCGTAAATATTGTTGAAAGATCCAGTGTCATATCCGGCTGGCCCAATGTGACGGTTAACGGCTGAGGGGCTTGTCCATGTGGAGCATGGTTAGGAGCGCCCTGAACCGTTAGCTTGAAATCAATCTGCTTTTGGCCTGTGCTGCCATCCTCTCCTTGCTGTCCGTCATTGGCAGTGACATGAACGCTCGTACTGCCCGCTCGAAGCGGACTCAGACGCAATTCATCCTCCGCAAGCACCACCGACGCTACAGCAGGATCATCAACTGTAACCTGATACGTTAAGCTTGCATTTTCCGGGTCCTGAACATAATCATTCAAATGCAGTACCGAGTCCGATTGTCCCACAGTAAGCGCCTGATCTGGTATACCTGCAGATACTGGCTGGCCATTCACGGTGATTTTGAAGGTAGACGACACCCTTTTTCCCCGTCCATCATTAGCCGATACACTGATGGATGCTTTTCCGACACTGACTGGCGTAAGCTTTAATGTATTGCCCGATACGGACGCCCGTACGATGCCGGATTGAAGAGAAGCTGCCGAAAAGGTTAAGGTATCCCCATCAGGATCGGTAAAGAATTGGCGTAAATCGTACAACTGTTCACCAGCGCCTTCTGTGACTACACGCTCTACTGAAGCATTCACGACTTCCGGTGAACGGTTAGCGCTGCTGGATGAACCAGATGAGCTTCCAGAAGATGAGGACGTACCTGTTACACTTGCCGCAGCTAGACCCGTAACAGCGTTGGAAGCTACTCCGGTACCCAGTGTGACCGCAGAAACCTGTACATTTCCACTCACATTTACCTTAGCTGCCGGGTTGCTGACTTGAATATTTTCAATACTGCCTGTCGTTTTCAATTCCAAGGCACCCGTCCCTGTGACAGTCAGCTGTTGGATTGTACTATTACCTGTCATCTCGACGGACTGGCTGCCATTTACCTGAACGGTCTGAACCGTTCCCTGAAGATTGACTTTGTTCGCCCCTTCATTAACATTCAGCTGCGGCAAGGAAGCATTCGCGCTAACCTCAATGCTTGCGCTGGATTGGACGTTCATGATCGTCGCGCTTGCGGTACCACTAAGTACAACGTGAACTTCTGGCTTTGTGACATCCATTTGCGTCAACGTTGAGCTATCAAATACAACTGTATTGTTATCTCCGCCATTAATATGGGTCTGTCCCTGCACCTGTACATCCTGTGCATAAAAATCCTGCTGTACCCGGGCATCCACCGTTAACTGCTGTTCCACATTCAAGTGCAGTACGGATGTAAAATCACCAGCGATCACCAAATCTCCGTTTAGCGTGGAGCCGTGTCCGTTCAGCACAATGTTGCCACTGAACTCCGCTTCGCCGTCACGAGCCGAAGTCCCGCTGCTGCGAAGCTCCAACCAAGTCACCTTGTCCACCGTCCGGCCTGTGGCATGGAAACGAATGCCCGCGTTGCGCAGCGCGGTCTGATTATCCGCGTGAAAAATGCCGCGCAGCGGCTCTGCCACGTCATACGCGATGCCATTGATCCGTATCTGCTTGCCGTCCATTTCCTCGAGCTGCGAAGCACGCTCCTGTGGAAACAAAGCAGATACGAGTAGGCTGGCCGCATCTACGCGGCTTACCGAGTCTTTGGCGTGTAGATTTCCGCCAAATTCACTCATCAGCCCGTTATTCAGCGCCGCCCGAATCATCGGGGCCGCCCACGGGCTGGCGTCCTTCCACGCCGTCGGCAGCGTCTGTGCCGACGGCGAGTCGGTTGTGCTAGCGGGCGTGCCCGCAGACGTCCCCGTCCCAGCGGACCTGACCAACAGCGCGACCAGTTCCTGGGCGCTGATCAGGTCATTCGGACGGAAGCGTCCGTTGGCGTCGCCCTGCATCAGCCCGGCCTTACGGGCTGCCTCTATAGCCGGGCGCCCCCAACTATCGGCGGGCACGTCCGTGAAGGAGGCAGCGCCGTCCAGGTTGCCCGTCGGAAGCTGCAATGCTTTGACCAGCAGTGCGGCTAGCTCCTGACGTGTGAGCTTCTGCCCAGGTCGGAGCGTTCCGGCGGGGTCGCCTTGGATAATCCCGAGTTCACGGGCTTTTTGCAGTTGTTCCAATTGCTGTGTTGTAAGCTGCTGTACGTCCGTCCAGGTGGCAGTATTGTTCCCTGTCGGCCCATTGGCTACGGAAGCCGCATCTATCACGGTAGCTTGCTCTGCTCCGGCAGGAAGCGAGGGGCTCAGCAGCAGCAATGCAGCTGCCAGCTGAGCGGTTAACTTCTTATTTTTCATGGTGTCATTCTCTCCCTACCGATAAAGTCACCTAAATTAACAGGGGAGTTCGTCCCCTCAACATTCCATTCGCCAGCTTGATATGGATCTGTATTACCAATGACCGTACCACTGTTCCGTCCCAAGGCCTGCCCTTGACCAATAACTGTCATATCAATGAGCACGTTGTTGTAGTACAGCTTAAGCGTAACGGGTTCCGAATTGTTATGTTGTAACTGCAGGAAGGTATAATACCAATCTTCCGATCCGAACGAACTCAAATCATTCGCAATTACAAAGGTTTGCCCAGGCATAATGACATCTCCGTCATTGGCATTTATGATAATCGGGTCTGGTTGGTCGGATCGCTCAATCCAGATTTTATTTTTCTCCAACGGTCTGTTGGTCGGATTGTACAATTCAATCGCCTGGTCCAGATAATCCGGTTCGCCTTGCCACACGACTTCGGAAATGAACAAATCTCTTTTCTCAACAATCACTGGAATCGTAAAAGATGTCGTTTCACCACGATTATCATTTGCTGTCATCGTAAGGAACGTCACACCATTACGCAACGGTTGTATGAAAAGTGTATTCCCTTCTACCTGCCCCCCTGCCACCAATGGATCAGAAGACACCACAGTATAGGTCAACGTGTCGCCATCCTCATCAGAGAACATATCATTCAGCTGCAATATTTGCTGACCATCTCCCGGGTCCAAATATTGAGGTTCAGGCACACGGGTCACTACCGGACGATGATTTACGGGTTGAGGAGCTTCAACTTGGAGCATAAATGAAGTGAAAGAAACGCCCCCACGGCCATCATTCGCCGAAATCTCAATCATCGTAATACCGGCATTATGCAGTGATACAAATGGATCTTCACCATTCTCCACCACACTGCCTACTAAAGGGTTGGAGGAAGTTATTGTATACGTCAAGGTGTCGCCATCCTGATCCATAAATAACGAACCCGGGTGCAGCATCAGCTTGTTCTGTAACACATTAGTAACTACGATAGGTAAATGAGGCAAAGCCACAGGTATGTGATTCTCAGGCTGCGGATCAGGCAAAGGCGCATTCACCATAGCAGCTAACTGAAGCGAGGCTGTGCCTCCCTTGCCGTCATGGGCTGTTATCGTCATTAGACTAGTGCCAGCTTGAAGCGGCGTAAGTATAAGCTGATCGCCTGTAACTTCTCCTGTGGCCACTTCTGGCGAAGCCGATTCCACCGTGTAGGTCAGTGCATCGCCATCCTCGTCATTAAACAAGTCAGACAGACTAATCTGCTTGCCACCTTCATTTAAGAGCAAAGGAATGTCATTTAGGCTGTTGCTCGCGACAGGACTGTGATTAATGTCCTCCTCATAAGTAGAGCTGGTCACTGTATAGTTGAAAAACACGCTCGCTTTGCCGCCTTTTCCATCCTCTGCCGTAACAAATACCTGTGTGCTTCCTACTGATTTAGGTTTTAAAGTAAGCTGTTTATTTGCCACTTCTGCTTCTGCTACATATACATCCGAAGTGACCGCATGATACGACAACTCATCCTGATCGGCATCGTAAAACACATTTTTCAAATCCACTAGCGTATCTCCGGAACCCATAATGGCATATTGATCGGAAGGAACTATAGCTGAGACAGGTACATGATTAGGTGTTGGTATTGGTGTTGGCGTTGGCGTTGGATTCGTTGTAGAACTGCCACCGCCACCACCGGATGAACTTTTTTTAGTGCTTGTTGGGGATGTATCCGAAGATGCATCCAACGTGGTATCACGTATAATTTGAGTCTCTGTTCCCCGCTCCGCAAGACGGGTCTGTACAGTCTGTATCCCATTGGCGAGACGTACCTGCGTATCGGCAAAATTCAGTTTAAGCTGCTGCCATACACCACTTCCCTGGATCTGAATAGGCTCATGCGTATCTACGATCATTTCGTTTACGTCTGCATGAATCTCTACATTTTTGGCGCCCTGCATCAAGGTTACCTGAGGTAACGTAGCTCCTTGAATTCGCACAAAATCCGCTGCAATAGCTAACTTGCCTTTAAATTCTGACCCTTTGCTATATAAAGTCACCGGATGTTGGGCCGTACCACTTTGCACAATTTGAAGCGCCGACAGATCAGCTACGTTTCGGTTCGATGCCTGATAGGTCAGGGTAGCCCCTTGAAGCGCCGGCACATTGTCCGCTCCGAACAGTTGCTTCAATTGCTGGCCGATCAAATAGGGCTTTCCATCCATATAAGCGATATCCCCGTCGATACGAGAAAGGATTCCCGTCCGTTCACCCGATTGGAACACATTCACCAGAAAGGCTGCGATATCTTGACGTTTTACCTGTACTTTAGAGTCAAACCGATTATCCGGCGTATCCATTAACCCCAGTTTGAGAGCTGCTTCTACGTTGTTTTTGGCCCATGAACTCACCTGATCCCCATCAGAAATGTCTTGAACATCTCCGCCTTGAACATGGGTTCCTCCAATCGCTCTCACCAGAATTGCTGCCAATTCCTCACGGCTCACCGCAGCATTCGGGCGGAAAGCACCTGATTCATCTCCGGTCATTAGACCTGCCGTACGCACAGCTTCTATATAAGAAGCGGCCCAACTCCCCTGCGTATCCTTAAAAGTTACTGCTTGCTCCGTAGCGTCAAGCTTAAGTGCATTAGCCAGCAAAGCTGCCATTTCCTTGCGCGTTAACGGTTGATCTGGACGGAAGGAACCATCTGGATAACCCGTGATTAGTCCTTGCTTCACAGCCTCCTGCACCGCCTGTAATGCCTGGGATGACATAGTGGATTGATCTGTAAAAGAGACTGTACTGGTTTTAGTCACAATCGCAGACGTCTCCCCTTTCGTTTCCGCATGAACAAGCTGGGGCCCCCATGCCATACCTGCCAGCAACGTCACCATCAGCACTTTTTGCCATTCTTTATTTGTTTCTTGATTCATCAGACTCTCCCCCGTAAACGGTTCATTCTTGTTATTAGTGAAAAGATCTTATCATCCGCCTCTGAACCAATTCTGAACAATATTAAAATTTTATTTTTTTCGCAGTCTGGATTTTGTAGCAAATGAAAAAAGAGCGCTCAGCCAGATGGGCTAAGCGCTCTAAAACTTCTATAAAACGTTGATGTACAGACCGTGTCAGAAAGCCGTAGGATTCCATTGAAAGGTAGCCGCGGACTTGGATGGAAGGGTAGATTTGAAAACCTTATTTCCCTGCCGAACCTTAAATGTCTTTGTGCTCTCTCCTGTATTGGCGGCAATCAGGACAAGCGTACCGTCCGGATTGCAGTAGGCGACCGTTTCGATACTTCCACTATAATGTGTAGAATCAATACGTACTGCACCTGGACGGACAAATTTGCTGGCGTGCCCAATCGCATAGTACTCCACATTTTTTGTAACTGCACCGCTTAACGGGTCGATGGTCACTACACCTCTACAGTTGGTGCACCCCCCATTGGTCGGACCCCCGGACGGGTCAAGTGCGATATTCCAAAAGAGGACATTTTGCGACCAATTTCGGGGTGCACCAATGATCAGCTTGGACATACCCCAGCTCAAATCATCTCCAAAGCCCGGACTCCACGCTCCCCCACTACATTCTGTCATATATACAGGCTTATCAGGAAAAGCATGATGCACATCTTTCATCGCCGTAGGTTCTCCTTTGTAGCAATGAAAGGCTGTTCCATGCGTATAGTTTCGAGCTTGTTCATCTCCTAACACGGTCTTGGCATATTCACTCCCTGTATCCCAGTTATGGTCAAAGGCAATAATCTGAGTAGATAAATGGTTTCGATTTAGGGTTGGGCCCAGATATTGTTTAATAAAATTCGCCTGTTCTGCTGCCCCCATACTCATGCTGGGATACTTGGACGTCGTGAATTCTGGCTCATTTTGAATGGAAATCGCCTGAATCGGAATCCCTTCGTTCGCATAAGCCTGTAGGTAACGAACAAAATAGTCAGCATAAGCCTGGTAGACGCGCGGATCGGTATAGTCCAAATACCAGCCGTTATAAATCTGCTCCCCATATTTCATCCAGGGTGGAGCTGTCCACGGGGTCCCCATAATCTTTAAATCCTGGTTTCTTCTCAAGATTTGCTTCAGCACGTCGATTACATCCCGATCCTTAGCGATGGAGAAATGATTCAGCTCATAGTCCTTGCCTGTTTCCACATCGTCATAGGTATAGCTGCCAGGCTGTCCCTGTTCATCTACGGAATAATCTGAGGCTCCAATGGTATGGCGAATATAACTCAGTTGAATGCCACCGGCTGTAAACAAATCATTTAGCAGCTGATCGCGCTGATTGGCAGACATGCCATGATTCATCAGGTAAGCGGACGAACCGGACACCGCTGCGCCAAACCCTTCCATCGTCTGGTAACGAATATCTGGCTTAATCTCAATCGTCAGTGTATCCGCATTCGCAGCCTTTTCTTTACTGCTATCCTTATCATTCTTATCCCAACGGATCGGGGCTTGTTGGGTTAGACGATTCGCCGGATCGGGTGTTGTTAGCCACATGTTGACGTTATTTTCTGCTTTCGGCCCCGAAACATTCCGTATAGCCATACTGGCCAGGACCGCACAGATCAAAATGGCTACTACAGCTATAAGCAGCCAGATGTCAGTACGTCGTTGCTTTTGGAGTTTCTTCATCTAATATCCTCCTCTCCCCATCACTAGCCTGTCCCCACTCTCTCTACTATTTCAGCTTTCACTTGGGTTTCCCTTTGCATACCTGTTAGACGTTTACATACCGATAGCAAAAAGAGAGCCGGTGCTTGTGCCCGTGCTCTCTTGAATATAACCATTTTAAAACAAATGTAACGGGATTTACTTTTTTGCCTTTGCTGTAGAGGTAGCCGGAATCGCAACACTTCCTGTCAGTCGTAAATCCTGTGAGGAGCTACCCACATACATGGGCACTTCACCCGCCGGCATAACCCATGCTTTGGACTTTTCATCCCAATAAGAGAAAGCTTTCGGGTCGAGCTCAATGCGAACCTTCTTCTCTTGACCCGGCTTTAATTCTACCTTGGACCAGCCTGCCAGTTGACGGGATGGAGTCTCTACGTTTGTCGGAAGCTTACCGCTGTACACTTGTACAACCTCAGCTCCGGCTGTTTTGCCAGTGTTCTTCAATTTGAACGAAACTTCGACGGAACTCATACGATCGGATTTTTTTCCACTCGCATGCTGTTTGGTTTTCAGATCGCTATATCCGAATGTTGTATAGGATAAACCGTGTCCAAAGGAGAACGCCGGTTGAATACCCGATTTCTCATACCCACGATAGCCTACAAAAATACCATCTGAATAGTCACCTATACCGTTCACACCCGGAAACTTCTCTGGTGAGGATACAGGTGTAGACTGCTCGTTAACTGGGAAGGTTACCGGCAACTTACCCGAAGGATTTACATCTCCAAATAAGACGCGCGCTATAGCATTCCCTTGCTCTTGTCCAGCAAACCATGCTTGTACGATGGAAGGGACTTTGTCCTGCCATGTATCCATTTGCACGGCTCTGCCGCTCATTTGTACGACAATGGTTTTCGGATTTACAGCCGCAACCGCACGGATCAGCCGATCCTGATTATTCGGGAGCTCCATATCGGAACGCTCAACATATCCCTCACTCTCATACGTGCGCGTAACAACAATCGCAACATCCGATTTTTTCGCCAATTTCACAGCGTTGTCAATCAGCTTATCTGACGTATCTGCCGGAGGTTCCCAGCCCAGACGAACCATACCACCGGAATCCCGACCATTGGTCGGATAATCAGCGCGGTATTCAATACGTATCTTGTGCTTTTCACCCGCTTTAAGGGAGATGTTTTTCTTCGTAGTGCCCAGCTTTTCACCTTGATTGTCCACGAAAAGCTTATCGTCGAGATACAGCTTGCTTGATCCCAAACTGGTTAATGACAATGCATAGTCACCATCCTTGGGAGCTGCAATTGCCCCTGTCCAGCGTGCAGATATCAAGCCGTTCAGTGTCGTTGGTGTATTTGGAACTTTAGGAGACTTCGCATTGAAGCCCTGATAATTATAAAATCCAAGGTTCATATTGACTTGGTCATCATTGCGTACAAGAATCGGATTGCCTTCCATCTTGTTATTCTTCCAGTATTCGCCTCGAAGTCCCTGTTCGCCATCTCCATAAGTCGCATATCCAACACTGATATCCTCTTTCTCATCAGATGTAGTCAACAGTGAAGACGGAACAGCAGATGGCCCTGGCATAATGTCTCCTGCAGAGATCGGGTCTGTGCCCGGTGCATATTGGACGGTAACTCCTTTGCCGACACGATTGCGGATGCCCTCTAACGGACTCACTGTATACGTCGGATTCACCAGCGAACTGCCTCCGCCTGCCACAGTGCCGTTATCTGCATCGGGGCCAATCACAGCAATAGACTTGAGTTTATCTTTAGACAATGGCAATGCATTGTTTTTATTTTGAAGCAGTACCATACTTTCCTCAGCCAATTGACGGGCTGTCTTGCCATGGTCATGGGCATCAATTTGGTTATTTTGAGCCGGGTGATCAAATAAACCTTTGCTGAACATTTGCATCAGAATGCGCCCAGCCTTATCATCAATCGTTTTTTCACTTACCTTACCATTCTTGACAGCAGCCAGCAGCTGATCTCCCCATTTTCCATAAGGAGTCCCCGGTGTTTCCAGATCCAAGCCACTATTTGCCGATTCGACTGTACTCAGGTTCGCGCCGTAATCACTCATCACGAAGCCCTTGAATTGCATTTCCTTTTTCAAGAGATCTGTCATGATGGTCTTGTTCTCACATGCCGATTCGCCATTGACCTTGTTAAAGGAGCACATAGCTCCGCCCAAGTCTGCCTTGGCAATAGCCTCCTGAAACGGACGTATGTAAATTTCATGCAGCGCACGGTCACTGACTTTGACATTTGTTGTGAAACGCTCTGTCTCCTGATTATTCATAAGGTAATGTTTGGCAGTCGCCAGAACAGGATGACTTTGTATACCTTTGACATAAGCGGTCGCCATTTGAGATTGCAGCAGCGGGTCCTCGCCCATAGATTCAAAGTTTCGCGATCCCCATGGAATTCGGGCAATATCCATCCCGGGTCCAAGCACCACATTATGAGTTGTATTAAAAGCCTCGTCTCCGAGCAAATCCCCATACTGTTTGGCAGCTTGGATATCCCACGTTGCAGCCAGCGCAATTGGAGCAGGCAACGCAGTCGATTGCTTGTCCTGCACATCCGGATTAGCGATACGTACACCTGCAGGTCCATCTGCCATCGTCAGCGCCGGAATGCCCAACCGCTCCATCGAATTATTATAGAATCCATAGTAATTGTTGACCTTGCCAGTCACCAAATCTATTTTTTCTTCCAGCGTCATTTCCTGTAACAGCAACGCTGTCCGTTTCTCAGCCGACAGGGCAGTGTTCATCCAAGGTCGATCTGTCCGACTTCCTGCTGCTCCTGCAATATTCATAGGTCCGATCACAACAGCCGCGATCACTGTCATCATCACCATACGGAACAACCATGTTGATTTCACTTTCACGTTTGTAATTCCTCCTTGATGTTAGGTCATGAGGTGAATGCCTATTCAACGCTCACAGGCTTGCAAAGGCTCTCGATCCTGCGAGCTCCGACAAGAATCCAGAGCCACGGGATAAGCAAGCAAGTCAGCAAAAGCCGCAATGGCTCAAGTGACACGTTAACCACCCTACCGCACATTTTCGGAAATTTCATTGAAAGTTTTTGGAAATTCAATACTAGGACCTTCATTCTTTTTCATAAAAAGAGAGCGTTCACAATTCAGTTAACCGATGAATAAATTACACTTTTGTAACTTTTTAATGACGGTTTTTTAACTAATTTAAATCACAAAAAATGATTCATATGTCCCACTCTTGACTTACTCATATGGCGTTACCTAGCGTGCGACCAAAGTCGCTATTTGGGAATTGGAAAGACTTATGTATACAAAAATAACGCTCACAAACAAAAAAATTCCAGAGAACCTGAAAGGTCCCTGGAAAGAATATGATTATTCAAACGGATACCGAAGTCCCCACTGTGAACGAATCTGATCCATCAGTTTCATAATTCCTAATGATTCATCTAAAGAAATAGTAGAACTTTCGAGCAAACCTTCGTTCAAGCAACGCCCGACTTCTTCTGCTTCAAAGGCATAGCCTGTAGAGGATCGGTCATCCTGAAAGTGTTGTGCCTCTTCACCGTCCACAACTAAAGTAGCCGATGTGCTGTTTAGGAATGACGGAATGTGAATATAGCCCTTGGTTCCATGGATGTATGCCTCATTCGTCAATCCGAGACGGACTGCCCCGTTAAGCATAGCCGTGCGTCCTTGCCCATAATCCAGCAAGATCGAAAATGTCTCGTCAACGCCTGTCTCCCCGATATGAGCAGTGCTCCATACATGCTCAGGTTCAGGACCGAAGACCATTGAAGCAAAAGAAACCGGATAAATTCCTGCATCTAACAGAGCACCTCCGCCCAGCTCAAGGTTCAAAAGCCGGCCCTCCGGGTTCCAATCTACCCGAAAACCAAATTCTGCCTTAACCAGCTTTACCTCGCCAATGTGTCCCGCATGTATCCACTCCTGCACTTGGCGAATCGGAGGCAAAAAACGTGTCCACATTGCTTCCATCAGGAATAGCTTACGCTCACGTGCAAAGCCGATTAGTTCCTCCAATTCTTTACTATTGACGGTGAAGGGTTTCTCACACAAGACCGCTTTGCCCGCCCGAAGAGCCGTCAGAACATTTTCTTTATGAAAAGGATGAGGAGTCCCTACGTAAATAGCATCTACCTCGGGATCTTGTGCTAATTCCTCATAGCTCCCGTAAGCTCGTGATATTTGATGCTTAGCTGCAAATTCGGTAGCGCTTTCAATAGTACGTGATCCAACGGCATACCCTTCTCCATTCGTAACATGCGCCAAATCCGCCACAAATTGATCTGAGATCCAGCCTGTGCCGACAATTCCCCATTTAATCTTTTTGCTCATACTTGTGTCCCTCCCAGCAATTTGGTTAACGTTGACTTACAACATACCCTTTTATTCTAGCAAACGCCTGTCCTAAACAAAAGAAATTCCTGCTCAGCGATAGTTTATATTGCGGCTTGGCAGCAAGACGACACGGCGGCCACTAAGTCACACATTTTGAACTGGAATTTCCCTCAGCATTGTTTTGGTTCAGGATCATTTTATTGAATAATGTATCTGTAAAACTTTTTATCCACTTTCATGACTGGAAAACTAATCGGCAATTCTCCTGGATCTACACTAACAAATCCATTCTTCTCATAAAATCGATGAGCTGCTACGAATTGTGGTGTTGTTCCAAGATAGATTTCTTCAATAGACCTTTCCTTAGCCCATCCTATGGAATGATGCAATAATTGATTCGAAACATTGAATGTTTTACCTCTATAGTTTTGTTTTACAAACATCTTTCTAAGTGCTGTCTTACGGTTCCCAATATCTAACAAAGCTATAGTCCCTATTACGGTTCCTTCACGAAGAGCCACCCAGAAGTTGCCGTTGCCACGCTGATAAAAGTTTTCAATATCAAGCAAATCTGGCTGATCTTCTTTGGTTATGACGATATTATATTCATCTTTTTGAATATGTAAAATTAAATCGACAACTTGTGATTGATACTCGGTTGAGTACTCTTTTAGAAAGATACTTTTAAACATCGTTATGTTCTCCTATGATCGTCAATTGTTATACTGTTAGATTTCCATCAAACCACAGAACCTAAAATATTACCCATATCTCCTTATTCGTGCTTGATAAACGCTCAATATTAAATAACTCAACCTCCGCAACTAAACTAAGTTTCCACCTACACAGTCGAGGATTTGAAACCATTGTCTAGATGCGAACGTTGAGTTCATTATAAATCTATATACATCAGAATTCTATTCTACGCTTGAAGCTGTGTAAGAATTTGCGGGTCCTTGATCTTCTGATCCTCGGCCAACAACACAATTTTGGATAAAATCTCGGCTGTTCTTGGGTCTTCGTCCAGAAACGGCAGGAAGATGCGTCCACGATGCTGCGAATGCACCGGAATAATATGCAGCGCTCCCTTCGCTTGCTTATAGACACCCCCGCTTCCCAAATGCACAGCATATTCGCCAAGAGTCCCATCTACACGTGCATAATTCCCATCCACGCGTACATTGCTAATTTTCAGCAGGCGAAGTGATTCCTGCACAATGACCCTACGCATTTCAATCGTCGTCAGACTGGCCTCTGGATCAACGCCGCCTACATGGGCAACACTG